>SVAJ01000001.1 GCA_015059435.1 Bacillota bacterium
AGTGTTTGCTACTTTTGTCATAGAACCATCGTATTTATAAACATTATAATAATAACTTGGTTCTGTATTACAAGTTTCTTTGCAACCATTGAAGTTTGCTCCTACGTATTCATAACGATAATTTTCTGTATCGTTTGGAGCGTTTGTAAATTCTTTGTTTCGTGATATTAAAATCCATTTACCTACTGTTATGTATGTTTGATTATTTATAATTACGTAGTTGTTTTTAGAACATGTTTCTACATTATATGATCCTGTTTTTGTTAATTTATTTCTTTCTTTAACATAACTTTTTGTATGTGTTCCTATAGTTTCTTTATTGTTGTAACGTTGTAATTTCTTTAGACAATTAGTATCAGAGTCACTACAATTAATTTCTTTTGTAGAACAATCTGTTTTTGCCCATGCAGACCATGTAGACCATGCTGATAGTTTTACTCCTGTAACTTTTTCATACTCATATAATATTTTAGTATTGTTTGTTTTTGTATCTTTTGTTGTTTCTTCTTTTTTATCTGTTGTTGATTCCTTGTTTTCTTTTTTATCATTAGTTGGTGTTTCTGTAGGTGTATTTTCTTTATCTTTAGCATTATTACTATCTTTTTCACATAAGTAATTAGAACAGTATGAATAATGACCTAAATTATATACTTTATAGTCTTTTTGTTTTCCAATCTTTAAATTAATTTTTAATAAATATTCATCTTCAACCTTTTTTAAAACTATATAACTGTCTTTATAATTATATTTTTTTCCATTTTTATTTTTTAAAGATTTTAATGATCTATTATTAATTAATTCTTCAACTGTTATTATCTTATTAGTTTTTTCTTTGATATTATCTTCTGTATAATAATTAGTTGCAACTGTCTTCATCTTTGTAAATGTTGTTTCAAAATCCTTGGCTGTTGTTTTTACAACACAGTTATTTCCTGTACATTTATTTTTTACATTTGGTCTGATAAATTTAGGTAAAATCCATATTAATAATGCTATAAAAATTATAATCAATATTAATTTAAGTAAGAAATCTCTAAAAGGAAATCCTCTTTCTTCATATTCCTCTTGATACATATTATCTCCCCCTCTGACATATGCCTCAATATTCTACCATAAATTGTCGTTTTTGTCAATGTAGATTGTGGAGTTCAACTATTGTAGTTCCTACATTAAAATTATCAATTTTATATTCTTTTACTAGTTTATTCTTTTTTAAAACCTCGTGCGTTGTTTTTCTTAATATGCCTGTTCCTATACCATGTATAATTATTACAGTTTTTTTCTTCATTTTATAATTATCTTCTATAAATTCATTTATCGTTATACGTGCATAGTCTCGATCATATCCATGTAGATCGAGACTAGGTAAATTACTATATAAGTTGATCATATTCTAACACTTCCTTTAGAGTTGGCATCTTATAGCGGCATCCTACTTTAGTGGTTGATAGGGCTGATGCAATTGATGCATATTTAATTGTATCTTCAATATTATAATCATGTGATATAAAATATGCAAATGAAGCATGAAATACATCACCAGCTCCTGTTGTATCAATACTGTTTACTTCTATTGTAGGTATTATTTTATAATCATTTAACTTAGTAAATGATCCATTTTTTCCAAGTGTTATTATTATATTTTTAATATTGAAATATTCTTCTAATTTTTTGTGACATTCAGTTAAAGTTTTTATATCATGATTTTTTAATGATAAATTAGTGAAATTTTCAGCAAAATCTTCTGAACAAATAATATAATTAGCTTGTTTTCCTAATTCTATTAGTTCTTCTATGTTCTTTTCTAAATCTAAAATTATTGTAGCTTCTTTGTTTTTTTCTAATAACTCTTTTGCAGTCTCTATATAATTACCATCTATTAGAATATAATCATAGTCATTAGCGGGAGTAATTTTTAATTTTCGTTGTTCTTTCTTAGGAGAAGATATAATTGTTCTAGTATTATTTTCTTTATTCGCTATAATATAACATCTTCTAGTATTATAATTATTCTTTATTTCTATGTACGTTGTGTTAATTTGTACATTGTAGTACTCTTGCATAATTTTTCTACCATAGTAGTCATCTCCAACTGCACTCATTAAATCAACATCACACTTCCATGATGCAAGCAAGTATGCACAATTTGCGGCATTACCTCCACCACATTCGATCATGTCAGATGAATCTTGTTTTTTATTTTCTATTGGAAATTTATCTGTAATTACAGTAGTATCATATACTGAATTTCCTAAACATGCATATTTCATAATATCTCTCCTTCTAGTATTATTATAGTATTAAGTATAGCATATTTTTTAGTAATAAAAAAGAAAGATTAATATCTTTCTTTACTTATTAATTTGGCTTTTATTAATTGTTTTTTGTAATACAAAATTAGATTTTTTGTTATTATCTTCTTGTGCTTCTTCTTTTTCTTCTAATATTATATTTTTAGATAAAGCATAATTAATTATTTCTTCTATACATTGTTTTAGAAAATTTAATTGTCTATTGTCAGCTATAATATCATTTTTATATTCTCTTACTGTCATATAATCTAATTTTTCTTCTTCTAAAACTTTTTCTGTTGCTTTTATATCTTCTTCGAAGTCGATAATTTGCCTTTTTAATTTTTTATATAGATTAATTATTTCAATGTCACTCATTTTGTTAATATCTATATTCATACTAATACACCTCAGATATATATTAACATATTTCGTTATAATAATCTCTTTTTTTAGACTTTATATAGATAATTTATTAAAGTCTTTTACACTTTTATTAATTAGATATATGTATAAAATAATATCTATTACTATATACATTATTGTTGCGATTAATAAGAATGTTAGTGATTCTATATTACCTATTAATTTAATAGTAATAGTACATGTTATCATTAGTAAAACCATTCCTAAGATAACCGAAACAAATGAACTAGTACTTTGTTTTACTACTTCAGCGCTGTTTTCAAAATCTAATTTTGGATATTTTAGATTTATTATTATTCCAATAAGGTGTGATACTAAAGGTATTAGTATTGATAGTATTATTAGTAATAATGACTCTATAATAGTTGGTCTTAATTTAATAAATAGTATAATATCCCCTAATATTAGTATTGGTGTTGTTAAGACTAGTGCGGAATATATTTTTGATATTAATATTGTTTTTGTATTTATTGGTAACGATTTTAATATATTAATATTTTTTCCTTCTAGACTTATTACCGAACTTGTAATTGATGTCATATATGATGTAACTGATACTAGTAAAAATATAAATATTGATAGATTATCTGTAATTACTTTTTTATCTAAACCAAGTTCTTTAGTTTTAGTAATTAGTTCTATTGTTATATCAAATCTTAATGATACCATTACTGTAGCTACTAAAAATAATAGTAAAGCAAATCCGGTATTAATAATAAATACGGGTGTTTTAAAGAAAGTGGATATTTCTTTTCTAATTAAAGATATAGTCTTACTTTTCTTTTTTATTACTAAGTTATTTATATTTATTTTTTTACTTATAATTACTTTCTTTAATCTAGAATTAACTTTAAAATAAAACTTACTTAATATATATATTGAAACTATAAAAATACAAATATTAATTATTATAAATAATAATAGTGTTTTTATATTAAAGTTTGTAATTAATTCAGCGTATACTCCTGCAGGATAATATATTTTAGTAATTAAATCGTTTAGACTATCTGCATGTTTAATTAGATATTTAAGTAAATTTTCTGTATTATATGATATATATAAAATTCCTACTAAAAATGTCATTGATATTATTATTTGAACTAAATTTTTATATTTAAATCTACTAGATAGGCTTGTTATAATCATACTAATTATAGAAGATATTATTATTGGTATTATTGGAAGTATAAATAGCATAGTTATACTTGTTATTAGGTATGTTATATTTATACTATCAGCCCATCTTATATAGGCAACCATAAACGGTATTATAAACATTGAATTAAATATTAATTCAAATATATAGAATTTTAATATTCTTATAAATAGTATAGTTCTTTTCTTTATTGGAAGTGAAAATAAGAGTTGATCATCTTTACAATTAAATATTAATGGGCCAGCTTTATATATACCTTCCATAATAGTCATAATGGAAACTAAAAAGACAGATGTTGGTAATAGAATATATTGCATATGAGTAGGAACTAACTTTTCAAATAGTTCGTTAGCCATTCCCCAGATCATGAACATTAAATATAATGCTATTCCTACTGGAAGTAATGTTCCTAGTCGTTTAGTTTTTGTCTTAATTTTAAATATGTTCATATCACTGGTCATGCATGCTCGTATAAGTGAATATATTTTTTTCATTATTTATCAGCAAGTTCCATGAATACTTTTTCTAGGGACTTATCTCCTTTTATTTCTTTCATACTACCACTTTTAATTAGTTTACCGTTTTTTACAATTGCTACTCTTGTACATAATTTTTCAGCCACATCTAATATATGTGTTGAATAAAAAATTATTTTATCTTCTTTTACCATTTCATTTAATATTTCTTTTATATCAAATACTGCTTTTGGATCTAATCCAACAAATGGTTCATCCATAATTAATATTTTTGGATTATGAGCTAATGCTGATATTAGGACTATTTTTTGTTTCATACCATGAGAATAGCTATCTATCGTATCGTTTAATTTATCTTCCATATCAAATATTTTGGCATATTTTTTTATGTTCTTTGTTCTTGTTTCTAAATCTACTTCGTACATATCACATATAAAGTTAATATAATCTATTGCTTTCATATGTTCATATGTTTCTGGATTATCTGGAACAAATGCCATTAATTTTTTACATTCTACTGGATTATCTTTAATAGAAATTCCATCTATTAATATATCTCCTTCATCAAAATCATGAATTCCAACTATTGACTTAATAAGTGTAGTTTTACCTGCACCATTATGTCCTATAAAAGCAAAGATATCTCCATCATTAACTGTGAATGATATATTATCTATTGCTTTTTTATTACCATATTTTTTTGTTACATTTTTTATTTCTATCATACTCTATCCTTCTTTTTTTATTTATATTACTATTATAACATAAAAAGATTAAGTCTAACTTAATCTTTCAATTTTATTATAATTTTATACTTAACCTCATTCTACTTAAACTTTGATAAACTTAATACTTTTGGATAGTTCTTAGTATTAGGTTCATTCCAACTATCATAGTTATCATTATCCATATCAAAAAATATAGGATTACCATTATTATTAGACCAATCGTCTAGGTTAGCTAGACAATCATCTATTAAAATATTACCACTCGCATCTACTAGATCTGTTTTTTTTGATTGATATGGAACTGTTATAATTGATTGTTTAATTTCCATTTTTCTTAACCATTCTATTTTAGCAATTCCTTCATTATTTAGTGAATGTATCTTAGTTAAAATTGTCGTATTGTTTGGATCCATTTGTTTTAAATTGTAAACTGAATCATTAATTATTTCTGCATTATTTATAATAAAGTTCCAATCTGCATTTTGAATATATTTAATTTTTTCTATTTCTGGTAGATTAAATCTATTTGGATTTTTTCTCCATTCTTCAAATAATAATACCTCTGTATCTAATATAACTCCATCAAAGTCTATATATATCATAATTTCTACCTCCATATCTAAAGTATATAGTATTAATAGGAAGCATTCGTGTCACATTAATATTTTTCTTCTAATATTTCAAATTTATTAATCCTATTTAGATAAAAATGTCTAATTTCTTGTTTATTTTCACAGTATGCCGCTACTCCCCATTCTTTATCTAATACTATTAGTTCATATGGCCTAATAACTCTTTTTGTTATTTTATCATGTTCTTTAGAATAATATTCGATATAGCATTTATTTCTATTTGAGATTGATTTACTTATTAAATTATAATACTCCTTATTATCTATTGGTACTCTATCATGTTTTTGTATTTTTTCTGGTAATTTAATATTTTGATTTAAATAATATCCTCCATAGGGCCCTCTTATTGATTCAATATATATTCCAGCATACTCTAACTCTTTTTTATACTCACGTATCATTCTAGGAGATACTTCTAATAATTCAGATAATTCTTTAATACTATATTTTTTACCATTTTGTAGCAATCTTAATAAAGTAATTGTATTTGATAACTTAGACATTATATCACCTACTATTAGATTAGTTCTTTTTTACTATAATTTATATATGTTCCAATAATGAATATTACTGTAAGTACGATACTTATACATATCATTATTGGATTTATTTCTACTTTAGATATTACATTTCTAACATCCGCTAAAGTATAAATACTAAAATACTTTAAGAATTCTACTTTAGTTGATAATTCAGATAATACATTTAATAAATAAAAAATAAATACTAATCCAAGACCTATCCCAACGGTTTTTTTAGTTTTATGCATAAATGTTGAGATAAATAAGTTAATTGCGAATAATGGAAGTCCTATTAATAGTGGTGTAACACTTAGTAATATAAATTGTTTTTGATCTAAATCCCCACTAATACTTAATGAAATAAAATTAAATATTCCAAATAATAATACTATTCCTATTATGTATGTAATACTTACTAATACTTTATTTGTGATTATTTTTGATCTTTTAATTGGCAATGAAGATAAATATTCTATTGTTTTATCATTTTCTTCTTTTAATAGAATGTTACCACCTAACATAGATGAATAAAATCCAATAATTAATAATATAAACATAAATCCTTCTGTTTTAAACCATCCATAGGCTGTTGAAATAGAAGTCATATCCATATTAAACGTTTTTAACATTTCAGGAGGAAATACTTTCATTAATTCGTCCATTTCTTCCATTGTATTATCTGTTATTATATATGGATATATTAAATATACTACTAAAAACATAATTAAAAGAATTGATAACCAAATTATAAAATTTTTAAAATTTACTTTAAACTCTCTTTTTATCATATACTCACCTACTTATAATAATTTATAAATAAATCTTCTAATGGTACTTCTTCTATTAGTAAGTACTCTATATTGTATTTACTTAATTTATTTACTAGTTCATTTGGATTTAAATTATTAATAAAAATAACTTCATTATCAAGTTCTTTATATATTTTTAATTTTAATTCTTTTTTTATTTTTTCTATTTCATTAGATTTAATTTTTAAATATGTATAACTTTCCTTCTTAATATTTTCGATTAAATCTTCTTTAATAATCTTACCATCTTTTATGAAACCAACTTTATCGCAAATACTTGATACTTCACTTAATATATGTGATGAGTAAAGTATAGTAGTACCCTTTTCTTTTTCTTCTAATAAAATATCATGAAATATATTTTGCATAATTGGGTCTAGGCCACTAGTTGCCTCGTCTAATATTAATATTTCTGGTTTATGCATTAAAGATAAAACTATTCCTACTTTTTTTAGATTACCTAGTGATAAGTCTTCTATCTTTTTTTCTTCATCTATTTTAAGTAATTTAACTAGTTGTTTTTTTCTTTTACTACAATTTTTATTATAAAAAGATTCATGATAATCAAATAGTTGTTTTACTTTCATATCACTATATAGGTTCATTTCACTTGGTAGGTAACCGATATTTCTTTTTGTTTCTATATCGTCTAATTCTAACTCTTTACCATTTATATAGATATTTCCTGAACTCTTATTAATTAGACCCATAATTGTTCTGATAGTAGTAGATTTACCAGCTCCATTAGGGCCTATAAAACCATAAATTTCTCCCTTTTTTATTTTTAGAGAGACATCTTCTATTCCTCTCGTATTTCCATAATACTTTTTTAAGTGTTTTAACTCAATAATAGCCTTTTCCATAATATCACCTAGTTTAATTATACATGTAAAAAAGACTTGTTTTCAAGTCTTTATGTTTTTATTTTTATTAAAGTATTTTACTTAGTACTGTACATATTAAATCAGTTATTAATATTAATAATATTACTATGCTTACAATATTTTTCTTTTCTTTTAATCTTAATACAAGTTTTTCAAATAATGGTTGTAGTAAGTAAAGAAAAGCTACTCCACCTAGACCAAATCTTATTGAAGGCGATAAGGCTATTCGAGCTTGAAAATTATATTTATAGTCTTTATATGTTTGCCATGGCCATGATCCTAAGAAGAATTCACATAAATATGAGGTCATTAACTCTAATAGTGTTGCGCTTAACATACATAATATAAATACTACTGGTATCATAATTATTTTTGTTTTTAATGGTTTTCCTTTTATTAATCTATATACTACAAATATAAATAATAAGGCTCCAAAACCATATACTGGTAACCATGGACCAAATAATACTCCTCTATTACTAAATCCCCATTTATATACTACTACTTCTAGGAACACTTCGTATAACCATCCAATCATAGCATATAACATAAAATATATTATATAAGGGCTTATTTTATCTACTACTTTTTTCATAATTTCTCCTTAAATTTATAATCCGAAAATTTCTTTTAGTGGTGTTTGTTCTATTGGTGGATATAATACAGGATAATAACCTGTTATTGCATCTACTGTTGTTTTTCCTAATCCATCGTAAAAGTTAGGACTACTTTTTTCAGAATAACTTGCTCCTACAGTTGCATCAAATACATAGTATTTATTATCATATTTTACATAATTCCACATATGCTCATTATTTAATACTCCATATGACTCTATACCAATATTTTGAAATATTAGTTGCGCTGTTTTAGCAAATGATGCGCATACAGAACTTTTCTTAGAAAAGAAACTATATGCAGATTGATTTGATGAACTATATGTAAATAAATGATCATAATTATGAGATGCAATATAATCATATACATAAATTATTTTATCTTTATCATCCATGTTCTTTGTTTCTCTTTTTATAGCGTCTATTTCTCTTTCTATTCTTAGAGTACCAAAAAATGTTCTTAGAGGATCTAAATTAGTATAGCTAGATTCTATATTTGATGAATCAGTAAATCTCCATCTCATACTTTGAAACTTTATTAATTCAGGATGATCTAAATAAATTATATTAACTATATCTTGGTAATAATCTGCACAATTTGTCTTACATTTTATTTTTGCTGTAGTTTTATTTGCTTTTATATCATTAATGACTTGATTATAAACTTTTTCTTCTTCTTTATTTTTTATTATATTTTTTTTAAAATACTCATTACTTTTATATATTTTATTAATATATGCACTACTTTTTTTATACTCTTCTGTTACTTGTTCGTTTTTGCTTATTGGTCGAAAATAAAAATTAAATAATGTAAAAAATATTACTAATACAAAATATATGATAATTCTATTTTTTTTCATCTTGACCTCCTATGTAGTATGCAATTGAATTTATAAATCTAAAACCTGGATATAAGAAATATTTATCTATTTCAATCAGTTCTCTACTAGCGGTTGATCCTATCTTTGATTGGATTTGCTCATATGAAGATCGACTTAAAAATAAAGCTCCATATTTATACATCATGTGTTGATCTGTATAATCAACTGGAGTTATATAATCGTCTTCAAGATATATTTTCTTTTTTGGAATTAACTTGTAATATTCTAAATATACGACTATAACTGCAAATTGATATGGAGTTACTTTGTATTTATTACTATATTGAGAAATTTTAAATCTTTTACTTAATCTTATTTCTTCGTATATACATGTTAATACTTCTTTAGAACATGTACTATTAATACCATAAAATTGTGCGAACGGAAGGAATCCTTCTGGACTTAAAAGATATTCAATAAATTTCTTTTTCTTCTTACATTGTATTTTATTTGAACATATTTCTATAATTATACATAAAAATATATATGCTACTGTAAATATTATAATAAAGTATTTGAATTCTTCTAGTCTCATATATTTCACCTTCTCTAGTATAAAAATATCATATCAAAAATAGCTTTATTAGTAAACTAAAAAGACTAGGTTTTTCTAGTCTTTACAATTCATTAGAGTATTTATATTTTTTTAATATCTAATTTTAGATTTTTTTAGTTTTGGTTTAGCGATTAATCCTAAAGCTAAACCTAATGATGAAACCAATAATACAAATATCCATGTACTAATGTTATCACCAGTTTGTGGATTATTTGTTGTAGAACTTATAGAAGATGTGTTACTTCCTGTTAGAACATACTTACTTAAATGATCTATAGTTCCAACTAAATAAACTCCTTCAACTTTAAGTGTGATTGGATCTCCAATACTTAAATCATCATTTAAATACATAATTTTAAATGTATTATATTTTTTCATTTTATCTGTCATTTTAATTTTGATTTTAAATGGACCTTCGTGAATATAATGATCATTTTCATCAAATACATCAATTTCATAAAATGCAATTAAGTCACCATATTTTTTAGTGTTTGCTCTTATTGCATCAAATACTTGATCATATTCTTCTGATGTAACATCAGCTAAACTCATTATTTCTTCTTTTGTATAACTTAAGTAGTCAACTATACTTAAGTGATATGTATGTCCAGCTTCTTCAGTGAATGAAATTTCATTTCCATCATCATCTGAAACTGTATACTTTTCTTCGTTAGACATATAATTTTCTGTTTTTCTAGAAGCTAATGCATATGTTGAGAAACTATCAGTTTCAAATGTAATTGTGTTATCTTGGGCATTATATATAGTACCTATTTCTTCATATCCAGTTATTGTATTTCCATCATGAGTTTCATGAACTAATACAACATCTTTACCATTCATATTATCTTCTAATTCAAGAGTAATTCTTGCTTTTTCTTCTAGATTATTAACTTCATTATCCCAAGATTCATAATTGTTGTTTTCATCTACTAATCCGGCTTTATAAATTGTATTATATAATGATATATCAAAATAATGTTCTATTTCAAAATCATCTTCTGTAATAGCATTTGTAAATGCTTCTTCTCTACTATATGATATTTCATCACTATCACTAACTTCAAGTTTAGCAGTTCCGTTTTCAAAATTTTCTCCTACAGCCTTATTAATTTCAATATTACCAGATTTAACACTTTCTGAATTTGTTTGTACTTCATCATTTACTTCTGTAAAATGTGCACCTAGATGCCAATTTCCTCCACCAATAGTAAATGTATAAAGTCCGGCTTCTTCACCAGGTTCAAATGGGAATCCATTTAAATCAAATGATGTTAGTTGATATCCTGAATCAGGTATTAATCTAATAGTTAATTCAGTACCAGTTGGGAACATAGCTTCTCCTGTAGGATCATCAGTACCTTTTACTCCATCATTCCATTCAAATAATTTACCTGCCGCATTAACTTCGTCAACAGTATCATACACTTGATTATTATAAACAGCTCTTACAAACTCTAAATTACCATATGGTATTTTATCATCATCTGAATACTCATTACTGTTTGGATCATAACTCCATCCAAAATTACCCATAATTTTTTCTTCTGATGTTTGTTTTCTTCCAATTACCTCAATATTATATGTTTCTTCATAAGGAACATTTTCTATATCAAATCTAATCCCTCTAAATTCTGTATCAAAAGCTGTAGTTAATTCTTCTTTTGTCTGAGGTGTATTATATGGAACATCATTGATTTTTAATGATGTAATTACATCATCCCATTGTGTTTTAATGTTAAAAGTTACTGTTCCTTCATTATTATAATTATATTGATAATCTATTTCATTTTTTGTTGTAAGTCCGGTGATGATTTCGTCTTCCGTTGTAAAATTAACTTCATCTTTTGTTAATCTTCTCATCCCTGCGTTATTAATTCCAAATATGAAATCACATGCATCATCAGACCATGGATTATTATATTCTAATTCTTCTCCAGATACACTAACTGTAACTTTACTAGTAGTATTACCACCATAATAAACTAGTCCTCCTCTAAATTCAACGTTTGTTAGAGAAACATTTGCAACATCTGCTGGAACACTATATCCGTTTTCAGATTGGAATCCAAAGTTAGATAAATTCTTATAATTAGTTTCATCTAGATCTAATTCTATTCCAGTATAGTCAACAGTACCGCCATTATTTGGAACTAATTTTAATCTTAGATTCTCCCCTGTAACAGTAATATCTTCATCAAATTCTTCTGTTATATCATTCCAATCAGCACCATCGTTCAAACTATATTGAACTATACCATAATCAGCACTATTATCTCTAAATGATACTGATAAATGTGTAGTTTCTGCTGGTACCGCAAATACATTTAAAATTGGTCCAAAGTAGCTAAATAACATTGCAAATATTGTTATAATAGACATAATCTTTCTTGGTGTTCTTTTTGATTTTCTAAACATAAAAACATCTCCTTCATTAATATATTTATTCGTGTATTGTAAGTAAGTTATTCTTAACATGATTATATCATGGGCTATATAGTTTGTATACAAAAATTTAAATTTAAAAAATTATACTGTAAAGTAGCATAATTTTTAATCTAATTTCTTTGATAAATATAAAAATGGTGTATCACATAAGGCTATTATTATATCAAAAAAACTAAGTAATCTTAGTTTTTTATTTTATATGTTTAATCATTAAATAGTTTAGGTTTTACAAAAATTTTCTTTTTATCAAAATCTATAGTTGTATCGGCATGTCCACTTGCTACCATTTCTTCAGCAAAACGTCTTGCTTCACCGTTTTGTCCTTTATAGTATATATTTATTGTTATACTCATATTCTCACCATCCTATAAACATTATATCAAAAAAAAGACTAGATTACTCTAGTCTTTTAATTAATTATTCTTTTTAAGTTATTGCTGTTTATCAGCTATATTTGTAAGTAATCCTGGTTTTCCGTTATCAGGATCATCAATTCTAGCATATGATAAATCTAAAGATGTGTTAGGTAATACTGATCTGTTTGAACCTTTCCCACCAACAATATTCGGAATATTATAAAATACTGAATTTCCTCTGTTAGCTACAAAATCATCAGAAACATAAATTCTTTTTAGGGATGTTGAACCATAAAATGCATAATTAACATTTACATTTCCATGCAAGAAACTTAAATCTAATTCCTCTACTCTTTGTAAATCTCTAAATGTATTTGATATATCATTATCAAGAGGTGATCCATGAAAAATACTTGTATCAATACTAGTTACATTTATACGAGCAAACATTTCTGTAATACTAGTAACTTTACTTGCATCCCAGTTACTAATTTTTACTTCTTTTAATGAACTACATTGACTAAACATATTACTCATATTTGTAACATTGCTTGTATCCCAATTTGTAGTATCTATCTCTTCTAACAATTTACAATAATAGAATAGAGATTGCATATTAGTAACATTGCTTGTATCCCACTTACTAACATCAATGCTAGCTAATTTAGAATCATTGAAAAACATTAATGAGATGTCAGTAACTTTACTTGTATCCCAGTTGCTTACGTCTATTTTAGTTATTGAAGTAAGGTATGCAAAAGTAGCACTCATGTTTGTAACATTACTTGTATTCCATTTACTAACATCTAAAGTACTAAGTAATGAATCTTCAGAAAATAAACGTTTCATACTAGTAACTTTGCTCGTATTCCAATTACTAACATCTATTTTAGTAACCCTACTATTACCAGTAAACATATAATCCATATTAGTAACATCAGATGTATCGTGTAATCCTAAATCTATATCTTCTAACGCAATATGAGCAGAAAACATCCAACTAGAGTCTTCATTTAGTTTTATAAATTTAGCATCTGTATATAAATATATAGTTGAATCACTAAACCACATATATGATTTAAAGTTTTCACCAGCTATTGATATTAAATTATCAGCTGTTAAGGTATCTTTTATTATTTCATATTCAGCATTTGTTGCTCTTTTAATGTGTTTAATAGTTGAATCGGTATATCTTAAATTTGTATCAGTATTAAATAACCATTTAGTATATGTATCACCAGTTATGTCTCTATATTCCAAATTTAATCCACTAGCAAGCATATTTGCTTTAACGCTAAAATCTGAACCATTAATTAACTTACTACTTGTATTAGCAATATTATTTGTCGCTAATGTAATTATAAACTTATCACCGACTGCTTTTACTCCAAATGGTATACTAATAATACTAAATAACCCAATTAACATTAAAGATTTAGATAGATGCTTTTTACTTACTGTAGTTACTACTAATCCTGTTAATGAAATAATGCCAAGTATTATATACTTTACTACATTATCACCAGTTTTAGGATTGGTTATAGTTTCTTCACTACCGTTAGTTGAGATTTTTTTAGTCCCTGTTGTTCCATTTGTTCTTTCATAAGTTAAAGTTAAATTAATTGGTTTATTAGTTATATTAACTCCAGGTGACATACTTGTATACTTAATTGTTAGATTAAATATTTTATCTTCACCTGATTTTATTTTTACATCTGATAAATCATCATATGTATATTCCAAATAATCAATATTATTATCACATGATATCGATTTAATTATATAATCATTATTAGAATTATTATTAATTGTTATATTATATGTAATTTGCTCATCTATATCACTAAAAATAATATCATTTTTAATTTTATTGTTTGATACACTTACATCATTGACAATGACTCCATCAGATTTTTCATTTACTTCTATCTTAGTTATTTTAAATATTACTTCTTCTGCTACTGCATTTAATGTTTTAAATATACTTAATACTAATAAACATGAAAATAATACCATAGAAATATTTTTAAATAATTTCTTCATAAATACACCTCTGCTATCTTAAACATTATATCATGGAATTATATATTTTTATCATTTATTTTTTTAAACTGTCAAGCAAGTGATTGCAAGATTACTATTTTATGAGTATTTTTTATTTTCCACTATATTTTTATTAAAGCAACTGATAATAGACATAAAAAAGACCAGATTCATAATCTAGTCTTAATTTCACGCTTTTGCGTTCTGATTTTTTCTCGCTTTAATTGCAATTTGCCCCCCAGTAATATTTGGAACAATGTAGGAACCACTCCTACGGACTAAAATGACTTATTCAATTATATTATTATATATCGCTTATCTCTTAAATCAAATGATTTATTTCAGTTATATATATTGATTTACTATAATAGTACAACTCTTATGTGTTTTTTTGTAATATATGGAAAATGAATAACATTATATAAACTTTTACTTTTTTCTAAATGTTTTTATTTTTATAAAATCATCACTAAGTTCTTCTAATCTTCCTTTGTAATTTAATACTATCGGTTTAATAAAATCAATAGTCCAACCTCTATCTATATACTCTTTAAAATCTTCCGAATAATTTATATCAGATGTTGTGATTGTTTTATCTACCGCAGATGATATTTTATGAAAACCACAAAATCTAATCAATATTTCATCTTCACTAAATTGTTTAATAAATTCTAAATCACTCTTATAATCACTTGATTTATCTTTTAAATTTTCAAATTTAGTGAATAGACCTGCATGAGCACTAATTATACCAGCTACTAATTTTACAATTTTTGGATTATATGTTTTTTGATCTAACATTTGATATTTAAATTTATCTTCGTTTGATTTTTTATAATATTCATCTGGTAAAACTGATAAAAATTTAGGAATTAAGTTCGTAAAGTGTGTGTACTCACTTTTTGTTATAAATCCTTCTTTTATAATTTTGTTAGTATGCCTTAAATTTTTAAATCCTTCATTTTCTATTTTGTCATTATTAAAAATGCGGCTAAATTGATAATGTAAATTAGCTTCTTTGTGACCACCTGGCCCCATTGAATTATATAAATGATTAAACGGTGTTATATACCATGCATTCGGTAAATAATACTTAATTTGGCTATAGTTTTTTGAAGGAAATTTTATATTAGAATTATGCAAATAATTTAGTACATCATCGAATAATATTCTGTCCATATCACAAACTTTATTCTGGTATAATGCCATATTATATGCATCCCTTATATAACTTTCTATTGTTTTTCTATCGGACAGAATACTTAGATTTGCTTTATATTCAGTTAATAGTTTTTCTGGATATTTACTCTTAATATGAAATTGATGTTTTAGATAGTGCATACAAGTAACATAGTATTCAAAGAAATCGTGAAAAAAATCTGTACCATTATATGCTTGCTGATATTTTTGTTTTAGCAAATCTACTAAATTAGCACCACTTTCAGTTAAACCAGATAAATAAGTATCATTATTTTGCATATACCAGTTATATGCCATAGGATAATCATAATCACATTCGCTAATGTTTAGGTACATCGGTTTAATTTTTAAATAATTATCATATAATAAGTCATATTCATTAATTTTTTTAATTAATTTACTTATTTTCTCTGAGTATTCTGGTGATATAGGTATATTTTGTAAATTTGAATTATATTTGTGATTACCATACTCGACTAAATCTAAATAGTATTGATTTGGTGCTTCAAGTTCACTAAAATATTTAATCATTATATCACCTCGATTTAGGGTTTATTATAACAAAAAAGACTAGTTTTTCCTAGTCTTTAGTTTTATTTATTATTTACTTTGATTGCAGCTTGTACAACAGCTAGCCTAGGGGGTTATAGAAAATTAACATCGTAATATCTTAATCTTCTGATTATTTATTTTTCGAACTTTACTGATATACTATCATTACCTAAATTTGGTAAATTATCTATATGACCTATTTTAGTATAACTATATGATGTATCAAATGATTTGTAGAATATTACCAAACAATTATCTCCATATAGCATAACATCTCCAGCATTAATTCTTTTTGGATTAGATGAATTTGTAGGCAATGTTGTATCTAAATAAATATATTTTTCATTACCGTTTAATTCCCTCATATTTAATTCTTGAGGTAATAAATCAACAAAACTATTAGCAGTTTCACTATCTTCTAAATCAATCTTATATTCTTTGCCGTTAATAATTGCTTTCACAGACTTAATCACCTCGTTCGAATTGTTTAATTCATAATTATTGTTTTCTTGTTGGTTAGTTTGAGTATCTTGAGTATTAGTTTCATTATTTTTTTGATTACAACCAACTACAATAAATAAACAAATAATTATTAATAAACCATATACTATCTTTTTCATTATTTCAAATTATCCTTTAAAAATTTTTCTATTTTATCAAAAGGTATTATATCTTTTTGATCATATAAATCACAATGAGATGCATTTGGTACAATTAATAATTCTTTATTATCTTTATATTTACTATCTTTTATCATTTCATCATATGCATCTTTACCCATATAACAAGAATGAGCTTTTTCTCCATGAACTATCATTACAGCGTTTCTAATTTCATTTGAATATTCAAATAATCTTATATTCATTGCTGAAGTATTTGTTTGGATTGCCCAACCATTATTAGAGTTTAAACTTCTTGAATGATATCCTCTTGGTGTTTTGTAATAAGCATAATAGTCTTTTAAAAATTGTGGGGCATCTTCTGGCATTGGATCAATAACTCCACCTGCCAATTTATACTCTCCATTTTTAATATCTTCTGTCCTTTGATTATTTATTTGAACTCTTGCATTATATCTAGATTCTTCGTTATCATTTTCATCAAAATATCCTTTACAAGCAACTCTTGACATATTATACATAGTTGAGCATATAGTTGCCTTTATTCTTGTATCAATACATGCAGTTTGAAGTGCCATTCCTCCCCAACCGCAAATACCTATTATTCCTATCTTTTCATTATCAACATTTTCTAAGGTAGTTAAATAATCTACTGCTGATTGAAAATCCTCTACATTTATTTCTGATGATGTCATATATCTCGGAGTTCCACCTGATTCACCAGTGAATGATGGATCAAATGCTATTGTTAAAAATCCTCTTTCTGCCATTTCTTGAGCGTATAATCCACTTGATTGTTCTTTAACTGCTCCATAAGGTCCACTAACTGCAAGTGCTGGTAATTTACCTTCATAATCTTTTGGTTCATACATATCAGCAACTAATGTAATTCCAAAATGATTTTTAAATGTTACTTTCTTATGATTAACTTTATCGCTTTGAGGGAATACTTTATCCCATTCCTGAACTAATTTTAATTCTTCTTTCATCATATTCCTCCTAACTTTCAATAAATATTATACCACAATTTTTCAAACTATAATGTTCATAATATTACTATTTTCCGACTATACAAAAAAAAGACTAGAAATTCTAGTCTTTTGTTTTATTATTTATTGTTATTTGCTTTGATTGCAGTTTGTAGTACCTTTCCATCTAGAGGGCATTTATTCAAATATAGATTAAACTTATATTTTAAGCATATCACTAATCATTTATTTTTAATATGTGCAATTTGTTTTTTTTATTACTCATTTCCTTTTAAACTTGTAACCATATCAATTTTTTTGATTTTTCTAGCTAAGAATTTAGATACTAACAAAGATACAATAAATGTTCCTATAGCCGATAAGATATATGTTCTTGTTGTTATAAATGCACCAAAGTCATAATGTTCTTCTATTGCTGTTTTAAATAGCCAATCTGTTAAATAAAACCCCATAGGAAGTCCAAATATAATTGATATAATTGCAACCCAGTTATTTTGTTTAATAAAGATATTTTCTATTTGTTTATCTTTAAATCCTAATACTTTTAATGTTGAGAATTGATATTGTTTTTCTGTATAAGAGAGTATTCCTAAATTATATATAATGATTCCACCTAATAAAATAGCTATTGTAATAATCATTACTAACATTGTCTTCATCATAGATAACATTTGACTCATACCATCTTTTAAATTATCTATATCTTGAATTGTTTCTACATTTTTAATTTCTTTAATATTACTTAATTCAATGTTTGTATATAATGAATCTGGTTTATATTCTATTCCTAAACTTTCTAAATAATTTCTTGTCATTGTTACATTTTGATTTTGTGGATCTTTATTAAATCCAATTATTTCAGAAGTATAGTATTTACTATCTCCATAAATGTGCCATGTAATCTTATCACCTTTTTTATAGCCTTTAGTTTCAGCTAGTTTATATGTAACGAATACTCCATCATCAGTTGGTTTATCTATTGTTTTATTTTTTCTATCTACAAATCTTAAATAATTACCAGCATCTGTTACTAATATATTATTTGATTCTCTATTACCATCTGCATCTTTTATTTCTATTCCTAAACTCTCAGATGTATATTCACCATATTTATCATGTAAAACTTTTAATTCATTATCTGATAAATTATCTTTTAAAGTTAATTTATAATCAAAATTATATAAATCTTCAAATTGTAATTTAACGAAGAAATTCATTGAGTCTAACATGCCTAATGCACATACTATTAATGTACAACAACCTACTACACCAGCAAGTCCCATAAATGTTCTCATTTTATTTCTTAAGATATCTCTTATATTCCATTTAGTTGAAAAACTTAATTTTTTAAAGAATGCTTTTTTTGTTATATTTAAAACATTACCTTTAATACTTGGTATTTTAGTTCTTAATGTTTCAGCTGGATTTTCTTTTAATATACTTCTACCAGTTATATAGGTAATAACACCTACAATAAGTGTAACAATTAAAGCAACAAAATAACTACTTGGATCCATTAATGGAACTCCATTTGGTATTTCAAAGAATTTCATTTCTAGACTGATAAATACATTACCTATTAAATAATATCCTAATATTAATCCAACGATAGAAGCAAATACACTAATCCAGAATCCATAACCTATATAATGAAATAATATTCTATTATTACTAAATCCTAATGCTTTTAATGTACCAATTTGTACTCTTTGATTCTTAACAACTCTTGTCATTGTTGTAATAACTGAAAGCATTGCTATAAATAAGAATATTCCAGAGAAAACTCCTACATAAGTTTTTCCTTCATCAATTTCGCCTTGATAAGCAACATATGAAGATGTATCTTCTATTTTAATAATTGCTTTAGTATTTTCTACAGTATCTTCAATTGTCTCTTTAACATTAGTTATATTATCTTTATTATCAACATCTACCATAATTGAATTATATGGTATGTATTCTTTATAATTAAAATCTGGCATTGCCATATCAAATACTTTTTCGTCTTTAACACCTGCTTCTTTCATAACAAGTGATTTAATATAATCTTCAGTTATTTCATTAACTGATATATAAGCAAAACCAAATTCTTTTCTATCAGGATATAATTCAGATTCATCTCTAACATCATATAAATGATCAGGAACATTAATAAGTCCTCTAACTTTTTCATGTAGTTCCATACTTTCATATTTAACTAAAATTGTATCTCCAACTTTAATATTATTTTCTTGTGAGTAGAAATAATCTAACCATACACCTGATTTATTATCAAATTTTTCTCCATCATAAACATAAAATTCAGATATGTTATTTGATTCTATTGCATTTAATAATAAAGTTTTATCATTATCAGTTGTTGCTGTTATTGATAGCTTAAGTTCTGCATCTTTTACATTATTTAACTTTTTAATTAATTCTAAATCATCATGATTAAGTAATCCTATAACATTTAAATCTTGTAGATTATTTTCAGAATAAAACTTATTAGCTGTTTTTTGCATACCACCCATATATGCTTTGATTCCAGCAAAAGCCATTACTCCAATCATAATCATTAAAAAGATTGTTATAAATTGAGATAAATTTTTACGAATATCTCTAAACATCTTTCTTTTTAACATGTTACCACTTAACCTCATCTATATTCTTTGGATGTTTATTAATTTCGTTAGATTCAACTTTACCATTTTTAATTCTAATAACTCTATCTGCTATATCAGCAATTAAAGCATTGTGAGTAACAATAATAACAGTTGTATCATTATCACTTTGTTCTCTTAAAAGTTTTAATACTTCAACACCTGTTTTAGAATCAAGTGCTCCTGTTGGTTCATCACAAAGTAATACTTTTGGATTTTTCATTATCGCTCTTGCAATAGATACTCTTTGTTGTTCTCCGCCTGATAATTCTTGAGGAAATTTATCAACATGTTTTATTAATCCTACACTTTTTAATACTTCTTTTGAATCTTTAGAAGTATTAGTTACATCTTTAATTAAGTTAACATTTTCATCTACAGTTAACGTAGGCATTATATTATAGAACTGAAATATAAATCCAACATCATTAGCTCTATATCTAGTTAATTCTTTATCATTATATTTAGCAATATTGTTTTCACCGATATAAATATCACCTGATGTTGCTTTATCCATTCCACCTAATAAGTTAAGTAATGTAGATTTTCCTGCACCTGATGGTCCAAGTATAACTACGAATTCTCCTTGATTAATACTTAAATCTATCCCATCTAAGGCATTAAATCTTTGTTCTCCAACAATATAAGTCTTTTTTACACTTTTTAATTCTATAAAACTCTTCATTTTATCCTTCTTTCTAAATGTGAAATACATTTCATATTAAGTATATTCCTTATTTTTAAAACAGTCAACAAAAAATATGAATATTGTTTCATATTCTTAATATTTGTGTTATACTCTACTTACGAGGTGAACATCTATGATTGATAATATTAGAAAACCTAAACAGCAAAGAGCTATCGAAAAGAAAGAGAAAATCATTAAGTCTGGTTTTAACTTAATATGTAAAAATGGATATTATAATACTAATACTGCTGAAATTGCTCAAGCAGCTGGGGTTTCTACTGGTATAGTCTATCAATATTTTAAAGATAAACATGATATTTTAATTGAAGGTTTAGAAAAATATGGAGACGATATTTTCTTTCCAATACTTAAAAACAAAGATATATTATTTGAAAAAAAAGATTTTGATAAATTATTAAAGCAAATGATCAATCATTATATTGATAATCATAAGATATCTAATATAGCTCACGAAGAAATAACATCTATGATACATTCAGATAAGAAAGTTGCAGATTATTATTATAGAAAAGAGTTAGAAATGACCTACTCTTTTAAAGAAATATTAATAAATAATAATTTTAATGAAGAAAAACTATATGAAAAAGTACATATAACATTAGGTTTAATTGATAATTTATGTCATGAGATTATTTATCACAAACATGAAGATATGAATTTTGATGATATGACAGAATTAGTTATTCAATGTATAGAAAATTTATTTAAGGATGACTTAAATTAATTAATTTGATACTTACTTTTATAGACATATAAAAAGACTAGAATTTCTAGTCTTTTCATTTATTACTTATTATTTTTTGATTTTATTGCAGCTTGTAGGGCTATTTTCAAAAGAAGGCAATAAAATATCTAACTTTGGATTAAGCAAAACTTTAGCCTATAATACCTCCCATCATAGATTTACAAGTTATATTATCTAATAAGTTTAATTGCTCTAAAATGAAGTCTCTATAATCTTTTGTAGTAGCCATTCTATCAACTCCTATAATTAATTATAACATAAAAGAACGAATTCTCATTCGTTCTATATATCTTAATCTTTAGATATATTTCTTTTTTTTAGAGAATTTTACGTATCATAATTATAAAAAACAAAAGGATTAAACCAATCCTTTTGCAATTCATTATTTGATTTCGATATACTTTTTATTTTTGATTTGTTTGTTTTCTTTTTTAGGAACTTCAATCTTTAATGTTCCATCTTCAAATTTAGCTTTGATATCTTCTTCTGTAACTTCATCTCCAACATAGAAACTACGGGATGCTTCACCATAATATCTTTCGCGTCTAATATACTTACCATGTTTATCCTTTTCATCATTTTTACTTTCTTGTTTAGCATGAATTGTTAAATACCCATCTTCTAAACTTATTTTAACATTGTCTTTCTTCATTCCTGGTAAATCAATGGCAAATTCATAGTTATTATCCTTTTCCTCAATATCTGTTCTCATTATCTTGTTGTCATTTTTTGGCATAAAGAATGAATCATCAAAGATATCATCAAACAAATCAAAATTTCTTCTTGGTACTAACATCATATCCATCAACTTCCTTTCCTAAATGTGTTGAGCCATTTGAGGTAAGCACATATCAAATATATAATTTTAATACCATAGTGAGTATCTTTTTCTCACTACAATTATAATTATACTCAAAAATTAGCAATTGTCAATACAGAGTGCTAATTTTTATTCTTTTGGATATAGATTTAAAAATATTTAAATCCTAATATCTTAAAATTCAAAGCAATGAAAAAGGCTAAAATCTTCATTCTAATCTTAACGGAATATTACTATTTTACGAATATAAAAAAGACTAGTTTTAACTAGTCTTAAATTAATTTTTATTAGTTCTTCTTTGCTTTAATTGCAGCTTGTGTAGCAATATTACTTGCAACACATGTACCCTATACAATGGGACAACTTTCTGTGATTAATTTATATAATGTTTTGAACATCGTAATATCTTAATCTTCCGATTACTTTTTATAAATTATTTTATATTTTTAGTAATACTCTAAATCCTCTATTTGAATAATATGATTCAGCACCATTATGATATATAAAAGTCCTATTATATTTTTTATCTCCAAATAATGCTCCACCTAATTTTCTAATTTCCATCGGAGTTAATATCCAGCTTGAAGATTTTAAATCAAAATCTCCAAGTGATTGAAGATATTTATATTCTGCTTCATCCAATACTTTTACCTTATTATTATTTGCTTCTGTCATGATATCTGAACTTGGTTTATTGCTTTTTCTACTATTCAAAGCATCTATATCATAACAAAAACTTCTTCTTCCAATGGGTGTTTCTATTGAAGTATCACAATAAACATATTTATCATTTTCTTTATCATACATAATAACATCAGGCTCTCCACCAGTTTCTTCCATATACCTTATAGAAAATAATGCTTCATTATTTAGTCTTTTTAAAACATCGTTCCAATTAATTCCCTTATGCATATTTTCATTTTTGATAAATCTTTTTTCTAAAATTAATATTAATTCTTCATTCCTCATTTTACACCTCAAAATAAATATTTATTATTCACTTAATATTATACCATACTTTTCTATCTTTCTTACTCATCAGAATATTACTATTTTCCGAACAAAAAAGACTAGATTTCTCTAGTCTTAATTCTTTTATTACTTATTGTTTTTTGCTTTAATTGCGGCTTGTGCAGCAGCAAGTCTAGCTATAGGTACTCTAAATGGTGAACATGATACATAGTCAAGTCCAATTTCGTGACAGAATTCAACTGAAGTTGGATCTCCTCCATGTTCTCCACAAATACCAATATGTAATTCTTTATTTACTGGTTTTCCTAATTTAATTGCAGTTTCCATTAATTTACCAACACCAGTTTGATCTAATTTTGCAAATGGATCGTTTTCAAAGATTTTCTTATCATAATAAGCATCTAAGAATTTACCTGCATCATCTCTTGAGAATCCATAAGTCATTTGAGTTAAATCGTTAGTTCCGAAACAGAAGAAGTCTGCTTCTTTAGCGATTTCATCTGCAGTTAATGCAGCACGTGGAATTTCGATCATTGTTCCTACTTCATATTCTAAATCAGATTTAGCAGTTTTAATTTCTTCGTCTGCAGTTTCTACTACTACATTCTTAACGAATTTTAATTCTTTTATATCGCAAACAAGTGGAATCATGATTTCTGGTTTAATATTCCAGTCAGGATGATTTTTCTTAACATTTATAGCGGCACGTATGATTGCTTTAGTTTGCATTTTTGCTATTTCTGGATAAGTTACATCTAAACGACATCCACGGTGTCCCATCATTGGGTTAAATTCGTGTAGTGAATTAATAAAGTTTTTAATATCTTCTACTGACTTTCCTTGAGCATCAGCAAGTTTTTTAATATCAGCTTCTTCAGTTGGTACAAATTCATGTAGTGGTGGATCTAAGAAACGAATTGTTACTGGATATCCTTCTAGAGCTTCATATAATTCTTCAAAATCTTTTTGTTGATATGGTAATATTTTTTCTAATGCTTTTTCACGTTCTTCTACTGTATCAGCACAGATCATCTCACGGAAAGCAGCAATTCTATCCTCTTCAAAGAACATATGCTCTGTACGACAAAGTCCAATTCCTTCTGCTCCAAGTTCTCTTGCTTTTTTAGCATCAGTTGGAGTATCAGCATTTGTTCTAACTTTTAGTGTTCTGATTTTATCAGCCCATTCCATAACTCTACCAAATTCTCCAGCGATTGTAGCATCTACTGTTGGAATTAATCCTTCATAAATATTACCAGTAGATCCATCTAGTGAGATATAATCTCCTTCTTTGAATGTTTTTCCAGCTAAAGTAAATTTCTTATTAGCTTCATCCATAATGATATCTCCACATCCTGATACACAACAAGTTCCCATACCACGAGCAACAACTGCAGCGTGTGAAGTCATTCCTCCACGAACTGTTAAAATACCTTGAGATGCTTTCATACCAGTAATATCTTCTGGTGAAGTTTCTAGACGTACAAGAATTACTTTTTCTCCTTTTTGATTCCATTTATCAGCATCATCTGCTGTAAATACTACTTTACCACATGCAGCACCAGGAGATGCTCCTAATCCTTTACCAATTGGTGTAGCTTCTTTAATAGCTGTAGCATCAAATTGTGGATGTAGTAATGTATCTAAGTTTCTTGGATCAATCATTGCTACTGCTTCTTCTTCAGTACGCATTCCTTCATCTACTAAATCACATGCTATTTTTAATGCAGCTTGAGCAGTTCTTTTACCATTTCTAGTTTGTAACATATATAGTTTACCATGTTCTACAGTAAATTCCATATCTTGCATATCTCTATAATGATTTTCTAAAGTTTTACAAACTTCATTAAATTCTTTAAATGCTTCTGGGAATTTATCTTCCATTTCAGATATATGCATTGGAGTACGAACTCCTGCAACAACATCTTCACCTTGAGCATTAGTTAAAAATTCTCCAAATAATCCTTTTTCTCCAGTAGCTGGATCTCTTGTGAATGCAACACCTGTACCACAGTCATCTCCCATGTTACCAAATGCCATAGATTGAACATTTACTGCTGTTCCCCAAGAGTATGGAATATCATTATCTCTTCTATATACATTTGCTCTTGGATTATCCCATGATCTAAATACTGCTTTAATCGCTCCCATTAATTGTTCTTTTGGATCAGTTGGGAAATCAGTTCCTACTTTTTCTTTATATTCAGCTTTAAACTGATTTGCTAATTCTTTTAAGTCATCAGCGTCTAATTCTATATCTTGTTTAACACCTTTTTTATCTTTCATTTCATCGATAAGTTCTTCAAAATATTTCTTACCAACTTCCATAACTACATCAGAATACATTTGAATAAATCTTCTGTAGCAGTCCCATGCCCAACGTGGGTTATTAGATTTTTCTGCTATAACTTCTACTACTTCTTCATTTAAACCTAAGTTAAGAATAGTATCCATCATACCTGGCATTGAAGCACGAGCTCCACTTCTTACAGAAACTAATAATGGATTTTCTTTATCTCCAAATTTCTTTCCTGTAATTTCTTCCATTTTTTCGATGTATTCATTAATTTGAGCTTGAATCTCATCATTAATTTCTCTTCCATCTTCATAGTATTGTGTACATGCCTCAGTTGTAATTGTGAACCCTTGAGGTACTGGTAGCCCAATATTTGTCATTTCTGCCAAGTTAGCTCCTTTTCCTCCTAGTAGGTTTCTCATATCAGCATTACCTTCTGTGAAAAGGTATACCCATTTTGTCATAAAATCATCCTTCCTTTCCCTACCTCTTTAGTATAACATAATAACATATTAATATATCAACAAAAAAATAAAAAAGTTTACTTAGTGTAAACTCTTATATTTTATTATTTTAATAATTCTAATATGCTGTTTTTATCTACAAATCCTATACTTTTATTAGTTTCTTTACCATTCTTAAATACTATTAATGTTGGTATAGACATAATTCCGTAACTTCTTGCGATATTTTCAAAGTTATCTACATTTACTTTAACTATTTCTACATCACTATTTTCGCTAGCTATTTCTTCTAGTACTGGACCTATCATTTTGCAAGGACCACACCAATCAGCATAGAAATCTACTAATACCTTTCCTTCTTTAATTAATTCATTAAAATCTTTTTCATTTTCTAAATATTTCATATTATTCCTCCTAATTATATTTATTTAAAACACTATTTATATTATTTATTCCATTTAATTTATCTAAGACAATTAATTGTTCTACAGTCTTTTTATTTACTATTTTATGTTTTAACATAACATCTAATGTTTTTAAATTAGCCTCATTAGTATTTATTTCTTTCTTAGATAACATTTTTCCTAAATCACATATTTCTTTTGTAGAATCAGTTATACCACTAGTACTATTTGATAGTACTGGAGTATTGTACAATATTTTATTTACCATATTACTACTTGTAAATATTTCACTATTTTTAAGAGGTATAGATAATGTTAAAAGTACTACAAACATTATAATATATCCTGATATAAAGGATACAATAGCTCCTCCAATTTTAGATGGTATTATTAAAACTATCGTCATGTTAACTAGTTTTTGGAATATACCAGATATTCTTAGTACTATAGCGTAAATACCTATTAATATGCTATATAGTATAAAAAATGCTATTATTTGATACATCAATATATTTAATGCTACTATTCCTTTTAGGTTTCCACTGAACTGAAAGAATGGTAAGTATTTACATAATATGTTCCCTACATACCCCTTTAATAAGAAAGCTATTACAAATACTAATATTATCCCTATTAATGATACCGTTTCTTTTATTACTCCTTTTTTGAACCCCGTAATTGCACACATTATAAGAATTAAAACTATTCCTATGTCAAATATATTCATATTATCACTTCTCCTTACTATTTATTATAACTTATTTTTAGTAATTATGCTATAATATTTTTGAGGTGTTTATATGAACGTTGTTATTAAAGTAAATGATGAAATCAAAGAGAAAATGATTGAATATTATAAAGATAAAGTTAGAGATAAGAAAATTCCTTATGTAGTATTTCAAGCAGAGGAAGAAGATACTGTGATTACTATGTATGAATCTGGTAAAGTTATGTTCCAAGGTACTTCTGCTGATGTTGATGCGGCTATGTGGGGAGTTGCTTTAGAAAATACAAAAGAAAAAAAAGATAAGGCTAAAGAAATTAATAAGAAGTATTATGATTGTAATTCTGTAGGAAGTGACGAAGTTGGTACTGGAGATTACTTTGGACCTATTGTTGTTACTGCTACTTATGTTACTAAAGATGATATAGAATTTTTGGAGAAGCTTGGTGTTGGTGATTCTAAGAAAATAGATGACTCTAAAATATTAAAGATTGCTCCAGAGATTGCAAAAAGAGTAAAATACCGTAGTGTTATTTTAAATAATAGTGAATATAATGAAAAGTATACTAAAGATGTTAATATGAATAAGATTAAAGCTATTATGCATAATAAAGTTTTATATCAATTAATGACTGAAGAAAAACCTAAAGTTGATTATATTATAGTTGATGAGTTTGCCAGAGAAGCAAGATATTATGACTATATTAAGGAAATGCCTAATATTCAAAGAAATATTACTTTTATGACTAAGGCTGAGGATAAGAACTTAGCTGTTGCTTGTGGATCTATTATTAGTAGATATTTGTTCTTAAAAGAGTTTGATAAAATATGTGATGAACTACATATACCTCTTCCTAAGGGAGCTGGACGTGATGTCGATACTATTGGTGAAGAAGTAGTAGAAAAATATGGCGAAGAAAAACTTAAAGATATAGCTAAATTAAATTTTAGAAATACTGAAAGAATACTACATACAATGATATATTAAAATAAAAAAGAATTTCAAATAAGAAATTCTTTTTATTTCACTTCTTTTCCACAAGATGGACAAAATTTAGTATCTTCAGTAATTTTGCTACCACAGTTTGAACAGAATTTTGCATTTTCATTAGTTTTTTCATTTGTTGCAATTCCATTTTTCTTTTCATATTCATTTTTTATGTCATATAAGAATTTTGTAGTAGCTGTTTTTTGATATGGGGCTACCCAAATTTCTAATATGAATAAAGTAAATATTGAAAGAATATGCCATCCAATGAAACTTAATCCTAGCCAAAAGTAATCAGCTTTATGACCCATCATCATTTCTTCACTTTTCTTTAATACTTCAGTATGACTTAAATCTTTATATTTGTCATCTAATAATATTAAGTTTGACATAGAGTATGCAATTGCTTTAATAATACCTGGGATTATAAATAATAATGTCCATAAGAATACAAATACATATTGGATTAAACCAAATACCAAATATCTTACAAAATCTTTACTAGTTGCGAAGATATCTTCAAATTTGTATTGTTGATCAGTAATGAATTTAATCATTAATGAAGTTAATCCTACTTCTACGAAATAAAATACAATACCTCCCCAATTAAATCCTGTTGTTGTTACATAAGTTCCACCTACATTGACTTTATTACTAAATTGTAAACCACATAGTATTGATGTTACAACTATGGCAGGTAGAATACTCCAAATATTTCCTTTAATTTTTTCTTTTGACCAATTTTTTAATTCTTGCCTGTTCATATATAATCACTCCTTTTTATGAATATAACATATTTTCTATGTATTTTAAATATAAATTTTACTTTTTTGTATAAAGTAAATGTTTGTATTTTATATTATTTTCTTCTTGAGATGATAATTCTTGTTTTTTCCAACTATCATCTATTTTTGGAAAAAATGTATCTGCATCTTTACAAATTGCTTCTATTTCTGTCATGTATAGTTTAGATGCATATTCTATAAATTTATTATAGAGAGTTGCTCCTCCTATAATCATGACTTCTTCTTTGTAATCTTTTATGAAATTTATTAAGTTATCTAAATTATTATAAATCTCTATATTACTATTTTCTATATTTCTTGATGTTAATACTATATGACGTCTTCCTGGTAATATTTTAGGTAATGATTTGAATGTGTTATATCCCATAACTATTGGTTTATTCATAGTTTGTTCTTTGAAAAAATTCATATCTTCTTTAAAACGCCATATTAGTTTATTATCTTTACCTATTTCTCTATTTTTACCAACTGATGCGATTATTGATATATTATCGATTTGCTTTTTATCCATTTATATACCTAATGGAAATTTTAAATCAGGATTTTTCTTCTTTATTAATTCTTTTGGATAATCAACAATTTCTATATCAGTTAGTTTAAAATCATCAAATTTTTTAACATCTTCATTTACTGTTATTTCTGCTTTACAAGTAATTGGATCTCTGTTTAATATTTCTATGGCTTGGTCAATATGCCTATCATATAATTGGACATTTACAGGTTTCCATGTAAAAGTGCCTGGTTCTATTCCTAATTCTCTAGCAACCATTTTTTGTAGTGCAACGTACTGTACTTGATTAATACATCCTGCAGTTGCAAAATCACTTGATCTTTGTGTTAATGTCATATCTAAATAGTCTTTTCCATCCCAATCATGTCTTATATTCCAATTTGTTAAGAACGCGCATGGTTTTAATCCGTGTGGATCTTTAAAATCATCTTGTTGCCATAAGCTGATCATACTTCTTCTGTTATCAGGATTTTTCTTTAGTGCTTCAATCACTTCTTTTTTTAGTAAATCATGGCGTCTTACTGTTTCTCCATAACAAGCTCCAATTGTAGGATGTCCCTCATCATTTAAAATATAGTTTCCATTTTCATCTTTTAAAGCCCAATCTTCCCACCAATTATTAATTATATGTTTTTCTTCCCAGACATTTTTACCTAATAATTCATCATATACTACTAAATCATTACTTTGTTTTTGATATATCCAAAGTATTTCTGCGTTAGAAGATTTTGTTGCAATTGGTCTTAATGTAGTTAATGGTGATTCTCCTTTTGATAAATCATAAGTTGTTTCTACATTCCTATTAACACTAATTGTATGAGCAGGCACTAGTACTTTAACACCTTTTTCTGTTTCGATTACTTTATCTTTTTCTGATATATATATTTCTTTATTATCTTCTGTTATAATAATTTTTTTATTAGGGAGATATATACCATTTTCGTACATATCTTCATACGTTGGTCTTGGATTATGATCAAGACATCCATTTTGTAGAATATTATCCATTATTATTTTTGTATACATATCCCCTTTAGTACCAATATGATTACCATTGTCATCTAATAAGTTATCTCCATTATTAATAACTTCTTTATAATCTGTTCTTTTTAATGTTATTGGATTTTCGCCTAAACTTATTTTCTTTAGATTAAGTCTTTCTAAATTAAAATTTTTCATCTACCTTACCTCCAGAGTATATATATAATTATATAATAATTAAAATTTTGTTACAAGAAAAATAGATAACTTAACGTTAAGTTATCTACTCTTCTATTTCTTCTTCTACAATTCTTTCTTGATTAGTTTTTATTTTATCTATATTTTGTTTAGAAGTTTTTATTGTAACTTTAAAGTTATCTACTATTTCATATACATATAGATTATCATTTTTTAAATTATTTAATATAGAATTAATTATTCTCTTAGTATATATAGTATCTGTATCATACTCTATCATATAAGCACTATCTTCTTGTTTTAATTTTACATTTTTAATTAAATCATAATTTGTAATTTCTACTATAACTTTATCATTTAAATTACTATCTTCTACATATTTTATTTCTGTGTTATTTTGATAAAATTTTATATTATCATCCATAGAAATTGTTTCTTTTGTTGTAACTGTTTTAAATTCCTTTGGTACTTTATTAATTATATTTAAATTTAAGAAATACCACGCTGATAGTGCAATACCAATAGATGCGATTACTAATGATGAAATAATTGTTATAATTGTTCTTTTTTTATTTATTTTTAAATTAAGTATAAAATCTAGTACCAATTCTATTATCAATATTGAAATAACAACACCGGCTGTTAAACAAATAATTGGTCCTACGACAAATACTCCTTTAAAGATAAATATTATTAAAATTACTAACCAAAATATTAATGCGATTGCAGTAGAAACTATTGGTATTAAGAATAATAGTAAACAAAGTTTTACAAATATAGTTATTAATTTTACTAATATATCAGTAGTTGTTGTTTCTTTGATTTTTTTCGATATTACTTTTTCTTTCTTTTCTATTGTGTTGTTTTCTTCTTTTTCATGAGTGGTATACTCATCTAAAAATTTAATTTTAAATATATATAAGAAAGAGGCAATAGCTAATATTGCATATATACTGTTAAATATAAAATCACATAGTCTACTAAAGAATATACTTATATAGTTATTCTCGATATATAATGCATTACTAATTGTATTATTTAGCACCTCAAATGGTATTTTAAATAGTAATAATACTAAAATTATTAAAAAAACTTGAGCTATAATTTTTATGATTTCTTTAGATGATTTTTGTTCAAACAATCTGACTGTTTTTTCAATATAAGATAAAACTTCCTTGAAAACGTTCTTTATTATGCTACTCGCATCTTTTTTGCTCTTTTCTTCGCTAATATCTTTATTTACTAATACATCTAAATCACAATTAAATATTTTGCATATTGCAATTAATTTATCCATTTCTGGATATGACATGTTAGATTCCCACTTAGAAACTGATTGTCTTGTAACTCCTATTTGTTCTGCAAGTTGCTCCTGACTAATATTTCTTTCTTTTCTTAATTTTTGTAAGTTTTCTCCAAACTTCATTTTTCTCACCTCACAAACATCTTACTATGTTAAGTGGTTGCATTCTACCAATTTTTAGTTGTTTTTTGTCAATTTGCGGTTGCAATTAATATAATTATAACAAAAAAAGAGACTATTTGTCTCTTTTAGTCATTTTCTTTAACAAATTTTTCGAATTTTGTTATTTCTTGTGTATCTAGATTTGTTTTAGATAATTTTTCTATTAAACTCTTTTGTTCTCTTGATAGTTTTTTAGGTGTATATACTTTAAATATTACATACATATCACCTTTTCTATTACGATAATTATTATCTATACCTTTGCCTTTGATACGTTGTTTATCTCCACTATTTACTCCTGCAGAAATATTTAGTTTTACATTACCATGAATTGTAGGTATTTCTTTTTTACAACCTAATAGAGCTTCTGTAATAGTAAGTGGTACTTCTACATAGATATCATCATTATCTCTCATGAAATATTTATGTTCTTCTACTATAAATTCTAGATATAAATCACCATTACTTCCACCGTTTGTTCCTGGATTACCTTTTCCACTAACTCTTAGACGATCTCCTGTATTAATACCAGCTGGTATATTAACTGTAATAGTTTTATTCTTTTTGATTCTTCCTTTACCTTTACAATGACTACATTTAGTCTTATAAGTTTTACCTAATCCATTACAATCTGGACATGTTGTTTTTGACATGAATGCTCCTAGTATTGTTCTTTGTTCTGTAGTTATAGTACCACTACCGTGGCAAGTAGAACATGTTTCTTCATCAAATCCACCTTTACCGTTACATTCATCACATTCTTCTACTACATCTAGGTCGAATTTTTTATCTGTACCATATACGGATTCATCAAAACTTAGGTTCATTCGCATTAGAACATCACTACCGCGTGTAGCGCGGTTTCTTGATGAACCTCCAAAATTAGAGAAACCAGATGAGTAAGATCCCCCTGCTCCTCCAAAGATGGAATCAAATATATCTCCAAAATCAAATTCTGCTCCAGAGAATCCTCCACCGAATCCATTGAAACCTCCGTATCCAGCTCCACCGTTTCCTACACCTGCATGTCCGTATTGATCATACATTTTACGTTTTGATTCATCAGATAAAACTTCATAGGCTTCTTGAGCTTCTTTAAATTTTTCTTCTGCGTCTGGATTATCTTTATTTAAATCTGGATGGTATTGTTTAGCTTTTTTACGGAAAGCACTTTTTATTTCAGATTCACTAGCATCTTTTGATACACCTAACACTTCATAGTAATCACGTTTATCTGCCATAATTTCACCTCTTTACTTACTGTTATAAACTTGTTTAAATTCCTCTAAAGTTTCTTTGAAGTCATTAAGTGCACTCTCAAAAACTTTAGTATCACATAAATCTATATCGATTAACTTTAATACTTCTAATGGATAATTTTTTCCTCCACTTGCTAAGAAATTTAAATATTTATCTTTAAATCCTGGAGTCTCATTAATAATATTTTTATATACATAACAAGCTATTGATAAACTCGTTGCGTATTGATAGACATAGAATGGTGTATAAAAGTGTGGTATACGTAACCATTCATATTTTATATCTTCATCTACTACTACGTTATCTCCAAAATACTCTTTATTTAATTTGTAGTATATATCACATAGATAATCGCTTGTTAAAACATTGCCGTTATCTACGTGTTCATGAGCAATTTTTTCAAATTCTGCAAACATTGTTTGTCTATATATAGTCGCTTTAAATAATTCCAATTTTTCATTTAAGATAGCTAATTTTTCTTCTTTACTATTAGAGTTTTTATACATATAGTGACTCAATAACAATTCATTAGTAGTTGATGCTATTTCTGCTAAAAAGATTGGATAATTAGCTGTTATATATGGATTAGCTTTATTATTAAGATATGTATGCATAGAATGACCTAATTCATGCGCTAATGTTGATACATCATTATAATCTTCTGTATAGTTTAGTAGAACATATGGTAATGTATCATAGCTACCTGTGGAGTATGCTCCACCTCTTTTACCTTTATTTGGATAGATATCTATCCAACCATCAGCAAATGCAGTCTTTAATATATTTGTATACTCATCTCCATATACACTTAGTGCATTAAGAACTAATTCTTTTGCTTCTTCAAATGAATATTTTTTATTATTTTCTTTTACTATAGAAACATAACTATCATATAGATGATATTCATCTAAATTAAGTATTTCTTTTTTTAAATCATAATACTCATATAATGTATCTAGATTATCTCTAACTACTTTTATTAAATTATCATATAGAGTAATTGGAATATTTTTAGGTTTTAAATACATTTCAATAGAACTATTATAATTTCTTAAACGTGCTGTTATTGAATCATTAGTAACTGTTGTATTATATGTAGAAGTTAATGTATTTTCTAAGTTTTTATAACTTTTATACAATTTATTAAATGCATCTTTTCTAACACTTCTATCTTTGCTTCTTATATAAATTGAATAATTAGCTTCTGTTAATTCTACTTCTTTATTATTTTCGTCTTTAATATTATCAAATTTTAAATCAGCATTTCTTAAATATGAAGATGTATAATAACTTGAATCTAGTACAGGAGAATATGCTGAAATTACTTTTTCTACTTCTTCTGATAAGGTATGCTCTTTCTCTTTTAAGATTCTTTCTATTGGATATTTATGAGAAGTAAGTTCTTTTTCTTCTTCTAAATATCTTAATATTTTATTTTTATCTTCTTTTAGCATTCTTGGAATTATATTAGCTGTTTTTTCGTTGTATTCTGCATAAAGATTTGTAATTTTGCCAGCTAAGCTTTGATAAGTACTATTTGATTTATCTTCATCACTTTTACAATTTGAATATACTGATAGTTTTTCTAATATTCTATTTACTTTTTCGTCTTGTATAAAGAAGTCTTTAAAATTAGTAGAATTATCTAGAAAGTTATCTTCTAATTTAACTAACTTATCTAATTCTTTTTTTAATTTATTATAATCTTCATTAAATTCATCTATAGTTTTATATATTTTTTCTATATTCCATTTATCTTTACTACTTTGCTCATCTCTTGTTTTAATTTTATCCATTATTTTCTCCCTATTTATAATATTAAGAAGTAGTCGTATTGGCTACTTCTTAATTAATTTTATTCTTCTTCAATATCTGCTTCTTTTACATCGTCATCTTTTTTCTCATCATTTGATGATTCACTTGATTCTTCTGATTGTCTTTCTTTAGCAGCTTGTTCATATACTTTAGCTGACATAGCCATAGCTTTTTCTTGTAGTTTTTCTTTTTCTTTCTTGATTTCCTCGATATCTCCACCTTCTAAAGCTTTCTTTAAATCTTTGATTAAGTCTTCAGCTGCTTCTACTTCTTTCTTATCTGCTTTATCTCCTAAATCTTTGATAGCTTTTTCAGTTTGGAATACCATTTGTTCAGCTTCATTTCTAATTTCTGCTTCTTCTTTACGTTTTTGATCAGCTTCTTTATTTTCTTCTGCTTCTTTTCTCATTTTTTCAATTTCTTCATCTGTTAAGTTAGTTGATGATGTAATTGTGATTGATTGTTCTTTGTTAGTTCCAAGATCTTTAGCAGTAACATTAACAATACCATTTGCATCGATATCGAATTTAACTTCGATTTGTGGAACTCCACGTGGTGCAGGTGGAATATTAGTTAATTGGAATCTTCCTAATGTTTTGTTATCTGCGGCCATTGGACGTTCACCTTGAAGTACATGGATATCTACGGCTGGTTGATTGTCAGCAGCAGTTGAGAATACTTCTGATTTTGATGTTGGAATTGTTGTGTTTCTTGGAATTAATGTTGTCATAACACTTCCTAGAGTTTCAATACCAAGTGATAATGGTGTAACATCTAGTAATACGATGTCATTAACATCTCCAGTTAAAACTCCACCTTGAATAGCAGCACCCATTGCAACTACTTCATCTGGGTTAACTTCACGAGATGGTTCTTGTCCTAATTCTTTAGTAACTAAATCATATACCATTGGTACACGAGTAGATCCACCAACGAATATAACTTTATCAATATCTTTTTTAGTCATTTTAGCATCTTTTAATGCTTTATGAACTGGTTCTAGAGTTGATTCTACTAAATCTCTGATTAAGTCTTCAAATTTAGCACGAGTTATAGTCATATCTAAGTGAAGTGGTTCACCGTCATCTCCTTTAGCTATGAATGGAGCTGATACTTGAGTAGAAACCATTCCTGATAAATCTTTCTTAGCTTTTTCTGCTGTTTCTTTAAGACGTTGCATAGCCATTTTATCTTTAGATAAATCAATTCCGTTTTCTTTCTTGAATTCGTCTACTAAATATTCAATAAGTTTTTCATCAAAGTCATCTCCACCAAGTTTATTATTTCCAGCAGTTGATTTAACTTCAAATACTCCATCTCCTAATTCAAGAATTGATACATCGAAAGTACCTCCACCTAAGTCATATACTAAGATAGTTTGTCCTTCATCTTTTTCAAGACCATAAGCTAGAGCAGCAGCAGTTGGTTCATTAATAATTCTTTCTACTTCAAGTCCAGCGATTTTACCAGCATTTTTAGTAGCTTGTCTTTGTGAATCATTAAAGTAAGCTGGAACTGTAATAACAGCTTTATCTACTTTTTCACCTAAATAGCTTTCTGCATAATCTTTGATATAAGATAGGATCATAGCAGAAACTTCTTCTGGTGTATATTTTTTATCTTCTAATTCTACTTTTTTAGAAGTACCCATTAATCTTTTAATAGATGATACTGTGTTAGGATTTGTTAAAGCTTGACGTTTAGCAGCATCTCCTACTATTTTTTCTCCTTTTTTAAATGCAACTACAGATGGAGTTGTTCTTCCTCCTTCTGGATTTGGAATTACTTTTGGTGCTCCAGCTTCAAGTACTGCAGCACATGAATTTGTTGTACCTAAATCGATACCTATTATTTTTCCCATATATTATCTCTCCTTATTTTTGATTTATTTTTACTGAGGCAGGTCTTATTACTCTACCTTTTAATTTATATCCTTTAGCTAGTACTTCAATAACTACTTCATCTTCCATATCCTCGATACAGTCAGTTACTAAAGCTTGTTCTTGTGTTGGATCAAATACTTCTCCAACTCTATTAATTACTTCTACTCCAGATTTTGTTAAGATGTTCATTAAATTTTGATAAATTAAATTAACACCTTCTGTAAATTTAGAACTTTCACTATTTGATTCTAGTGCACGTTCAAAGTTATCTACAACCGGAAGAAGTTCAAGTATTAAATCTTGATTAGCAAATTTTAATATGTTAGCTGTTTCTTCATCTTTTCTTCTTCTATAGTTGATAAGTTCAGCTTGAGCTAATTTTACTTTTTCAGTTAGAACTTTGTTTTCTTCTGTTAATTTAGAGATTTCTTCATCTATTTTTACCATTTCTTCATTAACATCTTGTTCTAATGTTTTTTCTTCTAATTCTTCAATTTTTTCTTCTACTTTTTTAGCCATAATATCTACCTTTCTATATTTTCTTTCATGTATTCTAACATAGAAACTACTCTGTCATATTCCATTCTCTTTGGACCAATAATTGCTAGTGTTCCTTCTTCATTACCATTCTTGAATTTAGTTTTTATTACTGTGACATCATCATCGATATTAGATTCTTTACCAATATAAACTTTAATGTTATTGTCAGAATCCTCTTCAATATTTTGAAGCAATTCTTTATCTTCTAATTTATTGAAGACACTTTTTATCTTATCTACATTACTAAATTCTGGTTGATTTAAGAACTTATTACGTCCAACTATATTTACTTCTTGATTTGTAAAATCATTAAATACATGATAGAAGGCATTATATAGTTGTTCATGTTGTTTTACATATTTACCTATTATAGGTTTGATTTCGTACTCTAGCTTAGTACTAATCTCATCTATAGGAGTACCTGCAATTAAGTTATTTATTAGACCTACAGTCTTCTTTACTTCTTCTAAGGATACATCTTGAAGTTTAATATTTTTATGTTCAACATGTCCTTTATCAGTAACTATAATTACTATCATGCTAGCATCATCAATCGGAACTACTTCTATTTGTTTTAGAAGATTCTCATGAGATGTACTACCAAGTACTACAGTAGCATAATTAGTCATATCTGATATAACCTGCAAACTCTTAGTTATTACATCAGATAGTGCAAGTTGCTGATTATGGAAGACTATTTGAAGTTTTAACATATCTTCTCCACTCATCTTCTTTAACTCCATTAGATTATCTACATAATAACGATAACCTTTTTCACTAGGAATTCTTCCAGATGATGTATGTGTTTTTTCTAATAGTCCAGCGTTTTCTAGAGACATCATTTCATTACGAACTGTCGCACTAGAACATTTTAGTGTTTTACTAATTAAATTAGAACCTACTGGTTTGGCTAATTTAATATAATGCTCAACTATTAACTTCAAAATCTTGTTTTGTCTATCAGTTAACATTTGCATCAACCTCCTAGCACTATTATTTTATGAGTGCTAATGATATTGTATGACTTTTTTTAGCACTTGTCAATATATTGTGCTAATTATTTCTTTCTATACAAAAAAAGTAGTCAATTTGACTACTTATTTACTTTTATGAATAAAAATTGATCATATGATAATGTTGAATAAGTAGCTACTTTTACACTATTAGTTAATGCATTAGATGCCGCACTTTCATTATACTTATCATAAATTTCTACATAAGGTTTCACTCCAGATCTTGTAGTTGATGATCTTTCCCATTCATATTTATTTGAAGAACATACAACATTACCATTTGTTACTCCTAAATAACATTTATGTTCACGATTCTTCATGGTAAATTTTTTCATACCTTCGTTAGGACTATCTGAGTATTTAATTTCCCATTTTTGATTGTTCCCCCCATTAAATAATAAAAAGCCTGCTGATCCATTATTATATGTTAATACTTTATTTTTAGTATATTCATAGTTTTGTCTGATTATATATACTCCATCTTTGGCTTCTTGTGGTTGGAAAGCACTTATATGTATACCATCACTTGTTTCTACCTCTGAATGATCAGTTGTTGATGATCCATGCTCAGTATAATCAGAGGACTTTATTGTGGTCCAACTAGTTCCATCTGAACTAACTGATAGGTCGTGATCTTTATATTTTCTAGCATCTGTGTAATAGTGCCATACTGCTACTTCATTTAAATCATGTTCTGCATCAAAACTAATTTTCATACAAACTTCTTTACTAGTATCTGGATTTTTTGCAAAATAATGTAGGGTGTTGTCATCAGCTATCTTTAATTTACCATCAGTGATTTTTGATATGTTACCCCCAGGTGATTCTATATTTCCAACTACACTCGGTGTTTTACCTTTAGCTATATTTCTTCCAGTTGTATCAATTGCTTGAATTTCAGCCCAAGCAACATAATCGTTTTTATCACTCTTTTTTACACAATCTTTAATATATTTTACTTGATTTAATGCTGAATTTGTTCTTGTAGGTGCTTCTGCTTTAGTAATTACTACTTTACCTAATCCTGAATTTACATATCTCATATATTTAACATCTAAAAATTTTAATGGTTTATCATTAATTTTTAGGTTATTATTAATAGTATCTCCATTTTCTGTGACGTCTGTTCCTGCATAACCTACAGCTGTATACTCTCTATCTATTATGATATTGTTATTTTCATTATTTTTAAATGTATCGCCATTTCCTCCTGGTGCCTCCATAATTTTACGTTCTTCTTCATCTTCGCCATAAGTTATATATGAATTTGTTTGTTCATTTATAGAATCACTTCTACCTAAATGAATGTATAAAAAATCATTTTCTTTTAAGTAAATAGTACCAGATATATATGACCCATTTTTATATTCTGCACTTAAACTTGCTGGCCATTCAGAAGTAGAAGTTTTATTCTGTTTAGCGCCATATAATTCTATATTATAATACCCATCTGATTGTACTATGTATAATCTACCTTGATCCTCTGTATCAATACTGCTATCATACTCCATATGCTGATCAGTAAGACCATATCTATTTAATTCATCATCAATTGCATCTACTAAGGTTCTAGTGTTTTTTCTAGTTACCCCCATAGTAGACATTAATGCAAAAGTAATTAAAAAAATCATTAAAGTTAAACCATATAATAATGATGATATTGCAAACCCTTTATTATTTATTCTCTTCATATTACTCACCTATCTTAAAGTAATTTTATCACATTTACTTTAAGATTACTACCCATTTATCACCATATTTTTTGCTCTTTACTACTTCTAGGTTATCTGGATATATTATTTTATCTATATCACTGCTTTCTGCAACAATAATCCCAGACTCATTTAATAAATTATATTCTGTTATTAATTTTATACTTTCTTCTATATAATTTGTCTTATATGGAGGATCTAAAAATATAATATCAAATTTTATATTCTCATCTTTAAAATAACTTAGTGCTTTTTTATAATCTAAATTTATACTTTTTAAATTATCTATTCCAATAGTAGTTTTATTTTTTTCTATTGTAGTTATTGCTTTTCTATTATTATCAATAGCATATGCATATTTAGAACCTTCACTTAATGATTCAATAGCTAGATTACCACTACCAGAAAACAAATCTAAAACTATACTATCTTCAATATAGTTTTGAATAGTTGCAAATAAACTTTCCTTTACTCTATCCATAGTTGGTCTTGTTCCATCTATATCATGTCCTAAAATATTTCTACCTTTATATATTCCACTAATTACTTTCATCTACAATTACCTCGATTATTTATTTCTTTTAGTTTATTATTAATTGACATTATCAATAAATTAATATCTGTTTCACTTTCTTTATATTTTTTATATAATTCATTTTTGTATATTTCTTTTTTTAATTCTTCACTAGGTTTTTCTTTATATTTACTAATTAATTCTAGTAAGTTTCGATCTTCTGTTGTTTGTTTATTTAACTCTTTTATTTTTTTTACTTCTTCTTGATTATCTAAACTTATTTTTAAATTGTCTATTTTTTCTAATAATTCTTCCATGCTCTTATTGTATCATAAAATCTATTTTAATACATCCATAAATGTCTCTATCATATTTATATTACTAGATAAACGTTCCAATTTATCTTTAGTAGTTAATTTATATCTTTCTTTCATTTCTTTTATTAAAAATCTAATATTTCTACCATCTCTATTTAATGCTTTATACCAATAGGAATTTTCTCTTAAATATCTATATATATTTGGATCTTCTTTTATTATTCTTATTGTGTATAAATCCATCTAATCCTCAAAATATCTAAATAATGGTCTTGGTTCATATATTGGAGTAGTTACTTTGTTACCTATACCAATTTCTTGTAGTAATCCTATTGTTTTTTGAATATTTGTAATACCTTTTTGAACTGAATCTAAATCTACATTTTTAATTGTATTAATTAAATCTGGAATGCTCGTTATTTCTTCTTTTTGGTTTGCAGCTGGAAAATATTTATTCCATACAGGAGAATTTTCTCCATATATTTCATATAGTTCATATAGTTTCTGCCAATTAGTTTTACCATTTATAATATAGTCGGCAAGTTCACTATGATTTCTCGCAAAATATTTAAATGATTCTTTAGACATAATATCACCTATGATATTCTATGCAGTATAAATAAAAAAAGAAGCTATTGCTTCTTAAGAATATGATTATTTTCATATATTTCATTTATTTTTAATATTTCATCTTTGAAAGTTATAAATAATTTATCTATATCTTCATCTTTACTAAAATCAATTCCAATGTATTTTAGACATTCATAGAAGTTTTCTGTATTAACTAATTCATTTAATTTAATAAATTTATTAGTCATTTCATCATTAGGTTGATTTATTGCATAAAAAGCTATTAATGTTCCTACTATATATCCAATATTATTTATATACTTGAATTTATACTCTTTTTTGTCACCTAGTAAATTTCTTATTTCAAATTCAAACCCTTCTTTATTACTCCAACCAAAGTCACATAGTTCTTTTCTATCTTTCCATGTGTTTTCATTTATTGATCCAAATTTCATATAGCTATCAATTAGTGTTAATTCTGTAAGAATTTCATCGGAAATTCTAGCACAATCATTAATTCTCATTTTCTTTATCTTAGATATTTCTTCTATGTTATACCCTTTTTCTTCTAAATATTTAAACAATAACATTTCAAAATATATAGAAATTCCTTCTGTTAATAATAATCGTGTTGTCTTAGAGACTGGTGATTCCTCTAAATTCAATTGATGTATAAATTCGTGAATAATTGTCTCTAGATCTTCATAGTTATGATTTATTATTGCGTGAATCTCACGCTTGTTATCATCTGAGATTCCCGAATAGGAATAATCATTTTCAGTAGTAGTATCAGAATCAATAAAATCTAAAACGCCATTTTTTATATATTCGTCAAAGTTATCCAAAAATACTGGTATTTTATTTTTTATAAAATTTCTAACTATATCTAGGGATTGAGTACTACTTAAATAAATATTTCTTTTTTGATAAAATGAATAAATGCTAGCATACTTTTCAATTGAAGATTGATACGCTATATCATTTTCATATATTGTTGTGACTGTGTTTATGGTCAAGTAAAAGAATAGATGAAGATCTTCCATATAAATCGTATCATCTATTCTTTTACAATATTCATTTAATCTATCATTAATAATTTTATATTTTTCTTCCATAATCTAATTTAGAAAATCATCAATAGTCATAAGACGATCATCTATCTCCTTTAAAGAAATTTTTTCTTTTTTAGGAATTTCTTTTTTTTCTTCTACTTCTGCTTTTTCTTCTTTAATATCCTCTTTAGTAATTAATTCACTTATGATAAATGCATCCACCAATTCGTGTTTAGAAATTTGTGTTCCTGTTGAATATCTATCACTTATTGATAATTCGGTAAGTTTAATTTCGTTAATCGAACTATTTTTAATACCAATATATTTTTTAGACTCTGTAATAAATGTCTTAATTACTTTATATGGATTTGTTTTTACTTCACGTAAGACTAGTAATCCACGACGTGATCTGGTTGATAATTCAAATTCATTTAATCTTACACGTTTACCTGTACCTTTATCTGTAATTATTGAGATAAATTCATCTGTTTCATAACTAAAGTTATTTACAGATATTACATAGTCATCTTTTAGTTTCATTGCTTTTACTCCACTAGCTTTTACACCTACTACTGGAATTTCTTCTGTTTTGAAACTTAATCCATAACCAGAATCTGTTGTTATGAAAACAGTATCTTTTTCTTCTATAAATGCATCGATAACTACATCATCATCTTTTAGTTTCATACAGCTTGTTGGTTTAGAATAACGAAGTAATTTGAAGTCTTTTAATTTAGAACGTTTTATCATACCATTACGTGTTGCGATAATAACATTTCTATCATCTGTAAAGTCATATGCTGGAATAGATGTTACTATTCCTTCATCTGGAGCTATTTCTATTAAGTTACTAACATGTTTAGGCATATCTTTCCATTTTAAATCTGGAATCATATGTACTGGAATATGTAGATAATTTCCATCTGTTGTGAATATTAATAAAGTATCTGTAGTATTCATTTCATATGTTCCTATAATATAATCATTTTCTTTAATAGTAATATCTTCTTTGTTAGATGATGAATAACTTCTAAATGATGTACGTTTGACATAACCATCTTTTGTTACTACAACTACAACATCTTCTTTTGGAATCATAGCAGTTGTGTCTATTTTGATTTCAGTTATTTCATCTCTTATTTCAGTAAGACGTTCTGTTGGATATTCTTTTTTAACTGCTTTAAGTTCTTTTTTCATTACATATTTTAGAGCATCTTCACTACTAAGAATCGCGGTTAAAGCATTAATTCTAGCTTCAAGAGAGGCTTTTTCTTCTTCTAATGCAACTACATCTGTATTAGTTAAACGATATAGTTGTAATGTAACAATGGCTTCAGCTTGTTCCATAGTAAAATCAAATGCTTTTACTAAGTTTTCTTTAGCATCTGCTTTGTTCTTTGATTCTCTAATTACTTTAATTACTTTATCTAGAATAGATAAACATTTAATTAATCCTTCTACTATATGGAATCTTGCTTTAGCATGACGTAAATCAAACTCTGTACGACGACGTACTACTTCTTTTTGATGAGCAATGAATGCATCAAGAGCATGTGCAAGTCCTAAAAGTTTTGGTCTTCTATTTACGATAGATACCATATTAAAATTATAACTTATTTGCATATCTGTATTTTTTAATAAATAATTTACAATTAATTCAGTATTAGCGTTTTTCTTTAAATCAATAACAATTCTAACATCACTAGCAGATTCATCTCTTACTTCAGCGATTCCTTCTACTTTTTTATCTATTCTAATATCATCAATCTTTTTAACCATATTGGCTTTATTAGATTCAAATGGTATTTCTGTAATTATTATTGATTTTCCTGTTTTTGATTCTTCTATAGTATATTTACTCTTGATGATAATACGTCCGCGACCATTTTCGTAAGCGCTCTTAATTCCATCCAATCCTTCAACTATACCACCTGTAGGAAAATCTGGTCCTTTTACATATTTCATTAAAGTATCTAGACTACAGTTAGGATTATCAATTCTATGAACTGTGGCATCAATTATTTCACCTAAATTATGAGGTGGAATATTTGTTGCGTACCCTGCGGAAATACCTTGAGCACCATAAACAAGTAATGCTGGAAATCTAGCTGGTAGTACAGTTGGTTCTATTGTAGTATCATCAAAGTTTGGAGAAAATTCAACTGTATCTTTATCAATATCCCTAAGCATTTCATTACTAATTTTAGAAAGTCTTGCTTCAGTATAACGATAAGCAGCGGGACTATCACCATCAATTGATCCATTATTACCATGCATATCAATATATGGTAATCTTGTCTTCCAAGGTTGACTCATTCTAACCATCGCATCATAAATTGATGTATCACCATGTGGATGATAATTACCTATAACGTCTCCAACAGTCTTAGCACTCTTTCTATATCCTTTGTCATAAGTATTATGTTCTTTATGCATAGAATATAGAATACGACGTTGAACTGGTTTTAATCCATCTCTTGCATCAGGAATAGCACGATCTTGAATAATATACTTAGAATAAGACCCAAAACGTTCTCCCATTATATCTTCTAATGTATAATCAAAAATCTTTTCAATTACATCTTCTATTTGTGTTTTTTTTCTTGGCATATTTCCACCTACTTCTATATTTTAATGTTAATTATTTATCTTGTTATATAATTTACTTTTTAGTTTTGCTCTTAACTTTTACTAACGTACCTTGTTGTTTATAAGAATATAATTCACTAAGAAAAATTTCTCTAAATTTCATATAATTATCCCAACCATGAGCATAATCTGTACGTATTATTATATGTTTTTTTTCAAATTTATCGCACTTAGAAAGTGGTACATTTACTTCATAACCTTCATCAAGTCTTGAAAGTTCAATGTTTCTATATCTTTTATAGTCTGCTCTTGATGTATCATCACCTACATGTAGGTCTCTTAATTGCAATGGATTACTATTATCTACATTATGTAATTCATGTGTTCCTTTATAGCAGCCCATATACACATATATATTGATAGGTTTATTTTTATTCATTTTTAATATATTGTTAATGTTTATCATAAATGTCCCCCATTATATTTGATAATCATCTTCTAGTGAGAATTCAACGTTTTCTTCTATCCACTCTTTACGAGGAGGTACATCATCTCCCATAAGAATAGATACACGTTTTTCTGCAAGTTGAGCATCTTCTATGTTAACTCTTATTAGTGTTCTTGAACCAGGTCTCATAGTTGTTTCACATAATTGATCTGCGTTCATTTCACCAAGTCCTTTATATCTTTGAATTTCACATTTTTTACCCTTAGACTTTTCTTTCATTTCTTCTATTGTATAAGCATATTCTATATTTTTACCACTTTGAATTTTAAATAATGGTGGTAAGGCAACGAATAATCTTCCATCTTCAATTAATGGTTTCATATAACGATAGAAGAATGTTAAAAGTAGACACTGGATATGTCCTCCATCTTCATCAGCATCGCTCATGATTATAACTTTAGAATATTCACAATCTTTTATATCGAAGTTAGGACCATACCCTGCACCTATTGTATAAATCATTGTATTAATTTCTTCATTCTTTAGGATATCTTCTTCTTTAGTTTTTTCTGTATTTAAAACTTTACCACGTAGTGGAAGAATAGCTTGGTATGCTCTATCTCTACCTTGTTTTGCAGAACCACCAGCTGAATCACCTTCGACTAAGAATAATTCTTTACGAGTTTTGTCTTTACTTTGAGCTGGAGCAAGTTTACCAGATAAACTTCTTTCTTTATTATTCTTTTTAGTTCCTTTACGAGCTTCTTCACGAGCTTTACGAGCAGCCTCACGGGCTATTTTACTCTTTAAACTTTTATTAATTATTTCAGTTGCGATAGCTTTATTTTCTTCTAAGAATACTCTTAGTTGATCACTTACTATATTTTCTACTGCAGTACGAGCTGCAGGTGTTCCAAGTTTTCCTTTAGTTTGTCCTTCAAATTGTAATATTCCTTCTGGAATTTTCAAACTAATAACAGCAGTTAATCCTTCACGAACATCACTACCCTCAAGTGATTTTTCTTTTCCTTTAATAAATCCATTGCTTTTGGCATAATCATTAAATACTTTAGTTAAAGCTGTTTTAAATCCTACTTCATGGCTACCACCATCTATAGTTTTAACATTATTTACGAAACTAACAATATTTTCACTATATGAATCAGTATATTGCATTGATACATCTACTTCTATTTTATCTTTAGCTCCTCCTAATGATAAAACTTTATGTAGTGTATTTTTTCCTTTATTTAAATCTTCTACAAATTCTTCAATACCACGTTCATAATGAAATTTAGCACTTCTTTCATCTTCTTCATCAACTACTTCAATCGTAATTCCTTTTAATAGGAATGCACTTTCTTGCATTCTCTCACAAATAGTTGTATATGAGAAATTTGTTGTGGTGAAAATTTCATCATCTGGTAAGAATCTAACTGTTGTTCCTGTTCTATTTGTAGTTCCAACTTTTTTTAACGGAGTTACAACATGACCACCATTTTCAAAGCGAATATAATGTTCAACTTTATCACGTTTAATAGTTACTTCCATCCATTTAGAAAGGGCGTTAACTACGCTTGAACCTACACCATGAAGTCCACCAGATACCTTGTATCCTTCACTTTCAAACTTACCACCTGCATGTAGTACAGTAAAAATAACTTCTGGAGTAGATTTACCAGTTGCATGCATACCTGTTGGAAGTCCACGTCCATGATCTTCTACACTTACTGACTTATCAGAATGAATAGTAATTTTAATATAATCACCAAATCCATTAATTGCTTCATCAATAGAATTATCTACAATTTCCCATACTAAATGATGAAGTCCTCTTTTATCTGTAGAACCTATATACATACCTGGACGTTTTCTAACAGCCTCTAATCCTTCTAATACTTTTATTGATGAGTCATCATATTTTAATGCCATAGTTTTATCACTCCTAATATCAACTATTTATTATTATAACGAAGATTTCGTATTTTTTCAAATAAACTTTACTGTTTTTTACGATTTAATCGTAATAAAAACAACTGATTTAATATCAGTTGTCTATTTTTAATCTATTCGATAACTGGTCCTACTTCAAATTCACCAGTACCTTCATTGTAATATGTAGTTTTTGTTACTGCATCGTACATACATGGACGGTTATTATTATCTACACATGGGATTAAATATATCACCTTTTGACCATTTTGTAATATTTGACATTTTTTTAGACGTACAACTCCGTATGTTGTTGGAAATACTTGTGTATTTGTTTTTCTTACAAATAACGAATAATTATTATTTGTTAAGCCTGTTTCTTGTTGTTCTTTTGAATATATTTCATTATTAATACCTAATATATTTCTCTTTAATACTACATTGTAATCTTGATCTAGTGATAATGGTATTGAATTATGTAAAAAATATTCTGTTGTAGCATATTTAGCGTTTAGTTCATTATTATTGATTGATATTAAAATTGCATCAGCAGAGAGTCCGTTACTAACTGCGGATATAATTGCAGGATAACTTGTTATCTGATTTCCTTTTACTGAAAATGTACAGTGAATTTCATCTGTTAATGTAGGTTGTAAATTAATTGTCATATACTGAGTTCCTGTACTTTCTATATAATCTACTTTATGGTATCCATCTGGTAATTCTATATTTTTTCCATAATCTATTTTATCTTTAGATATATCTATTACTGGACGTACCCCATATGATGTTTGCCAACTAGCAGCACTATGATCAATCAAATGATCACGTCCTTGTAGTCTCCATGCAAATGCTTGATCTAGTGAAGATGGGGTTTCTAACCAATATCCTAATGTGTATGAGTCGTCTGAATATTTTGTATTTTCCATTAAATATGGGCATGAATCTAAATATCCAGATGTACTTGTAGTTCCAGATCCACACACAGATTGTACTTCTTGATATGTTAGTAGTCTGGCTACATTACCATAATTAAAGCTTGTATATGTTGTTCCTAGTTCGTCTTTAATTGTTCTTATTGGAGATAATAAGTTAATATTTTTCCATTGAACTTTGTTTGGTAGTTGATCAACTGCTGTTACTGGTCCATTTTCTCTTGGGGTTTCTGAGATATCATAAGCATATGATGCTGTATTATTTGGAATACCAGCTGCTACATTATTATAATAAATTAATGAGGCTGTATTATTACCTAAGTCTGAAAGATAATAGAATCTTTCTGTTTCACTATCATATATTCCATCTCTATTAACATCACAGTCAAAGGCATCTCCACTAATTAAATCATCTTCTCCACTACCTATTGTTCCAAAGGTATGAGTACCATCGTTATGTAGTGTTGTTGCTCGTCTACATACTGGGACTTTATTGCTTTCTCCGAAGTTTATTTTGCTTTTTGGTACTTCTATTACTGGACGAACACCAGTATTTCCATTACTTGTATGAAGAGTACTTACATAACGATTGCTTGTTGCTACAATCCAGGAATTAGATTCGGTTGTTGAACGAACATTTTCTAGCCAATATCCATATTTATATGAATGATTTGAGTAATATGTATTTTCCATTAAGTATGGACATGCATCTAATTCTCCTACTTTAAGTGATCCTACAGTTATTCCACATACACTTTCTAGTTCTTGAGTTGTTAATAATCTTGCAGCATAACTATTGTAATTAAAGTTAGTATACTCAGTACCAGTCTCATCTGTTATGGTTCTACTTGTATTTGATAAAGATACATTTCTCCATTGATTTTTAGTTGGTATTTGGCTTAATGCGGTTATTGGACCATTTGTCCTTGGTGTGCCAGATGAGTCGTATGCAAACATTGTTGTATTACTTGGTACTCCAGCAGCAACATTATTATAATATATTAATGAAGCTGTATTAGTATTATGATCTGTTATATAATAAAATCTTTCTGTCTCACTATCATATATTCCATCTTTATTAACATCGCAGTCAAAGGCATCTCCAGCTACTACATCATCTTCTCCACTACCCAATGTTCCAAATGTATGTGTTCCATCTGTATGAAGTGTTTCTGCTCGTCTACATACTGGAGCTTCTTCTTTTTCTTCTCCATAATCAACTTTATCATTTGGTACTTCTATCACTGGACGAACACCAAAATTACTGGAATTAGATGAAGAATAGTTACCGCCAATTTTACGGTGACTGGTACCACCATGTATAAACCAAACACCATATGAAAGAGAAGAATTCAAACTTTCTAACCAGTATCCAGGTTTAAATGCTGAATTTGAATACTGTGTTTTTTCCATCAAGTATGAACAAGAATTTAAATATCCAACTTGAGTTGTGGTACCTGTCCCACAAGCTGATTGAACCTCTTCATATGTTAGAAATCTCGCAACATGGTCTCTATAATTGAATGTACTGTATGTAGTTCCGTTTTCATCTTTTATTGGTCTTGAATTATTGGCTAGTGTTACTCTAGGCCACTGTGTTCTAGTTGGTAATTGCTCTATTGCTGTTTGTGGTCCATTTGTTCTAGGCGTTCCTTCACTATCATAAGCAGCTGATACTTTGCCATTTGCAGTTCCTGCTGATACGCTATTGTAATATACCATTACAGCTCTATTATTACTATCTTCTTTTATATAGTAGAATCTTTCTGTTTCGCTATTATATATTCCATCTCCGTTGACATCACAATCAAAGGCATCTCCACTTATTAAATCTTTTTTACCACTACCTATACTTCCAAATGTATGTGTTCCATCACTATGTAGAGTTGTTGCTCGTTTACAAATTGGTAGGTCTTGATTATATTCTATATTTGATTTTGGTACTTCTATTGCTGGACGAACAAACGAATAAGCAGGGTATTGCGAATATATAGCTCCAAAATTTTTACTATTTGCATCAACAACGTAAACACCATAACTTACAGTTTTATCATATCTAGGCGTTTCTAACCAATATCTAAACTTAGCACCATTAATATATGCATTTTCCATAATATATGGACACGCATCCAAACTTCCAGCCGTACGAGGACTATCAATACCACATCCTACCACAGCCTCTTTATATGTAAGTAATCTCGCAGCTCGATTTTGATAATTAAAGTCTGTACTTGCCTTTGTTGCCCCTTGATCATCTGTTGTTATTATGGTTCTAGTTTGTGAATATAATCTTACATTTGACCATTGAGATTCCGTTGGAAGCTGATCAACTAATGAAACTGGTCCATTTTCTCTTGGATTTTGATTACTATCATAGGCATATGTTGTTGTACTATTTGGCTCTCCGGCTGATATATTATTGTAATATAGTAATACTGCGTATGATGGGTTTTCTTCTAGATCTGTTACGTAGTAGAATCTTTCTGTATCTGAATCATATATTCCATCTTTATTAACGTCACAATCAAAAGCATCACCACTTGTTAGTACTCCTTGTGTAATTGTTTCATTACCAAACGTATGTGTTCCATCATTATGAAGTGTAGTTGCTCTTTTACATACTGTATGATTTACTGTAATAGAGTTACTATTTGATTGAATATATGAAAGTGTAAGTGAAACATCTTCTATATCATCATCTTCTGGTAAAAGAGTTGCATCTATATCATCTTTATATTTTGCTTTTACTACTATTCTTTCTTCTGTTCCTGCTTGTAAAAAATCTTTTTCCTGTATTTCTTTTCCATCAATATATTTGATACTATATTCTAAGTATTTTTTACTTTCATCTGTTATACCTTTATTTACTACTTCATCTAGCATTGCATCTATTGTACCACTATTTACTACATCTACTGTAAATTCTACAAATTCTCCTTGTTCTTCTAAATTTATATCAAAATTTACTGTTGTAGTACCTGATATTTCTACAGTGGAATCTTCTTTACTTCCTTCTTTTATTTGTAAATTATCAAAGCGAACATTCCAAGTATTAGCGGCTATTTTTGTTCTACCTACTATATTTATTTGACTGTTTATGTATGCATAGCCAATACCTATTATTACAATAGCAAAAAAAGATGTAACTATATATACACCGTTTTTTGATATTTTACTTATATTTTTTCTTTTTAGTTTCACTTTGATCACTTCCCTAGGAGACTAATCGTGTTATATTATTTATTCTTTTTATTTTTCTTTTTTTCTTTTCCGGAATTAACTATATCCTCTATATCTCTATTATCTTTGGCATTTTCAATTAAGTTTTCAATATTTTGTTTTCTATTTTTAATATACTTTTCTACTACTGTTTCTTCATCTACGTTTAGTTTTAATATATAGATACATATATCATTATTATCTAATAGAGAAAAAGTACAAAATTCTGCATCTTTTTTATAATATATTGGTTTTCTTATTTCTACTGCAGCATCTATCATATCTTCAATATTTGTAATTAGCATGATATTTTTACCTTCTAAATCTGGAAACGTAGAAGTTTCAGCTAATATTGAATCAAATTTCTTTAACATGTTTTTTAAATTTGATTCATATTTTGATAGTTCATCTTGTTTTTTTGCAAATGTTAATACTAATACTATAAATGATAAAGCTGCAATTGTTCCTGAAATCATCATATATCCATATAACATACTTGTATATAAATAATATGAAATAATTGCTGCTACTATAAATACAACTAATACTATCATTATTTTATTTTTCTTTTGCATACGCTACGCTCCTAACTTTACTTTTTCTGAGAAATATATACTCGGATATGCTATATATGGAATTTTAAACAATACTATACCTTTTATATCCTTATATTCTAAATCTATATTGTCCACTGTTGGATTAGCATCTCCTTTGGTTCTATAATATGTTTTTCCATCTACTTTATCTGCTCCTACTAATCTATGTACAATACTTTTTCCATTGTTTGTATATACTATTACAAGGCCTTCTTTTAATTCTTTCTCACTGCTTATTTTATTAATTATTACTGCATCACCTTTATTAATTTTAGGAGTCATTGATTCAGTTGCGATACCTATGGCATAAATCTTGAAGTATCCTGATATTAGGCATACTAGAGCAACTATAAATGTAATAATTGGTATATCTGTAATTTGAAAAACTGATTTTTCAAATTGGTATTCTACTCCATTATAACTTTCATCTATTGTTCTTGATGCGAATAAATATATTAAGAATGGTAAGCATATACCAATCATTGATTCTATATATTCACCTAAATTTGGTAGTAATGGCATTACAAATATGTATAAGTCCATTACTAATCTATATATAAGAGCAGGTTTATATCCTACATTATATGTTAAATAGCTAAGTATACTATTTTTCATTATTATTGGTAATATAGTAGCAGTTAATATCTTAAATGTTTCTCCTAAATCATTTAGATTAATAGATTTTACATTTAATACTGTTTCAAATATTATAAGTAGAATTGTAAAAAATATAATTATCTTTATATTCTTTTTATTACCATTTATAAATACATATCTTAGTACTTCTGTACTAATTATTATAAATATTGGAGCAAATACATTATTCATTATTGAATAGAATGTTAATGAGTAAGAATTTTTTAAGAAACCTACTATTAATCCTATTCCATAAGATAATGCGAAAAACAATGTTATTTGCATTATAGTTATAATAGTTACTTGTTTGGTTAATGGTGTAAATTTATCTTTTCTATATCCGTAAAATGCTATAGCAACAGCTGTAAATAATATCAATGCAGATGCACTAATAAATTCTATATACTTTAAATAATTAGTCACTATAAATAACTTATATATTACTATATATAATACAAATGATATTAATAATACTGAGTTCTTAACATTTTTTAGTTTCATTATAGTACTCTCCTATTTGTTTTAATTCTTATACATATTAGATTAATATATATAAGAAATAAAACAAGTTTAACTACTCTTAAATCATTAAGAGTAGTTATATTGTTTTACTTGTTATCCTTGTATGAAGTTCATTGAGAAAGTTAATTCAGGATTTTGTTCAGCTACTGGTAATTGACTATTTGTAATATCTGTTCTATATTGAACGCGAACTTTTATAGTTCTAGATTGTCCTGCTGCAATTGTATCGTTTGCTTGTACTGCAGTTCCATTACTATATGTTACTGTGTATGTAGTGTATACTTTTTGATCATTACTTAACCCAAGTATTTGAGGAGTTGCTGATAATTTGGCAGGTAATGTTCCTCCATTAGTTACATTTACAGTAAATTCATAAAAGTCTCCTGGTTTAGCTAATGTTATTGCATAATTAATGTCTAGTTTACTACCACTAATTGCTGCTGGTGTTGTAGCAGTAACACTTCCTTCTGTTACAGTTAATGTTTCAAAGTGAACATCCCATGTGTTTTTGTTAATAGTTGTATTACCAGTAATAGTTAGTGTTGCTGTTAATGCAGCATAACCAATACTTATTCCAACTACTAATAATAAAATTGCAATAACAATATAATTCGTACGCTTATTACCTTTCATACTAATTCTCCTTTCTATTATATCTTAATTATAGTGGTTATTATTTCCAAAGTCAATTTAGAATTAGTTTTTTTAGAAAAAAAAAGAACTATTTCTAATCCATTTTTTCTATCTTATTGTAAGCATCTTTTGTCATGTCTTTAGCCATGTTTTTCATACTACTAATCATATTGGAATTTTTCTTCATATACATGTAACCAGCCATACCCATACTTGCTGCAGTTAATCCCATCATGATTCTATTTTTTGTTTTCATTTTCACTTTTATCACCTCTATTTTTATTATGGTGATTTTTTATTATTTTATACCATTTATTAAAAAATCTTTTATGGTAGTTCGTCTAATATCTGATGAATTATTATTGACAGCCTGTTTAAATGCATTTATATCACCTATTATATATAGCATTTTCTTACTTCTAGTAATTCCTGTATATATTAATTTTCTATATAACATTTTATTAAAACTTTTTACCACTGGAATTATTACTACATCAAATTCACTACCTTGAGCTTTATGAATCGATATAGCATAAGCTAGTCTAAATTTATTAAAATTTGATGGTGTATACTTTACATCATTATAATCAAAGTCTATATATATTTCTTTTTTATTATTAGTTGTGATTTTAGAGATTATTCCAATATCTCCATTAAAAACATTTTCTTCAGGCATATTTGTTAATTCTATAACTTTATCTTCTTCTCTAAATGTAGTTTCTCCTACTAGTAATTCTTTTTTTTCTTTAGATTTTTTATTAAAAATAGATTGGATATTTTTATTAATGGCATCTATTCCATTAATCGTTTTATACATCGGAGCTAGTATTTGAAATTCTTTATATGATAGATCTTTATATGTTTCTGATATTTCCATAATGTTTGACATTACTTCATTATCATTACATTTTATAAAAGTTAAATCACTTGCATTATTAAATACATCCTCATTCACTATACCATTTCTAACATCGTAAGCTAATGTTAAAATATTCGAATCTTTTCCTTGACGATATAATTCATTTAGCTCTACTACATTTAGTTTATTACTTGATATTAAATCATGTAATACTTGTCCTGGTCCTACTGACGGTAATTGATAAGAATCTCCTACTATAACTACTCTACAGTTAGCAGATATTCCTCTAAGTAGGCTTGCCATTAAATTAGTATCGACCATACTAGCTTCGTCTAATATTATTAATTTTACTTTACTTTTGTTATACTCATTAACTTGAAATCTATTAGATTCTTTTTGCCATTTTAAAAATCTATGAATTGTAGATGCTCTTACTAATGATATTTCACTCATTCTTTTAGCTGCTCTTCCTGTAGGCGCAAGTAAAGCTATACTCTCATCTAGAGCTTGATATGATAGTTTATTTATTGTTCTATACACTTCAACTATTGCTTTTAAGATAGTTGTTTTTCCTGTTCCTGGCCCACCTGTTATTATTAAGAAGTTTTTAGTAATACTTTGTCTTATAGCTTCTAGTTGATCTTTATTATATTTAATGGATAAGTTTGATTCTATTTCTTCTATATATGAATCTAAATTCTTGTATTTTATATCTTCTTTATTATTTAACATTCTAAATCTTTTAACTATAAAACATTCATCTTCATACATTTCTCTAATATAGTATTTTTCTTCTTTTACAATTATTTCTAAATTCTTTTCTAAATCTTTAAGTATCTTATTAAATTTCTTTTCATCTAACTCTTCTAATAGTATTTTTGGTAATGTTTTAAATATTTCTTCTTTTAAAAAATAACTATGTCCATATAAATTACTGACTTCATTCATAATATAAATAATAGCAGCTTTTATTCTTATATCGGCTGTTTTTTCTATACCATTTTTTAAGGCAATATAATCTACTTTTTTAAAAGTTAATTCGTTTACATCTTTTATTACACTATAAATATTTTTATCTATAATATTTCTTGTTTCTTTTTTATATTTATTATAGATAATCATTGAGTCTCTGGTAGTAAATCCTAATTCTTGTAGATATAGGATTGTTTCATAACTTGATTCATACTCTTTTAGTTTTTCATGTAAAACATCAATATTCTTTTTTGTTATAGTAGGTATTAATATTAAATTATCAGGGTTTTCTAAAATTGTTTTTAGAGTATCTTTTCCTAATACATCTACTATTCTTTTAGCTTTCTTTTCACCTATACCTGGAAAAAGTCCGCTAGTTAGAAACTCTACTATCGAATCTTTTTCTTCTGGGCGTGCTCTTTCATAACTTTCTGTTTGAAATTGTTCTCCATATTTAGGATGATTAACTAAATTACCATATAAAATATACGTATCCATATCATTTAATTCATGAAAATATCCAGTGAATGTTATAGTTTTATCTATATACTCTTCTAAATCTTCTGAGTTAGTATCAAGTACTTTAAATAATCCTATATAATAACCATTACTATTTTCATATATGCTACGTTTATATTTTCCTTTGATGTATTTAGTCATATTACCTCCCGAGTATTTTATTCTCCTATACAATATGGATAATTTATTTCTTTTATTGTTACTTTAATAAGTTCATTATGTGGTAGTTTTTTAGGTACTTTTACATGTAAGAAATTACCTGTATGTCCAAGACTTACTCCATCTTTATATTCTTCAACTAAAACTTCTACTTCTTTTCCTAAATATTTTTTCATATAGTTAATTTCTAATTCACGAGATACTTCTAACATTTTTCTAGCACGAGCTTTTTTTATTTCATTACTTAAGTGATTTGGTAATTCCATTGATTTTGTACCTTCTCTTTCACTATATGGGAATACATGGATTTTTGTGAATTTTAGTTTTTTTACTGTATCAATTGTATGCTCAAATAGTTCATCTGTTTCTCCAGGAAAACCTACTATTAAGTCTGTAGAAATAGATATTTCTGGTCTAATAGATCTTATTTCAGCTATTTTATTAAAGAAAAATTCTAGATTATATTTTCTATTCATTAGCTTTAATACTTCATCTGATCCTGCTTGTATTGGAATATGTAAGTGATCTACTATTATTTTAGAATTTTTAATAATATTTAGGACATCTTCATTTAATTCTGTTGTTTCTATTGATGATATTCTTAATCTTTCTAAACCTTTTATTTGAACTAGTTTTTCTAAAAGATCTGCAAAAGAAGTATCTAGATCAACTCCATAACTTCCTGTATGTATACCAGTTAAGACAACTTCTTTATAACCGTTTTTTACTAAGTCTTTTACTTCACTTATTACTTTAGATTCTTCTTTACTACGACATTTACCGCGTACATATGGAATTATACAATATGTACAGAAGTTTTCACATCCATCTTGTATTTTTACAAAAGCTCTTGTTCTACCTGGAAAACTATCTATATACATATCTTCAAATTCATCTATTTCATTATCATAAAGTCTTTTTATTTTTTCTTTCTTATTAAAATATTCATCTAATAGTTCAACTATTTTAGACTTATCTTTATTACCAATAATTATATCTAGTCCAGGAATATCTACATCTTTGTTAGCTGCGACAAAACATCCCATTGCGACTACACAAGCATCAGGATTGTTTTTAATAGCTTTTCTAATCATTTTACGTGATTTAATATCAGATGTATTTGTAACTGTACAAGTATTAATTATATATACATCGCATTCATCATTAAAATCGCATATTTCATAACCAGCATTTTTTAATATATTAGAAACAAATTCTGATTCATACATATTAACCTTACACCCTAAACTTAAAATACCTACTTTTTTCATATTATCACTGCTTCTTTCTCTTTTGAGATTATATCATATCTGATAAAAAAATAAAACTAGCTATACTAGTTTTATTTCTTATATTTTCATCTTTAATTGATATGGCGTTTCATTGTTATCTATGTGTTCACGCATTTCTTGACATGTTTCTTCTGTCATTTCATCATACATTTTTATTATATTTTCTCTTTGCTTTTTTAAGTTATTTATTTGTTTTTTTACATTATTTTCTTGATCACTTTTAGCTAAAGCATAAAGTCCAAATGTTGCCATACAACTAGCTAGTGTACCAAATCCTATTGGATTTATATTATTAGTAATAGCACCAGTAATAATTAGGGTTCCTCCTAATGTTTCTAACAATGCGAAAGGACCATAGCTAAATATACTATCTAATTTCATAGTTTTAAGTTGTTCATTAATCTTTCTTGTTTCTTCTATACTTCTTTTTCTATTTATTTTGTATGTGTCTTTTTTAAATTCTTTATATGTTCTATTTTTTCCTTTAAAATCTTGACTGATAATTTTACTATCATACTCTTTATCTTTATTCATATTAATTTACCTCTTTATAGTTATTATACCACTCACTAGCTTTTTCCTTGGCCTTTTTATATGCTTCTTTTGTTTGCTCTTTTGCTTCATCTACTACAGGTTTATATGGAGCATAGGCTTCTTTTATACTTTCTACGTCAGAAGTATATGCTTCCACTGTATTGTTGTAAGTTTCTTCACTTACTTTATTTTTATAGTTTTCTATGATAGATTTTTTTGTTTCTTTAAGTTTTTCTTTTACATTAGAATATGTTTTTTTAGACTTTTCTTTGATTGTTTCTTTATAATTTGGATATTTATTATTAATTTTTGTATCTATAGAATCAATTATATTTAAAACTTTTGTTTTGGCAGTATCACTTAATTCATTAAATGTCATACCTTTAATAGTACCACCATAGAAAGCAAAGTCTGTTAAAGTTATAAATGTATTTTTTAACTTATTCTTTATTGTAATGCTTTCTTTTTTAGTAGTTAATTTATCTACTTCATCTTCAACATCATTAAGATACTTTACTAAATCATCTTCATTATTTGTTTCTTGTGTGTCTTTTATTATATTTTCTTGTTTTTGGTAATTATCATTAATATTTTTTGCTTCTTTTAATATGTCGTTTTTATCACATCCTGTTAGTAAAAAGATCATCATAACTATTAATACTAAATACTTCTTCATATGACACCTATTATGGATTAAGTCTATTAGGCCCACGGAATAAGAATTCTGTTTCTTTTACACTTGGTATTCCTAATAATAACATTGTAAGTCTATCTAATCCTATACCGAATCCACCATGTGGAGGGCATCCATATTTGAAGAATTCTAAATAGAATTTAACATCATCTTTTAATCCTTTTTCTTCTGCATTTTTAACTAGTTCGTCATATCTATTTTCTCTTTGAGCACCACTTGTTATTTCTACTCCACGCCATAATAAGTCATACCCTAATAATACACCATTTTCATCTCTCATGTGATAGAATGCACGTTTATCAGCTGGATAATCAGTAACTAGTAAGAATTCATGATCAAACATATCTTTAGATAACTTGTAACATAATTTTTCTGCTTCTGTTGTTAGATCTGTTTTTTCACTTTCTTCTACTTTATAACCATAACGTTCTTCTAATTCTTTATAGATATCAGCTAATTTCATTTTAGGAAATGGTAATTTTGGTACTACTAAATCCATACCAAATACTTCTTTTATTTTATCTTTGTACTTATCACTAATTTTTTCAAATGCATAAGTAATAAGCTCTGCTTCTAAATTCATAACATCTTCATATGAATCAATATATGAAAATTCTACATCAAATCCAGTAAATTCTGTAGCATGTCTTGATGTATTAGAGTTTTCCGCTCTAAATACTGGAGCTACTTCAAATATTCTGTTTAATCCTGCTGACATAGCCATTTGTTTGTAAAATTGTGGACTTTGAGCAAGATATGCTTTTCTATCAAAATATTTAACTTCAAATACTTCGCTTCCAGATTCACTTGCTGCTCCTATTAGTTTTGGAGTATGTATTTCAGTAAATTCATTATTATATAAATATTCTCTCATATACTTTGTTAATTCACTTTGAATTTGGAATATTAATGTATTTTTTTCATTTCGTAAATCTATAAATCTATAATCTAATCTAGTATCTATATTAACATTATCTAGATCTTTAAAATTAAATGGTAATTCTTCTAGAGATTTAGAAGTTACTTCAATAGTTTCTGGAATAATTTCCATACCATTTAATTTTACTTTTGGACTTTCAACTAATTTACCAGTAATTTTTACTGTACTTTCTAATGGTAAGTTTTCAATTAGTTCTACCATTTCTTTATTTTTTTCTTCTGATTTTTCTATAGTAACTTGTACTTTAGATTCATTATCTCTAATAATTACAAATTGTACCCATTGTAAGTTTCTAATGTTATCTACAAATCCTGATACAACTACTTCTTCATCAAAATGTTCTTTTAAGTTTTTTATACTAATGCTTTTCATTTTTTACCTCTTTTCTATTCATGGTGGTGACATCCACAAGATTTTTCACTATTACAACTACAATCATCTCCACAATTACAATCGTCATGATCACAATCACAGTCTCCACCACATCCACATGTATCTTCTTCCATACCTGTATTTAATTTTTCATCTAGGTAGTAAATTAATACATCTAATGAAATGATTTCTTCTTCCTTTGTTTTGTTGTTTTTTATCTTAATTTCATTATTATCTAAATCTTCACTATTTAAAACTGCGATATATTTAGCATTTAATCTATCTGCTTGTTTAAATTGAGCTTTTAAGCTTCTTCCTGTATACTCAGTTTCAACAATGAATCCAGCTAAACGTAATTCTTGTGTTAAGTATGCAGCATATTTTTTTTCATCTTCTGATACATACATTAAGAATAAATCAATGTCTTCTACTATTGGCATTTTTACTTTTTCAAGTTCTAATGCTTTTACTACTCTACCTATTCCTGATGCAAATCCTACGCAACAAGTTTCTGGTCCATCTAATTGATTAACTAATCCATTGTATCTTCCACCGGCTCCAATTACGTTATTAGAACCAAACCCTTCTACTTTGGCTTCTATTTCAAATACTGTGTGATTATAATAATCAAGTCCTCTAACTATTTTGGGATTTACTTCATATTTTATTTGCATAATGTCTAAATATTCTTTAACGCTTTCAAATCTCTTAGCACTTTCTTCATTTAGATAATCAATAGTCTTTGGAGCGTTCTTTAATATTTCGTTTTCACTATCCACTTTACAATCTAGTATTCTAAGTGGATTCTTTTCTAATCGTTCTTTACAATCTTCACAGAAATCAGCTATGTGTGGTTTAAAATATTCTATTAAAGCTTCACGATAAGTTTTACGTGATTCGTTATCACCTAATGTATTAAGATTAACTTTAATTTCTTTTAATCCTAACATTTTATAAATATTTACAGCAGCACTAATTACTTCTGCATCTGTAAGTGGATCATCACTACCTAATACTTCCATACCAAATTGAGTAAGTTCTCTATCTCTTCCTGATTGTGGACGTTCATAACGATACATTGTACCATTATAATATACTTTTACAGGACCTGCAGGGTCTCCATACATTTTGTTTTCAATATAACTTCTAACAACACCAGCTGTTCCTTCTGGGCGTAGAGTTATATTTCTATTTCCTCTATCAACAAAATCATATGTTTCTTTAGTTACTATATCAGTAGTATCTCCTATACCTCTATGGAATAATTCAGTTGCTTCAAATATTGGAGTACGAATATAATTATAATTATATTTTTCCATAGTAGCGTCGATTACACTTTCTACATATTTCCAAACTTTAGCTTCTCTTCCGTAAATATCATTACATCCTTTTTGTTTTTGTATCATAATATTTCCTCCTAAAAAACAAAAAGATGACACCCTCTAAGGACAGATTTCCTGTGGTGCCACCTTATTTTATACTCTTAATACTTATAACGTAGTTACACGACTTCATTTATGTAAGTGTCTTCATTATTACTTATTTAGTATTTTCACCAACCATACTATCTCTAAAAAATAAATTAATAATTACTCCTCTTACAGAAGATATTTGTATTATATACTCTTTTTTATTATTTTTCAAGTATTATTAGTGTTTATTTTCATCACTTAACTCTTTATAATTTACTTTTCCTAATAATGTTTTTGGTAAGCTTTTTCTAAACTCAAATTCTTTTGGTTGCGAGTATTTAGCTAACTTTTCTAGACATAGTTCTTTTATTTCTTTTTTTAATTTCATACTTGGTGAAACACCTTCTTTTAGAACTATATATGCTTTAGCAACTTCTCCTTTATATGGATGAGGAATTCCTACTGTTGAACATTGTAATACATCTTCATGTGATTCTATTACTTCTTCTATTCTTGATGGATAGACATTATATCCATTCGATACAATCATTCTTTTTAATCTTTGAGTAAAATATATTAATCCATTAGGAGCTATATAACCTAAGTCACCTGTATGTAACCAAACTTTTCCATCTTTATGTTTTCTAAGTACTAAGTTAGTTTCTTTATCATTGTTTAAATATCCTAACATTACAGTTGGACCATTTACACAAATTTCTCCTTCTTCTCCAGTATCTACTTCTTCATCTGTATTTGGTATACATATACAGTAATTATTGCCTGGCATTGGTACTCCTATTGTTCCTTTTACATTAGATTCACCATATGTATAACAAGTTGCGGCAGTTGATTCTGTCATACCATACCCTTTACTCAATTTGATGTTAGCCCCATGTTCATGTAGAAAATTATTAAATGCGTCTTCAGCTTTTTCATTAACAGCATCTCCACCATTAATACAATACTTTAAAAATGATAAATCTACATTCTTTAAATCTTTATTTTTTACCATTCCATCCCATAAAGTTGGAACACAGGCAAGTACTGTTGGTTTTTCTGTTTTTAATAATTTTGTGAATCTATTATTATCAAACTCTGGCATTAAAATATTTTTTATTTGCATGCACATACCAGTGTGTACACATACTCCTAATCCAAATCCATGAAATATTGGAAGTATAGTTATTATCTTTTCTCCTCTTTGTGCATTATCAATATTTATTTCACATTGTTGCTCCAATGCATTGAAATTTGCATTCGATAAAACTATTCCTTTGGGAACTCCTGTTGTACCACCGCTATGAAGAATTACAGCAGGATCATCTTTTTTCATCGTATTAATTATTTCAATAGAGGGATTTAAACCTCTTAACATAAATTCAGTCCAATTTATATAATTTCTATTTGTTCTGCTTGGTTTTTTTACTCTAAACCCTTTAGTTAATTGATATCCTATAGACCATAGTAGTGGCATTGAATCTTTAGCTGATACTACTATTGTTTTATATATTGAAGTTTCACTTATTATTTCTTTTACTTTCTCGTAACAGATATCAATCATTACTAATATCTTGGAATTTGTTTCATTTACATATAATTTAATTTCATCTTGTCCAGATAATGGATGAACCATATTAGCAATAGCTCCTATATTATTACAAGCATAAAAAACTATTAATGCTTCTGGAGTGTTTGGCATACATATAGTTACTACATCACCTTGTTTTACACCTAAACTTATTAAACTTCTAGAACATTGCTCTACTTTTCTAAAAAATGTTTTATATGTAATATTTTTATCAAAGTATCCAATACAATTCATATTTGTATTAGTTCCTACTTTTTCTTTTACATATTCATACATTGTCATATCTGGTGTTTTAAAACCTTTTCTAGTTTCTTTTGGCCAATATTCTAGCCAATTAGGTTTCTTTTTAAAAATATTTGTGAATGGATTCATCTTATCACCTCTACCTTTTAATAATATCATTTTTTTATAATTTATTCAAATTATTACCACACAAAAAAATCTAGATATTTCTACCTAGATTGTTTCTTTCATCATTTTAACACTTTTCTTTATATCTTTTTTATAAAATTGATATGTTGTTCTTATAAGTAAATATACTGGTAGAGCTGCAATAATACCAACCATTCCTAAAAGGCTTCCTCCTACACTTACTACCATAATTGTAATTAATGGATTAACATTATTTGTTTTACCATATACTTTAGGCGATATTACATATCCATCTAGTTGAGGGAATATCAAACATATAATTACAGTTGCGATTACTAATTTAGGAGAAATTAGTGACGCAGTTACTATCGCAAGTAAGTTTGTTGCTAATCCTCCAAAATATGGTATTACTGTTGTAAGACAAGCAAGTATTCCTAAGATTAACCAGTTTGGATGTCCAACTATTAAGAATAGAAAACTATATTCAAATAATTGAATTATCATAAATATTCCTAACCCTTTTATGTAATTACCAATTTCTTCATCTAAACATTTAAAATATTTATATGTTTTAACACTAATAGATAAAAGAATATCTTTAAAACTTTTTCTCATCTTATCCATATCGGCTAAGAAATAAATAAATCCTACAAATCCAACTATTAATTTACCTATAAAATCAATTGATTTAGAAATTATTCCAATTGTAGTTGAAGAAGCAATTGTTCCTATATCTTTTACAGCGTTATTTAAATAGTCTGCTATTTTGATTTCAAATGATCCTAAGTTTAAATCAAATTTATTACCAATGTTTTCTATTACCTCAATAATAAATCTTGCAAATAAACTTGCTTGATCATAAATCATAGGTAGTGTTATGGCAATTAATCCCCCTACTATTACTACTAGAGCTATTACTATTGCAGTTACAGCTAAGGATTTTCTTACATTTTTGCTTTCTAAATATCTAACTAGTGGGTTTAGAGCATAAGCAAATATAAATCCTACTATAAATGGTCCTAATACAGATAATATTTTACTTATTAATCCTATCCATAAATTTATATTTGAAAATCCTATATATAAAAGTAGCATTAAGGCTGTTATATTTATTAATTTATAATTTAATCTATTTTTACTCATATTATCACCTTTCTAAAATAATAGTAGTTGGACCTACATTATTTATATTTACAATCATATCTTCTCCGAAAACCCCTGTTTTTACAGTTACATATTTTTCTAATTCTTTATTAAATAAATCATATAACTTGGTTGATTGTTCACTCTTTAGAGCTTTTATATAACTTGGTCTATTTCCTTTAGATGTATCTGCATATAGAGTAAATTGTGATATAGATAAAACTTCTCCACCATACTCTAATATACTCTTATTCATAATATTTTCTTCATCTGGAAATATTCTTAGATTTACTATTTTCTTTACTAAATATTCTATCTTTGATATATCATCACCTTCAGTGAATCCTACTAATACTACTATCCCATTATCTATTTCATTATATATTTTATTATCTATACTAACTGATGCTTTAGCTGTTCTTTGTACTAATACTCTCATCGTATTAATCTTTCTACACTACTAATATAATTTTGTTTTTCTATAGCTAGTATTAGCTTTTGTAATTGTTCTAAACCAGTTACATAGATATTAGCTTCATATGACATTTCATTGCCTCTATTAATTGTTTTTATTCCATCTACACTAACATTAATCATAGAAATAATTTGGATTAAATCTAACATATGATTATCAAGTGTTTTTGAATGAATCAATAGACTTGTTATATAACGTTTAGTTCCGTTATTATTCCATTTTACTTCTACTGTTCTATTATCTAACATAGCTAAGTTATGACAATTACTACGGTGAACGCTTATACCATTTCCTTTAGTAATATATCCAATTATGTCATCTCCAAATACTGGATTACAGCAGTTAGCAAGATTTACTTTTACTTTATCGATACCACTTACTATTATATCTGTATCTAAATCTTTTGGAGCTACTTTTACTATTTTAGGAGCTGCAACTGTTTTAATTTTATCTATTACGTTTATTATTGAGTTTGGTGATGTTTTACCATTACCAGCAGATAAATATATTTCTTCTAGATTGTCTACTTTAATAGCTTCACAGATCTTTTTAATGTTAGCTTCAGAGAAAAATTCTGAAAATACTAATTTTCTCTTTCGTAGTTCTTTTTCTAGATTATATTTACCACGTTCAATATATATTTCTCTTTCATTCTTAGTGAAGAATGCTTTAATTTTATTTTTAGCTTGAGTTGTTTTTACGATGTTAACCCATTCTTTTGATGGAGTTGAACTTTTATTAGTAATAATTCTAACGATATCATTATTTTTAAGTTCATAATTAAGTGGGACTATACTATTATTTACAATGGCTCCTGTTGTAGTCTCTCCTACTTTAGTATGAATTCTATAAGCAAAGTCTATTGGTGTTGAACCTATAGGTAATTCCATTACATCTCCTTTAGGAGTAAATACATAAATATTATTATTTAAAACTTCATCTTTAACACTATTAACAAATTCTTCACTACTCATTTTTTCTTTAGATAAATCTATTATTGATTTAAAGAATTGTAGTTTTTGTTCTGTAGTTGATTGAAGATTAGCCGCACTATTAGATCCTCTATTTTCTTTATATGACCAGTGTGAAGCTATACCATTTTCAGCAACTTCATCCATTTCATAAGTTCTAATCTGTATTTCAAACAAATATCCATCTATACCGAATACTGTAGTATGAAGTGATTGATACATATTTGGTTTTGGCATTGCGATATAATCTTTAAATCTTTTAGGAAGTGGTCTAAATTTTGAATGGATTATTCCAAGTGCTAAATAACATTCTTGTTCTGTATTAACTAGTATTCTTAGGGCTAATAAATCATAGATATCACTAAACTTTTTACCTTTATCTAGTTTATTATAAATACTATAAATACTTTTAGCACGACCTTTTATTTCATGAACTATATCGTGTTCATTTAATAGATTAACTACTTCTTTTTGCATTTCAAATACAGTTCTATCACGTTCTAGTTTTGTTTTATTTAATTTTTCGGCTATATCATAAAATACATCTGGTTTTAAATATCTTAATGCTAAATCTTCTAGTTCACTTTTTATTTTATGAATACCTAAGTGATGAGCAATTGGGGCTAAAATTTCTAGGGCTTCACGGGATTTTATTTTTTGTTTTTCTGGTGGTGTAGCCCATAATGTTCTCATATTGTGAAGTCTATCTGCCAATTTAATAATTATAACTCTAACATCTTCACTCATACCTACTATTATTTTTTTATAATAATCTATTAAGTATTCATTTTCTGTAGAAAAATTAATCTTTCCTAATTTAGTAACTCCTTGAACTAATTTAACAACTACCTCGCCAAATTCATTTTTCATTTCTTCTTCTGTACAATCACAATCTTCTAATACATCATGTAATAATCCAGCAGAAACAGTTTCATAATCTGCATAAATACTTGTTAAAATTAGTGCAACGTTTAAAGGGTGAGTAATATATTCCTCACCACTTTTTCTATATTGCCCTTGATGTTTCTTTTTAGCAAAAAGATAGGCTTTTTCTATAAATTCAAGCTTATCCTCTTCTTCTATATATGTAACTAATTTTTCTTTTACTACATCATATGTAATGTTATCTTTTTCTTTCGACAAAGGAATCATCTCCTTTTTCTAACAATTTATTCCCTTTATTTTCTTTTCTTCTATTTCATCTGTATATATTATTTTCTTTTTTTCTGGTTTAGTTATGTTTTTTGATTCTAATACTGCAAATAATGCTGTTGCGATATATATTGATGAATATGTACCTGCAATAAGACCAAATAGCATAGCTAAGTTAAATGTTAATATTTCACTTGATCCTAAGAATATAAGTGCAATTACTGGAACTAATGTTGTTACTGATGTATAAATTGTTCTAGTAAATGTTTCACTAATACTCTTATTAGTTAGTGTAATTAATTTTTCCTTATTAAGTTTCTTTCTTTCTTCTTTACTTAGATTTTCTCTAATTCTATCAAATCCTACGATTGTATCATTGATTGAATAACCTATGATTGCAAGTATAGCTGCTATAAACATAGTTGATACTTCTAATCTTAAGATTGCAAATAATGCAAAGATTATAGCTACATCATGGAATAATGCTACTACACCAGAAATTGCATAAGAGAATCTAAATCTAATAGACATGTAAATAATTATTCCAATCATAGCAATCAATACTGAAAGAATAGCATTTTTAGTTAATTCTTTTTTAACTATATTAGATACAACACCTACGTTAGTTTTAGCATCATATTTTTCCTCAAAATAATTTACTACTTCTTTAACTTTATTTCCATCTAATACATTATTAACTCTAATATCTATTTCATCATCATTAATTTCTACATCTCTTAGTTTTAATTTAAGATTAGATAAATCTTTATTTATATCTTTTTTAGTTATTTTTTTACTTGCTTCAATTGTAATATCACTACCTGCTTGGTAGTCAATTCCTAAATTTAATCCCTTAACTCCAATTATTATTGTTCCTACTAAGATAATTAGTATTGAAATTGGTACAAATACTTTAGTGTATTTTAAGAAATCAGCATCTTTAAATGGTACTTTCTTAACGCTTTCATTTTTATTAACATTAGGAATATCTTCTTTTTTAACATTGATAAAAGCTCTTGTTTTATCATTGAAATAATCATTTTTAATAAATAATTTTAGAAGTAATCTTGTTAAAAATACCATAGTAAACATTGTTACTGCTATTGTGATTATTAACATAGTAGCAAAACCTTTAATTGAAGATTCTCCAAAGATAAACATTATAATTGCTACTATTAATGTTGTTACATTTGAATCGATAATAGCACTGAAACTTGATTTTGTTCCTTCTCTAAATGCTACTGGTAGACTCTTACCTTTATATAATTCTTCTTTAATTCTGGCAAATGTAATAACATTTGAATCTACTGCCATACCTATACCAAGTACTAAAGCAGCAATTCCTGGAAGTGTTAATACTCCACCTACTAACCAGAATATTGCAAATACTAAGAATGTATATATCATCATTGATACTGATGAGATAAATCCAGCGAAATGATATACTGCTACTAAAATAATTGCAATTAGAGATATACCAATAATTCCAGCTATTAATGTTTTTTCTAATGTAGAATCACCAAATGATGCTCCTACTGTTTTAGATGATAATTCAGTTAATTTAGATGGAAGAGATCCACTATTAATTAAATCAACTAAATTACTAACTTCATCACTTGTAAAGTTTCCTTGAATAATTACATCACTAGCAAATCCTTGTGATACAGTAGCAGCACTTAAACAATTTGATTCACTTGTACCACAAAGTGCTCCTTCTTTAGCGTAGCTATCTCTTAGATCTTGATAATCTAACCAGATAACTAGCATATTTTTATCCATATCTTTTACTTTGTTAGTTACTTCAAAGAATTTATCTTTATCTTTTACTGTAAGTAATACAGCTGGGTTACCAGCAGAATCTTGTGATATTTTAGCTCCACCAGCTTTTAAAACATCACTTGTCATAAGTAAATTATCTTCAGTATCTCTAAATGATAATGTTGCAACTGTAGATAACTGTTTACGAGCTTCATCAGGGTCTTTAACACCTGCTAATTTAACACGTATTTTATCATTACCTTCAATAATAATCTCTGGTTCACTTACACCTAGGCTATCAATTCTTTTACTTAATGTTTTATATGTAGCTGTAAGTTTTTCACTAGTCATTTTAGATTTGTCTACAGAAGTTGCTTTATAAAGAATTTCAAATCCTCCTTGTAAATCTAAACCAAATTTCAAATTTTTAAAAAGTGGTATAAAAGAAAAACAAATTCCTACAACTATTAGAATTAATATAGCTGAAGTTGTTATTACTTTTCTTTTAGAGTGTTTTTGTTTTTTAGTTTCCTTTTTCATGTTTTCACCTCTATTAAATTATATCATCGTCAAAGTATTGAGTTCTTCTTGTTTTAGCTAATTTTCCTTTTAAATATTCATCTAAGCTTTTATTTTCAACGTGCAAAATATTACTAACTATATCAGATAGTGTTAAATCTTTACCTTTTTTCCATTTTGTTTCTATTAAGTAATTCCATACATCATTAATAGTTATATAAGAATAACCTAATCGATGTAATTCCATTACCTTAGCATTTAGTGCAGGTTTAACACGTTTAAATAATTCTTCTTGGCTATTAAAATTTAAATCCACTATCACTCACATCCTTCGAGTTCAATTTCATTATATCAAAATTATCACTTCAATAAAATAAAAAGTTAAGAAAAACTTGATTTTCTTAACTTCTTTATTAAATTTCTTCTATTTTCATGAAGTTAGTAACACGTTTGTCACTATTAACTGGTAATCCTCCAGTGATAATGATTTTATCTTTTGTTACTAAATTGAATTCTCTTTTAGCTTCTTCGATGCACATATCAATAACTTTATCTGTACTATCTAGTAGAGGTACGATTGTAGTGTATACTCCATAGTTTAATGCAAGACTTCTAGCTACTGCTTCTGTTGTACAAGTTGCTAAGATATAACTTTTTGGTTTTAAATTACTAATTTTTTTAGCACTATAACCACTTACTGTTGATGCTACTATTACTTTAACATCCATTACTTTAGAACATTCTACTACACTTGATGCAATACTTTCTGTAATACCAACTTTTTCATGATAATCAAATGTATGGTTGTAATAATTTTCAGTATCACGACAAATATTAGCCATAAATGAAACTGTTTCTATTGGGCTGTGTCCGGTAGTTGTTTCTCCACTTAACATAACTGCATCTGTACCATCTAATACTGCATTAGCTACGTCTGAAACTTCTGCTCTTGTTGGACGAGCACCTTTTTTCATACTTTCTAACATTTCTGTAGCAACGATACAAATTTTTCCTGCTTCACGACATTTTTTAATTATTTGTTTTTGGTAGATTGGTAACATAGTCATTGGTACTTCAACACCTAAGTCTCCACGAGCTACCATAATACCATCTGATACTTCAATAATTGAATCTAAGTTTTCAATTCCTGTCATACTTTCAATTTTAGAAATAATTTTTAAATCTTCTCTATTTTGTTCTTTTAAAATTTCTCTTGCTTCTAAAACATCTTCTTTTGATGATACAAATGATAAAGCTAAGAAATCACCTTCATGGTTACATGCATAAATAATATCTTCTCTATCTTGTTCACTAATAAATGGGATATCTAATTTTACTCCTGGAACACTTAGTGATTTTCTATCACCTAAAACTCCACCATTTACGATATCACATGTAACTCCATCTTCTTCTACAGATTTAACTACTATTTTCATTAATCCGTTTTCAAGTAAAACTACGCTACCAACTTCTAAGTTATCAATAGCTTGAGGATGATTTACTGAGAATCTTTCTTCATTTCCTAATACTTCTTCTTTTACTAATCTTATTTCTTTTCCTGGAACTAATTTAATTTCTCCAGTTTCAGTTTTACCACTTCTGAATTCTGGTCCTTTTGTATCATATAAAATACCTATATTTTTACCAGTTCTTTTTGTAACTTCATGTACTGAAGCTACTACTTGTTTCTTTTCATCTTCTGTTGCGTGTGAAAAGTTAATTCTAGCAACATTCATTCCAGCTAATACCATTTGTTCCATTACGTCTGGTTCATTAGATGCTGGACCTATACTACAAATTATCTTTGTTTTTTTCATATACTACACTCCTTCTTTACCGACCAGTAATAATTATACTACATTTTTCTTGTTTTGCAAAGAAAAAAGTGTATTTTTTATACACTTTTACGTTTAGATCTTTTCCTTTTAACTAATTGATAATTGTTGTTATCTTCAACTGTTTTATCAGTTATAATAACTTCTTCATACTCGCCTTTGTTTGATGTTACTTCCACAAATGGTTGCCATATTATTTCTTCTACTTCTCCAACTAATCCACTTACTCCTAAACCTTTTTTGTAAGCTACTTCTCCAAGTTTTTTTATACACTCATCTGTGAATGTTAATTTAGTATTAAGCTTTTGAAATTTTTCTTGCTCTATCTTAGTTGGTGATTCATCTGATTTATTTAAAATATCAATATAATCTTTTTCATGTAGATCATTTAAATGTACTACAACAGACATTCTTCTCATAAATTCTCTTGGTGTTTGACCTTTTTCTATAAAATCTTTAACACTTACTTCTTTTGTTTCAGTATTAGTAGGTGCCTTGGTATTAAAACCTGATATATTCTTATCTGGTGAGTGATATAAATCTTCAAATGCTCCACTAGCAATTACAATCATATTACTTGTATTTATATCTACGTATGTACCTGGCTCTTTATGTTGCGTATTTTCACAAGCAGAATATGTAGTACCATCTAAAAATTTTAATAAAGTATTTAAAACTGCTCTACCTGAAACATCAGAATTACTATTTGATCTTTTTTTATCTATTTCATCAAATAATATAATAGCACGTTCTGCTTTTTCTAAATCATACCCACATGAAACATATAATTCCCATAAATATTCTTCTATATCTTTACCAACTATTCCTGGAACTGTTAGTTGTGTTGAATCAATAAATAAGAATGGTCTGTCTAAATTCTTTGCAATTAGTTGTAATAACTTAGTTTTTCCTACTCCACTTGATCCTGTTACTAGCATACCAAACTTATTTCTATTATCTAAATCAAGTGAAGCAATACCAGCAATCACTCTTAAAGCAGGTTTATCTTGGGCAATTAGTGTCTTAGTAATTTTTTCATGCAATTTTTTTACATTAATAGTTTCATTGGATAGTTGTTTTCTTTCTGATACATCAAGGTCTTCAAATTCTGGTAATAATTCTTCTAAATAATTTATTACATTTTCTAAATCCTCTAGTTGTGATAAATAGTGGTTATATAGATCTTCTGCTTGATCCTCAGTAAATCCAGTGTCCATAAGATCTGATAATACTTGCTCATAATTTGTATAACTATACATTTCTTTATAATAATCTTTTATTACCTCTGCTCTTAATTCTGCTGCAGTTCCTTCAATGTCATAAGGAGAAGCAATTAACATATTATCCATATTATCGACATAATAAAATAATTTTTCAGCTCTTTCTGGTATTTGTTGATTTGAAGGAACAATATTTACTACCCCATATTCTTCATCTGTTTTATATAATTCTTTATCTGTAATATTTAAATATAAATCTTTACCTGCATCAAAAATCCCACTTTCGGCATCATATTCACCAAATATAGTTTTTTCCGGTTTAAATAAATACTTATTATTGTTTAATGGTATTTTTTTCATTAGTATTGCTTTATATGTGTTTTCCATAACTAATCCCCCTAAGTTACATATATACGGTTATCATAGTTCTTTTAAATAACTATGTCAATATATAATTATTTATTTTGACATTTAGGACAGTAGTGTGTTCCTCTACCACCTATTTTAGTTTTTTCTATCATAGTACCACACTTAGGACAATTAGTTCCTGCCTTACCATGAACTAATAATTCATTTTGAAATAGTCCATGTACCCCTTCTTCACTTGTGAAACTTTTAATTGTTGTTCCACCTAGTTTAATAGCTTTGTTTAATACTATATTAGTATTTTTTATAATATTATCACAATCTTTAAGACTAACTTCATTGGCTTTTCTATTTGGATTTATACCACTCATGAATAGTATTTCATCATCATATATATTTCCAATACCTGCAATTATACTTTGATCAAGTAATACTGTTTTTATTGGTAACTTCTTAGTGTTAATTTTATCAAATAAATATTCTTTAGTTAGATTCTTATCATCGAACTCTAGTCCTATTTCATTTAATGGTTTAGTATTATTTACTTTGTCATTTTCTATTAAATACATTTTTCCAAACTTTCTAACATCATGAAATCTAAAACTAATATTATCATCTAATATAAATTCTACGTGCTCATGTTTAAGTTTTTCATCACCTTTAGTTCTAAAGAAAAACTTACCTTCCATTCTTAGATGTATTAATAGATTATAGTCATCTAATTTAATAACTATCCATTTACCACGTGTAGTTATAGAATTTATTTTCTGATCTATAATCTGTTGTTTAAAAACAGAAGGTGTTGGACTAGCTATAATATTATCCCAATAAATATTACAAGCTGTAATTGTTTTACCTAGTATTTTCTTCTTTAAACTTTTTACCACTGTTAATACTTCTGGTTTTTCTGGCATCCTAGCACCTTCTTTCTCTTTATTTAGCTTCGTACCAATTAGATCCTGTTTCTATATCTACTTTTAATGGTACTTCTAATTTATATGTATTTTCCATTATATCTCTTACTATTTCTGTTACTTCTTCTAGTTCATTATCTAAAACATTAAATACTAATTCATCGTGTACTTGAATTAACATTTTACTTTTTAAATTTCTAGTTTTAAATTCTCTATAAATTTCCACCATAGCTTTCTTTAATATATCAGCGGCACTTCCTTGGATAGGAGTATTTAGAGCCATTCTTTCTCCACTACTTCTTACCATATAGTTTTTACTTTTTAATTCTTCTATTACTCTTTTTCTATTCATTATAGTTTTAACATAACCATTTTGATAAGCAGCATTTTTTAAATTATCCATATAATCTTTTATTCCTGGAAATGTTTCTAAATAATTATCAATAAATTTTTTAGCTTGTTTAATATCAATTCCTAAGTCTTCAGAAAGCCCAAAACTACTAATTCCATATAGTATTCCAAAGTTAACTGCTTTTGCTGTTCTTCTTTGGTCTTTAGTAACATCATTAATATCTATTTTATAAATATCAGCGGCTGTTTTAGCATGAATATCTTTTCCGGCTTTAAAAGCTTGAATTAGATTCTGTTCTTGTGAAAGAGCTGCAAATATTCTTAATTCTACTTGAGAATAATCACTTGATAAAAGTAGAGAATTATCATCTGGAATAAATGCTTTTCTAATTAATTTAGAATAATCACTTCTAGCTGGTATATTCTGAAGATTTGGACTTATACTTGAAAGTCGTCCTGTTCTTGTTAATGTCTGAGTAAATATTGTATGGATACGTCCATCTTCTCTAATCTCAGAAATTAATCCTACTGCATAGTTAGTATATAGTTTTGCTAATGTTCTATACTCTAGTATTTTATCTACTATCGGATGAATAAATCTTATTTTATCTAGGATATCTTTACTAGTAGAATACTTACCATCCTTTACTCTTTTTGGATATGGTATTTCTAATTTTTCAAATAGAATTACTGCAAGTTGTGCTGGTGAGTTAATGTTAAATTCTTCTCCTGATAATTCATATATTTCTTTTTCTTTGGCATCTAATTGTTCTTTTAATTCTACTTCTAAGTCTTCTAGATATTTTTTATCTACTTTTATACCAGTTAGTTCCATATCAGCTAATACTTCTGCTAACGGCATTTCTATTTCATTAAATAATTTTTCTTCTTCATTATCTTTTAGTTCTTTTTCTATTTGTTCTTTTGTTTCGTATATAAATTTTGCTTTAGTGCAACATACATTTTTTAATTCTTCTTCACTTAACTCTTTAGGTCTTTTATCTGTACCATATAAATCTTCATATAAAGCAATATCATAGTCAAATGTTTTTGCGACAAAAGCTATGTCATCTTTAATAATATAATCAAGTAAGTATGTTGCAATCATTGTATCAAATACTACATTATTAAACTTTATACCTAAACTGTTTAATACAACAAGATTTTTCTTATAATCATATGTATATTTAAGTGAATCATTATTAAATAATTCTTTATATTTATCTATCTCATCTTTAGAAATAAAGTATCCTGCATCTCCATCATAAAGCCCCATACCTAGTATTTCACTTTTACTGTATATAGATCCTCTAGTTTCTAAATAGAATGAAAAGTTTTTATCTTTTAACTCACTTATGTCTTTTATAACTAATTTTTTTTCTTCCTTCTTTTCTTCTTTTGGAACTTCATTTAAATCATATTTTCTAAGTAGTGAGAAAAATTCAAATTCTTTTAATAGTTTAGTAAACTCTTCTTTATTTTCCCCTTCATATTTACAATCATCTAAATCAAAATCAAGAGGTACTTCCCTATAAATAGTTGCTAAATCATAACTCTTATAGGCGTTTTCTTTATCAGCAAGTAATTTTTCTTTTGTCTTTCCTGTTACACTATCAATATTTTCATATAAGTTATCTAAACTTCCATATTTAGATAATAAATTAATAGCTGTTTTTTCTCCTATTCCTTTTACTCCTGGAATATTATCTGATGGATCTCCCATTAGAGCTTTTAAATCTATCATTCTAATTGGATCTACTTTATATGTATTTTTAAATTCTGTTTTATCCATCATTATATAATCTTTTTGTTTTAAAAGTTTTACTGTTACTTCATCTGATATTAATTGTAATAAATCTTTATCACTACTTACGATAGTTGCAACAAATGCATCTTCTTCATCTACTCTTTTACTTAGTGTTCCTATTATATCGTCTGCTTCATAATTATCTATTTCAAAGTTTTTAATTCCCATAGCTGTCAATATTTCTTTTGCTTTTGGAAATTGCATTTTTAACTCATCAGGTGTAGCCGCTCTTCCCGCTTTATAATCATCATACTTTTCATGTCTAAAAGTTTTTCCTTTGTCAAAGGCAACTAATATATACGAAGGGCTTTCCTCACTAATTATTTTTTTCATCATATTAATAAATCCATATAAAGCATTAGTAGGAAAACCTTTTGAATTTTTCATTATAACACCTTGATAAGCTGTTGCATAATAACTTCTAAATAATAAATTGTTACCATCTACTAAAATTATTTTTTTCATTTTACATCACCTATTAAAAGTATATCATAACAATTTATTTTTAACTAATATTACTTGCTTAAATTTAGAGATACGCTAGTATTTGTATTTCTAAAATCTTTCGTATTTTGATCTAATCTTTCGATTCTATTTGTCGCCATCATTAGGCATAGTGTTATAAGAGTATAAATAAATAGTATTGTTAATCCTTTCTTAATATTTTCTTTTACGTTTAACATATAAACCACTCCTTTCGATTACGTATTCAGTATACACCGTACACTTGTTCGTGTCAATATACTTTTAAAACATTTGTTTGACATTTGACACTTTTGATGGTAAACTGAATTTATAAGGAGGGATTATATGGAAAAGCTTACTGCTAAGCAAGAAGTCATTTTAAAAATCATTAAAAAGTTGATTGCAAAAAACGGATACCCACCTACTGTTAGAGAAATTGGAGAGATGGCTAATTTAAGTTCACCTGCTACTACTCAATTTCATTTAACAAAGTTAGAAGAAAAGGGTTATATAAAAAAAGGAAATAGTAAAAATAGAACTATCGAAGTTCTTGTACCTAATGAATATATTGAAAAGGATGAAAGCGTTGTTGAAGTTCCTTTGCTTGGAAAAGTAACCGCTGGTACTCCTATTGAGGCTATTGAAACTCCAGATGAATATTTTTCACTACCTACTAATCTGTTCAATACTCGTAATGAGATATTTACTCTTAATGTTAGTGGTGAATCAATGATTAACGTTGGAATATATGATGGAGATATATTAATTGTTGAAAGATGTAATACTGCTAGAAATGGTGATACTGTAGTAGCTATGAACGCTGATGGAGAAGCAACTGTTAAAACATTCTATAAAGAGGATGGTTATTTTAGACTACAACCTGAAAATGATACAATGGATCCTATTATATTAAAAGAAGTTACTATTTTAGGTAAAGCTGTAGGTTTATATAGAAGATTCTAATAAAAAATGATAGACTTAACAATCTATCATTTTTTTTATTATATAACTTGATATTAATAATCCTGCGCTACTAGGTACGAAAGCACTAGAACCTAAACCTTCTGTTTTTCTAGGTAATTCTGTAGATGATAAAACATCTATTTTTTTATTTATTTTTTCATCTTTTATATATTTTCTTAAAATTCTAGCTAACGGATCATTATATGTTTTTCTTATATCTGTTATTTCTAATTTTGATGGGTCAAGTTTTTTTGCTGTACCCATACTTGATATAAAATTTATATTTCTTTTTATACACTCTTTAATAATACTTTTTTTGGTATCAATATAATCGCATGCATCTACTAAATAATCTATATGTTCAGTAAATAGTACATCTATATTATCTGGTGTAATAAATTCAGAAATTTTTATCACTTCACACTCTTCATTAATATCTTTTATTCTGTTTTCTAAAACATCGACTTTTTTTAATCCTATAGTTGATTTTAAGGCAATTATCTGTCTATTTAAATTTGTTTCATCTACTACATCATTATCTACTATTATTAATTTACCTATACCACTTCTTGTAAGAGACTCTACTACATATCCTCCTACTCCACCAACGCCTAAAACTAATATTGTTTTATTCTTTAATACATTTATATTATCTTTACCTATTAATTTTTCTAATCTTTCAAATTTATTAGGCAACTTTGACATTTACTTCGTTTTTTTCCTTAACTTTTACTTTTTGTTTTTCTTTTTGACGTTTACTTTGTATTAAAGTATAAGGCTTATTATTTAAAGTGTTATTTATAAGTGATAATTTCTTATATACATCTGCATTCTTTTTTGCAATTTCATAATAGTTCTTTAAATTTCTATAGTCTCTTGTTTGTAATGGTTCTAGTGAACTGATAGTATCCATTATAGTATCTTCAGGAATTGTTGTATCACTAACTACTTGGCAATCAAACATATCTACAAAGCTTAATGTTTCTGGTAAATCACTTATTCCTGCTTTAGCAAATAGGATTGGCCATTTATTTTGATTTTTTTCTTCTTTTACTATTTCTTGTAGCATAGCAATTTTTTCATCTGTTAAATGTTTCGCAATACCTAGTTTTTCTAAAGATACATATCTTCCTCTTTTAATACCAGGTATTTCTTTTCTCATATCAGTAATAGCACTTTCATATAAACTATCTAATTCTTCATTTATTTTTGGATATGGTTGACTTACTGCATATACATCATAAGTATTTGAATTAGAATTTTCTCTTGTTGTGATAAAGAAGTCTTTTTTGTTTCTAATTGATGCATTTCTAATAAAATCAACTACACCATATTTACTATTACCATTATTATGATAACTTGAATCAGTAAACTTTTTACCATTTACTACAACTTCACTTTCACCAGTATTTTCTAAGATAACCCCTGTTCTTACTTTTTCCGAGTTTTTTAATCTTAGTTCTACATTTAATACTCTTCTTCTATTAACAATTGGTAAAATTAACATTTCTACCACCTCGCATGGGTTATTATATCATTTTTTTCTTTTAAAATCAACAAAAAAAGTCAGAAAGAGCGGTTTTGTCCAACGATAAAACCTGCATATATACAGGTGGGTGTTCGTACGCTATCCTTAGGATCCCTACTTATAGTAGGTCTTCAACACAGATAACTGATCGGAACTCCCTTATCGTCAATTTCGTCGGTTTTATATGAGAACAAAATTGTCGCTTCTCTCTGACAACTTTATTATATCATACTTATTTTTTTAAATACAAGCATTTTAACGTTTTTTTATTAATTGAATACTTTATTATAGGTGAAGATTATGTACTATAATTTTAATGATATTTCTATCTATTATGAAAAGTATGGTAATGGTAATAAGAATATTCTAATACTACCTGGATGGGGAGATACTAGAAAAACATTCATGAGTATGATTAGCTATTTAAAAGAGTATTATACAGTTTATATAGTTGACTATCCTGGTTTTGGAAATAGTTCTTTTCCTAAATATGATTTGACAATATATGATTATACAAATTATATTAGAAAATTTATTAAAGATTTAAATATTACTAATTCCATTATAATAGCTCATTCTTTTGGAGGAAGGATTGCTACTCTGCTTACTGGATATTATAAAGAAGATATAGAAAAGTTGGTATTTATTGATGTTGCACCTATTAAACATAAGAAAACTATATTTAAGTTTATTAAAGAAAAAACTTATAAGATGCTAAAGAAAGTTAAGTTCATTTTACCTAAAAAATATAGGAACATCTATTTAAATAAATTACTTAATGTATTTGGTTCTAGTGATTATAAAAGTCTTCCTTGTAATATGCAAAAAACTTTTCAAAATATTGTAGGTGAAGATTTAACTATGTATTTAAATAATATAAAGCAAGAAACACTTATTATATGGGGCGAATTAGATAAAGATACTCCTTTGAAAGATGGTATAAAAATTAATTCTTTAATTAAAAATTCAGCTATTATTACTCTTTCTAAAGCTGGACATTTTTCATATTTAGATTATCCAATATTAACTAATAGAATAATAAAAGAGTTCTTAAAATGAACTCTTTTATGGTATTATTTCTTCTTTTTTATCATCTTCTGATGTAATAATAATTTTTCCATGGAAATGCTTATTTGTAACTTCTTTATTATCAGTTACAGTACTAGATACCCAAACTCTTAGTTTATGAGTTTTTTCTTCTTTAGCTTTTAGTTTTTCTTTAAATACTATTCTTGTGTCATCTATTTTTTTTATATTTTTATTGTCTATACTATATTTTAGATCAGATACATCATATAGTTTTTTTTCACATTTATCTATTTTAATCATTTCATCATCATTTTGAATTTCAACTGTATATGTTTTTGATTTATTACTGGTATTTGTTATTGTGAATACATATGGTTCTAATTTTTTAGAATATTCATCAATAATTGGTCTTTCATCTACTATATTAACAATATCTCCTATACCTGTATCAGTTTCATTAAATACAACTTCCATACTTCCTGTTTTTAGAACAGTGTATTTATTTTCTTTTCTAACAGATGAAAATATTATATATGAACTAGTTATAATTACACTTATTATTAGTATTACACATAAAACAGTTAATTCTAATTCTTTAGCTTTCATCCTACTTATAACACTAGGAACAGTGGTATTATTATTTCTTTTAATATCGGCAATAGTTAATTTCTTTTTTCTTCTACCCATAATACACCACCTTTTCTATGTTATATTAATTATATCAAACCTAATTTAGTAAAACAATATTTTATTTTCTTATTTCTTTTTTTATTAATTTAGCATGTAAAACCATTTTATCTGTTTCATTATAACAAGTCGATAATGTTATTATTTTATCAGTTGTAGATACATTAGTATTAAAATTATATACACTTCTATTTGTTATATTAATTAAGAAATTATTATAGTTTTGTTCATCATTAAAATTTATTTGTAGGTAATCATCTGTTGTTTTTATGCGATATATACTAAACACTTCATATATATAATTATTAGCTGGGGTTGATACTTTTACTATGTGTTTTTTAGTGTCTTGCCAGTTTTTAGTAAGAGTATTTTTCAAGCTACCAAACATAGAGCCATCTACTCTACCATGAGCATATATAATACTATTCTGATCATTTTCCATATTATTTCTATAATCTAAAAATAACCATCCTGCTTGATTATATTCATTATTAAATGAATGATATAAATAGTAGTTATTATCATTAGTTTGAACAAATGGATAGTTTATATTAGTACCTGGTATTTTTACCCATCCAACTGTTTTGTCATTTTCTTCTAGTAATTTAGTAAAATCTAATGATAAGAATTTTTCATTTATATATTTACTATTATTATCATATATTACTATTTCTGAGTTAGTTTCTGGCTTGTTTTTTATTTTTTCTTCTATACTTTTAATTTGGTCATTAGTTTTTTTATTATCTATAAACCACGGAATGATTTTAGTTAATGAAAATATAATTAGTCCTATAAAAAATAGTATAAGTATAATTCTTATTGTTTGTATTAGCTTATTCATATTATTACCTCACTATATTCTATTATTTCATAAAATCAAAAAAAATACTAGATTTCTCTAGTATTAAAATTTTATTTTTTCTTCTATATATTTTTCTACTTCATCTAAATTTAAAGTAATTTGTTCCATAGTATCTCTATCTCTTATAGTAACTGTGTTATTATTTATAGTTTCATCATCTATTGTGATACAGTATGGTGTACCGATAGCATCAGCTCTTCTATATCTTTTACCAATAGAAGCTGTTTCATCATAACTAACCATGAAACTTTTAGATAGTTTTTCATATACTTCTTTAGCCTTTTCTCCATGATATTTTTTATTAAGTGGTAGGATAGCTGCTTTATATGGAGCTAAATATGGAGTTAGTCTCATTACTTCACGAGTATCTCCATTTTCTAATTCTTCAATAGTATATGCATTATCTAGAACCGCTAATACTGCTCGATCACATCCTACAGTTGACTCGATTATGTATGGAATAAATTTTTCGTTTGTTTCTGGATCTAAATATTCTTGTGATACAGTTGAAAATTCTTGATGACGAGACAAATCATAATTTGTTCTATTATGTGTACCATTTATTTCTCCCCATCCAAATGAGAATTTATATTCGATATCACATGCTTCTTTGGCATAATGAGCTAATTTTTCATGATCATGAAATCTTAATTTTTCTTCAGGTATTCCTAAATCCATAAAATATTTTTTAGCATAATCTTTAAAATAATTATATAGTTCTGAATCTGTTCCTTCTTTACAAAATGTTTGATATTCCATTTGTTCAAATTCAATTGTTCTAAAAGTAAAGTTTCCTGGAGTTATTTCGTTTCTAAATGCTTTACCAATTTGTCCTATACTAAAAGGAAGTTTGGCACGCATTGTTCTTTGAACGTTTAAGAAGTTTGTATATTCTCCTTGGGCATTTTCTGGACGTAGGTAAACTTTATTCTTACCATCTTCAGTAACTCCTCTATGAGTTTCAAACATTAGATTAAATTGTCTTATATCAGTATAATCACTTTTACCACATTTAGGACATGGTACTTTGTGTTCTTTGATATAAGCCATCATTTCTTCTTCTGTCATACCATCAGCATGAGCATTTTCATCAAAGTCATCAATTAGATTATCAGCTCTATGTCTTGTTTTACAACTTTTACAATCAAGTAATGGATCTGAGAAACTTCCAACATGTCCACTTGCTTCCCAAACTCTTGGATGCATTAAAATGGCAGCATCTACTTCATAGGCATTTGGACGTTCTTGAACAAATCTTTTTCTCCATGAATCTTTAATATTGTTCTTTAATCTACTACCTAATGGACCATAATCCCAAGTATTGGCAAGTCCACCATATATTTCTGATCCTTGAAATATATATCCATATTGTTTACAGTAATTAACTAATTTTTCCATTGTTATTTTTTCCATATAATTTCCTCCTTAAAATAAAAACTCCTAGAATATTTATAAGGACGAAGTATACTCCGCGGTTCCACCTTACTTATTCTAGAAGAATCATCTCTTTCTTATACTGCTCGGGGCTTTCCACACCCGTCATCACACTTATCAGTTATAATAATACTATTTTTAATCTCGATTGTCAATTATATTAACGTAATTGTTTTTGTTTTAGTTTTTCGTCACTATGTGGCATAATTATGTTATTTAGTTCTGCTAATCTTTCAATTATATCTTTTTGTTCATTATAAAATTCAGATAAATCAGCATTTTCTATTCTGTCTAGAGCATTATTAAAAATATTTAAAATTTCATCATCTGATAAAATTAACGGTTCAGAATTTAATATTTTTTCTAAATTGTCAGGATTTGGATATGCGTAGTAATTTACTATTTTTGATTTGTCTAATACGTATGCTAGACGTGGATATTCTTTTAATTGTCCTTTTCCTAAAGCAAAGAATGGCGAATTTATTACTAAATTTTGAATTTTATGTGGTGCGAATATTCCGATTCTTCTGTGCGTTGGATCGTATGTAACTTTTTTATCATCAACTAACATTCCTGTAATACAATGATTACCATCAATTTGATCATTATTAATATTAGCATTTTTTTGTATAAAATCACTCTCTTTGGATGATAATACTGGAACTGTAGCAGCTATATTACCCATTTTATTTAATATATCTGTCAATAAGGAAGCATTGTGTCTACAAACTCCATATCCTGTTGTTATTCTTGTACCTAATAATTCATGGTATAACTCATCTTCATTTTTAAATATATGATATTTATATTTGCTATCTTTAGATAAATATCCTTTTTCAAGAATATAATTATATAGAACTGCTATTTCTAGCGGATTTTTAATTTGTAATTTTTCAAATAAATTAGCAATACTTGTGACAAATTTATCATATAGTTCTGTACATTCTTTATATTCATTAAGTTCCTGTAGTTTTGTATACTTATTGTCTGACATTTTAAAATAGCAACAACTTCCGACTACTGGTAGAGCAAGTAAAAGTGTTATCCAAGTATTAGTAGCATTTAATTCATTTGTTAGATATCCATAAAGTAATTCAATACCTATAGATGTTTCTCCAAGTCCTAGCATTATATTAAATCCTTTTTTATTTAGATTTCTCATTCTTTCAATACTACTTAAATATTTCTTATTAATGTTTATATATTCATTGTTATTTTCTTTCATATTATCCCCCTTTTTTTGTGCGCATATTATAACAAAAAAAGCTTAATTTGTCAACTTATTAAGCTCTTTGATAAACTTCTTACTCTTTAAATATATACCAGTATATCTATCATAATAATCGTCTAAGAATTCATTAATTTCTTTTACTACTTTATCACTTACGTCTAATTTTGTAATATTAGAAATATCTACATAATAGAACATTCTTATCATTTTAATAGTTTTATCACTAACTAAAATATCATTCTGATAACAGTTTCTACAGATATATCCTCCATGAGATGATGAAATTGTTACTATATCTTTAGTACTTCCACAGATACTACAAGCATCTATTGAAGGCGATACTCCTAGGTAATCTAGAAGTTTTAATTCTAAGATGTTGGTTAATATTAAAGGATTAAATCCTTCTTCTATTTTTAAAAGAGTTGCTTTTAGTAAGTCAAATATTTCTACATCTTCATTTTGTTTTATTACTTGACTAGTTAATTCTAGTATAAATGATGCATAACTAACTTTTTCTAAGTCCATAACCGTTTTTGAAAATGAATTAATTACATCTACTCCTATTAGTGTAGATAGACCTTTTTCTTTATGATAGATATGAAATTTACCATAAATAAGTTTACGACTTACTCCTCTAAGTTTACTTTTCATATTACGAGAACCTTTAGACATAATCCCAATAAGACCATATTCTTTAGTAAATACATTTAGTATTTTACTTGATTCACTATAATTAGTTTCACTTAAGACAATACCTTCTACTTCTTCTATTTTCATTTTATCACTTCTTTTTTTCTATTGCTTGTAATAAATTGTAATACTTTATATCACCTGTTTTTATAAATAGTTTCCAAAGTATTTCATCCATAAAATCACCTCTATATTTCTATAGTGGTGATTCTCTATTTATATTATACACTTTTTATTTAATTTTTTCTAATTATTCATCTTCATCTTTTAGACCTAATTCTAAGAAATATTTTTCTTCATCACGCCAGTTTTTCAATGTTTTAACATAAGTTTCTAAGAATACTTTTTTACCTAAGAATTTTTCCATATCAAATCTAGCACGAGAACCTATTTCTTTTAACATAGATCCACCTTTACCAATAATTATTTTTTTAACGTTGTCTCTATCTACTACAATTAATACTTGAATATGAACTAAATCTTCCTCTTCTTCATAGTTTTCTACATAACAAGTTACTGTATGAGGTATTTCTTGTTTAGTTAGTTCTAATACCTTTTCACGTACAAATTCTGCCATTATAAATCTTGTAGTAACATTAGTTAAATCATCTTCTGAGAAAATTTTTTCTGTTTCATCTAGATATTTTTTTATACAATCAACTACTACATTTAAATTATTATTTTTCATAGCTGATATTGGTATAATTTCTGCAAAGTCATATAATTCTTTTAATTCATTTATTTTTTGTAAAAGAATAGTTTTATCTTTTATTTGATCTATCTTATTTAGTAGTAAGAATACAGGTACTCCTTTATCTTTTATTCTATCTAGGATGTATTGATCTCCTTTACCAAATCCTTTAGATATATCTATTAAAAATAAAACTACATCTACACCTTCAGTATTATTATAAGCTTTTTTATTCATTAAATTACCTAGTTTATGAGTAGGTTTATGAATACCTGGGGTATCTATAAATATTATTTGAGAATCTATATCATTATATATTCCTTGTATAACATTACGTGTCGTACCGCTTACATTTGATGTAATTGCGAGTTTCATACCTAATAAACTATTTAATAATGTTGATTTACCTACATTTGGTCTACCTACTAAACTTACAAAACCACATTTCATTTTAAATCATCCTCTCCAAATGGATATGGGCATAGTTCTTCTACTGTGTAGTCTTTAATCTCACCTGTTGTAGAACAACAATGAATAATAGCATCTTTATCAAATAATTCACTTATTACTTGACGGCATATAAAACATGGTGTTCCTACTCTTTCACTTGAAACCATAACATATAATTCTTTAAAATCTCCTTTTTTATATCCAGAACTTATTGCTGAAAGAATAGCACTTCTTTCTGCACAGATTGTTGCACCATAAGATGCATTTTCTACATTAACTCCATTAAATTCATGTCCATCCTTCATTACTGCAATTGCGCTTACCTTAAAGTTTGAGTATGGACTATAACTATTTTCTTGTAACTTAATTAACTTTTCTATCATAATGATCTCCTCTAAAAAAACATTTCTATAATTTTTGGTATATATATTAATAATCCGCCAGTTAATGCTGTAATACAAAGTAATAGTGTTGCACTACTAGCTGAATCTTTAGCTATTTTAGCTAATGGGTTTATATCTGGTGATATTAAATCTATTACTGCTTCTACTGCTGTATTAATCATTTCACATGCAGCAATAAGTCCAATTATTAATATGACGAATAACCATTCATAATTATTAATATTAAGTATAAATCCTAAAGTCATTGCAAGAATAGCCATAATAATAATTATTATCATATTATGTTCATATTTAACTGCATAAGATATTCCTTCTACTGCATGTAAAAAACTTTTTATATATCTTTGTAATTTTGTACCTGTTTCTTTATTTCTTTTTGGAGACTTAGCTTGTTTCTTATCTTGTAATTCCATAACTACTTAATACCTCCTCTTGTTTTGCAAACATTACTTTTTCTTCTTCTTTTGTCATATGATCATATCCTAATAAATGATAAAAACCATGTACAGCTAAAAAGCATATCTCTCTTTTTAGAGAATGACCATATTCTTCTGCTTGTGACTTTGCTTTATCTATTGATATATAAATATCTCCTAGTACTCTAACATCATCACCTACAACTAGTGTATCATCATCTTCTAAGGCAAATGTAATTACATCCGTTTCTCTATCTATATCACGATAATTTTTATTTAGTTCATGAATATAATTATTATCTACTATAATTACATTAAAATTAATATTATCTAAATTTTCTACTTTTAAAGCATGATGTAGAACATCTTCCATAACAGTTAGTTCTTCTATTTCTTCATCTACTTCTTTAAATACTTCTATTTTATTCACTATATACCTCCTAAAGTAGTGCTAGTAATCCTATTAATATTAAAATTGATACTGCATCTAAGAATATTTCGTTTTTTAGTATTCGTGGTAATTTATTACCAATTGTGTTTAGTATGTGATATACATAATATCCTAATAGTCCACCTACTACATTAAGTATGATATCATCTACATCAAATACTCTTCCTATCATCATTTGAACTACTTCTATTGAAATAGATGCGATTATAGTTAATATTACAGTTGCTGTTGGACGATCATTTTTTAAATAGTAGCTTACAAAGAAACCAAATGGCATAAACATTACCATGTTCCCCAATACATTTTTAAAGAATAGTCTACTACCTATATCATATCTAAATATTTCTTTTAATGGAATAAAATTATTAGTAGCCCAAGACACTTCATCTTGAAAGGTTACTACTTGGAATAGACATATTATGTATATAATAAAACTTAACATTAATAATTCTTTATAGATTGCAACTTTTTCTTTATTTTTAAAAATATATGTTATTCTTAATGATACTAAAATTATTGATGATATAATGATCATCGGCCAAGTAAGATTAACTACTCCTTGAATTGTATTTGAAAGTGGTCCTAACAAAATATCACTGCTCCTTACTATTCTTTTTATTTTCTTCTTCTATATTTATATCTTCTATACTTTCAATTTCAGATATTTCTTCTTTAACTTTAAAAAATACATCTACTATTATTTTACTATTTTTTTGTTGTTTTTTCAAAACTTTTTTAGAGATTATACTATCTTCTTTGTTTATTCTACTTTGTAGTTTATTCTTAGCTATTGTTATAGCTTTACTATTTACGTTATTTAGAGTATACTTTTCTCTTTTTACTTTAGTTTCTAAATATTTAGTATAATTTAGACTAATTGGTAATATTTTAGATTTTATTATAAATAGTTTCTTTCTTTTGTAATTTTTATATTTATTTAATATTGAATAGTGTTTATTAAATATCTCTACTTCTAGATATTTTTTTTCATTACCGGTTAGTGTTTGTTCATAATAATTATTTGGTAATTCTAATTCTACTTTATACCATACTTCTCCATATACTTTTCCTGTTGCACACTCTTTACTAACTATTGTTTCTTTATTGTGAATTAAACCACTTATTAAGACTTCTCCTTTTTTTACATAGTCATATTTTTTCTTTGATACTTCTCCTCTTGTAGCATCAATATTTATTATCATAGAATCTTTTTTTGCTATTATATTTCTTGGAATACATTTCTTTTCTTGTTTGTTCTTTTTTCTTTGTTCTACTCTTACTATATATTTGGTTCCAATATTTTCTATTTCTAACCATTCTATGTCATTTGTTTCTTTTTCTAAAATTTTTGTAATTATTCTTTCTTTGGTTTTATAACTTTTAATTAAGTGATATTTTTTTATTCCATATATTTCTAAATCTCTATAAATAATATTTCTTATTCTGGGATTTGAATGAATTACTTTTACATCAAAAATAATATTACTTAATAACACATTAAGTAATATACCAATAATTATAGACATGATGAAAATATGATATTTTTTTAATAAGTATTTTATTTTTACTTGACCATATCTATTTAATATCTTAATTTTATAACTAGTTTTTATTTTTCTTATTTTCTGGTAATCTTCTTCATTTACTATTATTATTAATTTTTTATCTTTTTGTTCTAAATCGTATATTTGGATATTATTGTTTATTATTTTTTGTAGAAAGTAATTTATATTTTTACCAGTAATTAATAATTTATATTTATTTATCATAAGTGGCCTCTATACCATTTATTTTGCCGCTAATTAGTATTTCTTTTTCTAATAATTTTTTTAATACTAGATTTTCTCCTGTTATTATTATTTCCCCATTATTAACTTGAAATGAAATACGATTACTTTCTAATGAGACTATTTTTTTATAGTTTATAGCATATAGTCTATCTTTAAATAGTGTTAATCTGAATTCTGTATCTTTTATATAACTTTCTAGCTTTTTTAACATATACTCACCTAATTAAATATATGAAAAAAAAGACTATTTAGTCTTTTAGTTTAATCTTCCTGCAATCATACCACTGACTTTTTTCATATCAGCTATACCTTTTAATTTAGGTGATACTTCTTGCATTACTTTACCCATATCTTTTTTACCTTCTGGGTTTATTTTTGTGAAAGCTTCATCAATAATAGCTTCTACTTCTTCATCTGATAATTGTTCTGGTAAATATTTCATTAATATATCAACTTCACTTTGAGTTTTTTCTACTAAATCTGCTCTACCAGCTTTTTCAAATTCAGCAATAGAATCTTTTCTCATTTTGATTTGTTTATTAACAACATCAATTAGTAATTCATCATTTTCTTCTTTTTTATGATCTATTACTTCTTGTTTAATTGAAGCTTTTACCATACGAATTACAGTTAAACGATCTTTTTCTTTTGCTTTCATTGCTTCAATCATATCTTTATTTAATTGTTCTAACATAGTATCACTCCTCAATATTAATTATAACATAAATTTTAAAATTGTTTTACATATTCTTTATTTGAACTTTTGTTAGTAATAATATTTTCTATTTGAGTAAACAATTCATTATAACGGTTTAATACATTAACATTTCCACTCATACGAGCATTATTAATATTTCTTCTAAATGCAGAATTAGAATATAAATTTTCAACTTCATTACTTACAATCGTATTATTATCATCATTTTTAATTTCATTTATTAATTTAGATAATTCTTGATTATCTACGTTGTATCTTCCTAGTTGTTTAAGTCTTTCTATAATATCTTCTGTTTGTAGAGAATTTAATTCTTCTTCTATTTTAGTAAATTTTGATCCAAATGTATTTGTTAAAGATACTCCTGTACGTTCATAAAATAAACCGTTAGAATATACTTTACCATTATTTACTGAATTAATTTTACTATTTAGACTTGTAATCAATGATTTAAAATCATCTTTTTTAGTATCCCTAATTTCCATTTTTACAGCTTTTACAATTTCTTCTATAAAATTACTTCCATAATAATCTAGAACTCCGGCAAATGCTAATGCCATTTTTGTATTGTATTCTTTATTTTCTGTTCCTATTATTCCGTTTACTATATCAGTACTAAAATCTAATAATTCATTTACTGTTTCTGTTGTTTTAATCATATTATCCCCCTCTTTTTTAACGGTTCCCATATTATATATCATTTTTAAGATTTTTGTCAATAAGTATTTAATTTTCTTTAAATCTTTTCATTATTCTTTTTATTTTTTTTAAATCATAATCTATGATTGGTAAATAATCTAATTGTTTTGATAATTCATTAAAAGCTCCATTATATGTTTTGTTATCAAAATAATCTACTAATTCTTCAATATTTCCTTTTATTCTTGATTCATCACTTATAAGTTTGAAATAACCATCTTTGTATAATTCTTTTACAATATCAGAAGTATATTCATAGCCTATACCTCTTCTTTTTATAAATTGGAAATATTTTATTCTTTTTAGTAGTTCTGATATTTCTTTATCTTTGACTTTATATTTTGAAAATTTTCTTATTATATTCATAATTTCTGCAGTCTGTAATACGTTGATACCTTCGTCTATATTTTTATTTTTTATTTCACTTGAATTAATATTATCTAATTGTAGACCACTTCTTAGGTAGTAACTATTATTTTTTATAAGTATATTTCTATTATAAGTATTTACTACATGGTTTAATTCATGAACAATATATTCAGTTAAGGTGAAGTAATCTATATTCCAAGAATTAACTACATATATACTTGGTTGTACCTTATAGAATCCAAAATTATTCTTATTAATATATTCACATTTAAAGTCGCATAATCCTTTGCATGTTCTATTTTTTATTCCTTTTTTAATTTTGGTTTTTAATATCTTGTTTTTTTCTAATTCTTTAATAATATCATTTTTGTTTCCAATAATTATTCTAGTGTTAAACGCATTATAGATTGCATCTATATTATCTATCCCATAGTAATAAATCATTGCCGCTACTGATAAAATCATCATATTTTGAATTGTTGGATTATAATTATTATTCTTTGTTGAATTATATAGTTTTTTACTATACTCTATAAGTTTATTTATAGTCTCATCTGTTGCGTACATTATAACCTCCTTAAATGGGTAAAAAAATAGAGATTAATTAATCTCTATTTTTATTTCTCTTTTGAGAATTCTTAATTCCTTCTTTTTTAGCTTTTCTTCTTTTTACCCCTGGTTTATCATAAGCTTCACGTTTTTTGCATTCTGAAGGGACACCGTCTCTAGCTACTTTTTGTTTGAATTTTCTTAGTGCTAAATCTAAATTACCATTTTTTACTGTTACTTGAGTTGCCATCATTATCCCTCCCTTCGTCATAACTACTAAAAATTATATCAAATATTTCTTTGTATTTCAACATTTTTTGACATTTTTTTAGTTTTTTTAATTATAGACCACTAATCTATATAATGATCTTATAAAAATACCTAAGTAGTTTCCAGTGTTATAAACTGATAAAATTACTAAATATATTATTGGTAATAAGTAGATAATTACTAATACTTTTAGTAACTTATAATTAATCTTTATTCTAGCGGGCATAAATTATTTTCACCAATTCTTCTTACTGCTGAACCTACTCCATGACCAGCTTCCATTAGGACTTTTATTATGTTAGTAAAAGCATTTAATACTGAACTGGAAATAGTTGTAGTTCCACCATATATGTTTTCTAATTCATTGATAGTCGTATCTTTCATCCTTTGCATTTATCTGGGTTTGTTATACCTTCAAGTACACCTGATAAGAACACAACAACCGCGGCTATTCCTATTCCTACCCAGACTGAAAATCCTCCTGTTATTTTTTCTAATTCTTTTCTGCTTACTTCTTTCACTTACTCTCCTTTCCATATTATTCTTATCATTTCAAATATATTTACTTTTCTATTAAATAAAATGAGTGGCTTAATATCATTTACTTTTGCTTTTTTATTCAATTTTATTTTAAGTAAAATATTATGATAATTTTTATTTTTTCTAACTAGAATATTCTTATTTATCTTTTCTATCTTTATTACCTGCTTTTTTCTATTTAGATATAAATATTTATTTTTATAGATTGTTTTTAATTGTTTATCAGTCACTACTGCTTCGACTAGGTCGTCTTTTATTACACTTGAACTAATAACATCATAGGTTCTTATGTTTTCTTTTAAACTAAATATTATCAAAACTATTATTAAAATCATTAAAATAAAAACAACAGTATATATGTAAGTCAATTTTTCATAGTTTTTATTCTTCAAGTATGTTTCCTCCTTCTAATCTGATCTTTTTATCAAATAAATCTTCATTATTAAATCTATGACTTATTACAATAACTGTTTTATCTTTTAAATATTTAAATATATTCTTTAGTATTTTTCTTTCACGTTCAATATCTATTTGTCCTAACGCTTCATCAAAAATATAAATATCACTATCTTTAAGTAAACTTCTACATAGTATAATTCGTTGTCGTTCTCCTCCACTGAAATTGAAACCGTTTTCTTCTACAATTTTTTGATAACCTAGCGTATCTTTAGATATTATTTCATCTAACATTACTAGTTTTGATATTTTATTAACTTGTTGTTCTTCGACATTTCTATTTAAGACTATATTATTATATAGTGTATCAGAAAATAGAAATTCGCTTCCTGTTATATATGTTATTCTATTTCTTAATATTTCTAAATGATAGTGGTTTATATCTATATTATTAATACTAATTTTTCCGAATTCTACATCAATATATCTCATTAACATTTTTACTAAAGTACTTTTGCCTGTTCCACTTGGACCAGATATTAAAACCTTTTGTTTATATTTTATCTTTAAATTCACATTTTTAAATAGTTTAGTACTAGTATATCCATATGTTAATTTATTAAATGAAATATCTCCTAATAGATTGTAGTTTGTATAATATTTAGAACCATTAAATATCTCTTGTTTTATCATGTACATGTCATGAATGCGATCAAGAGCAGTTTTATAATTAGTATATTCTGTTTGGAGTAATAATAGATTGGATATACCACTTATAAAATAATTTAATAGTCCCTCAAATATGAAAAGTTCTACGATAGTTAGTTTTTTATATATAACTAATACTGTTCCAACACCATATACTATTACTAGCATAATATTATTAAAATTGTTTTTAAAGGAACTATTAACTTCTGATAATAGACTTAAATTATAAAAAGATTCTAAATAATTTTTATACCTAGTTTTAAACTTAGAAATAGTACTTTTTTCTATATGGAGACCTTTAATTGTTTCTACGCTTGTTAACGTTTCTATAAGATAGGAATTTATTTTTTCTTCTTGCTTGTGAAATTTAGTAATACTTTTTTTCTTTTTCTTCTTTATAAAAATATTATATAAAAAAATTATTAATATTGTTATTAAGACATATATAGCTAGAACATAGCTAATATTGAACATAAAAATCATAAAAATAATAACTACTCCTACGTCGGTTGTGATTAGACAAATAAATTTAGCTAAGTATTCTTTTACAATAGTTAAATCCTTTATTCTAGAGACAACTTCTCCTGTAGTTCTATTTTTATAATAAATATATGGAAGTAGAAGAATTCTTTTATATGTTTCTGTAGTAACTTCATAATCAAACAAGCTAATCATTTTAAGGAGTAATGTATTACGAATGAAATAAACAAATTCTTTAGTTATGTATATAATTAATAAATAGTAATTTATATAAAAGACGTTTATGGATAACTTATAGTTAATAGCAAAGTTTAATAAATATTTGAAATGAAAAGCTGTTATTAAATTAAGTAAAAAGTATAGTATAGATAAAATTATTATTATCCATATTGGGAGTAGATAGGTATTGGTGAACTTTTTTATACTCTTTAGAATTATTTTTTTATTTGAAATTACTGGGAGTTTTTTTGTTGGTTTTAAATAAATAAAATTGTTACTTGATGATAATCTAAATTCCGAAAAGGACATAACTTTCTTTCCTTTAGCAGGATCCATTATTATGACTTTTTTCTTTTTGTAATCTATGTTATATATAACTACAAAATGTTGGTAGCTTTTATTTATTATTAGATGTGCGAGACAGGGTAAGTTATTTGTATTTATATTTGTCAAGTCTCCCTTTACACCTTGTCCGTTAAAACCTATTATTTTAGCTCCTTGTATAAGATTGTATGCAGATACACCAGACTTTGTAGTATTTGTTATTTCTCTCAAATATTCTTTAGATACATCCCCACCATAATATCTAATTATTGAAAGAAGTGAGCATACACCACAATCTTTGATACCATCTTGTAACACAATCTTCATAACTTGTTTCTTCCACCTCCTATCTTTATTATTCTAAAACCATATTATTTTTCCCTTAAAAAAACTGAAAAAAATTTATTTTTTTAAAATAATTGTTGTGTCAATATTCAATCATTAAAATATAATATATTGAAAGGAGTAGATTTTATGTACGGATGTGGTGTTCCAACTTGTGGCAATAACAACAATAATAATGGATGGATTTGGGCTATTATTATAGTTATTTTCATCTTATTCTTTATTTCATGGGGAAATGGAAACAATAATTTTTAAAAACAAAAAAACCGTTGAAATCAACGGTTATTTTTCATAATGGCGTCCACGACAGGATTCGAACCTGTGACCGATCGCTTAGAAGGCGATTGCTCTATCCAGCTGAGCTACGCGGACAAAATCAACTGACAAATAGAATTATACAATAAAAGTACTAATCTTTCAAGTACTTTTTTAAATAAAATAAAAAAAGAAAGAGTTTATGGTAATTCGTTTATACCTATAGACTCTATATTTTTGCCATTTACTTGTAACATAACTTGATTTACATCATAGTTTGCAAATACTGAATAACTAATAGTATATAATACTTCTTCTAGGACCTTTTTGTTACCATCAAATAAATAATCGTTAAAATTTAAAAACATGACATTTTCTTGTTCTTTATAGTCTATTAATTTTGTATTATTATTTAGAAAACTCATTAAATTATTCTCATGTATATAACTGGTAGTTAACTCTTCTACTATTATTTTTATTTTATCTCTATCATCATTTAAGTATTTAGTTACTGGAACATAGTAATTATCATTATTTAATCTATTTATATAATACACTACTACTTTAGAAATATTATTTCTTGATGATATATTATATTCTTTATTAATTCCTATACTTTTATCTAATTCTCTAGGAATTTTTTCTTTTGTATTAGGGTATTGTTCTAGTTGCTTATTTTCCACTAAAATGGTTATTTTTTCTACATCTTCTAAGTCTAGAATACTATATACAATAGAAGATATAATTTGTTTTTCTCTATCTACTCTCATATTTAAAAATTCTTTAGAGAAGTTTAAAGTTATTAGCTTATCTTCTTTTTTTACACTTAGTAATTTAGTATTTTTTGGTATGAGTGGGTTCAAATTATTAAAAAAATTATTATTATCACTAATAGTTAAATTGGAGATGATTTTTGTTACTTTATCCTCTGTTTTTGAACAGTCTAATAATATTCTTGCTTTTACTAAATAATTATCTTCGTTCAATAAATATATACTATTAGTATATAATCCGGTTGCACTTTCTACTTCTAAGTTTGTTTTTAGTACATTACTATTATTTGTATTTGGTATTGTATATATAGTTAATAATATAAATAGTGTTAAAGTAGTTATAAATATTTTTCTTAAAGCCTTAGTTCTTAGCATATTATCACCTACATAATAATATGAAAAATCGTACTATTTTAGTACGATTATAAAGATATTTCTTTCAATTTTAATAATTCTACTACAGCACTTGCTCTTCCGTTTACCCCAAGTTTTTGCATTACATTAGAAATATGATTTCTAACAGTTTTTTCACTTATACTTAGATTTGTTGCGATTTCTCTGGTTGTTTTATTAATTATTAAAAGTTCAAAGACATCTCTTTCTCTTTTTGTTAATATGCACTTTGACATTTTAGCACCACCTAGAGTATTCTATGTAAAAAACACTCTTTGTTGTATGCATTTGTCTATTATGATTTTTGAAATTTTACAGTTATATATAATTTATCTTTTGATTCTTTTTGTATAAGACGCATGATATTGTTAGCAACTGTATTGTCATGTTTATTAGCAACACATACTACTGATACATTTGAGTTATCCATTTTAACAAAACAATCTAGTTTTTGTTCCTTTTTTATTTTCTTTTCTAATTCTTCTTCTTTTCCTTGTACTTCGTTTAAATATTTTAATTTTTCATAAGCATTATTTTTTTCTTCACTACTTATTTCTTCATCTGTTAATTGTTTTTGTAATTCTGACATTACTGATTGTCTTTCTTCTTCTAGACTTACTCTCATTGCGACTAAAGATGATGCTTCTTCTATAGTTGATTTTGTATCTTTTTTCTTTTCATCAATAGTTACTTCTTTATTCACTGCATCTTTAAGTAAATCATTTGGCATTGTAATATAGTATACACTAAGTACTAATATTAAACTAAATAATGTTAAGAACCATAAATTTTGTTTATTAATCATACGACTCCTCCTTGTTATAGTAAAATATATGTGCAAAAAAAAAAGAATATTCTTAAATATTCTTTTTACATTTCTTTTCCGCAATTTGGACAGAATTTTGTATTTACATCTACTTTAGTACCGCATGATGCACAGAATTTTACTGAAGCATCTGTTGCTGGTGTTGTTCCTGCATTTGTACTTGCAGATTCATTTTTCTTACCCATTACTTCCATTGCTTTATCCATTACTGGATCGTTCATTGGTTTTGCTCCTTGATATTCACTAGAACCTACACCTAATGCGAATGAGAAGAATGGACATAATAGTGCATATCCAACAGCCCAACCTGTATCTTTTCCGTAACTCTTAGCAACGCTTCCTGCTACTATTACAGTAAAGTAGATTGTTACTGCATATGTTAGTAATGTACCAATTACTGGAATTACTCCTAGGAATGATGATAGGAAAACTACTAGTATCCACCATGGATTTACTCCAATTATTTTACATAAAGTATATGTATTGTAAATTGGGATAAGTGCTTTCCATCCTTCTTCGTTAGCTTTCTTGAACATTTTCCATTGACCAATGATTTGTAATACTGCTAATATTAATGCAATTATAATCATAAATGCAAGCACTCCAAATATTAAACCAATGATTCCTCCTGCAGTATCTGTTAATTCATATCCATTAGTATACATTAATCATTACCTCCTTTTCCTAATAGATTTTCTACAGCTTTCATTAACGCTAATTTCCCATAAGGATATGTTAATGATCCCTGCATATATGCAATAAATGGTTCCCTTAATGGTCCATCACAAGATAATTCTATTGAAGATCCTTGTGTAAATGAACCACTGGCCATTATTACCTTATCTGTGTATCCTGGCATATCCCACGCTTCTACTGTAGCATTAGAATCTATTGGGGATGCATATTGAATTCCTCTTGTGAATTCAATTAATGCCTCAGGATTTCTGAATATTATATTTTGAACTATATCAACTCTATCTTCTGTGTATTTAGGTTCTACTTCATAGCCTAATAGTTCCATTACTCTACTTGCGAGTACTGCTGTTTTTAAAGCAGATGCCACAACTGATGGAGCCATAAATAGTCCTTGTAGAATCTGTTTATTAATTCCTAATGATGGTCCTACTTCTCTTCCTTCTCCTGGTAAAGTTAATCTTTCAGCACATAATTCTACTAAATCATGTTTTCCTGCAATATATGCTCCATTTGGTGCTATTCCTCCACCTAAGTTTTTAATAAGTGATCCTACCATTATATCAGCACCTACACTAGTAGGTTCAATAACTCCTACCATTTCACAATAACAGTTATCAATCATTATAATAATATTTTCATCTATACTTTTAATTAATTTTATTACTTTTTCTAGCTTTTCAATACTAATACTTTTTCTAGTTGAATATCCTTTACTTCTTTGAATTTCAATTACTTTTACTTTGTTTTGTTTTAAATAGTCTTCTATTTTTTCATAATCAAAATCATTATCAACTAAATCTATTTGATCATATTTAATTCCATAGCTCTTTAAGGAACTATTATTATCTTTTATACCAATTACTTCATCTAGTGTATCATATGGTTTACCACTAATACTTAGTAAAAGATCATTTGGTCTTAAAAGAGCAAATAAGCATACTGTTAGAGCATGTGATCCTGATATAAATTGACTTCTTACTAGGGCATCTTCACTACCTAGAACATCACTAAATACTTTTTCTATTACATCTCTTCCGGCATCATTATATCCATACCCTGTAGTTGAATTAAAATGTGATTCAACCACTTCATTTTTATGAAAACTATTTAATACTTTTAAACTGTTTTCTTCACATATTTTGTCTATCTTTTTAAATTCATTTTCACAATCTTTTTCAGCTTGTTCAATAATTGCTTTTATATCTTTACTCAAGATATCACTTCCTTTAATTGTTGTATTTGCCACCATCTACTCTAATTATAGTATCATTTATATAATTAGCTTTTGAACTAGCTAAAAAGATAACTACTTTAGCAATTTCATCTGGTGTTGCAAATCTATTAAGTAATATTTTTTTCTTTTCTTCTTCTATCTGTTCGATTGATAAATCTTTATTCATATCTGTTTTTACCCAACCTGGGCATACGCAATTTACATTTATATATGGAGCAAATTCTCTAGCAGTATTGTGAGTTAGTGATATTACTCCGGCTTTAGATGCATCATAATCTAGGCTTTCTGGATAATATGTATCAATAGCATTTGTTGATGCTATATTTATTATTTTTCCTTGACGATTACTTTTCATAATCGGAGCAATATATTTAGTACATAAATAAGTACCTATTAAGTTAACATCTAATATTCTTCTAAAGTTTTTAACACTTTTATCTAAGAACATTGTATCTTTACAAATACTAGCATTATTAACTAATATATCTATTCTTCCAAAATTATCTGTTACTTGATTAACCATATCAACAACTTCATCTTCATTAGATATATCACATTTAATTAATAAGGTCTCTACATTATAGGTTGTTTTTATATATTCATTAAATTTTATAGCTTCAGTTTCGTTCCTGTTATAATTAATTACTACGTTTACTCCTAACTTAGCAAACTCTTCTATAATACTCTTTCCTATACCTCTACTACTGCCTGTTACTAAGGCCACTGTATCTTTCATATACCCAACTCCATTACATAAATATTATATATTAATTACTTTTAAAACTCAATAATCTTTTATTAAAATAAAAAGAAAAAAAGCATTTCTGCTTTTATATTCTTTCTACTTTAATAGCTGCTTGTTCATCGTTCATAGCTTCTAGGTCAGTTAAAGATTCATCTTTAATTAATTCTTCTCCTAGAACTTCACCCATAACATAGTCTTTATACATATCTAACATCTTATCAATAGCATCTGTTCCATTGTAATATACTTTGATATGATCTGTTATTACAAAGTCTGCTTCTTTTCTTAGAGCTTGAACTTTACGTACGAATTCACGAGCAAGTCCTTCTAAGATTAATTCTTCTGTTAGGTTGGTATCTAAAACTACACAAGTTTTATTATTACTACTTGATGCATATCCTTCTTTTTGTTTTAAAGATATTAATACCATTTCATCTGTTAAAGTAAAGTCTTCTCCAGCTAATTTAATCTTCAAACCTTTATTATTTATTTTTTCTATTTCATTAGCTGTTAGTTTAGATAGAACTTCTTGTAGTTCTTTGATTTTTGGTCCTAGTGTTTTACCTAATACTTTAAAGTTTGGTTTAACTATATATTCTAGATATTTACTCATATCTTCTCTGAACTCTACTTCTTTAACATTTAATTCTTCCATAACTACTGGTAATAAGTCACCGATAATTACTTCATCACTCTTAGGTAAGATTAGACTACTAATTGGTTGACGAACTTTTATATTTACTTCTTCACGAGCATAACGTCCAAGTGAGCATACATCTCTTACTAAGTCCATTCTTTCTTCTGCTACTTCATCGATTAAGTCAGAATTTTCTACTGGATAATCTTCTAAATGAACTGATTCATTACCAGTTAGTTTTTGATATATTTCATCTGTTAAGAATGGTGTCATAGGAGCACATAATTTACATAAACTAACTAATGCTTCATACATTGTTAAGTATACTGCTTTTTTACTATCAGTAAGTTCTGAATCCCAGAATCTTCTTCTGTTACTTCTAATATACCAGTTAGATAAATCATCATTTAAGAATGGTACTATTAGTTTAGCAGCTTTATTTAAGTCATATTCGTTATATGCTTCATTAACATCTCTAATTAATTTATTTAATTTAGATAGTAACCATCTATCAATTAATTCTCTATCTTTAACAGGAATATCATATTCTCTTGGATCTATATTATCAGCGTTTGCATACATTTCGAAGAATGAGTATGCATTTTTAAATGTTGAAATATATTTAGAATAAATTTCTTTTAATCCTTCAACATCAAACTTAAGTGGAGTCCATACTGGTGATGCATGTAGCATATAGAATCTTACAGTATCAGCACCATACTCTTCCATAATACCAAATGGACTAATTGCATTTCCTCTGGATTTATGCATCTTTTGACCATCTTTATCTAATAATAAGTCATTAACTAATACGTTTTTATATGGTGTTTTACCTGTTACGAATGTTGAGATAACAAGTAATGAGTAGAACCATCCACGAGTTTGATCAATTCCTTCACTAATGAAATCAGCTGGGAATTGTGATTCAAATAATTCTTTGTTTTCAAATGGATAATGATATTGTGCAAATGGCATAGCACCACTATCAAACCAGCAGTCAATAACATCAGTTACACGTGTCATTTCTTTACCACAATCTGGACATTTAATATGAACATCATCAACATATGGTCTATGTAGTTCAATTGTTTCATCTATATCTTCAATTGCTTTTTCTACTAATTCTTTACGTGAACCAATCATTTCTTCGTGTCCACAAGAACATTTCCATAGTGGAATTGGACATCCCCAATATCTATTTCTTGATATTGCCCAATCATTCATGTTTTCTAGCCAGTTACCAAAACGTTTTTCACCAACATATTCTGGATGCCATTTAACTTTATTATTTTGTTTAATAATTTCATCTTTCTTAGCTGTTGTTTTAATATATAGAGATGGTTTTGAATAATAAACAAGTGGTGTTTTACATCTCCAACAATGAGGATAATCATGGTTCATTTTTTGTTTTTTGAATAGTTTATCTTCACTTGCTAAGTATTTTATAATTTCTATTTCTAGTTCAGAATCTACTACTAATCTACCCTTCCATGGACCTTCTGTATAGCATCCATCTTCTCCTACTGGATTTAATACAGGTAAATTATATTTCAATCCTACTTCGTAGTCATCTTGTCCAAATGCAGGAGCAATATGAACTATACCAGTACCATCTTCCATAGTTACATAATCATCACATGTAACAAAGAATCCTTTTTTATCTACATTAAGTATTGGCATTAATTGCTCATATTCAGTATATTCTAAATCTTTACCAGTATACTCTTCTAATACTGTATATTCTTCACCTAGTACTTTATCAGCTAAAGCTTTAGCAACTATGAAATTATATCCTTTAGATTCACATTTTACATATGTTTCATTTGGATTAACACATAATGCAACATTAGCCATTAAAGTCCAAGGAGTTGTAGTCCATACTAAGAAATATGTATTTTCTTCATTCTTTAATTTAAATGGTACATATACAGTATTTACAGATATTTCTTTATACCCTTGAGCAACTTCATGTGATGCAAGACCTGTACCACATCTTGGACACCATGGTACTATTTTTAATCCATTGTAAATATATCCTTCATCAAATATTTTCTTTAAGATCCACCATTCTGTTTCAATATAATTATTATCATATGTTACATATGGATGATCTAGGTCAATGAATTGTCCCATTTCTTTAGTAAACTTAGTAAAATATTCTTCATTTTTCCATACACTTTCACGACATTTTTGGTTAAATTCTTTAATACCATATTTTTCAATGTCACCTTTACCTGAAAAATTAAGTTCTTTTTCTACTTGTACTTCTACTGGTAGTCCATGTGTATCCCAACCTACTTTTCTAAGTACTTTGTATCCTTGCATAGTTTTATATTTACAAATTGTATCTTTTAATAACTTAGCCATCATATGATGGATTCCAGGCATTCCATTAGCAGTTGCTGGTCCATCATAGAATACAAAGTTTTCTCTTTCATTTCTTGATTCTATAGTTTTATTAAAAGTATCGTTTTCTTCCCAATATTTAGCATATTTTGTTTCTACTTCATTTATCTTTCCTTGTTCTAATTTTTCAAACTTCATTTTTATCCCTACTTTCTTCATGTAATTATACAAGTATTACGTAACTATAATAAGCTATAAATACTAATAAAAATAATAAACCTTCTTTTTTAGATATTTTATAATCATTAAATGCAAACATCCATAATAGGACTGTTGCTGCTAACATTACTAATATATCTATGTAACTGAATGTAATAGCTCCAATACCTCCTAATATGGCAGTTGGTATAGCTATAACAACACCTATATTGAAAATATTACTTCCTACTACATTACCTATAGCAATGTCATACTCACCTTTTTGTGTGGCCATTAAACTTGTAACTAGTTCTGGTAATGATGTACCAAGTGCTACTATTGTTAAAGCTATTAGTCTTTGGCTTACTCCTAGAAGTGTTGCTATTTTAGTTGCAGAATCAACTACTATATTACTTCCTAGTACTACCGCAATTATTCCAACTATGGTGAAAATAATAGCTTTTGGTAATTTCATAATAGTTTCATCTTTATCTTCTTTAGTATCAATTTTATTTCTCATCATGGAAATTAAATAATATATAAATACTAAAAAGAATAATAAAAGTACTACTCCATCACTTCTTGTGAATGTATTTACTATTTTATTATCAAATATACTATCTGATAATAAAACTGCAAATAATGCTGTTATTAATAAAGTGATTGGTAATTCTTTTTTTACTGTATTATTTTTTACCGCTAGTGGATGTATCAAAGATGATGCTCCTAATATAAGTAAGATATTTAAAATATTACTACCTATGACGTTTCCTAAAGTAATATCTCCACTACCTGATAATAATGATTTTATACTTACGGCTAATTCTGGAGCACTTGTTCCAAAAGATACTATTGTTAATCCTACTAGCATTTTAGATACTTTGAAATTTCTAGCGGTGCTTGATGCGCCTTCTACAAAGAAATCTGCTCCTTTTATTAAAACGAGAAACCCCACTATTAATAAAATTGTATTAATTATCATTTTATTCTCCTTTCTAAATAAAAAAACTATCCATCCTATAAGGACGAATAGTTCGCGGTACCACCTTAATTTATAAGTATTAACTTATACACTTAGTACTATAACGCGTTACCGTATTTATCTTATCCATAAATCGCAACTTGAAAGTGATCTGAAATATAATACTCATAATCTTATTCCACCAAACTAAGACTCTCTATGTACTTTCATATATTTCCGTCTTTCGCACATGCTTTCCAAATTAATATATCATATTTTTATAATCATGACAATTGTTTTTTATCTACTTTTACCAGTAGCATTTGTATAATCATATGTAAATTCACCTTGATATAGTCTAGAAGTTATTTCCATTTGAATTAATTTTAGTTGATTAGCCATTCCTTCTAACTCTTTTTGAGTTAAAAATTTACGATATTTATTCTTTATTATTTGTCTAAATCTTTCTATTTGATTTAGGGCTTCTCTATATGTTTCTCCACTATCATCATCAGTTACTAATAACTCAGTTAAAAGCATTAGTAATTTGTTATATTTAGTTTCTACTTTTTTTACTATGATTGGACGAGCAAGTCCTCTATTAGTTAAAATTAAATTCTCAATAGATATTCCATCTACTTGGAATTTTTTACTGCGACTTGGCATTTGATAACCTTCTAAAACATATTCTTCTTTTAATTCAAATCTTGTTCGTTTAGTTCTTGGAATTTTAACTTCCTTTACTATATACATATGAATACACCTACTTTTCTAATAAATCTGGTCTTCTTTCTTGTGTTCTTTTTAAACTTTCATTTTTTCTGTATTCTTCTATTTTTTTATGATTTCCTGATAATAATACTTCTGGAACTTCCATTCCTCTAAATACTCTTGGTTTTGTATATGATGGATAGTCCAATAAGTTATTATTAAATGAATCATTTATATGAGAAGATTCTTCTATTACTCCAGGTAATAATCTAACTATAGAATCTGTTATTACCATACTAGCAAGTTCTCCTCCTGTTAGAACATAATCTCCAATACTTAATTCCATATCACAGATTGTTCTAATTCTTTCATCAAAACCTTCGTAATGCCCACATATGAATATTAAGTGTTTTTCATGACTTAAATCATATGCTAAGCTTTGTTCATATTTTACTCCATCTGGAGTTAAGAGTATAACTTTAGAATCAGCAGTTTTAATTTTATCTACACAATCAAATATTGGTTGTGGCATTAGAACCATTCCACTTCCTCCACCATACGGAGTATCATCTACTTTATTATGAGGATCAAGTGTGTAATCTCTAAAGTTATGAATATTTATTTCTACTAATTTATTATCGATTGCTCTTTTAATAATAGATTCATTAAATATGTCATTAAACATATTAGGAAATAGTGTTAATATATCTATTTTCATATTTAACCTCCTATATACCTTCAATTAACTCAACTATAACTTTCTTTTCTTGTTTATTTATTTCTTTTATCATAGGTGAATTAATAGGAATTAATACTTCTTTATCAAATAATACTCTAAGTATTTTATTTGTTGGACTTGCTAAAAAGATTTCTTTTATTATTCCTCTTTTATTAGTAGTTGTCAACACTTCATAATTAATTAATTCTTCATCTAAAATTTCATTATCATCTAGTGATAGATTATTTTTATCAAAGTATACTTTCTTTTTCATTAAAAACATTACATCATTTATATCATTATATTCATCTAACTTAACCATATCGTAGTTTTTATGCACTCTATATGTTTTTATTTCATACTCTTTATCATCGACAATTAATTTATTTCCTATTTTAAATACTTTGTTTTTATAAGGAAAATCACTTATTATTCTTATTTCTCCCTTTATTCCATGTGTTGAAACTATTTTTCCTATATATACTTTTTCCATATTACTTACCTAACTCATAAAGTAGGATTGATGCTGCTACTCCTACATTTAAGCTTTCTACTTTACTATTCATTTCTATATATAAGTTTTTATCGCATTCTTCTAGTACACTTCTTCTTACTCCATTACCTTCATTACCAACTATTAAAGCAAATTTTTCTTTATCTTTTTTATTTAAGTCTCTGACATCTACTCCATAATTAACATCAGTTCCATATATTGGAATATTCATATTTTTTAATACTTTAATTATTGTATGTATATCTCTTCTAATTATGTTTATATGGAACATCATACCTTGAGTTGCTCTTATTACTTTTGGGTTATACATATCAACTGTATTTTCAGAAAGAATAATAGTATCAATATTAAAAGCTTTGGCACTTCTAACTATAGTTCCTAGATTACCTGGATCTTGCAATTCATCTAATATCAATATTTTATTTCCTACTACTTCTTTTTCATCAAACTTTTTACAAAGAGCCATTACAGTAGATGGAGTATCCATAGTAGATATTTTTCCAATTATTTCTTTAGTAACATATACATAAGGACAATCTAGTGGTAGCGCTTCATTTTCTTCTAGAATAAGTTCTATGATCATACCACATTTAAATGCTTCTATTACGGCATGCATTCCTTCTACTATAAATTCATTATATTCATCTCTATATTTTCTTTTCTTTAATTTTTTATATTTTTTTACTTTTTCATTATCTAAACTAGTTATTACCATACTAAAACTCCTTCATTTCTCTTCTATATTTTCTATGATCTCCTATATTTTCATCTACTAGGTTCCAAAAATCTTTAGAATGATTTGCATGTATTAAATGGGATAATTCATGGACTATTACGTAATCTAAGTATTTTATATCTCTTTTAATTAGTTCTAAGTTTAAAGTTATTACTTTTAATTTAGTATTACATACACCCCAACGACTTGTCATCTTTCTAATTCTTAAGCTAGGATATGGAATATTTCTTGAAAAGTTATTATACCAATAATCAAGTCTTTCTTTAAATAATTCTTTAGCTTCTTTCTTATACCATTTATCTAGATCTAATTTTTTATTTAAAAACACTTTAGATTCTCCAATAGATATATCAGTATAATCTACATAGACAATATCATATTTTTTGCCTAAGTAGAAGAAACCTTCGTTATTATCATTTTTAGCTAATTGATGATCTATCATTTTAGCTATACTCTTATAACTATCATTAAGTAATTTAATAATAGTTTTATCGCTTGTGAAATAATTAGTTGTAACTTTAATAGTTAATTCTTTATTTACTCTAATATAAGTATTACGATTAGTTTTTTTCTTTTCAATTACAACAGGATAATCAACATCATTATAAGTAAACTTCATAATACCACCAAATATATTTTACTATAAAACAAAGAAAAAAGAAAGTTATTTACTTTCCTTAACTCTGCTTATAAATTTGTGTATTCAAGTAACTTTATTTATTTTTATTTTTCTTTACGTAAATTTGTATAAATATTTTATTTTTAACCATTATATAATCAGGAGATGATTTTATGGATTTAAGTATAAGAGAACATATTATAAATAATTTTAAAGGAGACGATTATGAGACTTTAAAACAAGCTATTGATGAATCAGTTGAATCTCAGGATGAAGTTACTCTACCTGGTCTTGGTGTTTTTCTTGAAATAATATGGGAAAATGCTGATATGGAGTTAAAGAATGAACTTATTGAGATTATTAAAGAACGAGTAGAACGTGGACTTGAAGAAGAAAAGAAAGATACTAATTAGTATCTTCCTTTTTTGTTTTACAATATTTTTTTATATTAAATTTTTCTTGTTGTAGGTCTCTTAATATCATTAATTGTTCTAAAGTTAATTCTTCATCTAGTGAATATCCTAAACTATTTAATATTTTTTCAAATAAGTTTATGGTATATTCACCTATTCCTTTTTCTTTTTCTAGTGTATTTTTACCCATACCTAAAATTTCAGCAATTATTATTTCATCATCTTGTGTCTTTTTTAATGTTTTTCTTATTCCTCTATATAGTGGACCTTTTCTAAATTTAATATTCTTATCAATATATTCATCAAGAAAATCTCTTATATCATAAGTTAGTACATCATAGTTTTCTGTATCTGTTCTTTTTAAACAAATATTTATTTGTTCTGTTAGATATGATCTAATTTTTCTTAATGAATCTATATCATTATTTACAATATCTTTTTCTAACATACTCTTTATTAATCTGAATTCACTATCTGTCATATAACCACCCTTTTTTGTATAGCAGATATTTTATCACATAATGGAAATAAATACAATAAAAAAGAACTAAGCTAGTTCTTTTGAATATACAGTTTTTTCTACTACTCTTTTAACATCTGCTTCATTGAAAGGTTTTCCTAACATATCAACTATAGTATATGTAAAAGCTCTATCAATTGTATCTTTTGATGAATCTCCAGAAATTATTGATACTGGTATTTTATCAAATAAATCATTTTCTTTCATATGATCAAGTACTGCAAATCCATCTACTTTTGGCATATTTAAATCTAGTAATATGGCTTTAATATTATTATTCATAGTATTGGCATCTATTATATCAATTGCTTCTTTTCCATCTTTTGCGATACCGACATTATATGTGTCTTTAAATATACGAGATACAAAGTTTCTAATAATATTTGAATCATCTACTACTAGAATAGTTTGTCTGTCATATATTTCTCCTACTTGTTCTTCTACAATAACATCAGTTGTAGTTGGTGTTGCTTCTACAGTTTCTGTTGGTTGTGATACTGTGTCAGCTGGTGTTCCTTCTAGATATTTTTTTACTAAATCAGCTGTTTTATTTATTTCAGCAATAAAGTTATCATAATTTTCAAATATATAATAAATATCTCCTGCTTTACTCTTTAGTTCATGTTCATAGGCCATTTCACCTAATTTAGTAAATCCAAAATATCTGGCATCACTTTTAATTGAATGTGCATAGATTGCATAATTTGGCATATCTTTAGCTATTTTATACGCTTGTAGTTTTGGTACTTTATCATTAACACTTACTAAAAAGTCTCCAATTGTATCATTGTATGTACCAATATCTCCAAATAATTCTAAGCTCTTATCAACATCAACACCATTTTGTTTTAAGAAATTGATATCCATCATAGTTTACACCGTCCTCATATTTTTATATCTAAAATGATTATAGCATATATATTTTTAAAAAAAAAGAAGTTTTTTGTCAACTTCACACTTATTTACTTTCTTCTTTTATTATATATTACTGGATACATACTTCCATATTCTTCTAAACTAGCATACTCAAGTTCTCCTAGTCCGGATTCTCTGACCATATTTTTTGCATCAAAGATTAGATGTTGTTGTGCAATATCATATTCTTCATCTTCAATGAAACTATTTTGTTCTACTGGTAAATCACCTAATGCAATAATGAAGTCAGAATTATTTTCGCAAGCAGCTTCAACTATTGTCTTAGTTCCTCCATAAGGATGAAGTCCTATAAGTAAGTCATGTTCTAGAGATACTTTTGTTTTATCAAACTTTTCTTTTATTAATTTTAAGTTTGGTAGATGCGAATTTGTGACTGCCAATCTAGAATCAAATACAGTAATCATTCCACTTTCTTGTCTTAAAGCTATATGCTTAGATAAACTAGGAATTATACCTCCACCTATTTCTACAATATGTCTATTTAAACCGAATTTTTCTTCTATTAATTTTATAAATCCTAAATATAAATTATCTTCTTCTGGAATAATTCCTAATTCATCATATATTTCTCTTAGAATATAATTATATCCATTATTACGATTTATCCAATCATAATTTTTTACAATATAGTTTTTTTCTTCTTCAGTAAAAGCATGTGGATATTTTTTAAATATATTATGTATTCCAACTAGTATCATTTCATTTAATCTGCTTATATTTGTCTGCATAATACTCCCCCCTAATGCTGAATAATTTACCACAATAAGTGTTTTTTGTAAATAGTTCTTATATTACTAAATAAAAAACTGCATTATTAATTGCAGTTTTTAATGTCTATAATCAAAATAGAAGTTTAGTATTCTTACTTGATCTCCTTCTTCTACACCTAATTCTTCTAGACGTTCATCTATACCCATTCTTCTTAATTTCTTGGCAAATTTGTATGCTGCTTCTTCTGATGAGAATTTAGTCATTTTGAAGATTCTTTCTACTTCTTTACCTGAAATTACCCAAGTACCATCATCATCTCTTGTAATAGTAAATGGTTCTTCTTTTTTGAATTTGTATAATACATGTGACTCTATTTGAGACTCATCATATAATGGATCATTTGGAGCTTGTTCTACTACATCTGCTAGGTAATCTATTACCTGTTGTAATCCTTTATTAGTTGCAGCACTTATTTCAAATATTTTTATATCTTCTTTTAGTTTAGATTTAAATTCTTCTAACTTTTCATCTGCTCCTTCTATATCCATTTTATTAGCAATAATTATTTGAGGTTTTTTCATTAATTTTGGATTAAAATCTTCTAATTCTTTATTAATTAGTACATAATCATCATATGGATCTCTTAGTTCACTACCAGACATATCTATTACATGAGCTATTACTTTTGTTCTTTCAATATGTCTTAAGAATTTATCTCCTAGACCTTCTCCGTGTGATGCTCCTTCTATTAATCCTGGTAAGTCTGCAATTACAAAACTTCTTCCATCTGTTGATTTTGTAACTCCTAAATTAGGATTTAAAGTAGTAAAGTGATAAGCTGCAATTTTTGGTTTTGATTTTGAAACACATGATATAAATGTTGATTTACCTACACTAGGTAATCCTACAAGTCCTACATCTGCAAGCATTTTAACTTCTACCTTTAAGTTTTTATGTTCTCCTTCTTCTCCATTTTCAGAGTAATCTGGAGCTGTATTAGTTTGTGTTTTAAAAGCAGTGTTTCCTCTTCCACCTCTTCCACCTTTAGCAATTAGTTCTTCTTGATTTTTCTTAGATAAGTCAGCGATTATAAATCCTGTATCTAAATCAGTTACAACTGTTCCTAGTGGTACTTTTACTATTACTGGTTCTGCACCTTTTCCATGTTGATTTTTACCTCGACCATTCTCACCTTTTTGACCTTTAATAGTCTTTTGATAACGCAAGTCTAATAGAGTATGTAATCCTTCATCTACTTTAAATATAATATCTGATCCATGACCACCATTTCCTCCATATGGTCCACCCATTGATATATATTTTTCACGACGAAAGGCAGTACAACCATCTCCACCATTACCTGCTTCTACTTTTATTTCTACCTCATCTACGAACATAATATCACCTACCATTCTTTTTTATTTCTTCATTTATTTTTTTATTATAATAATCTAACATTAAAATAATACCTTTTTCCAATAAGTCAATTGCTTTTTGTTTATTTCCTTGTTCATTAATAAAAGTTTGTAAATTATCAATATCTCTTATTGATCTTCCTAAATCAATAGCATCTTCTTCATCTATTACTAATTGGGATATATCATTATATAGACAATTAAACATTTCATTAGTCATAATATACTTATTATCTAGATTTGTTTTATTAAAACTAATGGTATCATCATCAGTATAACTTTCAAATCTATCTTTCCATAGAATTGCTGTATTTGTTAAGTTATACTCTTTATCATTTATTTTTAATTTCATCTTTATCACCAAACTTGTATTAATTATATCAAAAAAAGGAGCCTTTTAAAAGGCCCTTTTGTTTATCTATTATTCTCCTACTGGATAGCAAGATGCTTGTTTTTTATCTCTTCCTACACGTTCGAATTTAACTACTCCATCAACTGTAGTGTATAAACTATCATCATTACCACGACGAACGTTTACACCTGGGAAAACTTTAGTTCCACGTTGACGATATATAATAGAACCAGCTGTGATGAATTCTCCATCAGCTGCTTTAGCACCTAGTCTACGTCCTGCAGAATCACGACCATTAGATGTTGATCCTTGCCCTTTATGGTGAGCAAATAATTGAATATCTAATTTTAATAATCTCATAATTCTCCTCCTTATTTTACTTCAATGTTTTCTGGATAATTTTTTTCCAGTTCTTTTAAAAGACTAACCATATTATTAATTAGTACTTGAGTAGTAGTATCATCACTCTTAATAGTAATACTAACACCCTTTTTACTAACCATATAACTTAGACTACCTTTATTAAGTGACAAAATACCATTTACAGTTGTAGTAACTATACTACTAGCTGCACTACATACTATATCTTTACCATATTCATCATACATCGCATGACCTAATACAGCAACTTTTTTATATTTAGCATTTTGCTTTTCTACTTTTACTTTAATCATAAATTAACCAATTTTAGTAATTTTGATTTTAGTATAAGGTTGTCTATGTCCTTGTTTCTTACGGTTAGATCTGTCTTTAGATTTATATTTAAAAACAGTGATTTTTCTTTGTTTACCATTTTTTAGGACTTCACCTTCAACAGTAACATTAGTAAGATAAGGACTACCTATTTTACCATCAAGCATTAATACTTGGTCAAAACTAACTACGTCACCTTCATTGGCATTAATTTTTTCTACAAAAATTTCTGTACCTTCAGATACATAGTATTGTTTTCCACCAACTTTAATTACAGCGTTCATTAATATACCTCCTTTATTAAAACTTAAGACTCGCTTTTAAGGTACAATATGAATTGTTTTATATAACCTTTTCAATGCGGTTTGCAGCCTAGAGGCGTCAAACATTTAGATTATATCATATTACCTGTTATTATGTCAAATCCATTTACATTATATTTTAATGCATCATATATTATTTGTTGTTCTTCTTTTAAAATTAGACTATCTTTAATAACTTCGCTAATCTTTATTTTATTATCTTTTTGATATCTTTTAACTTTATTTTTGGAAATCAACACTCCATTAATATTGTATGTTCTTGTTGTATTATCATATTTCTCTAATGTATCTACATTTATTTCTTCATCTTCTATTTCATTATTTTTCATCATATAATCACTAAGTTCACTATCTGATATATATGAATTATCTTTTAATACTTCTTTTAATTCTTCTATTGTTTCTGGAACTTCCCCTATTTCTTTCATTATAAATACTTTATCCCAACTATTATAACTGTAATTTAATAAATATAAATCTTTCTTTAAGAACTCTTCAAATCCTAATTCTAATATTTTATCTAATTTTATATCTAAATCATCTAAAGCTAAGAACCTATATGAATTAGTTTTCTTTAATTTACCTTTTAATTTATAGTCTTCTAATACTTTAATATTATTACTAAATATTTCATTATCTGTTAATAATACTTCTGGTGTCTTAGAAAACATTCTTGGATTTAATTCATGATCTTTTATAATTTTAATATTTTTTATTAATATTGGATATGTACTAGATTTAAAATTCTTATTAAATATAGATAAATTATTTTTTATAAAGTCTAATGTAATACATCCATTAATATATAATTTATTAATACTATCAACTATTTCTGTATTAGTATTATTAATTATATAAACTAGCTCTTCTATACTTTCAAAATCATATTTACTTATTATTTCTAATATAAATTTTAAATCATCTATTTCTATATCTTTATTAATTTTATTTACATCATATTTAATATTATATTTGTCTAATATTTTTTTTATTTTATTTTTATGGTCTCCCGCTAGTTTCTCATATTTTTTTTCTGTTTCTTCATATACATCTTTATTATGTTCATAAATAGTTTTTATTACTTCTTTTTTTAGTTCGGGATTTTCTACTAGATTTAATATTTTAGATATAGAGCTTATTTCTTCTTTTTCCATTTCTTTTCTAAGAAGTGGTTTTAAATCTTGTAGATTATCTATTTGCTTTTGAATTTTATTATTTTTTCTTTTTCGAGACTTTTCTTTATTTGTATAATAATCTTTTATAGTACTATAAGCACTCATTAAATCTTTAAGTTCATACTTACTATCATTTTCTAAACCATGTTTTTTTACATAATTTTCTATTTCTCTTACTTCTTCTTGTGCTCTTTTTATTGAGCATACTAGTGCATTTGCTTCTCCAAATGCATCTTGATCTTTATCTAACATAGCCATTATTTCTTTTGTATCAACATCATATTGTTTTTCGATGAATTTAACACTTACTTGCATAGTTTCATATTGTTGTTTTTGTTTTTCATTTAACTTTTCTATATTTCTTGGATCCATTAGTTTAAAAGTAAATAATATTTTAAATAATTTATAATATTCATAATAACTACTTCCAAGTAAAAGTCTTTTATTATCTTGGGCAAACTTTTTTATTTCATCATAAGTAATAACATTTGAATTACTACAAACAAAAGCTATTAAAATATCTTGTGGACTTAAATTCATTACTCCGTTTATGTTATTAAATGAATTTTCTTCAAGAAACATATCTAGAAATTTAGATTCCATGTCCTCTTCTTCATATTCGTTTAGTAATCTTAATATCTCATCATCAATTTTTCTAAATACTGCTTTATTCATTAGGACCACCTACTTTTTTCTTTTGTTTTTTTGCTTCTTGTGGTTTTAATCTATTAAATAATTCTATTTCATATTCTTTATGAAGTTTTCTATACTCATCATTGTCTATATTTTTAAGAATACTATCTTTTTGGTCTTTATATTTTGAAATTTTATTTTCTAGGCTAAGTTGATATCCTCTGTCATTAGTTGTTTTTTTAGTAAACACTGTAACTATTACATAATCATGAGCAGATATTCTATCAAATACAACACGTATTAGATCTTCTCTTACTTCACGATATTTAGAAAATTTATTATTTCCTGTAAATCTTTTAACATTTTTAAATGTTCCATCTTTTATAGATTCAAATAATGTATTTATTTTTTCATAAAATGATTGGTCTATACTTTTTATTTCCTCTAACACTCTAATATTACCTGTTGGAGTAGTTGTAAATATTAAATTATTTTCTATTTCTTCTATATTTGATCCTTCTTTTTCTTGTTCTTTAGAAATTATACTAATTATATCTATTTTTCTTTTATTTAAATTTATTTCATTATTAAACTCTTCTAATAGTTCAGGATCAGTAATATTTTCTTCTGTAATAAATCTTTCTATTTCTTTTTTATCTTTTAGAATATTTAATTTTAATTTTCTTAATAATTCTTTATATCTATAATTCTTTTTTGCTGGTAATATGTCTTTTATATCATTATATAAATTATCACTATACTTAATATTTTTTAAATCTTCATAATAATAATTTAATTCATCATCTTCCATTTTTTCTTCTTTTGTTTGTTCTTTTTTAGGAACAGTTGTGATTTTATTATGAGTTATTTCACTAACTATTTCATTAATCTCTAGTTTTTTAATTTCTAATAACATTCTATTTTTTTCTCTTTGATTAAATATAATAGCATCTTCTAGTTCTTTTACTGACATATTATCAAAATCTAATTCTCTTAGTAACATTTATACTCCCCCCTTGTTTTATTTTTTTAATAGTTGTTTTACCTCTTCTTTAGTTTCGTTCATATTATATTTCATTTTTTCTATTACTGGTTTTACTTTTTCATTTTCTAATACTTTTCTTACTTGGTCAAAACCTGTCATTCTTAACATCATGTTTCCGTGTTCATCACTTTTTCTAACTATTTCTTCATATATGTCTTTATTATTTTTATAGAATTCTTCAAATATTTCTTGATTAAACATACATGTTTCTGCAGCTATTTGGTAATTATACTTATATGTATCATAATCTATACTTGGTTTTTGTAATTGTTCTTTTAAACCTTTTAACTTTTTTATTTTAGAATTTAGAAACATTCTATTCATTTGAGTAACTGGCATATTTAATTTCATGAAGTAATCTTCATTATTAGCTACATGTAATTCATTATTTTCTCTCATATATAGAAATCCATCATTCATTGGATCTAATATATAATTAACACCATCTTTTTCTACTGTTGTGATTGCATGATTAGCTGTTGGGATTACTTTAGTAGCAGCTACTACTAATTTTACAAATTTTTTTGTTTTTTCATCTGGAATAGGTTTATCTTTAATACATAATTTTTCTATCTGTGGAATAGCATCTTTGGCATTAACCATTATAACTGATGAATCCATTCCTAACTCATTGCATATATCACTATGCATACTAGCAACAGATCTACATACACCTAGTCCTCTGATAACATCTAATCCTTGGAGATTTCCAAAATCTTTCATTTTTGTTGAATAATCATATTTTTTATCTAATGATAGATATCCATTTCTATACATATACATGAATGTTGCGAAAACTGATATTGGATCAGTAATAGCATTTTCTTTCATTAAAGTAGCTGTATTTGTTATTACTTCATTATATAATTTTTCTAATTCTTTATATTCTTCTGTTTTCATTTCTGTTTTAAATGATGTTAAAAATCCTAGAAAATAAGGTAACATACATAAGTTAGAAGCAATTATTTGATTACGATCATTTATGTATATAATGTTAGTACCTATCATTCCTAATCCAAGTTCAGTTAACTTAATTTTATTCTTAGTATCCATCTTCATTTTACCTACCCCCAATAAGTGCTTCTAATTATATCATAAAATGCTTGTTTTTGCAAGAAAAAAACGAGTTTCTACTCGCTTTCTACTCTTCTAAACTTATTATCTATAATTGAATATAAGTAGCATTCTACTTTTTTGTTAAGTTTATTAGATATTACTTTTCTATATCCATTTAATTGATTATCATATAATGGATCATCAATACTTTTTAATTTATAATCAACTATAATTATTTTTTCATTATCATCTATCATTAAGTCTATAATACCATGAGAGTAATTATTATCTTCTAAATAAGTAAATTCATATTCTTTATACATATTATTATTTATATTTTCTTTGATTAATTCTGTATTTAAGAATAGTTCTATTTTATCTTTCATTGTATCAGTAATATCATATAATGAATAATCTGGATTTTTAAAATCAAGTAATTCTAAAACTTCATGAACTTTAGTACCAAAATCTAATTTTTCTTTTTCTTCTTTTGTGATGATATGAAGTGAATCTTTTGAATAATGGGATTCTTCTTTTTGATAAGTATTAATACTTACCCCATTAACTATTAAATCGTCATTATCATTTTTAATACTATTTTCTGCCTTTTTAATTATTTTCAGATAATCTCTTGTCGCTTCTATATTAGTCTTCTTTATATATGGGATTAATGTGGTATAGATACTTTTCATAATAGACAAGAATGAGTTATATTTACTTCTTTCATATGTTGGGACTAAGTCTAGTACTTCCTCATCTTCTTCTTGTTCTGGAAGTACTATAATCATTTTTTCTTTTGCTCTAGTTAAAGCTACATATAAAAGTCTAATACGTTCAGATATTTCTTCTTTTTTAGTATTTACTTTTAATAGTGTTTTAATAACAGTATCTTTATAATATTCATCTATTTTTGGTAAAACTAAGCCATAAGTATTATCATAAATTATTTTTTCTCTTAATTCACTTATATTAAATTTTGATGAGAATCCAGCAAAATAACATATTGGGAACTCTAGCCCTTTAGATTTATGAATAGTCATTATTTTACAACTATTAGATATATCTTCATTAATATTAAATTTTAAGTCATAATCATGTTCAAATATTTTATCTAGATAATCTATGAAATCATAAATATTATTTCCTGAAGATTCATAATCAGATACTAGATTATATAAATATTCACATCGTACTCTGTACTCTTTAATCTTTCCTATAGAAAGTAATTTTTCTTCATAATTAAATTCATCTAAAATATATTTTAAATAATTAGATGGACTTTCTATATCTATATTATCTATTAAACTTAAACATTTCTTATATAAATCACTTTCTTCATAATTATTATTAATGAAGTATTCATATATTTCTTCATCTGTCATTTTATATAAGTAACTTCTTCCTACAGATATGAAACTATATTTATCAAAATCTTTATTTTTAATAGAAATAATTAGTTTTAATAAGCTTTTAATTACTAATATATCTTTATCTTTACCAAGGGAAGTATCTTTTAAAATAGATAGAGGTATTTGCATATACTCAAATATTTTTTTATATAAATCAAAATTTTTAGATTTATCTAGTAATATTACAAAATCAGAATATTTTATATCTCTTAGTATTTTTGTATCTTTATCAAACACTTGGAATTTATTTTCTATTTTTTCTTTTATATCATTAGCAATTATAAATGCTTCTTGTTCATCTTTGGTAATTTTTTTTAAGTCATCACTATTATAAGTTAAAACATCTATATCATAGTTTTGTTCTGTCTTTCCTTCTTCAATATAAGATGTATTACCAAAGACCATTCTGTGAGTAGCTTTATAGTCAGCTCCTCCTATTTCATCATCCATGAATAAATCAAATAATAAATTAATATTACTTAATACTTCTTCACGTGATCTAAAATTCTTTAATAAATCTATTTTTATACCAGCATCAGTATCTCTATATAAATCATATTTATTTTTAAATATATATGGATTAGCATTTCTAAAACGATATATTGATTGTTTAATATCTCCTACCATATAAAGATTATTATTAGATATCATAGTGATAAATTTTTCTTGAGTATCTGATGTATCTTGATATTCATCTACTAATATTTCATTAAAACTATTAGTTAATTCTTCACATATCTCAGGATTATCTTCTACTACTTTAATTGCTAAATGAGCTATATCTGTAAAACTATAAATATTATTTTCATTTTTATATTCTTCTAATTTTTTATTAAGTTTTAACATTATATCTATAATTATTTCTTGATGATTTTTAGTAGATAATATTTCTTCTTTCATTTCATCTATATCATTATATATAGCTAAGTCATCTCTAATTTCTTTGGCTAAATTGAATATAGTAGATTTTATTTTTTTACCTGTCTCATCACTATTTCTTGGTGACTGAATTGTTTTATACTCTAATGAGTTTTTTATTTCATTATAGTTAGTTGCAGTTAATAATTTCTTAAAATTATCTTCTATCTTTGCTACAAAATCCCCATCAAAATAATCATTTAGTTCTATGATTAAATCTTTCATATTATTAATATTTTTATATATTAAATCTAAATATTCATTTATATATTTATTTATATTTTCTTCATTAAAGTATTTAGAAATATAATTATTCAAATATTTTTCTTTATCATATTTTAATTCTATTTTTTTAAAACTAGATAGAATATACTCTTTTAATTCTTTATCATCTTTTAGACAGAAATCATTAATTAATTTAGAAAAGTTACTATTAGGAGTTAAATAATACTCATCAAATATTTCATCTAATATTCTTCTTTTTTCTAAATCTATTACTACTTCATCTGTTATTTTTATATTATTAGTTATATTTAATTTAGTATGATATTTTTTTACTATACTTAGTGAAAATGAATCGAATGTTGTGATATAGGCACCATCTATTAAATCTAATTCATCTTTTAATTCTTCTGTTTTAGTAATTGCTTTTCTAATACGTTCTTTCATTTCAGCAGCTGCTGCATTAGTAAAGGTTAAGACTAATAGCTCGTTAATATGAATACCACTTGATAGTTTTCTTTTAACTCTTTCTGTAAGTACAGCGGTTTTACCACTTCCTGCTCCAGCTGAAACAATAATATTTTTACCTTCTAGGTCTATTGCTGATTGTTGTTCTTTAGTCCAAGCCATTATTCTTCACCCCCTAAAAATGATAAATCTTCTACTTTATCTAATTGTTTAATATCTTTATCTTCCATATAACAAATATCTTTGAATTTACAAAATCCGCATGATGATTCTTTATTGTACTCTTTTGGATCAATTTCAAAATCTCGATCTAGTATTTTATCTACTTGGTTGTCTATATAATTTTTAGTATATTTAACTAAATTATATAAAGTATCATTATCAATGATTTTTGAATATCTAGAGAAACCTTTTTCTTCAGTATAAGACATGCTCTTAATAAGTTCACTCTTTTCATATGTAGTATCAAATCTTTCTAAAACACTAGTTTCATCTGTTGAGTATCCTTGTAGTAAATAACGGGATTCTTTTTCTTTTTCTAAATTTTTACTCCATGTAGGATAATTGAATAAAATATTTTGATAATAAATACCTGTAAATATTGGACTTTTAAACACTTTCGAGTAGTGAATTAAATATAGGTATACAGGTAGTTGCATATGTAATCCATATTTCATTGGTTCTATATGAGTATCAATATTTCCTGTCTTATAATCCACTATAGAAAAGTATGTATCTTCTATTTTTTGATAATACATAATTTTATCTATATAACCAATAAAATTAACATCTACTTTTTTATCTAGTTTTATAGATAGTTTCTTTTCATAATATTCATCATTATAACCAGTTAATAAGTTTTGTTTTCTTATTTTATCAATTAGTAATTCTAAATCTTTTTTTATACGAACTAATAATAGTTTTTCTTTTAAAGATAATTCTCTAGTTTCTAAATATTTTCTATATTCTTCTTCTAAGTCAAAGTTATTATTTCTATATAAAGATAATATCTTATGATACATAGATCCTATAAATGCTGGGAATTTATCTTCATACTCTTCTAGTTTTAAAACATATTTTAAATAATATTTAAATTTACATTCATTATATGTATTTAGAGATGTATAAGATAAATTTAGGGGATACGGTAAATTCTTTAGATATGTATCTTCATTTATATTAGTATAATTATTTTTATATTCTTTATATGGTATTTTGTAATGAGTATTTAGTATATTTAAATCATTAGATTTTGTTCCATAAAGATAATAATTATCTAAATATTCACCTAATCTTAATTTATTGTAGATGTCAGAGTATGTATATAAATCTTGTTCTGGTTTTATTATTTCTAGTGACTTTTCATCTATTAAACTAGACTTATAATAATTACTAAATGGACTAGACAATTTATATGATAAAAATAAATTATCTATGTTACTTAATATATTAGTTAAAACTAATTTAGATCTTTTATTTAAATACTTTGTAGTATATAAATCTACTTCATCCTTTTCTTTATCTGTTATATAGTTAATATCTTTTTCTATTTTTGGTAATACATCTTGATTAAATCCTAATACAAATACATATTCATCAGATAAAAAATCTTCATTATATAAATCCTTTATATTTACTGCATTAATTAATTTCTTACTAGGTAAATAACTATTTTTTAATTTATCTATTAATATTGTTTTATATATTGGTGATGTTTCATCAATATTAGATAAATCACTAATAATATTAATTAATTTTTTATTAATTATATTTTTACTAGAATCTTCTAAATCTATAGTATTATTAGTTAGATAATCACTAATTACTTTAGTAGAACATATACTCTTTTTAAATTTTATATTAATTGGGATATTATAATAAGAGAATAGTTTTTCTAGTGTATATAAATATTCATTAGATATATTAGTAAGATAGATTTTATTTATATCTACACCATTAGATAATAGCTCTATTATTTTTAAACATACATAGTTTACTTCTTCTTCTAATGTGTTACATTCTACTACTTGTTTATTTAATTCTATATTTTCATATTTAGTATTATAGTTTAATGCTATTTCTTCATATTTTTCTAATTCATAATAGTTTTTAACTATTATTTTTTTATCTTTTATTATATTTTTAAAAGCTTTATTAAATATTAGTAATTTATTATATATAAGTTCTTTTTTTAATTCTTTTAAGAAGTTTAATTTAGGACTAATATATTCTTTATCTATATCTATTACATATAAATTATTTAAGTATACTTTACAAACATCTATATCATAGTTGTATTTATTCATTAAATAGAATATAGCTTCATCTGTATATTTATAATAATAATTATCTATAAATTCTTTTTTAGTCATGAACTTAATATTATATAATTTATTATCACTATTAAAAGAATCCAGTAATTTCATTTTTTCTTCATTAGGACATATTATAAGTAAATTGTTATCTTTAATATCTAGCATTTAAATCACCACTTCTATTATATAATTTATTTACTTCAAGAGCAACAAAGAAAAAAAGAAGCTTACTAAGCTTCTTTTACTTCTACTACATTTTTTCCTTTGTATGTTCCACATTTTGAACAAACTCTATGAGGTTTGATCATTTCTCCACAACTTGGACATTTTGTCATACCAGGAACTTCAATAGCATTATGACTTCTTCTCATTCTTTTTCTTGTTTTAGAAACTTTACGAAAAGGAACTGCGAACATTTGAATGTCTAATTTCATCATATTATCACTCCTCTTTAAAATCTTTTAATAAATCACTAAATGGATTATTGTTTTTTACTAGTTCATCTTCACTAACTAACTTCCATCCATCCCCGTGAAATTTACTGAGATCTTTAACCTTAGTAAACTGTAAGGGGACCTCTAGTACAATATTTTCCCACAAAAATGAGAATATATCAAGTGTATTTTCATTTTTTTTGCAATTTTCTTCCAAAATATCGTCATATTTGATAGAAAATGGGTATTCTACAGGCTCTAGAGAGATAGAATCCTCTATAATTAGGTTACCTTCGATAGTAGCTTCTACTCTGTCTTCTTCATCGCTTCCTAAATATATTCTTCCATCTACTGCAATATCTTCAACAGATATAACTAGATTTTTATCAATATATTCTTCCGGAAGATTATACTTACCACTAATTGATATTTCTTCTATTGTTTTACTATATAATAGGCTTAAATCTATATCCATATTTCCTCCTATTATTTAGCTTTAGCTAAATCATTATTAGCTTCTACTATTTGAATTAATCCATGATAATGCATATTATCTTTAGCTTGAGCATCATTAGATGTCCATACTCTAATAGTATAATTTCTTTCTTCTAAAGCATCTACTTTTTCTATTTTTAAAGTATTGTCTTCTAATTCACTTAATTTATAAATTTTGTTATATTTTTTTCCTTTAATAGAAACTTTTATAACATCTTTATTTATTAAAGAGCTAGAACAGTTATCTTCTTTTATTGCATTTTCGTTATCTACAAGTTTGATTCTATAACTTACTGGTACTGTCAAATTATTTTTAACAGTAAATGTATATGACTTAGATGATAATCCTACTGAATCAGTTACAGGAGTTATCTTATTTAATGTAACCATATCACCAGTTTTTTCATGAAATATTATATCTAAAGATGATGATGTGTAATCAACATTTCTTTCTTTTTGAAATTTATAATATATGTGATGAGTTGCGAAAACTGCAAATAATAGGATAAGTACTATTATCAAGATATTTTTAATAATTTGTTTTTTATAATAATTGTTATACATAATACACCTCTTTAAATATGATAATATTTTGTTTTAATTTAGTCAAGAAATTAGACCTTTAAATAACTATATTTACATTATACTTTACTAATTGAATTTTGATTTTCTCATATATAGTCTTTTATTATTTCTTTCTGATTGAATAAGACGTTTTTCTTCTTTTGTTTTATTCTTTTCTCTTTCTAATTCGTTCATTAGTTTATCAGCTAGTTTTATATTGCCTGTTTCATATAATCCTTTTATTAGTTTTAATTTATCAACTATTTCATACTCATAGTAGTCTTCCATTTTTAATTCTTTTTTATGAAGTTTTTCCTTATTGCTTTTTAGTTGATTCTTAATATTATTTAATGACTTTATTTTTTTACTATCTAGGATATCATTTAAAGTATTAGCCTCATTCATTCTTCTGTCAGCTCTTACTAATTTTCCAAACTTTGTTTCTAAGATAAATAAATATAAATTACATTTAGAATACTTTTCACCACTTTTTTCATCATACTTTAATAAAGTTTCATATGCATCATAATTTCTTAAATCTTTATAATAAGCTTTTCCAATATAATAATAGAATATAGGATGATTTGTCATTATTAATCCTGTTTTATAGTAATCAAGTGCTAATTCATAATCTTTATTATTTAAAGCATCTCTTCCTTTTTCAATACAACCATTATATATATCTTTTTCTTCATCAGATAAAGATATGTACTTTTTCTTTTCTTCTAGTTTATTTCTTAAATAACTATTAAGAATAACTGCTGTTTTTGTTTTTGGTTCTTCTATATTATTAATTATTCTTTCAGCAGTATTATGATCATACTCTATCAAAGCATTAAGCATTCTATAAAATGTTTTTATTCTTGTTTTAGTTTCCTCTTTATTATAAATATTTGATTTTTGTTTCTTTGATACTTTGATTATCTTATATACTGGTTCTGTATCGATTGTAATATTTTTTTCTTTTAACTTTTGATCTAATTCACTTAGTAAATTCATCATATTATTGTAATCTGACGAATCATTGTAGTTAATTATTTTATTATATAAATCAATTATTTCTTCATCTTTTGTATTTTCAATAGTGTTATTAATATTATTGGTTACTTTAAAAGTAAATTCATTATTGTACTCAGAATTTATATATTTTTCTAACATATTTATTGATAAATCTATAAATGGAGCATCTTTATCACAACAATCTTTATATTTATATAGATATATTAATGCACTAGCATATCTTTCTTCTATAAGAGCTACTTTATATAAATTATAATATGCTGTTTTATAGTTTTCCTTTTTTACTAATAACTGATTAAAATATTTTTTTGCTTCTTTGATATTTCCTTTTTTTAACATTAATTTACCTATATAGATATTACAAAAATCTTCTTCTGTTTTATGTTGTGAAAGAATTCCTAATTCTCTATATATATAATTATACTCGTCTTCTGTTATAGTCTTATTATCAAGTAGTTCTGCTATAACCTTTTTTGTTTGTTTTCTATTCATCTGTTTTTTCTCCCCCTAAGAATTAGTGTTAATAACCTAGTGTTAATTCTAAACTTTCATCATTTTCTATGAATTCAGATACATCAATTCGTGTATATGTGTTTTTTGTATCCCTTACTATAACCTCTTTAATACCAGCATTAATAATCATTCTTTTACATAAAGCACATGGTCTTGCATTTTCTACATAAGTACCATCTTTATAGTTTTTACCAACTAAATAAAGTGTTGAGTCAATCATATTAGATCTTTCTGCACTTATAATGGCATTTTGTTCAGCATGTACACTTCTACATAATTCATAACGTTCACCTCTTGGAACGTTTAGTTTTTCTCTTGTACAGTATTGTAAGTCACAACAATTTTTTCTACCACGTGGCGCTCCAACATAACCTGTTGAAATTATTTCATCATTCTTAACAATGATAGCTCCAAAATTTCTTCTTAGACAAGTTCCACGTTCAATTACTGCTTCTGCTATATCTAAATAATAATTTATTTTATCTACCCTTTTCATAATATACACCTCTTTTTTAGTAATATAATTTTAACACAAAATTAAAAAAAGTTATAGTAAAAATAACTTTTTTAACTTTTGGATATATTGAGTAATATACCTATTGATACCATACTAATTAATAGAGATGATCCTCCGTAAGATATAAATGGTAGTGTTACTCCTGTTACTGGAATAAGTCCTATTACTACCATTAGATTCATGATAGCTTGAAATATTATTTGAAAAGTCATACCAAATGCTAAATATTTAGAAAATAAATCTTTAGTATTTAAGGCTATGTTTATTCCTCTATATAAAATTATTAAGAATAGTCCTACTACTATAAAGGCCCCTACTACTCCAAACTCTTCTGCAATTATAGAAAATATAAAATCTGTTTGGGGTTCTGGTAGATAAAATTGTTTTTGAATAGAGTTTAGAAATCCATTACCTAAGAGTCCTCCTGGACCGATGGCATATAAACTTTGAATTATTTGAAAACCAGTACCTAAAGCATCACTCCAAGGATCTACAAATGATGTTATTCTATCCATTCTGTATGGAGCTATAACAATTAAAATAATTATACCTATAACTCCTAATATTCCAATTCCAAAAAAGAATTTCATATTAACACCAGCTATAAATAATAAAACTATTATTGATAATACTAGGATAGTTCCTGTACCTAAGTCTGGTTGTAACATAATAAGTCCAAATAGTGTAAATAAGATTCCGAGTATTGGAAATACTCCCTTTTTATAACTTTTTAAAAATTTATTGGAGTTTGTTAAATACTTACTAGTAAAAATAATCATACCTAATTTGGTCGCTTCACTTGGTTGAATTCCAAATGGTCCTATTCCAAACCAACTTCTACTTCCGTTTCTAACACTTCCTATACCAGGTATTAATACTAATATTAATAGAACAAAACAAATTAATAATATCTTATTAGCGTTTTCGTAATATATTTTGTAATCTATTTTAGATATAAAGAGCATAACTAATATTCCGATTATTAGAAATACTAATTGATATTTAAAATAATGAAAACTATCATTAAACTTATACTCTGCCCAGATACTGGAAGCTGAATAGATCATAATGAGTCCAAATATTGATAATACAATAATAGTAAAGAATAAAATTCTATCAAACTTTTTCATAGAATCACCTAATTAATTATATTTTTTTATATAAAAAAAAGAACTCTTAAGAGTTCTTATAACCATACACCAAAAATTATTCCTGACATTGCAAGTAGTAATCCTACTACCCAAAATAATTTTACTATATCTGTTTCTACCCATCCTAGTTTTTCAAAATGATGATGTAGTGGTGTCATTAAGAATAGTTTTCTTTTAAATAAATATAACCACATAACTTGTAATATAACAGTAAGTGTTTCTACTACAAACACTCCTGCTACTACTAATAGTGTTAATTCTCTATGAGTAAGTATTGCGATAGCACCCATTGTTGCTCCTAGAGCAAGTGAACCAGTATCTCCCATAAATATCTTAGCTGGATGTGTATTATAAATTAAGAATCCAATTACACTACCAACAAGTATTAAACTAAATATTCCTATATCTTCAAATCCAACCATTAATGATATTAAACTGAATGCGATATAGGCAATTGCTGAAAGACCTCCAGCAAGTCCATCTAGTCCATCTGTTAAGTTCACAGCGTTTGATGCTCCAACTAAAACAAATAAGATAAATAATCCATATAGCCATCCCATTTCTAAATCTATATGAAGTGTTCCAACTGTCCATGATGTTTGTCCACCGTTCTTCATATAAATATAGAAGAATCCTATAGCAATTAATACTTGCATTAATATTTTTTGATATTCTGTTAATCCTTCATTATGACCTCTTCTTATTGATAAGAAATCATCCAGAAAACCAATACATGCATACCCAAGAAATACTAATAATACAATTCCTAAATTAGATGTATATGGTATCTTATGAGTAAATATTAAAAATAGTGTTGCTAACAAGGTTGGAATAATAAATATTAGACCTCCCATTGTAGGCGTTCCTTCTTTTTTTCTGTGTGCCTCTCCTACAAACACACTTATCTTTTGTCCTATTTTCATTCTTTTTAGTACAGGTATTAAAAATAATCCTAATACTGCAGATGATAAGAACCCAAGCATTATCGCAACAATTGCTTTAGTTAATAATAACATTATGTTCACTCCGTTTCTCTTCTAAACATTATATCATAAATATTTATATATTATGTAAAATTATATCTATTTAGACAAAATTTTACACGTTGTTTTCTTTACGATATTGTAGTACTTTCTGATCATTTTCTTTTAATAATTTTTCTTGTTTAGTCTTAATTTCATCTATTTCTTTTTGTTTATCTTCTAAATTATCTAGTACATGATTTAAATTGTTAAGTAAAGTTCTACACTCAGGTATAACACCAAAATATTCTTTAAAATCTTTTTTAAATTTTTTTATTTCTCTTTCTAATTTATCTGTTGTTTTGCCAATCAGTTTACTAGCATCATCTATTTTATCTATGCTTGATTCAATACTAGCATGATAATCTTTCATATTTACTTCTTTTGTAACTTTCTTTTTTAGACGTGGTTGTTTTATTTGCTTCATCAAATACAAATAATAGGCAGTCATAGTAGATAATGCTCTAGCACTTCTAGCACCAGGTATTAGTGATAGTAGAGTCATTCTTCTTAATAATTTATTACTTTGCCTAGTCATAAAGTCTATTTCAAAGCTTACTTTTTCAACTATTGTTTTTGAATTTTGAACTTTTTTCATTAATTCTTCTAATTCTTGTTCTTGAATTTTTGCTAAATCATTTAATAATTTATCTATATGATTGAAATCATAATATTGTTCTTTTAACTTATGTAGTTTTTCTTCATCTATATTTAATTTATCTTTTCTTTTTTCTACTTTCTTTTTGAAAATATCCTTATTTTCATCTAACTCTTCTATCTTTTCTGAAATCATAATGTATAGAGGTGAATCTTTTATTTCTTTTACTACTTGTTTATTATTAAATTCATCTATATATTCTTTTACAATTTCTTCTAGATAATTACTATCATATGCAGAATAATTATCTGTCTTAATTTTTTCTTTTAACTCTTTTATTTTATCGATTAAGATATTTAAGTTATTAAGTAGTTCTTCCGCTTCTTTTTCACTATATAATTCATCAGATTTTTCTACCAAGATCATGTATTCAAAATCTAATTTTTTTAATTCACTTCTTACTTCTTTTAATTTCTTTTCATAACGATCAAGAATTTCTTTATTTCTAATTTTTTCTAATTTTTCTTCTGCTTTTTCAGATGAAACTACTTTCTTTTTAGATTCATTTTCTACTGTTTTTTCTTCTTGATTAACTCCTGTTACTTTTATCTTATCTGTTTTAATATCAATTATTCTAGGTGGTGCATATCCATTAGTTGGCTTTTTAATATTTGTAGTCGGCATAGAAATAGTATTTTGTTCTACTTCTATGATTTCTGTTTTTCTTTTATCTAATTCTTTTGTTTTATTATTAAGTTCTTCTAACAGTTCTACTTCTTCTATCTTTTTAGGTTCTATGTGCTGTTGTTTTATATTTATATTACTATGAATTATTATTTTCTTGTCTTTGGCTACTTTTAATATTCTTTTATAATCTTCTAGTTCATCTAATGTTTCTATTTCAACATTAACTTCTTGAGGTTCGCTTGATGTTTTAGCTAATTTTTCTAATTCTGTTAATGATTCTACTTTTTTTATTTTTTTATCTGTTGTATTTCCTAATAATGTTTTAAAAGTCTGTCCCGCTATTACAATTGGGACAGCCTTAAAAAAAGTAATGATTTGATCTTGTTTTACTTTCTTTTCTAATTTTTCTATTCTAAATTTTTCTAATTCTTTGTTATATTCATCTAACTTCTTTTTATTTTCTTTGGTAATAGTAATAGTTCTTTTTCTGTCTCTTTTACCACCTTTTGCACCAATATTTTCATTCATAGTATCACCTATTATATTGTATCATAAATATTAAAAAAAACTATGATATTTTTATAAATACCACAGTTTTTCATTATTCTTTCTTACCTCTTTAATTATTCCTCCACCTAAGCATTCTTCACCATTATATATAACACATGCTTGTCCTGGTGTGACAGACTTTACACCTTGTGGATATTTAACTAATATTTCATCATTATCTAACCATTCTAGTTCTACATCAACATCTTCACTTCTATATCTAAATTTGGCACTACATTTAGTTAATTTCTCATCACCTAGATAATTTATCTCATTAATTATACAACTATCACTTATTAGGTAATCATTATCATCACCTAAACATATATATAAAATATTCTTACTTAAGTCTTTTCCTACTACAAACATTCTATCTTTTGTACCACCGATATTAAGACCTTTTCTTTGACCAATTGTATAGTTCATCAATCCTACATGACGTCCTATTACTTCTTTTGTATCAATATTCACTATATCTCCTGGCTGATTCGGTAAATAGTTTTGTAGAAAGTTTCTGAAATTTCTTTCTCCTATAAAACAAATACCTGTAGAATCTTTTTTATCAGCAGTGATTAATCCATACTCTTCCGCAATACGTCTAACTTCAGGCTTTATGATATCTCCTATTGGGAATAATACATTTTTTAGTTGATCTTTACTTACTTGTGATAGGAAGTATGTTTGATCTTTATTAGAATCTACTCCACGTAGTAGTTTACCATCTTTCATTCTAGCATAATGTCCAGTTGCGATATAGTCAGCTCCTAGTTTTTCTGCTTCTTTTTTAAACATATCAAATTTTATATATTTATTACACATAATATCAGGATTTGGAGTACGACCTTTTTTTAATTCATCTAGGAAGTACGTAAATACATAATCCCAATACTCTTTAACAAAGTCTTTTCTATGTAGTGGAATTCCTAATTTATCACATACAGCTTTAGCATCGTTATAATCTTCTTCTTGAGGACATATTCCTGAAGATGTTGTTGGTCCATTTAATTCTCCATCAGCTAGGGAATCCCAATTTCTCATAAATAGTCCAATTACTTCGTAACCTTGACGTTGTAACATAATGGCTGCAACACTACTATCTACTCCACCTGACATACCTATTACTACTTTTTTCATACTATCAACTCCAATTATTCACTTAGAAAATTATTAATTATTTCATAAATAGTTAATATATTTTCTTCTTTTATTTCATCTTTATAATAGTCTTTTACTACACTATTAATTATATCATCTTTTTTCTTTAATTTTAACTTTCTATTATATATTCTATCTAATTTTTTACATGCTAGTTCTATACTATCTATATCATCTATTAGTTTTTTAGACTCTATTTGCATTATACCTAGTTTAGTAGGTTTAGAGACAAATTTAAATTTTGTAGTATCAATTTTCCTAATGATTAACGGTCTATTATAATTTTCATATATCATAATCGAATAAACTATATTAGTTAATTTTTTATTTTCTAATTTTATATCTTCTTGATATCTACTTTTAAATTTAGCAAAATTCATTACTATATATTCTTTATTGTTAATTACTCTTTTAGGAGTAGTTTCTTCTTTAACATTGTTTTCTTTAAAAAAGTCATATAAGAATAATATTACTAATAACCATACTATAATTTTAGGTTCACTATCTTTAGGAAAAATATTATCTACTTGATTAATAAAATACATATTATTAAGATAGGAAGTGATTATTAATATGAAATAGTTAGTTATATTTTTTCTATTGTCTTTAAAGAAATCTTCTCCTAGTAAATATGTAGTATATAACATATCTATAATAAACATAAATACTACTACTATGAAAATATTAGTATTATCTTTATATAAACCTGCTAGTAATATTAATAATATGTTAGTAAATATAATAGTATTTGTGGTATTTAATAAATATTTCTTTTTTAAATATGAAATACATATAAATAATATAACACTAAAAATTATATAATTTAAAAGCACTAATAGAGTCATATAATCTCCCCCTAATCAGTGCTTATTATATACTTTTTTTCTTTATTTTTCAATAGTTTTATTTATATAGAAATCTTAAAATGACTAAGAAAGATTTTTTAATCTCATCTTTAATCATTATCATCATTCTACTTATAGCATTACTTTTCGTAATACTAAAATAAAAGAAGCACCTAACTCAGGAATGATTTAGGTGCCAACCAAATAATGGGTAATGCTCAACATGCGAATATTAAGTGTTCCTTTTTTATTGTATGCAAGTTTCCTTGACACATTCATATTACGATATTTAGGTGTTTTTATCAAAAAAACTAATATAGATTTATTATTTAAAATTCTTCTTTTTTACTTTAATTTTATTATCTCTAAATATTTTATTTATTCTTTTAATTCCATCTCTATTAATACTACTTATCACAATAGTTCTTCCTTTATTTCTATGTATATAAATAGTATGATTTGGTTCTATTAACTTATATCTTCCATATCCTCTTTCCCTAGTTTCTACTACTTTATTTAATTCAGATATTTTTATTATTTCTTCTTTAAAGATTTTTCTATAGACTATTTCATCTTTAGTCATTCTAAACTTTATTCGTGCTTCTATTATAAATTTATATACTAAGTATGTCATAATAGTAATCGCTATAATAGAAAATTTAGGCACTTCAGTAATAACAAGAAGTAAATATAATATTATTAACCAATAAATAATAGATATAAATGTAATATTACCTTCTAAATATATGTCTTCTTTATAATTATTACTTAAATCATTAATAAAATCATAATTATCAATACCATGATATGGAAATTTAAATAATAACTTGTCATTTTTCATTACATAAATATGATTATATCCTTTATGAAAAGATGTTATATCAGTTAGACTTCCTAAAACTTCTCTTTTCTTTTTAGAAATTACTTTAATAATTTGTCCATTTTCTATTATTATTTCATTTGTAATAGTTAAAAATACATATATAGTTGCGATTGTCATTATAAGTAAATAGAACATACCTATAGTTAAATAAATAGAAAACTCTTCATAAGAAAAGATTTTTAATATAATCATTCCTATTATACCTATACCTAATCCTATTGCTATTAATGTCATAAATATAGTTAAAAATAGTAATAAAATTTTAACTACTTTTTTTGTATTCTTTTCTATACCTAGTGAGTAATTTTCTTTCATTCTATACACATCCTTGTAATTATTATAGCATAAATTTCTTTCATATGATATAATCGATTATGTTGTTAATAAGGAGGATTAATTATGGAAGAATTTAACACAATAGAAAAATGTTTAGAATTATTTAAATCAGTTAATTGTATAGGAGAAGAAAATTTAATCTTTTTTGCTTATAAAGATGCTGCTAAAGCAGCAGGACCAGCAACTATGTTTGGTGCTGCAGGAGGACTTGTAGGTGGAATGGTTAATGGTATGGAATATCCATATGATGGATTATTAATTAATAAAACAGAAAATGGAATTGGTATGTTTATGTTAAAACAACCTGGAGTACCATTAGTATATAAACTAGAAAAAATGGAATTACAAAAAGATAAATTTGTTTTCTATAAAAATGAAGATATTAAAGAAATAAAAGTTAAAAAATTTGCTTTATTAAATAATAAAAGGAAAAGTATTTTCATAACTACAAATGATAAGAAAAAATATGTATTATGTGCAGATGTTAATGAGGCTAGACTTCCTTATCATAACGATAATTTTTCTAAGTTTGTGGAAAAATATTCTGCAAAATAAAAAGACAAGTTTTTGTCTTTTTTTGTTCAATTATTTTTTTAATAATTTTTTATCATTTTCTTCAATTTTATATTCAGAATTTTCATTACGATATTTCATACAGTCATTAAATATCATTTTATAATCTCTTAACTCTTTTTTTAGGAATTCATAAAATTCTCTTTGAGAAATCCCTTTCTTAATTCTTCTTATTTTATTTATAGGTCTCGCATACTCCTTTTCATGTTCGATATATTGTCGCTTAATAGCTTCAATTTCATTATCAGTTGCATTTACAAGGCCTCTAACAATACCATAATGCCTAGATGCTATAGTTGTATGTCTAGTATTTTCATCTAAATAGTAGTCATCAATATAAACTTGTTTTTCATAATTCATCAATACTCACCTTATCTTTCATATATTGATTTTTTCTTTACTAGTTTTTTTTCATCTAATCCTTTCATTAGTGGAGAATCTAATAATTTATTATAACTTTCTAATTGATCGTTTATAAATTGTTCATCTATTACATCTCCTTGTTCATTTTCAAGTCTTATATCAGAAAGTTCACCATTTTCTAATTTTTTCATAAAATCATCTACAACTACATCTGATTTTCTAATATCTTTATTTTCTTGTGCACAAAAGTTTCTTCCTTTTTGAGATATTTTTCTTTGTTCATGTTGATTTTTAGCTATCATCATATTTGATTCTTTTACTAATTCCTTATACCCTTCAGTATATTCATCTTCTATATTATGTGTAGTAGTATTTTCTATTTCTCCTCTATGAGTAATAATTAACTTTGCCATATTATAAGCTCCTTTTAAATTTATTATAGTATATCTTTTATTTTATTTCTAATAATTCTTTTTCTTTTGAATCTTTATATTTTTTTGCTTCATTTATAAAAGTATCAATTATTAATTTTGAATTATCATCAAAATTATAACTTATTTCTGGATGCCATTGTACTCCTAAATTAAATGTTTTAGTTGGATACTCAATTGCTTCTATTACTCCATCAGGACTAGTTGCGACTGTTTTATATATATGATTTCCTAATACTCTTCTTTTATGAAAACTATTTACTTCTATTTCTTCTTTACCTAGAATTTCATATAATTTTGAATTAGTATTTATTCTTACTTTATGAGATAATTCATCATCACTTTCTTGATAATGATTGTTATCTTCTATGTCATTAAGTTCGATTTCTTCATCATAAAAACTCATTACTTGCATACCTAAACATATACCTAATACTGGTATTTTCATTTCTATTGCTTTTTCTAGTAAATATCTATCATAAGGAGTTGATTTAGATCCTCCTGGTATTAATAATCCATCACACTTACTCATTATTTCATCTATATCTTTTTGTTCTTCTAGACTGAACTCTTTAAAATCTTCAGTTTTAGTATCAATATTATTAATATCTTGTACTGGCATAATTAATTCTACTTTAGCTCCTCTTTTTTGTAGAGTTCTTCTTACTGTTTCCGAAATAAAAACTATATTTGTATCTCCTTCTAGTTTTTTATATCTTGGAACTACACCTATTACTGGTTTCACTTTATCACCTCTATTAATATTATAACATAAAAAGAAGTACTATTTTCTATATACTAGTACTCCTGCTCTTGATTTTTCAAACTGTCCTAACTTATAATTATCTTCTTTAAAGAATTCTTTTATTCTTTCATCAATGTTTTTCATACTTTTCTCTCACATATTTTTCTATTTTAGTATATTAGACTTATTGTTTCAAGAGAAATATTTTTATTTACTTAAGCATTAATCTTACCGTACCACCCTCTTCAAGTCGTTCTCCTGCATCTGGTGATTGTGATGTGATTATTTCTCCGGTACCGGAATATTCTATTGTAAAGTTTTTTAATTCTTCTTTTATATCTTTTACATTTTTACCTATGACGTTTGGAACTTTATATGTGGGTTTATCAGTCCATTCTAAGTCTTTTTCTAATTCGTTTGGTTGTTTTTCTATATTTAAGGCATCTATTATATCTAGTAATACTCTTCTAGCAATTGGAGTTGTAGTATAACTAGAAAGTAGCGCTGTATGTTTTGGATTATCTATAGCTAAATAAAATACTGCCTGTGGCTTATTTGCTGGTACTACTGACATAAATGACATGATATAGTTACCTACTAAATATTTTCCATCTTGTACTTTTTGAGCTGTCCCTGTTTTACCACCTATTCTATATCCTTCAATATAAGCACTTTTTCCTCCTCCTTTAGCGACTACACTTTCTAGAGCATATCGCATTATTGAAGATGTTCTTTTGCTTATTACTTTTCTAATTCTTTTCTTTTTGTATTCTTTTATTACTGTATTAGTTTCATCTTCAGATATATTTTTTACAATATATGGTCTATTTAAATAACCTCCATTTACTACTGCGGATACGGCTGTTACTTGTTGGATTGGCGTTACACTTACTCCTTGACCAAAAGCACTAGTTGCTAGTTCTACATTACCTACTTTATCTAAATCAAATATTATCCCTTGTCCTTCTCCATTTAAATCTATTCCTGTTTTATTACCAAAACCAAATTTATCTATGTATGAAAATAATCTTTCTTTACCTAGTAATTTTCCCATTTTTACAAATCCTGGATTACAAGAGTTTTGTAATACTTGAAGAAAAGTTTGTTCTCCATGACCTCCTGCTTTCCAGCATCTTAGTACTGATCCATCAACATTTACACTTCCTGGATCATAAAAGTGATCTTTTTCTAGGTCTACAACTTTTTCTTCTACAGCTGCTGAAGTTGTGATTATTTTAAAAGTAGAACCTGGTTCATATGATGACCATATAGGAAGGTTTCTGCTTAATACCTGTTGAGAGAATCTTTGATAATTATTTGGATCATAATCCGGTCGGGAAGCCATAGCAAGTATTTCTCCAGTATTTGGGTCCATTACTACGCCTAGGGCCATATCTGGAGAAAACATATCTACTATATTGTTAAGTTCTCTTTCTACTGATTTTTGAATATTTATATCTATTGTTAAAGTTAGGTCCATTCCATCTTGTGGTTCTACATAAACATCAGATAGGTTTAATTTATTACCTTTCGCATCAGAAAAGTATTTTATCGCGCCGCTCTTTCCAGTTAAATATTTATCATATTCTAATTCAAGTCCTGATAGTCCTTGATTATCTATTCCTACATAACCTAGACTATGTGATAATAAATTACCATGAGGATAATATCTTTTAGCTTCTTTTACTAAATATACTCCATCATATTTTAAATCAGATATTTTTTCTGCTACTTCATAAGATAGTCTTCTACCTTCTGGGTGAACACGTTCAATTGAAGTTTGTTTATAAATATGAGTCTTCATTTCTTTAAAACTTACTCCTAGAATACTAGCTAAGTTTTTAGTTACTTCTTTTTTGTGTTTTATTTGATTAGGTATTAAGACAAGAGATGTTGTTGTTAAATTATCTGCGAGTACTACTCCATTTCTATCTAGAATTTTACCTCTATTTGCTTCGATTGGTAAATTTCTACTCCAAAGATCTGATGCATATTTATTTAATTTTTTATAGTCTACCATTTGAATATAAAATACTCTTAATACTATAAAGATAAATAATAATAACATAATTAAGAATAATACTTTTATTCGTTCATCTATTTTTTTAAAAAACATATGTCACCTCTATAAGTTATTATGTTTTTATAAATAAAAAAAGAACATAAATACCCTATTTGTCAAAATAGATAGACTTGTTGCATATACTTATTTAGAGGTGAGATATGCAATATACTGTTAAAGCTGGTGATACTATTTATGGTATTAGTAAACAGTTTGGTGTTTCAGCTATGGATATATACAACTTAAATAATTTGACTTCTTCTAATATTAGAGTTGGACAAGTTTTAAAAATACCAACTAATCAAAGTACTAATCCATCTAATATGTTTATGTATACAGTAAAAAAAGGAGATAGTTTGTATTCTATTGCGAAAATATATAACACTACTGTTGATGAGATTATTAAACTAAATAATTTAAAAAGTACTAATTTATCTATTGGACAAACTCTAAGAATACCTGAGACTAATATCACTGTAACTACTATGCCTCCTTCTTTTACTAGTTATACTGTTAAGAAGGGAGATAGTTTATATAGTCTAGCCAAAAAATATGGTATTAGTGTTGATACTATTATTATGGATAATGCTTTAAACTCCACTAATTTATCTATTGGTCAAGTTTTAAAGATTAGAACTGGTGATACAACGGAGATAGAAGAATGTTTTGGTACTAGTTATAATCCTAATACTAGTAGTGGTACTACTTATACAGTAAAACGTGGAGATAGTTTGTATAGTATTGCTAAAAAGTTTAATACTACTGTGTCTAATATAATTAGTAAGAATAATTTAGTGAGTACTAATTTGTCTATTGGACAAATATTAAGAATATAGGAGGTTTTTTATGAATGATGTAAATATTAATGATCCTAGGTTACAAATGGATCCTGATTATCAAAAATTTGTAAGAGATAACCCTGGTAGAGGTTATTTAAAAATTAGAGCTTCTTCTATTAATGAAGCTATTCCTGCTAGTGGGATTAATATAAAAGTTAGTAAGGTTATTGGAAATAATAATGTTATATTCTTTGAAGGATCAACAGATCTTTCAGGTATGATTAATGATATAGTCTTACCTGCTCCTAGGGCTATAGCTAACGACTTAGAAGTACCTAAGTTTACTGAATATAAAATTACTGCTACTGGTAATGGTATTAATCAAGAATATAATATATCTATTTGTTGTAGTATAACTATCATTCAATATATTAATGTAATTCCAAGTATTGGAGATGTTTCTTAATGGCTATAAGATACCCTGTAGTTCCTAGTGAAATAACTGTTCATTTAGGTCCACCTGATCAAGCGGTTCAAGATATTACAGTTCCTTTTATTGATTATATTGCGAATGTTGCTTCTAGTGAATTATACCCTACTTGGCCAGCAGATGCTTTAAAAGCTAATATTTTAGCTATTGTTTCTTTTGCAATGAATAGAATTTATAATGAATGGTATCATACAAAAGGATATAGTTTTGATATAACATCTAGTCCTATTTATGATCAGACTTATATTCCAAACCGAAGTATTTATGAAAATATTAATAATATAGTTACCGATGTTTTTAATGATTATGTTGTTAAAGGGAATCAGGTACAACCATATTTTACTAGATATTGTGATGGTAGAAAAACTACTTGTACTGGTCTTTCTCAATGGGGAACTGTCTCTTTAGCTAATCAAGGAAAAAATCCATTACAAATATTAAAAAATTATTATGGTAATGATGTTAGTATTAAATATAATGCTCCTGTTGGAGATTCTACCGTTAGTTATCCTGGATATGAAGTTGGTCCTGGAGACGTTGGTAATCCTGTTAGAGCAATTCAAAGAGATTTAATTAGAATTAAATTAAACTACCCGGCTATTCCTGCAATTACAGGTGAAGAAGGTGCATATGATGCGACAACTGAAGCTGCAGTTAGAAAATTCCAAGAAATTTTTTCTCTCCCTGTAACTGGTGTTGTTGATAAAGCTACTTGGTATAGAATTAAATATATTTATAATAGTGTTAAGAAATTATCTGATATTTATTCAGAAGGATTATCCAAAGATGAAGCTGATTTTTCTTTTAAAGACGTAGTTCAGTATGGTGATACTGGAATTGAAGTTGAATTTATTCATTACTATTTAGGAGCAATAGCTTTTTTAGATAATGATATACCAAACTTAAGAACTAATTCTGTATTTAATGATAATACTCGTACTATGGTTTTAGCTTTTCAAAATAAATATGGACTTCCTGCTACTGGAAAAATAACTTATACTGATTGGAATGTGCTTAGAAGAACATATGATAATTTATTAAAGAGTATACCTAGTGAATATGCAGAATATGCAAATGAATTATATCCAGGATATTTTCTTAGTAAAGGTATGACTGGTAATGATATATTAAGACTTCAAAGATTTTTACTTGCTATTTGTAAGTATGATAAATCAATTCCTGGTATACGAGTTAATGGTACTTTTGATGATTTAACAGAGCAATCTATTAGAAAAATACAAAATGATTATGATATTATAGAAACTGGTTTAGTTGGTCCTTTGTCTTGGAGAAAAATAGTAGAACTTGCTAAAAGAGTATAGAAAAAGAATGAATTAGTTTTCATTCTTTTCATATTCTAATATTTTATATAATATTGTATATAGAGTAGTTGCTTCTTTTTCATTTAAGTTAATACATTTACCTATTTGTTCTGGTATTTGTTTTGCTTCTTGTTTTAGATTTTCTCCTCTAGGAGTTATTTTAATAATTAAATTTCTTTCATCACTCATAGATTTTTTTCTTTCAATATATTTTTTTTCTTCTAGTTTTTTAAGTAATGGTGTTAGTGTTCCTGAATCTAGAAATAATCTTTCTCCTAGTGTTTTTACATTTAATTCTTTTTCTTCCCAAAGTACCATCATTGTAATATATTGAGTATATGTTAAATCTAGTTTATCTAATAGTGGTTTATATTTTCTAACTATTTCTTTAGATGCAGCATATAATGGGAAACAAAGTTGATTTTCTAGTTTTAAACAATCAAACTCTTCCATATTAGTTCATCTCTTTAATAGCAGTAGTTGCGGCAATACTTCCATCACTTACTGCAGTTGTTAATTGTCTTAAATCTTTTACTCTTGTATCCCCTGCTACATAGATACCATCTTTATTAGTATGAACACCATCTATTGATTTTATATACCCATTGTTATCTAATTCAATTATATTAGAGAAAATTTCATTTTTAGGAGCTTGTCCTACAGCTATAAATAAACCACTTACTTCTATAGTTTTTGTTTCGTTTTCTTTATTTGTGACTTCGATACTAGTTAATAGGTCTTCTCCATTTAATTTAGTAACACTAGAGTTTAATATTAATTCAATATTATCTTTAGATTTAATTTCTTCTAAGTATTTGTTTTCTCCTCTAAACTCATCTCTTCTATGAATTAAATATACTTTAGATGCAATATCTGATAAATATATAGCATCTTCTAAAGCAGTATTTCCTCCACCTACTATAGCAACTTCTTTATTCTTATAAAAAGCTCCATCACAAGTTGCACAATATGATACTCCTCTACCTACATACTCGCTTTCTTTTTCTATATTTAATTTTCTATTTTCTGCACCTGTTGCGATAATTATAGATTTAGCATTATATTCATTTTTATTTGTAATTACTTTTTTATCTTCATCTATTCTAATAACTGTTTCGAACTTTATCTCTCCAGATAAATCTTTTACTTGATTATAAAGATTGGTTGCAAAATCAAATCCTGAAATATTTTTTATACCTGGATAATTTTCTACATTAGAAGCATTTACTATTTGTCCACCATAAGTTTTAGCTTCTAATACTAATACTTTTTTATTAGCACGTAGTGCATATAGGGCTGCAGTTAGACCAGCTGGTCCGGCACCTATTATTATAATATCATACATCATATCACCTACTTTAATAAGTTTTTTATATCTTCTTCCATAACACTTGGTTCTTCAATTGGAGAATATCTAAACGCTACATTTCCTTCTTTATCTACTAAGAATTTAGTAAAGTTCCACTTAATATCATTTTTTTCTTTGTAAGTAGCACTTATTTTTTCTACTGCTTTCATAGCTGCTTTATGTTTGATTCCTTTTATATATTCTTCAGGAGAGTTTTCTTTTAGATATTTATATAAATCTATAGCATCTTCTCCATTAACATCAACTTTATCAAATTGATCAAAGCTTGTATTATATTTGAACTGACAAAATTCATGTATTTCATCGTTTGTTCCTGGTGCTTGAGATCCAAATTGATTACATGGAAAATCTAGTATTTCTAATCCTTTCTCATGATACTTTTTATATAAGTTTTCTAATCCTTCATACTGTGGTGTAAATCCACATCCTGTTGCGGTATTAACTATTAATAATACCTTATCCTTATAATCACTTAATTTTACATCTTTTCCTTGTCTATCTTTTACAACATAATCATATATATTCATAATATGCCTCCTTTTTATAATTAGATTGTACACAATTTAATTTATTATGTCAAGAAAAAAAGTAGAATCACTTCTACTTTACGTATTATATTATTCTAATGCTTTTTTAGCTAAAGCCTTTATTGATTCTTTAGTTTTAGCTGTTGCGATAAATCTATTTGTATGACAGAACATTACTCCTTCAATTCCAGTTACTTTTTCTAATTCTTCATTTGCTAGTCCTGCCCAGCTTTTCGGAAGTAATAATCTATCTGTTTTATCTTCTATTGATTTAGGAATAGTTTTTATGGCATATCCTCCTCTATTAGATGGATATGTTACAAATAGTAAGTCATTTCCTTTATCATTTGTAAGAATTGCTTCTTCATAAGGAAGATATTCTTCTAACTCTAATATAGGTCCATCTGTTTTATTTATAATTTCATTTACTATTTCTTTTGATTTTATTTTACCTATAGCATTATACATTGTCTCTATAAATATTTCTTTAGCAAACTTCTCTGCTTTTAAAAACTGTGTAGCTTCATCTTCATCAGTAAAAGATGATGGATTAAATAATTTTATTACATCACTTAATGTTTTAACTTTATAGTTAGCTTCTATTTCTGGAAATATTCCATTATCTATAGCATCTATTCCTTCAATTAAATCTTTATCAATTGCCTTAAATACATCATCAATATTATCTATATTATTCTTTTTTAAATAATCTTTTCCATACTCTTTCCATAATAGTCCAATTGATGAATATTTTATACCATTATCTCTAGTATCTACATCATCTTGGTGATGATCAAATTTACCTCTACCTATATCATATACTAACACATCTTTAGCGATATCTTTAGGTACATTACTTACTCTAATTAATTTTATATTTTCTAGGTATAACTCTAGGAATGCTGTTGCGAAAACTTCATCTGCATGCATTGTACCACTATGCGTTATACAATTTGCATCTTTTATATCTTTTACTATCTTTATCATGGTATTCCTCTTTTCTGCTACTATTATACAATACTAATAAAATTTATGTAAAGTTAATTATTTATCTCTGTGAAACTAATAATATTAGTGATATACTATAATAGTATAATAAAGAGGTGGTTATATGTATCAAAAAAGTATAAAAGAAGTATTAAAAGAGCTTAATACTTCTACTAGTGGTTTAACTACTAAACAAATTACTAGAAGACGAAAAGAGTTTGGAGTTAATAAAATAGAAAATAAAAACAAATCTACTAAGTTAACTATATTTTTTAATCAATTTGATAATTTGATGATTAAATTATTATTAATAGTAGCTGTTATTTCTGGAATTTATGCTTATATGACTCATGAAAGTCTTACGGATACAATTTTAATAGTTGTCATTGTTTTACTTAATGTTTTTATGGGTTATTTTCAAGAAGAAAAAGCCGAGGCATCTATTGCTTCTTTACAAAAAGTAGAACGACTTACCTGTAAAGTTAGGCGTGATGGTAAAGATATTATTATTAATGTTGAACATTTATTACCTGGTGACATCTTATATTTAGAAGCTGGAGATAAAATACCTGCTGATGGGAGAATAATTGAATGTACAAATTTATCTGTTAATGAATCACTTCTTACTGGTGAAAGTGAAGCTGTATTAAAAGATAATAATGTTATTAAAAAAGATGTATTAATTAATGATAGATATAATATGGTTTACTCTGGATGTGATGTTGTTAATGGGAAAGGTTTAGTAGTAGTTACTGATATAGGGCTTAAAACTGAACTTGGTAAGATTGCTAATAGTCTAACTGAAAAGAAAGATTTTCCTACTCCATTACAAAAGAAAATAACTGAGATAAGTGAATCACTTACAAAGATTATTACTGTTGTTATTGTGTTTGTTGTTATTTATAATATATTTGTTCTTAAGAATAGTTTAATTAGTGTAATTATGTTAGCAATTAGTTTAATGGTTTCTGCTGTTCCTGAAGGATTACCTGCTGTTATTACTATTTCACTTTCTATAGGAGTTAATGCTTTAGCTAAGAAAAGAACTATCGCTAGAACATTATCATCTGTTGAGACACTTGGTAATGTTGAAGTTATTTGTTCTGATAAAACTGGAACTATTACTCAAAATAAAATGACTGTTACTAAACTATTTAGAGATGATAAATTATATGATAGTTCAAAATATGAGTATAGAAAAAATGATTTATTAATTAAAGCTATGATGCTTGCTAATGATACTAGTTATATTAATAAAAAGTTTGTTGGTGATCCAACTGAAGTTGCATTAATTGATATTTGCGTTAATAATAAGATTAGTTATGAGAGTATGATTACTAATAATCGTAGATGTGGAGATATTCCTTTTGATTCAACTAGAAAGATGATGAGTAGTTTATATACTAATGGTCGTGCTCTTACTTTATATTCTAAAGGTAGTTTGGAATCTATTCTTTCTAAGTGTAAATATTATTTATGTGATGGAGAGGTTATTAATCTTACTAAGAAGAAAAAAGATGAATTATTTGATATAGAAAAAAGTTTATCTAGTAACGCTTTAAGAGTATTGGCTTTTGCTTATAAGAATACTCCTGATTTAGATGAAAATGATTTAGTTTTTGTTGGTATGGTTGGAATGATTGATCCTCCTAGACCTACTGTTAAAGATGCTATTAAAACTTGTAGAACAAGTGGTATTATTCCAATTATGATTACTGGTGATAATTTAACTACTGCTATGGAAATAGCTAGACGTGTTGGTCTTGCTGATGAAGATTCAGTTGGGATTGAAGGAAAAGATATAGCTAAATTATCTGATTTAGAGTTAACTCATCAGGTGTTAAATTATAGTGTATATGCTAGAGTATCGCCTGAAGATAAAGTTAGAATTGTTACTGCATTACAACACAATAATAAAGTTGTTGCTATGACTGGTGATGGTGTTAATGATGCTCCAGCCATTAAGCTTGCTGATATTGGTATTGGTATGGGTAAAACTGGTACTGAGGTTACTAAGAGTACTGCAGATATATTGTTATTAGATGATAGTTTTTCTACTATTGTAGATGCGAATTATGAAGGAAGAAGAATATTTGATAATATTAGAAATGTTATTATTTATTCATTATCAAGTAACTTTGCTGAAATATTTATAGTAGTTGCTGGTATGTTCTTATCAGTAACTGCTCTACTTCCTATTCATATTTTATATATTGATTTAGTTACAGATGCTGCTTTATCTATATGCTTAGCTTTTGAAAAAGCATCGGATAATATAATGAAACGTCCACCAAGAAAAAGCACTTCTAAGTTTTTTACTCCTTGGGTAACTGCTTCATTAGTCTTTTCTTCTTTTCTTGAAGGATTAATCGTATTTATATGCTTTGTATATGGACTTAATTATGGATTAGCAGTTGCTCAGACTATGGCTCTACTTTGTTTAATTATTCAAGAAACATTATATGCAATTAATTGTCGTAATTTAAAAGAACCTATATATAAACAAGGTTTCTTCTCAAATAAGTATTTTAATATAGGTTTAACATTAATTATTATTATTCAAGTTTTAACATTTATTACTCCAGCAAGAAGTTTACTTCATATTGTAATGTTAGACTTCAATCAAATAGCTTTTGTATTTATAACTAACTTTATTATATTTATACTTGTTGAAATATCTAAAGTAGTTATTAATAAATACTTTATAGATGAATAAATAGATCATATAGATCTATTTTTTTTTGCAAAAAAAATGGTAGATTACATTGTTCTACCATTTTCCATTTCTTCTTCATTTTGGTTTTCTTCAAACATTTCATTTAAATCATGTACATTATCTGGGGCTTGTTCTGGGATGTTAAGAAGTCCATTTACATAATCTTCATCTACTTGATCATTATCTATAGAATCTTCTATCATGTCAGTTACTTCATTTCCATATTTTGGTCCTCGTTGTGTTGCGTTTTTGTCATTTGCAAAACGATTTAAGGCCATTAATCCAACTGCTCCATTTTGCATTATCATGCTAGCTAAATCATTTTGTATTCCGCTAATTTGAGTAACATCTGTTGTTGATAAAGATTGTAAAGCTTCAGCTAATTCAATATTATTTAATGAAGCTGATTCCATATCTACAATAGCTGTTGGATGTTTTTGTAAATATGACATTGCATTAATAAGTCCGCTATAGTCAAATTGTGGATGATTTTTTGCGTAAGATTTAGCTACTGGTAATGCTTTATTAATTGCATCAATAAATGTATCATTGTATTTAGTAGCAAATTCTATGTAATCTTGTGTTGTTGCGGCATCACCCAATGATTTAATATGTTTCCAATCTTTAGGAAGATTCTTTCCTAGTTCACCAATTACTTGATGTGTATATGCATCAGCATTATGATATGTATCTGAGCCAAGGTTCCAATCAGACTTATCTAAACCACGACGTTCTAAAGCTTCACCTGCAGAATGTGCACTGTTATGTGCTTCTGCATGTATTCCTTTATGGATTGTACCCTTAGTTGAAGATATTTGATTTGCTGTATCATGTACTTGTTGATCATATGCTTGGTTGTTTGCGTTAGCATTATTAACATCTTGATTATGTGCATCTACTACTTCTTTATTGTGTTCTGCAACTTTAATAGATTTATAAGTTGCAATACCAGTACCAATTACTGCTATTGTAGTTAATACATCTTTTATGAAAGGATCATCTCTATAGTCAAGTGGTTTTAATAGTGGATCATAGTATCTTTCACCTACTGATCTCTTTCCTAAAATACTATTTTTAATTTCTGTATTTTCCATTGAAATTTGTTCATATGATACGAAACTTGCTATGGCCTTTTGATCATCATTATCAAGAACAGCATTTTCTATATCATTATCTAAGTTACCTAATTGTTCTCTTAATTCAGGAGATGCTGATTTATTTGTTGAGAATCTAAGACCAACTACATTCATTTTTGATTGTACTGCTTTCATTTCTTCTTGGAAAGCATGTAATCCGTCACCAGATAATAAGTTATTACCTAAAACTTCGTTAGCTCTTAACTTACCAATTAATTCTGCTTTTCCACCTAATAATTCTTGTCGTTTATCAATTAAGAATTGTCTTTGATCTGCTGTTAAATTCTCTTGTAATTTTTTATCAATTGCTTTAATTCTATTCATATCAGTGTAGATAGTATTATGAATTTCAATACTTTCATTATTGATTCTTGTAATCTCTTTCATTACATATTCTGCATATCTTTCACCAATCATTGTATTTAATATATATGGATAATTCATAGAAATTGCTTTATTACCCTTATATTCATGTACAATTCGAAGTATATCTTCATCACTTAGGGCACTTACTCTTTCTTTTAATTCATCATAGGCAGCCTTGTTTTCTGCTGTAGTTGTAATCTTACTACGTAGTTTTGCAATAAGACCAGCACCACTTTTAATTAAAGCAGGAACAAAATGAGCTATATTATATAAATAATTACCTGCATGCATTTCATTTGCAAAACTTTCACTTACCTTTATATTTCCATATGTATATTTTTTATTATCTTTCTTCTTATTAGATGATAATTCTATATCTTTTATTAATTCTTTTAACATGTATTCTACGCTTTGATGTTGTTTTGGTTCATCTTCACGTTTAGGTTCTGGATTTTTTCTTATAGGATCCTCTTTTTTATCTTCATCGTCATCTTTTATAGGTTCTTCTTTTTTATCTTCATCGTCATCTTTTATAGGTTCTTCTTTTTTATCTTCATCATCATCTTTTATTGGATCCTCTTTTTTCTTTGATTTTTCAATGATACTATATGTTGAAATTGGATTATCATATTCATCATCATATGAATCATTATTTTTTCTTATTTCATATTTTTCTTTATCATATGTTAAACCAGTATTTTTTTCAAATTGTTGAATCATGTATTCTTCTTCTGTCATTCCTCTTGATTCATAAATTTGTCTTTCTGGAACATAATCATTATATACTTCTTTTTCTTCTATTACTTCTTCTTCAGGTTGTGTTTCTGGTGAAGTAGTATATGTTTGGAACGGATTATTATATGTATATGTGTATGTATTTTCATTTGTAGATGTAGTATATGTATTATCTTCTACTACGGCATTTTCTTCGATATTTTCTCTTTGTTCTGGTGTAACTTTAAGTGGTTTAGGTTCTTCTATTTGTTCAATAACTTCTGGAGTATCATTAGTAACAGTATAGTTATTTTCAACTTCTGGTACTACTTCATTTGTTATTTCTTCTTCTGGAGTAGCGTTTCTGAAATCACCATATCTTTGATCTAGTTCATTGTATTTTACTAATTCTTTTTGATTTTCTAGAATTTCTTCATTAATTCTATCTAATTCTGGATGTTCATCATTCATTGATCCTAATTCATATTCTCTTTCACGATCATATTCAGAATTTAATCTTTCTGCATCCATAGTTATTTCTTCTACTTTATTATCTATCATAGAATCAATCATATCATAATCAGAATCAGTTAATGTTCTTGAAGATACTCTTTCTTTAAGTTCAGCCATTGCTCCTAGTTCTTGTAGTTTAGCAATTAACTCTTCATTAAGTCTATTCAATTCTGGATGTTCATTATCCATTGAACCTAGTGCATATGATCTTTCTCTATCATATTCTGCGCTAAGGTCTTGTTCTTCTTTTCTTAATGTTTCTATCTGTTCATCTATCATATCTTCAATTAGTTTATAATCATCATCACTTAAATCATTAGGAGTTATTTCTTCTACATTACTATTTTCTATTGTTTCTCTTATTTCATCTGTTATTAAATCTTCAATTTGATTTCTATAATCAGCAATCTTACCTTCTAATCCTTCTATTAGTGTTTGATAAGTACTTATTACTAATGGTTCAGTTGCAGTCTCTAGTGATTTTCTATGTTCTTCAATTAGTTTGTTTAATTTTTCTATTTCATCATTAATTTTTTCTATCTCTTCTAAAGCAGTACTAAATCTTTCTATTTGAGATTTTTTATCGTTAATTTCTTCATTAATTCTGTCTAATTCTGGATGTTCATCATTCATTGAACCAGTTTCATATTCTCTTTCTCTGTCATAGTCTGCCTCTAGATTTTCTAATTCAGTATTTAAATTTTCTATTGCTTTTTCTATACTATCTTTATAATTCATTCTTCATCCCACCTAATTTGTTTCTCTATCAATTTGTTCAAGAACTTCTTGAACCATTTTCATTTCTTCTTCTGTCTTAATTTCTTCTAGGCTTTCTTTACCTAAAAGTCTATCATATGCTCCAACAAAGATATTTTTTCTTCCATTATTACCAATTGAATGATCTGTATAACCAACATATATCTTATTAGTATCATCAGACTCAAAAGTAAATAATATATCACATTCTACTTCCTTACCATCTTTTTCTATTACAAATTTCTCGTCATTTACAATTTCCATTTACATAATCCTCCTATAATACCATACTACAATTATAACCTATTACCTTTATATTTACAAGAAAATTCACTATTTAACTTTCTACATTTACAGCTATAGTACTACTTTTTAAATTTTCTTTAGGAATAATTATTATTTCATATATTTCACTATCTTTTTTATTATTATTTAATTTATCTTTATAGTCATTACTTATTTTTTTATTATCTTTATATATTTCTATATCAATGTTATCATCATTTAATATTTTTAGTGTATATTCTAATTGTTTTTTATTAATTGTTTTATTTCTATAATTTGTTATTTTAAGTTTATATATTACTTTTTGAGCTTTTTTAATATCTTTTAAATCTACAGAAAATGAGTAATTTTCTTTTTCTTCTATAACTGGTACTACTATATCCGTTTTATCTTCGTCTTTTATTTTGTTTTTTTCTAGAAATAAAATGTCTATTCCTAAAATACTTACTATTACTAATAAAACTATAAATACTATTAAAAGTTTATTTTTGTTCTTCTTTTTCTTCATGTTTTCACCTATTTAAATCTATTTATAATACTTTCTTTCTTTTCTTTCATTAAAGTTTTATCATTATCTTTTAAACTACTAGCAAAATCTGCATTTGAGATATCTTCGTTTATAGATTTTGCTTCTGTTAGTTCTAATAAATCATCTATTTCTAAACTGTATAATTCAACCGCATTATTTGTATGGTTTAATCTTACAATTGTTTTAAGTTTATACTTATTATTTTTCTTGTCATATTTATCAATAGTTATTGTTAAATCTGTATTCTTATTATTTTCATTAATATTAACTACTATTTTCTTATTATCTTTATTTTTACTTATCGCTATTAAACCTATTTTTTCATTCTTATTATAGATTTCTGCCTTTGTTTTATTTTTATCTATATAAATTTTTATAGTTCTTTTTAATTTATTATTCTTGTATACTTTTAATTCTTTTTGTGGTTTATTACATTCAAAAACTATTTTTTCTTTACCTTTTATAAATTCATACTTAATTGGATTATATAAAATACTATCAGTATATATATTTATATATATTTCTTCATTTTTTGATATTATGTTTATCTTATTATTATTTTTAAAGAAATCTTTATCATATCCAGTTAAAATACTATTTGCTCTTTTATCATTCTTTAATTCTTTTAATACATTTGAATATATTTCATCAATATTTTTACTATCTAGTTTTAATGATACTTTAGTATATTTTTTATCTTTAGTTTTTGTAAAATATTTATTATCTAGACTGTTTTTCAATTTATTTAATACTGTCTTATTTAAATATTTTAGATTATCTTGTTCTGTTGTGGTAGAGTTTAGTGCTTCAAAGTAATCATTACGTCCATTATTTATGTAGTTTTTAGTTATACCTTTTATATAATAATACTCAGTACTATCTTTTATATAGTATTTTTCTTTAGCAAACTCTTTCTCATTTACTTTACTATCATAATTAATAAATAATTCTTTTTTAGATTTATTACTAGTGAATTCTAAGTTATCTTCTGTATTATTAATATTATTTAATATTCTATATATATCTTCATACTCATTATTTTCTTTATTCTTTTTTATATACTCAGATAAATTATTTGTATTACTTTTAATTTTTAAATTATTAATAATAGTGTAGTTTTCTATATTGTTTTCATAGTCTAATATTTTTTCAGTTTTAGATTCTATATTGTTTATGGCTTTTGAAAATATTCTTTTAGAATTACTTAAGTATAATAAGTATGTCCCCATCATTATAGTAATAATACCTACTGTTATTAATAGTTCTATAATGAATTTATTATTCTTTTTCATAGGCAACTCCTTTATATACTGTAATTATACCAAAAAACAAAAAAAATGTCATTAGACATTTTTATTCTATATTAGAAGTTAAAATTGATAGTTTATAAGTAAAATCTTTAGTAAGTATTTCTTTTTTTGGTGCTGAGATACTTATTTCTAAATTTATTTCTTCATTTGGATTTATTACTTCTCCTAATATATCATTATACTCTATATTTAAATAACTCTTACTATAGTTAGTTCTTTCTATTATATTATCTATTTGAGCAGGTAGTGTTCCAGTATTTTTAATTACTACTTTATAAGAAATAGAATCTTTTTGATCATTTAACTTAAAATTAAGTTCTACAGTTTTATTATTATCTGTAATATTATAATCATTATTAATTACTTTTTTAGTACCATTTATAATAGTACCTTCTTCTACATTTAATATTTTCACCTCATACTTTGGTTTGTTTTTTTCTAAAGCTGTTAATCTCATTGATACATATATAAATGAAATTCCCACTAGTATGGTAGTAATACTAAGTATTAAAATAATTATGTTATTTAGATTCTTTTTTTTCATCTTATACACTCCCCTTCATTTATATTCTCTTTAGTACCATTATAACAATAAGAATAGCTAATATTTCCTATACTAAATTTTATATAAGCATATACTTTTCTATCTTTTATGTAATACCAACTATCTTGATCTGGATATAAGTCATTATTAGATGAAATTGGTATTTGTTGTATATTAATTTTATGATTATTGATATCCTCATCTGTAATATTATTACTAATTTGATATTTTCTTATCTTATCGTATATAGTATTAGAATACTCTAGAGCATTTTCTTTAGTCAACTCTATTTCTTCATCAGGATTATCATTATTATTTATATTAGCAATATTTTTAGAGTATAAGCTTAGAGTAATTAATATTCCTTTTGTATCTTCTCTATTAATTTCTAGTTTTTTTACTCTTTTTTGTAGTGTTGAGGTTTGTTTTACTATTTGTGTTTTTATATTATTTTTTATTAACTCTTCAGTTATTTGTTTTTCTAATACAGAAGATAAATTTTGATTATTATATTCTATAATATATAACTTATTTTTTATTTTATTTTTGATTACTAATTCTTTTATAACTTTATTTATACTAGTATTAATATTTTTACTTTCTAATTTATTTAGATTAAGAATAGTTGTTTTTTTAGAAAGATATAGAGGTTGTATTATATTATTATCTTTATCTAATATAAAAGCAAAATCTATTCCTGTATCTAGTTTTATTTCAATCATGTTGTTATAGTTATCATATTTATTAATATGATCTAATCCGAGTTCTTTTATAATATATAGTGTATAACCAACTATAACGATTATGATTGTGGTGATAATTAGAATTGTTATTAATATTTTTTTATTTTTTGAATTCATATTATCACCTTAACCAGTAAATTTTGGATTTAACGTTAGTGTTATTTCCATACCTTCTTTTATTTCAGTGTTCTCACTAATACTTTGTTCGGTAACATATCCTACACCATTTAGTTTTACTTTTAATCCCATTAATTCTAATATGTTTTTAGCTATTTTTGAAGATAGTCCAACTACATTAGGAACTTTATTCACATTGTCATTTGTAATTAAATATACTTCATCTTTATTAGTTATTACTGTCTTTGATTCAGGATATTGTTTTATAACTTTAGATCCTGATCCATATATTTTATATTTTATTCCGTTAGTATCTAATGTATTTTTTACTTTATCTACTTTTTTATTTACAAAACTTGGTAATTTATAATCTTTTACTTCTATTTTAGTATTATTCTTTTCATTACCATAATATTTTGATACATTACTAACTATTTCTTTTACTGCATTAGAAATTGGTGTTTGTTTTCCTCCACCTGGTTTTTTAACTGAAGCATAGATTATTATTTGTGGATTGCTTTTTGGATATACACCAGCAAAAGATGATATTACATTTTCTTTACCATCTAAATATCCTCCTCCATTACTTTTAGCAATCTGGGCAGTTCCAGTTTTACCAATTAGTTCATGAGAGTCTATTCTATATCCACTACCTGTATTTCCAATACCGTTAACACAATCATCCATTAGACTAATTGTTTTTTGAACTGTTGTTGTTGAGGCAACACGTTCAATTTCTGTTCTCTTATTATCTACTATTACTTCTTTTGTTTCTGGATCTACTATTTTTTCTACTATGTATGGTTCTAATAACATACCATCATTAGTAAGTGGAGTTAAGGCTTTAATGTTTTGGATTGGTGTAGTTGTGATACCTTGTCCAAATCCAGCATTATATATTTCTGTTTCATATTTAAAATCTAATTTACCTGTTTGTTCATTTGGAAGTGTTATTCCTGTTTTTCTACCAAAACCTAATTTTTTAAAATATTTTCTTAGCATAATACTACTCATATGTCTGTTTATTAAATTAATAACACCAACATTACTACTCATAGCATATCCTTTATCAAAAGTGATTGTTCCCCATCCGTTACGATCCCAGTCACCTATTTCAGTTCCATCATTTGTTACATATACACCTGAATAATATGTTTCATTCCCGTCATATACGCCATTTTCCATTGCAGCCATATAGGTAAAAGTTTTCATAGTACTACCTGGTTCATAAGGTGATGATACTGCCAAATCTAAATAGTTAGTAATATCTCTTTTATTAGGATCAAATGATGGTGCTGTTGAAGTTGCTAAGATTGCTCCTGTTTTAGCATCCATAATAGTTATATGGAACCATTCAAATCCATATGTTTCATCAGCTTTTTTGATTGCTTGTTCTACATAAAATTGAATATTACTATCAATTGTTAGATAAATGTCTTTTCCTTGTGATGCATCTTTTCTATCTTCTCTTGTATCTGCTATTTTATACCCCTTTAAATCTTTTTGATAAGTAACATAACCATCTTCACCTTTTAATATCTTATCATAATATTTTTCAATACCCATTTCACCAGTTGTTCTTTCTGTTTTGTTTTCTTCATCTGTCTTTGTCTTAGCATATCCAATTGTATAAGATGCAAAATTTCCTTTCGGATAATATCTCTTATAACTTTCTATAAAATCTATACCTGGTAAATTTAAGTCTTCTATTTTATTTTTTGTTATTTCATTTAAGTCTTTTCCTTTTGTACCAAATTCTGTTTGATAGACATTTTGTTTATTTAAATATTTTAATATTTCATCTTTTTCCATACCTAGTATTGGACTTAACAAGTTAGCAGTCTCTTCTTTATCCACTACGTGTTGTGGTCTTTTCTTATTAGTTGTTCTTTTTGGATCTAAATATGCAATCAATTTATAAGATGATACATTTTGAGCCAATATATCATTATTTTTTGAATATATACTTCCTCTTTGAGCAGGTAATATTTCTGTTTTTGTTGTTCTTTTACTTGCTAATTCTTTTAAGTTTATACCATCTATTTCTTTAGATAGACCTAACTCTACTAAACGAGCAATCATTAGAGCAAACAAAAGAAGAGAAAATAGTATAATCAATTTAGAATATCTTATAGTACTTCTCTTCTTCTTTTTCATAAATTAAACCACGTCCTATTATCTATCAGTTACTGTCTTTATATTACTATTATTATAACTCAATCCTTCTGTTTCTGCAACTTCTTGAATTTTTGTTAATGATGCTAATTCATTAATTGTCATTGCTAAACTATCATTAGTTTTTTGTTGAGCAGCTATTTTTTGTTTTTGACGTTCTACTTCATAGTTAATATTAGCTAGAGTTGCTTTAGAGAAAACGATAGACACAGGAGAAACCACTAGTAAAAATAAGGCTAGTGTATAGATTAATCTTTCAAATTTTGACATTTTTAGTCTCTTCTTTACTTTTCTCATGCTATCATCTTCCTTTCTATTATTTTATTCTTTCAATTACTCTTAACTTTGCACTCCTTGCTCGTGGATTGTTTTCAAGTTCTTCTTTAGTTGGTAAAATTGCTTTATTTACTACCAATTTAAAATCTGGTAAATACTCATCTGGAATATTTGGTAATCCTTGTACTTTAGGATCAATTTTACATTTTTCTTTAAAATATTTTTTTACTATTCTATCTTCTAGTGAATGGAATGTAATAACTGCTACTCTTCCACCTACTTTTATTAAAGATAGCGCTTGTTCTAGTGCTGGTTCTAATACATCTAATTCATGATTAACTTCAATTCTAATTGCTTGAAATATTTGTCTTGCTGGATGTTTATCTTTTCTAAATTTCATTGGTACAGCACTTTTTATTATTTCAACTAATTCTAAAGTTGTTTCAATATCTTTATTTTCTCTATACTCTACTATTTTTTTTGCAATATTTCTTGAAAATTTATCTTCACCATATTTATAAAAAATATCAGCTAATTGCTCTTTAGAATAGTTATTTACAACTTCATATGCACTAAGTTTATTTGATCTATCCATTCTCATATCAAGTCGTGCGTCTTCATGATACGAAAAACCTCTTTCTCCATCATCTAATTGTGGTGATGATACTCCTAAATCAAATAAAACTCCATCTACTTTTTCTACATCTTGTTCTTTTAATTTCTCTTGCATGTGAACAAAATTACTTTTAATAATAGTGAAGTTAGTACCGATAGAATTTAATCTATCAGTACTATGCCGAATTGCTTCACTATCTTGGTCGAAGGCGAATAAGTGCCCCTCTTTTATTCTAGACAAGATGTAACTACTGTGTCCCCCATAGCCTAATGTTGCATCTACAATTACACTATCTTCTTTTAAGTTTAAAGCTTCGATAGACTCTTCTTTTAGCACACTAATATGTTTTTCCATTATAGATTCACGCTCTCATTAAATAAATTTTCGGCTATATCAGACATGTTGTTCTTAGCAGAATCAAAGAAATTATCCCATTCCTCTAAGGCCCATATTTCTAACCGATCTCCTGTACCAATAATAACACATTCTTTTGTTATATTAGCATAGGATATTAGGGGGGAGGTAATATTAATACGGCCCTGTTTATCGAATTCTGCTACAGTAGCTCCTGATAAAAAGAAACGTGTAAAGGTACGTGCATCTTTTTTAGTGAAAGGCAATGTTTCTAGTTTGTTTACGATTTTTTCCCAGTTATCTTTTGGATATGCAAAAAGGCAATTTTCAATACCACGTGTTATAACAAATTCGTCTCCTAAGTCGTTACGAAATTTTGATGGTATTATCAATCTTCCTTTATCATCAATAGAATGATGATATTCTCCCATAAACATAAACATCCCCCACTTTTCACCACCAGTTACCACTGATTAATTATATATTACTTTATTAATAAGAAAATGTAAATACAAAAAAATTGCTTTTTTTAAAAATTTACACATATTTACAAAAAAATAAGTCAAACTACTTGACTTATTTTAAATTATATTTTTTATTAAATTTTTCTATTTGAGATAGTCGTTTAACTTTAGGCTTTTCCTCTATTTTATTCTTATCATCATAAATAGGATACATGTTAATTATTTGTTTAGTATTTGGTATTACCACAACTTTTAATTTATTAGCTTGTTCTCCTGTCATCGCATATCCAATATTTTCATAATCAAGATAATATATATCAACTAATTCTATTTTTTGCAGTTTATCTGGTGTTAGTTTTTTCTCTACTTCTGTCATTAGTAATTCAATATCAGTACTAGGCATGAAATTAGATACATTTTTACTTTCTTCATTAAATTGTATTTCTTTTATATGCTTAATTGTTTCGTCTCTATCATAGTTTATATATTGTTTTTCTAAATAATTATTATTATCATTATTATCAATTTCTTTACTTAATCCTTTATTAATAATAATACTAAGTATCTTATATTCTTTACTATATTTAGCTAATAAGTTTTTTTCTACTAACTTGTTTAGATTTTTTTCTGCTTCTATATAATTATTATTTCTTATTTCGATATATATAGTATTAAGTAAAGCTATCTTTTTATAGAAAACATTCTTTTCTATTTTTTTGAAATATTTTATAGCAAGATCATATTCTTTAGTTATTAATTTTAACATACCTAAATAATAATTCCCTTTATCTCTTTTATTTATATCTTTATTATCTCTAGCCTTTTTATAGTATTTTTCTGCATTGTCATAATCGCCTAAGTTCTCATGTGTTTTTCCTGCTAATAAATATATTTCACCATCTAATGTTTGATTATTATTTAGTAATTCTTCACATATTTCCAGTGTTCTTTTATAATTCATAAAATGATTTTCTAGTTTACCTTCTTCAAGTTTGGCAGACCAGTATATTTTATTTTTCTTACCTGTTGCTACTTCATTATAATATTTTAGTGCTTCTTCATAATTATTATTAGCTGCTTCTATTCTACCTTTTTGAAGATTTACTTTTCTTCTAAATGATTCTTTCTCTATATTTTTTATTTTCATAATATGGTTAAGTGCTTCCGGAACATGACCTGATGCTAATTCAATTTTAGATAATTGTAATAAAGAATAATCTTTAAATTTATCACTTACATCTAAAATCAATTTTTTTGCAGTTTTATAATCACATTCTTCTAACGCTATTTCACTTAATTCTATTTTAGAAAAATCTTCTTCATACGGACTTTCTTCTATAACTTTTTCAAAATATTTTTTAGATAATTCTTTGTTTCCCTCTGCTTTAGCTATACAACCTAATTGATACATGGCGGTATATTGATTTTTTTCTTCATTATCTATCAATGATTGAAATACTTCTTTTGCCTGATTAAATTCTTTTAAATCTGATAATATAATTCCTTTTAATAATTTACCAAAACAATCATCTGGATATTGTTCCATATAATCATTTATTTCAGTTAATGCTTTACTATAGTTAGCTTGATTAACTATTTTCTTAATAGATTTATATCTATCAATTCTCTCATTTAAATCATTTCTATCTTTTATATCTTGATATTTTTTCTTATTATTTCTATTTCCCATAATATTCCCTCTTAGTTCTAGTATTATATCACTATTTTATCAAAATACAAAAAAATTTCTAATATTTAATTAGAAATTTTTTATTTATTTTCTTGTTTTTGTTTTAATTTCTTCTTCTAGTAAATCAACAAAGTCATCAACACTTAATGTTGTTGTGTCTTTTTCTCCATGTAGACGATAACTTACTTCTTGAGATTCTTTTTCTTTATCTCCTAAGATTAATGTATATGGTACTTTAGATGTTTGTGCTTCTCTTAGTCTATAACCTAATTTTTCATTACGATCGTCTAATTCAGCTCTAATATTTTTTTCTTTTAGTAGTTCATATACCTGTTTTGCATATTCTCCTTGGAACTCAGGATTTACAGGTATTACTCTAACTTGTGTTGGAGCAAGCCATGTAGGAAGTGATCCTTTTGTTTCTTCTAAGTAATATGCAATAAATCTATCAATAGATCCAAATACTGCTCTATGAAGTACAACTGGAGTTTTCTTGCTTCCATCAGTATCTACATATGTTAAATCAAATTTAGCTGGTAAGCAGAAATCTAATTGACATGTTGATAATGTAATTTCATTTCCAACAGCAGGTTTTACTTGTACGTCAAGTTTAGGTCCATAGAATGCTGCTTCTCCTATCTTTTCTACATAATCAATATTTAAGTCATTAAGAACTTGTCTTAACATATTTTCTGCTTTATCCCACATTTCATCATCCTGATGATATTTTACTTTATCTTCTTTATCTCTTAAAGATAGTTCGAAACGATAATTTGTAATATTTAATTCTTTATAACATTCTAGAATTAAATCAACTACACCCTTAAATTCTTCTTCTACTTGTTCTAAAGTACAGAATATATGTGAATCGTTTTGACAGAATGTTCTAACTCTTTCAATACCTTTTAAAGCTCCACTTGCTTCATATCTACAATCTCTTGCGATTTCTGCAATTCTTATTGGTAAATCTCTATAAGAATGAATATCATTTCCATAGATAACCATATGATGTGGACAGTTCATTGGACGTAATACAAATTCTTCTCCTTCTACTTCCATCTTTGGAAACATAGAATCTTGGTAATGTTCCCAGTGTCCACTAGTTTTATATAATTCAATATTTCCTAGTGGTGGAGTTTGAACATGTAAGTATCCTCTTTTTAATTCTTTATCTCTAATATATGTTTCTAATAAATTCCAAACAGTAAATCCATTAGGTAAATACATTGGAAGACCTCTACCAACTAAGTCACTCATCATATAAATTCCTAATTCTTTACCAATTCTTCTGTGATCTCTTTGTTTAGCTTCTTCTAATTCTTGAAGATGACTTTCTAAGTCTTCTGGTGTTTCAAAACAAATACCATATATTCTTTGTAGCATTTTGTTTTTAGCATCACCTTTCCAGTATGCACCACTTGTTTTTAATAATTTAAAGTTTTTTAATTCTTTTACACTATCTAGATGTGGTCCACGGCATAAGTCAGTGAAGTCTCCTTGAGTATAACAACTAATAACATTTTCATTTTCATCCATTCTAGATATTAAATCTATCTTATATGGATCATCTTTAAACATTTCTAAAGCTTCTTCTTTAGATATTTCATTTCTTACTATTCTCTTACCATCTTTAGCAATTTTTTTCATTTCTTTTTCTATTTTTGGTAAATCTTCTTCAGTAATTACATTATCTCCTAGATCAATATCATAGTAGAATCCTTCTTCTATTACTGGTCCTACCCAAAATTTAGCTTCTGGATATATGTGTTTAATTGCTTGTGCAAGTAAGTGTGCACATGAGTGATTCATTACACTTAATTTTTCATTTTCTTTAATATTTATCATATTATCTCCTCCTTACAAATAAAAAAAGAACAGTACAGGAGTGCATGAGCACGGTACCATCCTTTGTTTTTCTTACTTAAATAACGACTTACGCCGGAATTACTTTTAATAATTCTACTCGAAAGGTAGTAATAAATTAAGCTTTAATTCGTTTTCACCAACCACGAACTCTCTATATAAAGTTATTAACTTATCTTGTCCTTCGTCAATGTATTTACATATTTATATTACCACTTTTAATTCATTTTGGCAACATTTTCTATCTATTTGTCCATACAGGTGGAACATTCATAACTGATTGTAATCCGTAAAAACCTTCAGTTAATCTTCTTCTTCCATAGTTGAAGAAACTTCCTAAGTCATAGCATGAACCATCATTATACATATTACAATCTACTAACGCTATATGTAGGTGTACTCCTGTTGAATATCCTGTAGTTCCCATATAACCAAGTGGATCATTAGGACCTACTTCTTTGCCTACATATATATTATCTGCATATCTTGATAAATGTACATATTGTGAAGTATAGTATTTTCCATCTATATTATGATTAACTGTAACAATTAGCGCACCTGCATAATCAGTATATATACTTGAAATTTTACCTCTAGCAATTGGATATATTACTTCATTAGTTCCTCTTGGACTAGTTATATCAAGAGCAAAGTGTGAGTACGTTACCCCTCCACTTATAACTCCCATTTCACAAGGTAAATACCATTTTTTTGTATCTTCTTTTTTTGTTTCTTTAGTTTCTTCTTTTTCTTCTATTTTATTTTCTTCTATTACTGGTAAAACTACTTCTTGTGGTATTTCAGCATTTTTCATTTTGTTGTAATTCTCTATAACTTCACCTATACCAGTTTTTTCTACTTCTTTTTTATATTTTACATTAGCAGTAGCCATATCTTTTATATTAACATTCTCATAGTTTATGGCATAATCGTAACTATTATCTGGTAGTGTATTTATATACATACCACTTGATACTAGTAAAATACCTACTACTGATAGTATTACACTTTTTCCTCTCATTATGTAAATATCTGTTTTAGACATAAAAACACCCCTTATTGGATAGGGGTTATAATAACACACAGTTATTGTTTTGTCAAAATTTTTTGTTTTGTATCAGCTAAACTTTTATCTAAATTGTCATCACTTTTTTCTATTGCTTCTTCATCAATATGTTGTTTTTCTCCAATACGTTGATAATACTTTTCTATTTGTCTTTTATTAAGACTATCTGATAATCTATCTAATCTAGATTCTAAATAGTTTTTAGTATACTCATTTAATATGTGATGATCAACTAAATAAGTATTTATTAACATTTGATTAATAAGAGCATCTAGTCTTCTGCTAGGAGAAAATAATCTTAAATACAACTCATTTTCATCACTTACTTTATCATTTCCAATTGTATATATATTAGGTGATTTAATCTTTTTATCATATCTTAAAAAATTCAAATTTATATTATATTTTTCTTCTAATGCTTGTATTGTATTTTCATATTCTCCATCGTTATTTTTTTTATATATAATAGGTAAGTTTTTCATATTAGTATACTCTGCTACTCTTCTAGCAGCATGTCTATTTATTACACAAAGCATATCATCAATACTTGTTTCACTTATTTCAGTACAATATGGATATGCTATATATGGATATGTTAACTCAAACAAATTATTTATAGTTTCTTTAGTTTGTTCATTTTCTATTTTTTGCATATTATTATTGAAATCAGCAAATTTTAAATTGTCTTTTACTTCTATAATTGCCCTTTTAAAATTAAATGATTCAAATTTAAAATCTTCATCTACTAAAAATTGATATGCTATTACTGGAACTTGTTTTCCTTTTAGTAAATTAGCATGCTTATATCTATATCTTGTACCAAATATTGTTGTATCTAGACCATCTAATATATTTTTATACTTAGTTTTTTCTTTCATTCTATTTGAACTTATAATATCGCTTACATCAATTGCATATATAGTTAGTCTACAATGATTAGCATCTACACTCTCTATTGATATAGCATTTTCTAATAATTTAGCATTATTATTATCAATAGTAATTACATGACGATCAGTCATATCTATTCTTTCTTTATCACTATCTTCCGCAATTAAGCTACTAATTTTATCAAATTCTATATTCTTATGATACTCTTCTTCTTTGTTATCTAAAAAGTCAATATCATTACCTATTTCAAATTGTTTTATTCGTTCATTTAAATCAGCTAATATATATTTCTTTTTCTCATTATCAGTTATTTTATATATTGTTGTGGTTATAAATGATCTCATTTTTTTATAGAATGACTCTTCAATTATATTTTCTTCATATAAATACAAGTAACTTGAAAACATATCAACTACTTTATCATAATATATTTTTTCATAGTAATCATCTTTATTAACTAAATTATTATAATATCTATCTAATATCTTTTCAAAAATTAGTTTTCCATCATAGTCTTTAATTATTGTTGCGTTTGGAAAATTATTTAATATAGATTCTAGTATTGCAATATCTTTAACATTAAATACTACATCTTTTATTAAACTAGCTATTTTATCTTCACTGATTATATCTATTTTATTAGAAAAACTAAGTTTTTTTTCGAGGTTTGAAATGATACTTTCTATTTGTGAAGACATATTTAGTAAAAAGACTGTATTATTTATTTCTTCTTTTGTTGAATTATTATTAATTCTATCTATTGATATTGTTTTAATTTTATTATTAATGCTAGTTAACAATTCTAAAGTATCATAAAGATTTTCATCCGTAGTAATGTCTATTTTTCCTAGACTGTAACCAAAATATTTTATTAATTTAGATAAGTATTTATTATTTGAAACATCACTTTCAAAATTGTATTTATCTAGTTTATTATGAAAGTAATCAGTTAAAAACTCCATTAAGTCATAATCTGTTTTTAAACCAAAATAATTTTTTAAATATTTAAATGTATGATTCGTTTTTTGTTTTAATATCTTGTCTAAATTTCTTTCATTTTCAGTTACTTCTTTACTCATTATTACTTCCTCCTATTTTTACTTATTAATTCCATTGTGGTTGTTAGTTGTTTTATTCTTTCTATTATTCTTCTAGCTTTTACTTTGTCCACTCCAGAAGAAGTTATAGATAATGAATTTTCTAATTCTTCGATTGTTAAATTAGATGTAAAAAATGTTGGAAGATTACTCTCCATACGGTATTGTAATATTGGACCTAGTATTTCATCTCTAGACCAATTACTACAATTTTCAGCTCCAATGTCATCAAGTAATAGCAATGGTACTTTTTTTATGTAATTAAATTTTTCTGTATAATCTGTTTGGAAAGATGCTTTTAAACTTCTTAGAAATTCTGGATAATAAATAAGTGCACATCTTTCTCCTTTTTTAGCCATTTCATTAAATAGCGCTGCTATTAAATATGTTTTTCCAGAACCAAATGATCCTGTTAGATACAATCCTTTTGGTTTATCTTCATTTTTATAATTATTCATAAACTCATTAAAATATTTAATAATTGGTAATCTTGATGAATCATCTTTATATAAGTTTTTAAATGAAGCTTCTTTTATTTCTTTAGGCATATCAAATAAATCTATATTAGATTTATATTCATCATCTATTAATTTTTTGTTCATTTTTTTACATGCAATATAAGAGAAAGTAATTAAATTACCATCTTTTTCTGGTGTGTATTTATATCCTTTTACTTTATTTTTACATGTTTCTAAATTTTTGCATTCATTACAGTTCTTACATTCTTCAAAACTATCTATTAGATTTGATGTATACTTCATTAATATTTCATCTTTAATATCAAGACTATCTACATAGTTTTTAAATTCTTTATTACTACAAGCATTTTGATAATCGTGTATTAGGGCAACCTCATCATATTTATCTAGTACGTTATCTATTTTTTTCATTTTATCACCCACCTACAACAAAGTTTTTATATATTTTTATTCTACCTAAAATATTTTAAAAAGTCTACCTTAAAGAAACAATTTTACATATTGTTACAAAAGGTTACTTCTAACTTATTTGGAGTATCTTCCATATGATTATAATCACCATGTGGTGATTGTCAAAAAGTAAGTCGAATAATGTATTCAAATAAAAAAAAGAATGCTTTCACATTCTTCTTTTACATATGTCTTCCAGCTGATTTTTCATTTTGATTAAAGGAATTAGCATCTTGAGTTAATACAGATAAATCGACTCCTGATTCTTGTAATTCTTGTATTTTTTTTCGAGTGCTTTCAATTAAATCTTTTTCTAAAGGTTCAGCATCTTGAGTTAATACAGATAAATCGACTCCTGATTCTTGTAATTCTTGTATTTTTGTTTTTATTTCTTCATTATCTTTATTTCTGATATTCATAACTTTTCTCCTTATATATTCATTATATCACACTCTGCTACTAAAAAAACAATTAAATATATAGTTAAATAAAAGGATTATATATAATGGTTTCTGTTATATATTTTAATTCTGTATTTACTGTCTATAAAACTAAAAGTATTACCAAGTTTTTTTATAAATAATTATATTTATCACAATTAAAGATTACTTTTTCTACTTTAAAATTATTAACTAGATTAATAACTTCTCCCATATGATCAAAATCTCCATGTGGTCATTGTCAAAAAGTAAGTCGATTTCAGCAAAGAAAAAGAACCATTATTTTTAAATAGTTCTAAATATTTTTGTTATCATCTTTATTATCTGTTAATGATAATACTCTCACTTTTGGTTGTTCTTCATTACTCATAAAATAATTTATAAAGACGTCATTATCTAAATTGTGCAATAATTTTTTTAAATCATTTTCACTCATTCTATTTAATAAAGTTATCAACTCAGTTTTATCTAAAGAATTAAAATAAGAATATTTTATACTATCAACATACTCGTTTTTCATTGATTTAAAAGAAGATACTTGTTCTAAATGAGTATAATATCTTTGAATTAACAAATATAAATATTGCTTTTTTAATTCAATACTTTCAAAAGTCAATTCTAAACCAATATCACTACAATTAATTCCCCTAATACTTTTATCAATCCAATTAATAGCAAATTTTAAAGCTAATTCTTTACCATAAAAATTTATGTCCTTAATTACTTCATGATCATCAAGAATAAAATTTATTATATCTTCTATTTCTTCAAAGCTAATAATATAAGAAGTTGCTAGTCGTTCTGGAACACTTGATTTCACGCAATTATTACCAAACATAAACATTATCTGCGATTCATTATTATTAATATTTATTTTAATATCTAGTTCGGGTGACTTTGCACTACCTAGAATTGATAGTCTATCTTCCATATATGGACAATATTTTAAGATTACATTTCTAATATATGATATTAAATCTTCACCATGCTTTATAACATTACTCATACTGCCTCCAAAATATATAATTGTTTTCTATTATATCACATTAATAATCTTTTTGGTTATGAAACTGCTTATTATTTTTCTCTTTTTCTATTTCTTTTAAACTTATTTCTGGAGTTGGTAAATTTTCTGGCATAGTACCTCCTAATCTTTTAATGCTATTTCTTACTTCTCTACCTACTTCATAATGAACAGAGTTTGCAGTATATTCATTATCAACATTATCTCTTTTTAATTTTGCATCAGTTTGAGCAATTCTAAATATATTATCTGCAAGTTCTTCACTACCCATATTATCTAATATATCTTCTCTATACCTTAGTTTCTTTCGTTTAAATATGTCATCTGCAGTTTCACCATTATATAGTCCTTTATAACCAGCATTATGAAATCTAGCTAAGTCTTTTACTCCACTATTAACTGCTGTTTTATTTAAATTATAATTATCTTTTCTAGCTTGATTTCTTCTGTATAATCTTTTCTCATCTTCAGAAAGTTTATTAAACTCTTTTTCATTTAATTCTTGTTTTCTTGTTTGAATTGCAAAATAAGTCTGTGCTAATGCTATTGTCTTTTTTCTTGAATCTCCATTCTGAGCAATTAAGTAACAGGCATATCTAGATAATTTATAATCATCTACTTTTCTTTTACCTCCTTTACCAATGTTTATCATTTTCCCAACTCCGGGAAAATGATCATTAACATTGTATCCACTATTTTTACAAGCAATTTTAGAATTATTTATAGTATTAGAAAATCTTTCCCACTTACTATATTCAAATAATGGCATTAGTTCCCTTGCATACCAATACTCATTACCATTCTCATCTATATGTTTTATATCTTCAAATACTTTTTCTGTATATTCTTTTATTTCATTCATTTTATCTTCTTCCTTCCTACGGACTGCAAGTCTCAATTCTTAACTTATTATTTTTAATTTTGAACATTATACTTCCATCTTGGTCTGTTCTGTATATTTTAGAATTACTTAATGTATCTAATACTTCTTTATTAGGATGGCCATATCTATTATTCTTTCCAACACTAATTACTGAATATTTAGGATTAATTTCATTAATAAACTCTTTACCACTACTTGTCCTACTTCCATGATGCCCTACTTTTAAAACATCTATATCTGATATATTATATTTTTCTAATATATCCTTCTCTTTATCTACTCCAGCATCCCCCATAAACATAAGTTTATATCCATTTAACTCTGCATAAATAACATTTGAGTTATCATTTTCATTATCATATTCTTTAGTTTGTAAGAAATATAATTTATTTTTATCTATATTTAATTCTTTAATACAGGAGTAATATGGTATTTTCTTTTTATTAAGCACTTTAATTAATTCTTTCTCTAAATCATTAAATTCACCACAATTAAATATAACTTTTTCTACTTTAAAATTATTAACTAGATTAATTGCTTCTCCACAATGATCCGCATCTCCATGACTAAGTACTAGATAGTGTATTTTTCTTATACCCAGACTCTTAGATAATGGGATTGTGATATTTTTAACTATTGAATTTTCTTTTCTTTGATATTTCCATTTTTTCTGTTTAAATGATGTTTTTCCGCCTGTATCAATAAGAATATTTTTATTATTAATATTTAATATAATTGAATCTCCTTGACCTACATCAATACTATATAAATAATTAGTAATGTAATATGAATAGTAATAGTTAAAGACTAATAAAGAAATTAGTGGAATATAATACATTTTTCTATTTCTTATTAATCCTCTTAAAAAGAGTACAATAAACAGAATATATAATATATAGATTATTATATTTAACTTAGGAAATATAAAAGTAAGAAATGATATTTCATTTAATTTAGATGATGTTAATTCTAGTATATTAGTAAATAAATTATATATGGGTTCTAGCATAGGAATAATATATGTTAATAGTGATAACGGGAAAATTATAAAACTAATTAGTGGTACATAGAAAAGATTATATATAATGCTTAAAACATTAATTTGATTAAAATTATATAAGGTTATTGGAATACTAACTATAAAAGAAATAATAGATGTTATTAATAGTTTTGTTAGATAACTATTATATTTATTTATGTAATTAGCCATTGTGATTAAAGCTAAACTAATTGAGAATGAATACCAACAACCAACATCGTATAAATAAAATGGATTTATTAATAAAGATATTGATAAAGTCACGATAAAAAGATTTATTGGTTTTATGTAGAAATAATATATTTTATTAATTGAAAATAAAATAAAGAATAATACTCCTCTTAAGATAGAAGCAGTTATTCCTGTTAATAATAAATATAAAATTAAGATCATACTAGTTACATAATATCTTTTATTTTCTGGTACTTTTAATTTTTTTAATAATTTTAGAATAAGTCCTGCAAATAGATTAATGTGCATGCCACTGATAGCGAATAAATGGGATATTCCATTATTTTGATATGTTTCTTTTATGTTATTATTAATATATCTTTTATCTCCTAATATGAAAGTTAATAGATAAGGATTAATATTAATTCTTTTTAATATAATATTTTTTATATAATAGTAAATGCTTTTATTATTTTCTTTTTTCTCTATAAAGTCTATTTGAAATTTATAGAATATATTTTTTCTTTTTAGATATTTTTTATAGTTAAATATATTTTTTGTTTTAGTCTCTTCTAATTCTATTATTTTTCCATATATTGATAACTTATCCCCTAAATTATAATTTTTCTTATAGTAATCTAGTTCAGAGTATTTATTAAAATATTTAGTACAAATTATTTTTTCTTTTGCCTTAATAGTGAATTCTATTTTATTCCCATCAATATATTTATCAATAACTATTCCTTCAATCATTCTTGTTTTTAAATTATACTTACTACTCTTATTTATATTTATTCTTATTATTGAAGTAAACGTTATTATTAAAATTAATATTATAAATGTGACATCAGATAGTAATATGGTCCTTAATTTTATCAAACATTGAGTCTCCTATACCTTTTATATTTTTAATTTCTTCTATATTTTTAAATCCACCATTTTTATTTCTATAGTCAATAATATCTTCTGCTTTGGCTTCTCCTATACCAGATAATGTCATTAATTCTTCTTTAGTAGCACTGTTTAGTGATATTTTTGAATTTATATTTTCTTCTGTATTATTTCCTATACAAGCATCATTTTTTAAGGAATTATTATCTTTTTGATTACATTGTTTTATAATAGATTCTTCTATTTCTTTCGTTCTTTTAAAGTTTTCTACTTCATAATTACTATATATAATTATGACCATTTCATCAGTTATTTTTTTACTTAAATTAATTACAGAAGTATTAGCTTTTTCAGTTAATCCACCAGCCATATTAATTACATCTATTACTCTTGAGTTTTCTTCTAATTTATATATTCCTGGATTATATATTTCACCTTTTATATCTACTGTATATTTTTCTACTGGTTTATTTTTTACTATATCAGATTCTTTTTTGGCAAAAACTATTTCTTTGGTAGTTTTCTTTGTTGTTTTCTTTTTTAATAAATTAACTGAAATAACACCTATAGTTGTAGCTGTTAATATAAATAATATAATTCCTATGGTTATTTGTTTTCTGTATCGATACTTAAAAGTAATAATATCACCTCCTAACTATATTATTAGAAAAAAAAAGAAAAGTTCTAAACTTTTCTTTCTATTTTCATAATTTTTTCTTTTGGTTTATCTGTATTAATACCCCATTCTACTTGTTGAGTTAATTCCTTTTCTAGTTCAAAAATATTCATGTTTTCTATTTTTGTAGCAGCATTTTGAACATTTCCGCCACCTTGAATATGTCTCATTATTTCTCCAACATCAATTCTTCCTTTACTTCTAGCAGATACACTTATCACATTTGGTGCAGTATATCCTATTACAAAGGCAGCATCTGTTGTTCTAAAATTTAACATTTTATCGGCTGCTTGTGCTAATATTACTTTCTTATATATTTGATCAGGATTATTTCTATTCAAAGTAAATGAAACATTATATCCTTTAAAAAGTAAACTTTCCTCATCTAAGCTTTCATCACCATATCTATAAAATTTTGTATTATCATTATTATGAATTAAAAGTGATATTTCTTTATCAACATCAAACTCTGATGAAAATAAGTCATCTACATATTCTATATTTGCACCTCTATGAATAAGTTTTTTAGCTATATCATAAGTTTTAGCGGTTGTGTTTTTTTTGAATCTTTTGGTATCAAGTCTTATTCCAGCTAGGAGATAACTGGCTATATCTTGATTATATTTTATTTTACATAAGTTTAGTAATTCAGCAACTATTTCTGAAGCACTGGATGATTTTTCATCTATATACATGTCATTTGTTTTAATACTATTTTCACTTTCACCATGGTGATCAATCACTAATATATTTTTAAAGTCATCTAAATAATCCTTAACTGGAATTATATATTTATTATTAACATCAGTAGTAATAAGTGAAGAGTTTTTGTCTTTTAATAATTCGAATTGTTCTAAAGTAATGATATTTCTTCGACTAGTCTCTTTATCAATTATTTGTTTAACACCGGGTTCTAAATCAATATCCTTATCATTTATGACAATATAATTTTCTTTTTCTAATAAATTACATAATTCACTTATTCCTACCATTGATGCAATTGCATCATAATCAAGTTCGTTATGTCCAACAATAAATATTTTTGATGATTCACTTATTATTCGTTCAAGTGTATCTATTATATTCTTCATTGAATTACTCATATTAATCTCCTATTTTTCATCATATGGTCGTAAATGTTTTGCTCTTACTCTCAATTTACGAAGGGTTCTACCTTCTATTTGACGAATACGTTCCCTTGTAACTCCAAAAACTTGTCCTACTTCTTCTAGTGTCATTGAAGAACCTGTTTCTAATCCAAATCGCATTTTAATTATTTTTCTTTCTCTCTCATCTAAAGTTGATAATGCCTTTTCTATGTCTCTTGAAAGTTCTTCATTTATTACTAAACTCTCTGCTGTTGGCATAACACTAGGAACAAAATCTCCGATAGAAGTATCATCCTCATCACCTACTTTTTTGTCTAGTGATACCACTTTTTCCATTTTTATAATTATATTTTCTACTTCATAAGTTGTCATACCCAACTTACTTGCTACTTCTTCTAGTGTTGCTTCTCTTGCTAATTTATAACTTAATTCATTTTTTGTTTTCATTATTTTATTATACTTATCTATTGCATAAGCAGGCAATCTTATAGTTCTTGCTTTGTCTTCTACACCTCTTACAATTGATTGTCTTATCCACCAAACTGCATATGTAGAAAACCTAGTTCCAACATCAACATCATATTTTTCTACTGCTTTTAATAACCCTTCATTACCATCTTGAATTAAATCTAATATCGGAACTTCTGTATATTGATACTTTTTAGCAACGCTTACAACCAAACGTAAATTAGCTTTATTAAATCTATTTCTAGCTGTCATGTATTTTACATAGTTATCTAAATCTTTTTTTACTTCTTCATAGCTAACTTTTTGATTAAAATCTTTAAATATATTTAGCTCACTATTCTTATTAGAAAAATATTTGCTTAAATCTTTAGAGTTTGGTACTCTTTTAAGTTCGCTATATAATTTTTTATATTCAATTAAATAATATTTTATTATCTTTTGTTCTTTATTTTCACTATCTTTATATGTAAAAACATAATTATATAAAAGATTAATTGTATCATTCATTTCTTCTTCTGTTTTTATAGATGAAAAAACTGTTTCTAAATCTAACATTATTCCGCTATATCTAGATATTTTTTTATCAGTTATAAACTTTAACTCATTTTTTAGCTTTAAATCTTTTCCTAATTCTTTTTCTTCTTTTATTGTTAACATTGGGATGCTACAGATTTGCTTAATATATAAAGCTACTGGTTCAAAGTTTTCAACTGTTTCTGTAGTCTCTTCTATATATTCTATATTTGAATCTTCTATTACTTCTTCTTCAGTTATTTCTATGTCTTCTATATTTAAATCTTCTATTAATTCTAATTCTTCTTTTTTAGTTTCTAGTTCCTTTTTATATTTATTTCTATTAATGTATCCATCAAAAACACTTAAAAATTCTTCTCTTTCGGATTCTTTCAAATTCTTATTTTGCTTTATATTTTTTATGACATATTTTAAAAAATTATCTGTTATTTGTTTTCCAAATTTTTCTGTCATTTTAATATAGTTTTTATAATCTAATTTCTCAATATCATTAGTATAGTTAACTAAATCTTGATAGTTCATGATGCATTCCCCCTCTATATAATTTGATATTGTAACATATGTTATAGTCTTTTTCTAGTTTTTCGCAATAAATTCTGCTACTTTTATACCATCTATAGCAGATGTTGTAATACCCCCGGCATATCCTGCTCCTTCACCACATGGATATATTCCTTCTATATTAGATATTCCATCTTCTGTACGAAACATTTTTACTGGTGATGATGTTCTACTTTCTACACCTAGTAGGATTGCATCATCACGATCATATCCTTTTATTTTTTTACCAAAGTTTGGTATAGCTTCTTTTAGAGAATTACTAATATACTCTGGTAATATTTCATTTAAATTGGAAAATGTATATTTTCCTTTTATACATGTATCATATTCTAATTTAGTAGTAATTTTATTATCTTTAAAATCTTTATATAATTGAACTGGAATATTACCATTTCCTTTTTCATAAGCAATACTTTCTAGGGTTCTTTGAAAATTTACTCCATCTAGAGGGTTCAACCCAAAATCTTTAGGAGATACTGTTACTACTAAAGCACTATTAGCGTTTTTACTATCTCTTTTATAGTTACTCATTCCATTAACTACTAATCTATTTTCTTCACTAGAAGCATTTACTACATATCCTCCTGGACACATACAGAATGAATATACTCCTCTACCATCTTTTGTAGTATAAGTTAATTTATAATTAGCTGGTGGTAGTTTTTTATAGTTTTCTCCATATTGACTCTTACTAATCATTTCTTGTGGATGTTCTATTCTTACACCTACTGCGAATGGTTTAGCTTTCATATCTAGTCCTTTTTCTAGTAGCATTTCAAATGTGTCTCTAGCACTATGTCCTATTGCAAGTACTAAATTATCACAATACATTTTTTCTTTGTCATTAACGATTATGCTTTTTACTTTATTATTCTTTATTTCAATATTAGTAAGTTTACTATTAAATCTAAATTCTCCACCCATACTAATAATTTTATTTCTAATATTTACTATTACTTCTCTTAATTTATCTGTTCCTATGTGAGGATGAGAAGAATACATTATTTCTTCAGGAGCACCATTTTCTACAAATATCGAAAATACTTTTTTACCAAGATTTCTTTTATCTTTGATTAATGTATTTAATTTACCATCAGAGAATGTTCCTGCTCCTCCCTCACCAAATTGAACATTACTATTAATATTTAATTTATTAGTAGTCCAAAATTCTTCTACGGATTTTACTCTTTCTTCTATTTTTTCACCGCGTTCTATAACGATTGGTTTATATCCGTTTTCAGCAAGTACATAACTGCAGAATAATCCGGCCGGCCCACTTCCCACTATTACTATTTTTTTATCTAAATTATTGTTCTTTGGAAAAATATATTCACTACTAATACTTTTAAAAATATCTTTAGATTTAATTCTTTTTAAAATCAAGTCTTCATTTTGACATTCTACATCTAATTCATATACATATAAAATATTATTTTTATTCCTAGCATCAATTGATTCTTTTACATACTTAATATTTTTAATATTAGATTTATCTACTCTTAATAATTTAGATACTTTTAATACTAAATCGTCATATTCTTTATCAATAGATAGTTTAACCTGTCTTAATCTAATCATTATTTATAGATCCTCCTACTAATATTCCACTAAGCCATGAGATAGTTAGATTATATCCTCCACAGTCACCTACTATATCAAGTAATTCTCCTGTTATATATAAATTAGATACTAATTTTGATTCCATTGTGGATAAGTTTATTTCTTCTAAAGATACACCACCACTACATACTTGTGATTCTTCATATGAATTAGTTTCAGTAATATTTAATTCAAATGAAACTAAATTACTTATTAATTTATCTTGTTCTTTATTAGTTAGTTCTGTATATAATTTATCTTTAGAAATATTAGATTCTTTTATAATAATATTTACTAATTTATAGTTTAGTATTCTTTCTAGTAATTTAGATATACTTATATTTAATTTATTTGTTTCAGTAGTTAGCCAATTATTATATTCATTATTTTCTTTATAATCTAAGAATGGTATAAAGTTAATTTTTATAACTTCTTTTTTATTATTATATAGTCCACGAGCAATATATTCAGATAGATTAAAAGTACAAATACCACTTAGTCCATATTTAGTAAATTGAGCTTCTCCTGATTCTTCTCTTATTAATTTATCATCTTCATATAAAGATAATTTAACTTCACTTCTTACTCCTGTCCAATCTTTTAAATAATTACCACTCGTTTTTACACCTACTAGTGAAGGTAATACTTTTTCTATTTTATGACCAAATTTTTCTAAGAAACTATAACCCATTCCATCACTACCTGTTTTAGGAGCTGAATATGATCCAGTTGCGATTACTAATTTATCGGCAATTACTTCTTCGTTTTCTGAGTTTATAATAAACTTATTATTTTCTTTTGTTATATCTGTTACTAAGAAATTATTTTTAATAATAACTCCACTTTTTATAACTTCATCTACTAAAGTATTTTTAATAGTAGTTGCTTGATTAGAAAATGGGTAATAATAGCCATCTTTTATTTTAGGGATAATTCCTAATTCATTAAAGAATGTTAGTACTTTGTATATGTTTTTAGTATTAATAAATTCTTTTACTAGTTCAGGACTATTACTATGATAGTGTTTTATGCTTTGATCACTATTAAAATAGTTACATCTACCATTACCTGTAACTAACAGTTTTTTGCCACAATCATTATTTCTTTCTAGGATTATAACTTCATTATTTTTATTTTTACTAAACAAGGCACTAACGAGTCCTGAGGCTCCTCCTCCAATAATTACTATTTTTTCCATAATATCACCCACTTTTCTTATAGATTATATCATATTTTTATAAATAAAAAAAATAGTCCGAAGACTATTTTATTAATTAGTACTTGGTTCGTATACAGTACCAGTAAACCATACTTCACCAGTTGCTTTATCTCTGATAATGAACATATATGGTTTATCAAATGTTAAATCTATTTCTTCTACAGGGACTTTAAATTTATAATCCCAACATCCTGCAGCACCTAATCCACCCATTTGTGTTGCAGCTGCTGCTTTAATTCCATCATTAGAGAATTCTATATTAGCTTTATGGTCAGCACTACCAATATAAGTACCTTGTGCTTTTGTTAATTTTGATAAGTTTGCTTTCTTATCATTAAATACATCTGTAACTCCTAATTTTTTCAAATCATTCATTAGTTTTAATTGATAATCAAATTTAAATAGTGGTATAGATGCTTTAATTTTAGTAACTACACCTTCTTTAAAGTTTTCTGATTTTATTTCTTTTAAACTATTTATCACTTTATTAATTTCTTTAGCATTTGCATTTTTTACATATTCATTTAAATCTTGTTTTTTTGGCATTATACCTACATATTGTAGAGTTGTTCCATTATATTCTTTTAAGTCTTTAGCAAATACTTTTACATTCTCATCAACATACATCATATAATCAGTTGAAACATCTACTTGTTTATAATTTGTTTTTAAATCTTCATAGAAATAATTAACTATTTCTTCTTTTGTACCACAATCTGCAACATTTGGATTTTCATCTAATGCTTTTTGGTATTCATCGCCTATAGTCTTTTTAATTTTTTCTTCACCAAGATCTTTAATAATATCATAATTATTTATACTAGAACCAACTTCAACTGATTTAATTCCAGTTTTTCCATTAAATGTCATATCAGGATAATAATTATCTCCAAGTATAGCAACATAATCACTATAATCTTCATGTTTATATGAAACACTATAGTGTTTGCATGGGACTTTACTTTGTCCATATGCACATTGGATTTGATTATTCCAATTCATATCAATTGCTAGGGCATTAACAATTGCAAAATCTAAATCTGATACACTATCATCAAATAAATCTTTAATTAAACTAAATGTTTTATCACTTACCCATTTATTTAAGTTATCTGGTGTTTGAAATGTATCATATATTACTTCTGCATTATATTTTTCATTTATTTTTTTAGAGTACTCTTCTTTTACTTGTTCTTTATATGTATCTTTAATAAACATTGCATTAGCGAATGACATGTTTTCGCTATTTACATATTTTTTAGATTTATAATCTCCAATTATATTAGTAATTTGTTTATTAGAATCTCCTGCAGTACCATCTCTTAACATAGCTAATGTATATTTAATTGAAAGTGGACTGTAAATCATGTTTTTATTATTGTTTTCTAATTGCATGAATTTTAAATCAAAATCACTTAATGAATTATCACTAAGTCTATAGTCAGATTCTTTTACCTCACTATTAGTATTTACTTTTGTTGTTGTTTTTTCACCATTAAATATAAAATAGTATACTACTAGTGCTACTGCAATTAGTAATAGTAATACTATGCATAATACTAATTTTGTTTTTTTCTTTTTTGGTTCTTTTGGAGTATCATCATTGTTACTATTATCTACTACAATTTCATTAGGTGTTTCAATAATTGATTCCTCTTCTTTTACTTCTTCATTTTCTGTTTGTTCAGAAGTTTCTTCTACTGGAGTTTCTGCAACTGGTTCAGTTGTTACTTCTTCAGTAGTTTCTTCTAAATTTTCTACTTTTTCTTCCATATATTTTCCTCCTATTATATATAGTATTAATATAATATATTTTTTTATTATTAGCAATGTTTTTTAGTAGATTTTTTTATAAAAAAAATAGACTATTATGTCTATTAATTTCTAGCTTTTTTCTTATTTATAGAATCTTTTCTAAATCCATTTTCTACACTTACTCTTTGGACTAAAGTTAGTGAAGCAATTAAACAAATTGTGAAACTTCCTCCATAACTCATGAATGGAAGTGGTACTCCTGTCATTGGCATCATTCCAAATAATCCCATTAAGTTTACTGCTATATGTAGGAATATGTAAATAGCAACTCCATAACAAATTGCTTTTCCTCTATTGGTTACACTTCTAGTTCCTATTATTAATATTCTATATAATAAGAACATATATAATAAGATTATTCCAATACCAAATAATACACCTAATTCTTCTACTATTATAGCGAATATAAAGTCTGTATATGGTTCTGGAAGATATAAATATTTTTGAGTTGAATTACCTAGTCCTACACCAGTCAATCCACCATTATTAATAGCAATATAACCATTACATACTTGGTTACCAGTAGATAGTAATTTGCTACATGGATTAGCAAAATCGAAACGTTGTTTTTGTCTTTCTAGTAATAATCCTTTTCCACTAGACATTAGGATAAATCCTGCAAATATAACTAACCCTACAAGACCAGCTACAGTTTTAAATTTTATTTCTTTATCTATAGGTGATGCTAAGAACATACTACCTACTATTACACTATAAATTATAGTAGTACCAAGATCTGGTTGTAAAAATATTAGTAAAGCAATAATTCCACAAATTCCAAGTGGGAATAAACTTTTCATATAACCATTTAAATGTTTTATGTTTACCTCATAATATCTAGCTAACCATACTATCGTTATAATCTTGGCAAACTCACTTGGTTGGATACTAACTGGACCTAAATCATACCAAGATATAGCTTGGTTTTTAGTTTGACCTATTATTAATAAACAAAATAGTGAAGCTATTACTATTAGTAATAATCCCCATGAAAACACACCATATGCTTTAGTAGTCATTTTGATCATAATTAGTGAAAAAAATAATCCTACTAAAAGGAATATCCCTTGTTTTATAAAATAATTATATGGACTTACTGCATGTGACATATAAGCTGTTACATTAGAGGCAGAAAAAACCATTATTAATCCTATTACGAAGAGTAATACAGACACTAACAGTAAAGGTTTATCTAAGTTTTTAAATACTTTTTTCACTATATCACTCCATTCTATTATTAATATATCATAAATTTTATTGTTTTTGTAGATTTTGTTTTCTACAAATTCTTTTTATTAACACATTCTGTAAAGTTACATATCTTATAGTAGAATATGTAAAGGAGGCTATTTTATGTATTATTATGGTGGTGGATGTAACTCTTGCGGAAACAATTCTTATCAAATGCCATACTACACTACTTACTATGGTAATAACAATAATAACTATGCTATTGTCTTAGTATTATTTATTCTTTTAGTTATTATTGTTGGCAGTCGATTTAACGTGTAGATTTTCTATACGTTTTTTTGACTATAAGTATTTTTTGTGATATACTATGCATTGTTTAAGGGGTTTTCCTTTTATAGAGGTGATGTATATGTTAAGAACAAAAGATATTTTAGATGAAAAAGATAAAAGATTAAGACTTACTAGTAAAGAAGTTCAGTTTCCACTTACAAAAGAAGATAAAGACTTAATTGATACTATGCTTACATATTTAAGAGATTCTCAAAATGAAGAATTATCTATTAAATATGATTTAAGACCAGGTATGGGAATGGCTGCTATTCAATTAGGTGTTCCTAAAAGATATTTTGTAGTTGTTAATGAAATTGATGAAGGTGAATTTGAAGAGTATGTTCTAATTAACCCTAAAATTATTAGTAATTCAGTGGAAAAGATATACGTTGAAATGGGTGAAGGTTGTTTAAGTGTTAATCGTGAAGTAGATGGAATTGTTCCTAGATATGCTAGAGTTACAATGGAAGCATATGATATGGAAGGTAGAAAGATTCATGTTAGAGCACGTGAAGAATTAGCTATCGCCTTTCAACATGAACTTGATCACTTAAATGGTATTTTATTTACTGATCATATAGATAAAAAAAATCCATTCAAAGATAAAGACCAGATGAGAGCCATCTAGTCTTTTTTATTCACTTTTTATTAATCTTGCATGAACCACTAATCTTCCTGTATTAGTATTATTGCATGTTGATAATGTAATAATATTAGTAGTTCTTGTCATATCAACTTTATAATCATAATTTGATTTATTTTTTAATTTAGTTATAAATTCATTATATTCATTATCATCTTTAAACTCATTTTTTAAATATGTACTTTCTATAGATGTTTCATATACAGAAAATACTTCCCATGTATAAGTTTTATCTAATGTTTTAGTAGTAATCAAATGATTACTATTTTTTTGCCAATCACTAGTAAACATTTTAGAGATTGATCCAAACATTGAACCATTTATTAAATGATGACCATATAAAATTATATTCTTAGTTTCTAAATTCCAATTATTTCTATAATCTCCGAAGATACTACCACTATTATTATAATTTTTATATATGTCATGATCTATATAGTAATCATTATCTGTAGTTTGAACAAATGGATAATTTATACTTGTACCATCTACTCTAACCCATCCCATAACATCATTATTAATATTTTTTAATTCATTAATATCTAAATCTTTAGTTTTTGTTTCTTGTAGTTTTTCATAGGTGTCTTTTACTTCCTTTTCTTCTATTTTTACTTTTTCTGGAGCTTTTGTGATTTTATTTGGAGATGTTGGTTTAGTAAAATTAGCTATTAAATATACTGTACCAATAATGATAAATAAAATTACAAATAATTCTGGATATTTTTTTATTTTATTAAATCTTTTTTCTAGTTTTGGAAATTCTCTTACTCCAAATATATAAGGAATAAAAATAATAAGTTTAAATAATATATTTAAGAAAAGATCAATGAAAAAGAGATAGATATTTGCAATTACGTCTAAAAATTTATCAAATATTTTATTTTTAGACTTTTTCTTAGGTTCATAAATTTCTAGAATTTCTATTTCTTCTGTTTTATCATCAATATCAAGAATTTCTATTTCTTCTAGAAATTTATTATCCCTTTGCATATTCTATCTCCTATTATTTTATTAATTTAATTCTTTCTTTTTACTTTTAATTACTACCATTGCGATTAAAGCTGTTCCTAAGAATAATGTATACATTATTAATCTACTTAATATAAAATCTTTTGTATTAGGATTTACTATGGCTTTTTCATTATTTTCTTCAGCTAAAGCTAATTCATATGGACTATCTTCAGTACCATTACCTTTAACGATTACAGTTTTGTTATTTAATACGATTGATGGTCTAAATTTTTGATATGAACTAACAGTACCTTCTTTTATACCTATACTTGTTACAACGAATGGTATATTTAGAAAATCTGGAAGGAAAGCTCCTTCTGGTTTTTTCCATGCTGCAGAGTTCATTGTCCACCAATATTTACCAGGAACATCTAAATAATTATCTTCAAAAGTTCCATCACTTGTATATCCTGCATACATAACTTCGTCACTAGTCAATAATCCAACTGTGCTTGTTATTATATTTTCTTTTTGACAAGCTAAACTTGGAGTTCCGTTATTAACTCTAGTAGATGAGTTATATGTTATATCTAATAAAGCATTACCATCTTTATCTAACCCTGCTAAAGAAGTTGTAGTACTATCGTCACACCAAGCTTCATTTTCTATGAAACTTGCATACTTAGTCATGTTTTCATTGTACCAATTATCTACTTCTTCTTTTAGTGAAGAATCATTTTTTTGTTCTTTTAATTGATTAATAATATCATCAAGTGTTTGTCCATTACTTAATTTTAAATATTCATAAATAACTTGCCCACGCATTGATTTTCTTGAATATATATAATAAACTTCTTGACAATTATCTTCTGTTGATAAGCAAGTATAATGATGCCCACTTGTAATATTTTCTAATTCAGCAGAAATGTCTACTTCTGATTGATATGTATCTTTTAATGTATATTTACCATTACCATATTCTACATCATTACCGTAAATATATCCTACATTATCCGTTGCACCTGAACCTGTAGTAATTTTACCAGCACTAACTTCTGTATTTACCATATATCCGGAGAATGGTAAAGTTCCATAGTTGTAGTTTGTAGTACTTCCTAGTACTTTATCTTCTGAAGCAATATTACTGCATTTACCATCTTTAGCTGGTCCATTAAATACTAGTTTAGTTCCTCCTGTTTGTGTTGTTCTAACTATTTTCCAACATGAGTCACCAAATAAAACATTATTATCAGTTACATCTCCACGATAATAATTAATTGGGTATGTACTATTTTTTGTACTAGCTATAGTATATACACCTTTTCCATTTGTAGTAGATGCTGGTAAAGCAAAATTGATTCCTGTGCTACTAGTTACAAATTTGCTTGCTTTATTATCAAGCACCGACTTTGACTTTATACTATCATATAATGATACTTTGTTTTCAGCATTTACATTATCTGTTAATACATTAAATCCTATTACACTTACTAATGCCATAACAAGTATTTTTATTTTATTATTCATTATTCTCACTCCTATTTTATCTTTATATTATATTTATATCATACTCAGTTTTTTAATATCAATACTTGGTAGTAGTTTTATCTTTATGTACTGTCTAAATTTGTAAACAAAAAAGAAGACTTATAGATAGTCTTCTTTTTGATTTAATTTAACACTAACTAGTTTAGATACACCTGATTCTTGCATTGTGATACCATATAGAGTGTTTGCATATTCCATAGTCTTTTTCTTATGAGTAATTATTAAGAATTGTGTCTTATTCTTATAATTATCTAAGTATTCTCCAAATTTAGCAACATTAGCTTCATCTAGAGCTGCTTCTACTTCATCGAATAAGCAGAATGGTGTTTGTCTAACATTTAATATTGCGAATAATAAACTTATTGCAGTTAATGTTTTTTCTCCTCCTGATAAAAGAGAAATTGTAGTTAGTTTTTTACCTGGAGGAGAAGCTACTATTTCTACTCCTGTTGTTAATAAGTCATCTGGATTAGTTAATCTTAAATCAGAATTTCCTCCACCGAATAATGATTTAAACACATCTTTAAATTCTCTTTGAATTGCGATGAATGTTTTTTCAAATTCTTCTTTCATTACATCATCCATTTCATTCATTATTTCAAGTAGTGTATCTTCTGCTTTTAATAAATCTTCTTTTTGATTAGTTAAAAATTCATATCTTGTATTTACTTTTTCATATTCTTCTATTGCATCAATATTTACCATACCAATACGTTTAATATTGGCTCTATATGTATTAACTTTTACTCTAGCTTCTTCTGGGTCTATATCTAATTTGTAATTATCTTTAGCTTTTTCAAAAGTCATTTCATACTCTTCATTTAAAGTATTTAACATATTATCAATTTTTACATCTAATCTATTTATAGTAATTTCTTTTTCACGAGAAGTTTTTTCTAAATTACGAAGTTTAGAATTTTCCAATTTCATAGATGCTGTTTCTTCTTCTATTTTTTGTTTTAGTTTATCTATTGCTTCTTCTAAATCTTCTATCTTTTTAACAATTGAAGTTTTTAATGTATTCTTTTCGTGATATTCTTCTATTAATTTTTGTTCTTTTTCGTCAATCGAATTATTACTTAAGGCTTTTAAGCTTTCTAAGTCTTTTTCTAGTCTTTCTAATAATTCTTCTTGTTGTTTTAACATAGAATTTTTACTATCATATTTTTCCTTTAATGTAACTTTATTTCTTGATACTTCAAAAGTTTTTTCTTCTAACTTTGATACTTCTTCTCTAATTTCTTGTAGTTCATTTTCTATTTCTTCTTTTTCTTTTTCTAGTAAGTTTACTCTATCTTTCTTATGAGATAGTTCTTGTTTTAGAATAATAGCACTTTTTGTTTTTAATGTAGATCCTCCTGACATAGAACCACCTACATTAACCACATCTCCGTCTAATGTCACTATCTTATAACGATTTTTTATTATTTTAGATAAGCGTGTTGCGCTATCTATATCTGGTGATACTAATATAGTACCAAGTTGATTTTTTATTATATTTTCATATTTTTTATCAAATGTAGTTAAGTTACTTAATACATCTATAAAGTCATCATTATTTGATATTAAGTTTAATGTATCATTATCAATAAATCTTTCTTTGATAATGTTTATTGGAAAGAATGTTGCTCTTCCTAAATGATTATCTTTTAGGTAGTTAATACCTTTCTTTGCAGATTCTTCATCTGTAGTAATAATAAAGTTTTTACTAGCTGATATGGCAATATTTAGTGCTTTTGTATATTTTTCATCAATTGATAAAACATTTCCTATAGTATTATGAATACCAGTTAGAGAAGTTTCTTTTAATATATTTCTTACACTAGTTGGTAAATCTAAGTTTTCTTCTATTTCCCTTCTTAGAGAATCTATTTTATGATTAGTAGAAATAATTTCTTTTTCATGAGAAGAAAATTCATTAGCGAGCATACTTCTTTTTGTTTTTAATTTTTCTACTTCATTATGTAATGTTTTAGAGTCTTCTTCTTCTATTTTTGCTTTTTCTACTACTCTAGCAAGTTCTTCTTTAAGTAGTGATATTTTTCCATCTAGAGAATTCTTTTCTTCTAATAGTTTTCTTATTTCTTCATTAACTTCACTAGTTTCTTTATTATTCTTACTACGTTCTTTTAATAGATTTTTTTCTCCATTAAGTTTTTCTACTTCTTTTGTTATCTCTAAAAGTTCTCTGTTTAAATCTCTTTTTTCTAATTCTAATTTTTCTAATTTATTACTATCTTCTATTACTTTAGCATCTACTGTAGATGAAGATGTAGTTATATTTAGAATTTCTTTATCTAACTTTTCTTTTTCTATTTTATTATTTTCTAGTTCCCCGTTTAAATTTTCTATATCATATGCAAGAAGTGCTACTTCATATTTATCTAGTCCTTCTTTGTTTTCTAAATATATTTTAGCTTTTTCACTTTGTTCTTTTAAAGGACCTACTTGTAATTCTAACTCTGTAATAATATCATTTACTCTATCTATATTATTATGAGTTCTATCTAGTTTTCTTAAAGCCTCTTCTTTTCTCTTTTTATATTTTAAAATTCCTGATGCTTCTTCAAAAATAACACGTCTATCAACTGGGGAATTACTAAGTATTTTTTCTACTTCACCTTGCGATATAATATTGAATGATTCTTTTCCCATACCAGAATCAATAAGCAGATTAGTTAAATCTTTTAATCTACATTTTTCATTATTTAAATAATATTCATTTTCTCCACTACGATATATTTTTCTTTTAATAGAAATTTCAGTATATGGAACATTTAAGAAATGATCACTATTATCAAAGATTAATTCTACAGAGGCAACGTTTAGTGGATTACGAGATTTACTACCAGAGAAAATAACATCACTCATTGATCCTTCACCACGAAGAGATTTAACTGATTGTTCTCCTAATACCCATCTTACGGCATCTACTACATTACTTTTACCTGAACCATTAGGTCCAACAATACAAGTAATCTTATCATCTAATTTAATATCTAATTTGTCTGCAAACGATTTAAATCCACTCGTTACTATTTCTTTTAAGTACATATTATTCACCCTATAGTTAATTATACTATAATTAGACACTTTTCGTAAAGTTTTTTCTTATTTTTCAACGGTTTTAGCAAAAATAAAAAGATATTTTTCAATATCTTTAATTTCTGTTTAATGATAAAATTAATTTTTTTGCCATATCTACATTTTTTGGAGATATATTTTTTATATATTTGCTAAACATTTCTATATATTTCTTATCATTACTTTCTAATACAACTTTAGCATGACTATCTATATCTGCTCCTTCTATGTGATTAGCAAATCTAAAACTATACTCTGGATTCTTACTTTCTAATATTACTTGTTCATGTTCTTTTAATTTTTCTGTAGTTAAAATATATTTTCCTCTAAGAATATAGTACACAAAGTTATAATTATATTCTGCATTCTTACTTTCTAATATTATCTTTTCATGAGCTTCTAAATCTGAATCATATATATTCTTAGCAAAATTAAAATTACTTACCAAATCTTTACTATCTAATACTATTTGTTCATGTTTTTTTACATCAGCATTTTTTATTTGTCTTGCAAACTCATAGTTATATTTAGGGTCTTTACTCTTTAATATAATTTGCTCGTGTTCTTTTATATCTATACCTTTAATATCTCTAGCAAAACTAAGATTATATTCTAAATCTTCACTATCTAATATTACCTTTTGATGTGCTTTTACATCAGTATTTTCAAGTTTGGCAAATCTATAATTATATTCTAAATTTTTACTATCTATAACTTTTTTTGCGTGTGCTTTAATATTAGTATTATCTATTTCTGTTACAAATAAGTAATTATATCTAGTACTATTACTTTCTAATATCACTTGTTCATGTTCTTTAGTATTAGCACCTTTTATATTCTTAGCAAATAAAAAACAATATTCTGGATCTTTATTATCTAATATTATACGTTCATGAGCAGTTTTATTAGCACCTTCTATTAATTCAGTAAAAGTATATGATAATTCACTGTTTTTAGCAGCTAATACATGTTGTTCTAATTTATCTATAACATACTTAGAACCATATTCCTTTTTTATTTTAATAATTAATTCTATTATATTAAATATACTATCCATTTCCAGTTCCTCTTCCCCTAATTCATATTATATATGTACTCTTTACTTTTTTTCAAGTTATTTTTCATAATCTTCGCTAAGTAGTTCTTCTAATGTTTTAAATGTATAGCCACGAGATAAAATATAATCTATTACTGTGGGTAGTTCTATTTCGGTGGATGATGAGATTGGTATGGATATAATAGATGCATTTTCTAGGCGTTCTTTTATTTCTTTATATGGATAATTTCCTACTTTGATAGTTGGTAGTATAGTATGTAGTTTTAATTTAGTACATAATTCTATTACTTCTTTACTATCATAATCTAAGTAACAATATTTAGATTTTTTACCAGTAATATTACTTAAATAATTTATTGATGAAGTAAAATATATTTCTTTGTATGAATTATCATAATTTAGTATTTCTAATTCACTATTATTTAGTTTTTTTATAGTTTCTAAATTATTTTCTAAGACTAATCCATCTATAAAGAATGTTGCTTTTATCTTCTTATCTTTTAGAATATTATTAATATTATTTAAAGTATTTATGTCAGTACTTTTTTCTATTTTAAATACTAAGGCAACTTCTTTTTTTTCCTCATTTCCACTATTTATATATTTATCATATGTATCTTCTATTGATATAGTTGGTTTTATTTCTTTAAAAACTGTTAAGCTTTCATTATAGGCACCATATTTTTTCATTTTTTTATAACTTTCTTTATAATCAATATCTTTTCCTTTTAAACCTGGCGTTATTTTATTATCTTCTATTTTGGCATTTTTAGCTTCTATTTTATATTTATTAGAAGAGTTTTTTATTTGTTTCATTATAGGATCTGTCTCTCTAATTATATCAATTGATTTATTAGTATAGTAAAAACTAAATAATAGTAGAAATAGTACTGATAGTACTTGGTATATTTTGTTTTTAGTCATTAGATCACCTATAAGAGTATATGAAAAAGAAGTTCTATTTAAGAACTTCTATTTTTCTGTTTTTTCTTCTTTTTTTGTTGTTTTTGGTTTTGGAAGAGCTTCTTTTCTTGAGAAGTTTTGACGTCCTTTCTTATCTGGACCTAAAGCTTTAACGATTATTTCGTCTCCTACTTTAACTACATCTTCTGTTTTATTAACTCTTTCATGAGCAAGTTGAGATATATGTACTAATCCTTCACATCCTGGCCAAATTTCTACGAAACATCCAAAGTCTTCTACTTTAACTACTTTAGCATCATAGATTTTTCCTACTTCTACTTCTTTAACTACATCTTCGATCATAGCTCTTGTTTTAGCAATTATATCTTTATCTGTATGATAAATAATTACTCTACCATCATCTTCTAGGTCAACTTTAACGGCATTAATATTAGTTACTTCTGTAACATTAGATGCTTCACAAATAATCTTAGTAATCATTTCTCCACCACGACCAATTACGTCTTTAATCTTAGCTGGGTCAATTGTGAATGTTTCCATCTTAGGAGCATATTTAGATACTTCTTTTCTTGGTTCCTTAATTTGTTTAGCAATTACTTTTAAGATTTCTAAACGAGCTTTTTTAGCTTGAGCTAAAGCTTCTCTTAAAATATCTTCTGTTATACCACTAATTTTAATATCCATTTGAAGTGCAGTAATACCATCCTTAGTACCAGCAACTTTAAAGTCCATATCTCCTAAGTGATCTTCCATACCTTGGATATCTGTTAAAATTGTATAATCATCTTCATGTGTAATTAATCCCATTGCGATACCAGCAACTGGAGCTTTAATTGGAACACCTGCAGCCATTAATGACATACATCCAGCACAAATTGATGCTTGTGATGATGATCCATTTGATTCTAGAATTTCAGATACTACACGAATTGTATATGGGAATTCTTCTTCACTTGGAATTACTTGAAGTAGTGCTTTTTCTCCTAAGGCACCATGTCCAATTTCTCTTCTTCCTGGAGCACCATATCTTCCTGTTTCTCCTACTGAGAATTGTGGGAAGTTATAATGTAACATAAATCTCTTTTGATCTTCTAATCCAAGACCATCTAGAATTTGATGTTCTCCTAAGGCACCTAGTGTTGTAGTTGAAAGAGCTTGTGTTTCACCACGAGTAAATAGTGCAGAACCATGTGTACGTGGTAATAAGTCTATATCTGTAGATAATTTTCTTATTTCATCCATCTTACGTCCATCAGCACGTTTCTTTTCTTTAACTACGATACTTCTGAATAATTCATACTCAATATCAGATAGAACCATATTTACTTTTACTAGTAATTCTTTTAGTTCCATATCTTTTAATTTATCTTCGTTTTCCTCAGTATATAAATTAATTACTTCTTCTTTTACTTCATCAATAGCAGCATATTTTTTTAGTTTATCTTTAATACGAAGTGCTTTATCCATTTTCTTAGTAGCAAGTTCTTTAATTCTTTCTACCATTTCTTCTTCTGGAACTAAAGTTTCGTATTCCATTTTTTCTTCACCAATATCTTTGATGATTTTTTCTTCAAACTTAACTAATTCTTTAATTGCTTTATGTCCAAACATTAATGCTTCTAACATAACATCTTCAGCTACTTCTTTAGCACTTGATTCTACCATGTTAATTGCATCTTTTGTACCAGCAACTGTTAACTCTAATTCACTCTTTTCTAATTGTTCTGGTGTTGGGTTAATTACAAATTTACCATCTACACGTCCTACTTTAACACCAGCGATTGGTCCATTAAATGGAATCTTAGAAATTGATGTTGCAAGGCTTGATGCAAACATTGCAGTTAATTCTGGAGAACAATCTTGATCAACTGATAAAACAGTAGAAATGATTTGTACTTCATTTTTAAATCCTTCTGGGAATAATGGTCTCATTGGACGGTCAATCATACGAGCTGCAAGTGTTGCTGCTTCACTTGGACGACTTTCACGTTTTATAAATCCACCAGGAATTTTACCTACTGAATATAGTTTTTCTTGATAATTTACTGTTAGTGGAAAGAAATCTGATAAAAGGTTAACATTTTTAGATACAACTGCTGCAGTTAATACTACAGTATCATTATATCTAACAAGTACTGCTCCATCAGCTTGTTTAGCTAACTCTCCTACTTCTACCACTAAATTTCTTCCATGAAATTTTAATTCATATGTTTTTTTCTTCATACTATACCTCTCTTTTTCAAAAAAAATAGACACCAAAAATAAGTGTCTACTTTCTTAATCCTAATTTTTTAATTACTTCACGATATCTTTGAATATCTTTCTTAGCTAAGTATTGTAACATATTTCTACGTTGACCAACTTTTTTAAGAAGACCTCTACGTGAATGATAATCATGAATATGTACTTTTAAATGTTCAGTTAAATCGTTAATTTCTTTTGTTAAAATAGCGATTTGTACTTCTGCTGAACCAGTATCATTTTTGCTTCTAGCAAATTCTTTAACAATTTTTGATTTTTCATCTTTTGTTAATGCCATATTATCTTACTTCCTTTCTTTATATATTCACCAATTCTAAGTAAAGAGTCGGAAATTCTCTTAACCTGGAGTTGGTAAGCACTAATAATATATCATAATTTATATACTAAGTCAATTATTTATTCTTTATTGTTATAGATTTAATTTCACTTATTCTTTTATATGTAGTTTCAATACTCTTATTTTTTTTAACTGTTTCTATTTCAAACCATTTTTCATCAAACGAGATTAATTTTCCTTCTAGTACTATACTAAAATCTTCATCAAATTCTATTACAACATTTTTACCAACTAACTCTTTCAAATTATATTTTGTTTTTGAATCAGTTTCTAATTTTTTATTTATTAGCTTCAATTTAGAAGATATATCACTAAAACCGATGATTAGAATTATAAATATTATATATTCCATTACTTATCCTCCTCAATTACTTTGATTGAATTAATTAAATTTAAATCTATTAATTTGGTTAGTTTTTCTTTACTTTTATTTATTTCTATTTTGATAAAATTATCATCAATTGATAGTACTTTTACTTTTTGTTGATATCCAATGTTTATATCATAATTGTCATAACTAAAATCAAGTATTACATCTTTATTTACTATTTTGTTTAAAATACTACTAGAATTATCTTTCACATCTATTTCTAGATTAGTATCAATTAAATCATTTATATTAATTTTTAATTCTTTACATAACAGGCTAGCTTGATTTAGATCAGGGCTAGTTATATTACTTTCCCAGTTAGATAGTGTTTGTCTTGTTACTCCAATTTTTTCTGCAAGAGCTTCTTGGGTATAATTATATTTCTTTCTTAACTCAGTTATTTTTTCTCCAATAACCATTTTTCTCACCTCACAAAAATAGTATTATATATATAACTTTTTTTAAATAAAATTTAATTAACATTATGTAAAATTTTATTAACATGTATTATTATATCACAAAAAAACAGATAGTTTCATCTGCTTAATTGTTTATTATATTATTATTTGTTTTTCTTGTTTTTATCGTCTTCTTTTGCTTTTGTAAAGAATGCACAAGATAAGCATAAGAATGAAGATCCAAGTGCTAAATTGATAACTCCAGTTGATGTTTCCTTATCTAAAATATTCATGATTGCTACTATGAAGAAACATACTGATGCAATAATATAACATATTGCTGCTACTTTATTATAATCTTTTTCTTTCATTTTTATCTTTCCTTTCTACTTCATACTTCTTAAGTATATCATTTCACCTTGTTTTTGACAATTAAAACTCAGATTACGCTGAGTTTAATTATTTATTATTTTTTGAATTCAACACCATTAACATATAGTTTATAACCATTTAGGTTAATATTACTATTGGTTGAATCTGCATTTGTAAGTGATTTAACATAAGTATTACCTGTTAGAGTAATAGAACTTGTTTTATCAAGTGTTAATGATACTTCTCCAGAGTTACTATTATTAATAGTACCTTTATAAGAAGAATTCTTTTTCAAATTCATTGTTAATTTAGATATTGAGTCTACAACTATATTTCCTGTTGTTTTTTGATTAGTTAAGTTTAATGTAACATCTCCACCATTACTTCCAGAATTACCCCAAGAATCTTTTTGAACTCTTAAGAAGTTTCCTGTTGAATCATTGTTTACTATTTTATTATTTTCTAGGTTGATAGTAGCAGTTGTATTTGTTACATAGAAACTATCACCTTTATTTGTTGTAATTGTTGAATTTTTAGAGGTAAATACTGCTTTACCACTTGCAGCGTCTCCACTCATAGATTGATATAGGAATATATTCTTATATGTAGTTGATTGTCCATTTAATGTATTATTAGTATCTGTTAATTCTACATTTTCTAGTGTGACACTATTTTTTCCTTCTATGACTACTCCTTCTGATGCAGTTGATATTAATGTTGCGTTTTTTACAGTAATATCAGCTGTTGAATAAATAGTTGGAGAACCTTTACCTGTAGTTTTATAAGTACCTTTATTAACTGTTACTGTTCCACCTCCTCTATCAGATCTAATAGCAGCAGATGAAGTTCCTGCTGTAGTAATAGTTAAGTTAGTGGCATTCATAATCCCACCACCTGTAGTCATAATTCCTCCGGAGTTATCTTTAGTAGTAGTGATTTTTGAATCACTAATATTTATTGTAGTATTATCTGATGAAGAGTTATTTGTAGTAGCAGAACCTCCATAGCTAAATACTCCATTAGCACCTGTTGCGTCTGTTTTTATATTTGCATTTTTTATAGTTAAGTTTGCTCCAGCTTTAGCTATTATTGCGGAATTAGTTCCATAAAAACTAGTATTATCTCCACCATCAGAGTCTCCTGTTTTATTTACAGTAATATTTGATAAAGTAGATTTAATTTTTCCTGATACTGATATTACATTTTCATCAGCTTTAGTAGATTTGTATTCTCCTGATGTAATATCTTCATCTTTAGTTATTTCTTTTACTGCAGAATATGATGCAGTAGAATTATTATTTCCACCAGGCATATTATTTTCTTTATTATTAGTTTTATTACTATTAATAATTAAAAACCATAGTACTCCAAGAATTATAACTAATACAATAATTGTAATTATATATAATAAATTAGTTTTATTTTTCATATTTAAATCCTTTCTACTTTAATTAATTACTTTCTTGTGTAGTACTGTTGTTATTATTATTTGACATATCTGGTGGTGTTTGTCCATTAGGCATACTTGGTGGTGTACCACCATTCATTTGAGTATTTTGATTAGTATTATTACAAGAACTAGAAATATTATATACATAAAATGCTCCTGTAGATATTACTGCTCCAATTAGTACTCCAATAACAAATAGAATTAATTTTTCTTTCATATAAATATCTCCTTTCTATTAGTATGTTATTATATTTTTATTATACATTATTTTTCTTATATATTACCTCCTTTATTTATTATAAATGTAAATAATTGCTAGCATATTGTGAAATAGAAATATATTTTTCCTTTCACTAAATACATAATAAATGATGAAACTTAAATAAGACTGAATTTTTATAAAAATAAAAACTCAGATTACTCTGAGTTTGATTACTTTTTATGTTTTGTTTTTATTTATTCATATATCATCTCCTTATGTTATCATTCTAACTTATTAATCTTAAATAAAACTGAAAATAGTTTTATTTTAGAGAAATAGTTATTTCTTTTTCTTTATATGTATTTCTACTTGCATATTTTATTTTTAAAGTTACTTTATCACCTTTGTTCTTTTTATTTAGTACTTTTCTTAAAGTGTCTATGGATGTTACTTTATTATTATCTATTTCTGTTATTATATTTCCTATTTCTAATTCTGATTTAGATGCATTACTATTAGAAGAGATTGCTGAAATATAGAATCCTTCTGGTAAGTTATAATTTGAATCAGTCATATATCCTTCTATTCCTAAACTTACTCCGCTTTCATCATTTTTTCCTTTTATTAAGTTTTTAATTATTTCTTCTACATCCGATATTGGTATAGCAAAACCCATACCTTCAATACTAGCAGAAGAGTTTGTTGAGTTAGATGAATACTTTACTGAATTTATTCCTACTACTTCCCCTTTACTATTTAATAGAGCTCCACCACTATTACCACCATTAATAGCAGCATCTATTTGAATCATATCTTGAACATATTCATCTGTTGAAACTTCTCTATTTAGAGCACTAACTACTCCTGTTGTTACTGATTGACCATAACCTAGGGCATTACCAATAGCAATAATTCCATTACCAACTTTTAAATCATTACTATTTCCTAAAGTAGCTATTTTTATTTGTTTTAAAGTATCACTTTCAATACTCTTTTTACTTACTGATACTACAGCTATATCTTTTCTTTCTGAAATGCCTTTTACTTTAGCATCATAACTTTTATCATCAATAAACTTTACTGATAATTCAGTGGAATCTTCTACCACGTGATAATTAGTTAAGATAAATATTTCATCATCATTTTCAGATATTATCACTCCTGATCCTGCTCCTTCAGTAGTATAACTCTCATTATAAAAACTTGGTCCAAATCTTCCTGAAGAAATGACTGTTTTACTTGTTATTGATACGATTGATGGCATTACTTCATCTACAACTTCTGATACATCCGTTATATAAACACCATCTGATTTTACTGTTGTTTCTTTTGTATGTTTTAAAACTACATTTTCTTTGTTGTCTGATAATATATTTATTTTACCAGATTGTAATAACCAAATTGTACTACCACTAATGATAGATAGTAACACAGTACAAGTTATTGTGATAATTATTATTTTTTTATCACTTATTTTATTTTTGTGTTCTTTTTTCATATTCTCATCTCCTAGTATTAATTTAATATGTGAAACTTAAATATAACTGAAAAATAGTAGATATTTTATCTACTATTTTGTAAGGAGTATTTTATATATTATATTATATTATGATTATTTTACTTTCTTTAGATCATATACTTGATCTACCATATTACATACATTAGGAGAATGAGTAACTATAATTACACATTTTCCATCTTCATGAGCTAGTTTTTTAAATATTTCTAATATTTCTTTTTCTGTTTGTTTGTCTAAGTTTCCAGTTGGTTCATCAGCAACTATCATTTTAGGATTATATGAAAGACTTCTTGCAATTGCAACACGCTGTTGTTCTCCTCCTGAAATTCTTAATACTTTACGATTGGCATACTTTTCTTTTAATCCTACACTTTTCATAAGCTTTAATGCTTCTTCTTTTTTATTAGGTATTTTTACTCCACTAGCATCCATTGATAAAATTATATTTTCACTGGCAGTCATAAATGGAAGTAAATTGTAGCTTTGAAAAACAATTCCTATTTCATGACTACGATAATAATCTAGATTTATATCTTTTAAGTCTTTTCCATCAAATATAATTTTTCCTTCAGTACATCTTTCTAAACCACTTATTAAAGATAATAATGTAGTTTTTCCTGTACCACTTCTTCCACGTATTGCATATATTTTTCCTTTTTCAAAATCATAGTTAACATCTTTTAATGCGTACTCATCTTCTTCAGCATCACTATATCTATAACTAGCATTTTGAATAGAAAGTATTATATTTTTATTTTTTATCTCTTTATTATTTATTTTTTTCATATTACGACCTCTCTTTCAATATAGTAAGTGGTGTAAATCTTTGAATACTAATCATAGATGATAGACTACTAACTACAATTAATGTTAATCCAACACCTAACAATTCTACCAAAACAATTGGGCTTACTACAGCATTTATTGAATCATATGCTTGTACGTTTGGAGTACCTTTGTTCTTAAAGTTCATTGAAGGCTCTCCTTGTTTAGAGTCGAAATTACCACTAGGTCCACCAAAATTATTTTTTAACTCTTCTTGTTCTTTCTCGGAACTTTTTATTTCACTTGATAGTAGCGAATTACTTACACCTTTTGACATCGTAGCTCCTACTCCAGCTCCAAGCATTAAGGCTACAAAACCTACTATTAATAGTTCAGCAACAAATTGCATAGTTAATTTAATTTTACTTATACCAATAGTTCTTAAAACACCAATTTCATATTTTCTTTCACGAATATTAATCATATTAATTACAAATAGAACAATACCACCTATTACTAATGTAATAATTAAGAAAGTATTAGCAAATGATTTAACATTTTTAATTGAGGTTAATCCTGCTGTTGCTTGTTCTTCATTTGTTTCTACTGTATAATTCTCATCTAATCCTTTTTTATGAAATTCTTTTTCTATTTTATCTGCATTTTTATAATCATCAATTATAAATGTTGGTTTAATAGAACTTTTAATATTTGTATTTTCTTTTGTTATATTAACAAGACTATTAGAGTTTGTAATAAGTGTATTTGCTGAGTTAGAAAACATACTCATAGGTCCTGATGATTCTTCTTCATTTTCTTTATAAATACCTATTATTTCAAATTCATATGTTCTTTCATTGTCATCTACAAGTGTAATCTTGTCATGAAGTTTTAGATTATTGTATGATGCTAGTTCTTCATTAATAAATACATAGTTTCCATCAAAAGCAATATCCCAAGCATTATCAGCAATTTCTTTCATTTCATATTTACCTTCTATGAATTCACTCATTGCATCAACTGAACTATATCCATTTAATGTAAAATCATACGATGATTCTTCATTCTCTTTTCCTGGAAAATTTGGTCTATCTCCTTTCTCATTATTAGAATCACTTTCAGCTTTTTCAATTGATTTTCCATTTAATGAAATATTATACGTATAGTAATAACTTTTTATATGACTACTTTTAGCAAAATTTTCTACATCACTTATTGTGTATGAACTAATACTACTAATTTTTTCTTTCATAGACTCTCTATTATCTTTATTACTAAAGTCCATATCTTTCATCATGTTCTTTCTATCAAATGAAATTGTAAGTTCTTTATCATATGCACTTTGATAGGAATTAATTAGATCACTGGCTGTATTATTAATTGCTAAAGTTATGGTTGAAGCACAAGCAATAACTAAAATAATAGCACCAATCAAAATATTTCTACCTTTATTTCTTGTTATTGAAATAAGAGCATTTTTAAATATAAACATTTATTTTTCTCCTTTCTTTTTGTTTACAATAGGAGTTTAACAACTATAACTGAAATAAAACTGAAAATAAAAAGAATCAAAATTTATTTTTGATTCCATGTTACTTTAAATGTAGTATATCCATCATTAGAATATGCTTTTATTTCTCCATTATGTCTTTCTACAATATTCTTAGCAATAGCAAGTCCTAATCCATAATTATTAGAATTTCTATTTCTTGATGTGTCTACTTTATAAAATCTTTCAAATATTTTTTCTTCATCTTCTTTTTTGATAGGTAAACCTTTATTTTTAACTTCTAGAATTATTTGTTTATTCTTTTGATATAGATTAACAAATACTTTTCCTTTTTCTTCACAATGCTTAATAGCATTATCAGTTAAAATACTTATTAATTCTATTATTAAATTTTCATTACATATCATTTTAATATCTGGAGTTATATCATATTTTAATTTAATTTTATTATCATAAAATAGACTTTCAAAAGTTAAAATAGAACTTTCTATAATATCAGATATATTCTTTTCTTCCATAATTATTTCTTGTTCTTGTTCAGTTTTAGCTAGATCTAATAATTCTGTTACTAATTTAGTCATTCTTTCTGCTTCATTTTTTATGTTTTTTACCCATTTATCATTTTTATCATTAAAGTAAGCATCGCTACTTGCAATCATAACAGATAATGGAGTCTTTAATTCATGAGATGCATCTGCTACAAAAGTTTTTTGTTTTTCGAAAGAATTTTTTACTGGTGTAATTATCCAGTTAGTTATTAAATTTGTAATTATAAGTATTATTATTTCACAAATTATAAATAATAATATAGTTGATATTAAATTACTTACTAAAATACTATTTAATTCAGTATTATCAATAATAATAAGAGTATTGTATGAAGTAAAACTATATGAATATTTATCGGTGTATAAATTACCAATATAAAATTTTTCTTTATGATTATTAATTATTTTATTTGCAATACTTTTTACATATTCTTCATTAAAATTATCATTATTAGTATGATTAATTACTCCCTCATAATTACCATTATCATCTAATAATACCGTATATATTTTTGAATCTAAAAATATTCTTCTTGAATCATCATTTTGTTCAGGCCTTGAAGGAATATGCCTAGATATATCTTCAAATGTTCTAGGTATTTTTGTAAGTCTTTCTGAAATAGAATTTCTTCTTTCAATATATGTTCTGGTAATTGAAGTGGTAAAGATAATAAAAGTAAATACTGTTAATAGTGAAAATATTACCCAAAAAACTTTATTCTTTAGTTTTTTCATCTTCTACCTCCAATATATATCCCATATTACGAATTGCTTTTAATTTGATGTTTGATTTAACTAGTTTTAATTTTTTTCTAATAAATGAAATATATGCTTCTAATGTATTTATATCACATTCACTGTCATATCCCCAAATTTTAATAAATAGTTGCTCTTTTTCCATAATTTGATTTGCATTATTCATTAATAATTCTAAAAGATGAAATTCTTTTCCTATTATTTTTACTTTATGATTTTCATTTTTATTTGATAGTTCCATGCTTTTTATATTAAGAGTAATATCACCTAACTCCATAATATCATTAGAGATATTTTTGTTTTTTCTTAGTTGAACATTTACTCTGGCAATTAATTCTTCCATATGAAACGGTTTAGTTAAATAGTCATCAGCTCCACTATTGAATCCTATCATTTTATCATCTATAGTATTTTTAGCTGTTAACATTAAAATTTTTGACTTAATGTTTTCCTCTTTTAGTTCTTTTAAAATTTCAAAACCATTTTTATGAGGTAACATTACATCTAATATTATTAGATCATAAATATCTGTTAATGCCTCATTTAATCCAGTTAGTCCATCTGTTTTAATTTCAACACTATACTTTTTTGATTTTAACATACTAGCAATAGCATCAGCTAAATTATATTCATCTTCTATTATTAATATTTTCATACATTTCACCACCTAATTAATTATAGAGTTTGAAACTTAAGTAAAACTGAAATAATATATTAATTAAAATTCTTCCAAGTTTTTAACATATCTTCATCTTTTTCATATATTCCTAGAATAGTATTATTATATTTAAAGATTACTTTATCTTCTATGTTGTATGTGTTTTTTATTTTTACTCCATTAGATATTTTTTTATATAAGTTATCTTCTATTTCTACTATAGGATAGTCTAGAGCATTGTCTATAGAGTATAGTTTATAATTATTATTTTTTATATCATCTAAAGTATTAGAGTTTTCTAATGTAAATTTACCTAGTTTAGTTCTAGTTAATTTAGTCATAGTTGCGTATGTATTTAGACTTTCTCCTATATCATTAATTAAACTTCTTATATAACAACCTTTAGATACAAGGGACTTAAACATAAATTCATTTTTATCTTTACTTAATAGTTCTATTTCTTTAATAGTTACTTCTTTTTTAGGTAGTTCTACGGATTCATTATTTCTAGCATATTCATATAGTTTTTTACCATTTACTTTTACTGCAGAATAGATTGGGACTTCTTGAAGATATGTTTTTTTATAACTAGAGATTGTTTTTTCTAAGTCTAAGTTATCTGGTACTTCTTTAGAATCTATTACTTTACCTTCTATATCATAAGTATCTGTTTTTATACCTAGTTGTACTCCTGCAATATATTCTTTATATTTAGCTGTTAAAAGTTCTGCTATTTTTGTAGCTTTACCTATAGTTACAACTAATACTCCTTCTGCTAGAGGATCTAATGTTCCTGTGTGTCCTACTCTTTTAATTCCAAAGATATGACTAATATCATTTACTACATCAAAGGATGTTACTCCTTTTTTCTTATTTATTACTAATACTCCACTAAATTTAGTTAAGTATTCCTCTAATGTCCAATTATTTTCATATATAATTTTGGCAACTACTTTCCCAACATATCTAATATGCCATGGTTCATAACTATATCCAGTAATATCTTCTTTGCCTTCTTGATATCTTAAGATAAAACCAAATTTATGGAAATACTTTTCTATTTGTTGATATGGTTTAATATTTTTTAATACTTTTTTATCTTCTACTATGAATTTACCATTTTCTTTAATTCTAATATCTAGAGCAAGGCCTGTATGATGTTCACTTGCGCGTATAGGCGCAACATATTTCTTTTCAAAGTCTTCTCCATACTTTTTAGTATACTCATTAATTATTTCTTGTTGATCTTGTAGTGTTCTATATGCACTTGATATACCTATTTCAATATTTTCTTCTTCTAAGAACTTTTTTAATTCTAAGTATGATTCTAGTGTTTGTTTTTCAACTAGTATTTTATTATCTAATATATCAAAGTATTCTACTAGATCTATTTTATCTAAATATTTATCTTTAACTAAGTTATCTTTGTTTACTAATACTTTATAGTTCATGTAATCACCTGTATAAATTATATCATAATAATTAAAAAATTCTACTAACTTATATTTTAGTAGAATTTATTTTTTATAAATCAACACTATTAATAGCTTCTTTTAATATATCTATTGAGTTTTGTAGTTTTTGTTCTTCTTCAGTAGTTAAGTTAAAATGTATTTTTCTATCTATTCCATTTTTATTTAATACTGCAGGTAATCCTACATATACATCATTATCTTTATCATAATTAGATACAACTATTACAGTGTGTTCATCTCCAAGAATTGCATTAGTTATTTTTACTAGACACATTCCAATACCATAGTAAGTGGCACCTTTTTTATTAATGATTTCATAAGCAGCATTTTTTACTTCTTCTCCGATTTTGTTTTTATCTTCATCTGTTATAAAGTCATTTATATTTTGAAGTCCTACATTTACATTACTCCATGGAATAAATTCAGAGTCTCCATGTTCTCCTATTACATAACCATGAACACTATTAGCAGCAATATCTAATTTTTCTCCTATTAAGTATCTAAGTCTTGCACTATCTAGGCATGTTCCACTACCTATTACTCTATGATGTGGAAAGTTAGAATATTTTTGTGTTATATATGTCATTACATCTACTGGATTAGTTGCAACTAAGAATATTCCATCAAATCCACTTTCTATTACATTATCTATAATCCCTTTAAATATTTTACTGTTTTTATTTAATAAATCTAATCTAGTTTCTCCTTCTTTTTGATTAGCACCAGCCGCAATCATTACGATTGATGCGTCTTTACAATCATTGTAGTTTCCTGATTTTATTTTCATGTTTGATGGAGAAAATGCTAGACAGTGATTTAAGTCCATTGCTTCTCCAATAGTTCTTTCTTCATTTAAATCTATTAATACTAATTCATTTACATATGTTTTTTGATTTAGTAATGCATACGCATATGACATTCCTACATTACCACAACCAATTATTACTACTTTTTTATTTTTCATATATATTCTCCTTTATTCTTAATAATTATAACAATAAAAAAAGTAATAAACAATTTATTTGTCTATTACTTTACAGTTAAAATAGTGACAATTGATTAGAATCTGGTAATCCTTCAAGTATTCCCATTTCTTTCATTCTATCAATTAGAGTTTGTGAAACTTTACCACGTTTTTGTACATCTTCGATACTTAAGAATGGTTTTATTTCACGTTCTCTTACTATGTTTTTAGCAACTGTATCTCCAAGTCCTTCAATTGAATTGAATGGTGGATATATTTCAGTATCATTTTTAGCCACCCAAACTGTTGCGTCACTATGATATAAGTCAACATTCAAGAATTTAATACCACGAGCTGTTGCTTCTAGAGCAACCTTCAAACTTTCAGCTTGTCCATTTTCTTTATTAGTTGCTTCATAACCTTTTGCTTCTATATCTTCAAGTCTGGCTTTTATTGAGTCATATCCTTTAATCATATTTATAACGTCTACATCTGTTGCTTTTGATGAATACCAAGAACTATAGAAGTATACTGGCATATGTACTTTATACCAAGCAATTCTAAAAGCAGATATAACGTAAGCTGCAGCATGGGCTTTTGGGAACATGTATTTGATTTTAGCACAACTTCCAATAAACCAATCCGGAATGTTACTTTCTTTCATTAGTTTTTCATATTCTAACCATTGATCATGATCTTTTGGTTTAGAAGCACGACCTTTACGAACAAACTCCATAATCTTAAATGCTTTAATTGGTTCAAGTCCACGATACATTAAGTAAACCATGATATCATCACGACAGCCAATTGTTTCACTGAATGGAACAACATTATTTTGAATTAATTCTTGGGCATTACCTAACCATACATCAGTACCATGTGATAGACCTGATATTTTAATAAGTTCACCGAACGTTGTTGGCTTTGTATCTTCAACTAATTTTATGGTAAACGGTGTACCAAATTCTGGAATACCAAGTGTTCCTGTATTACATCTTATTTGTTCTGTTGTAACTCCTAGAGCTTTAGTTGATGTAAATATTGACATTGTGTCTTTATCATCTAGAGGTACTTTTAAGATATCTGTACCTGATTGCATTTGTATAAGTCTTAATTGAGTTGGATCTGAATGTCCTAAGATATCAAGTTTTAATAAACATTGATCGATTGAGTGGTAATCAAAGTGTGTTGTTCTCCACTCTGCTGTTGCATCATCTGCTGGAAATTGGAATGGTGTAAAATCTGATACTTCCATGTAGTCTGGTACAACAACTATTCCTCCTGGATGTTGTCCTGTAGTTCTTTTAACACCAGTACATCCCATAGCTAAACGTTCTACTTCTGCAGTACGCATATCATTAATTTCATGTTCTTCACAATAACCTTTTACAAATCCAAAGGCTGTTTTATCTGCTACTGTACCAATAGTTCCGGCACGATATACGTTATCTTCACCAAATAATACTTTTGTATACGCATGGGCACTTGCTTGATTTAAATCTGAAAAGTTAAGATCGATATCTGGTACTTTATCAGCATTAAATCCTAAGAATGTTGCGAATGGCATATCTTGTCCATCTTTAATCATTGGTATATGACAATTAGGACATTCTTTATCTGGTAAGTCAAATCCTGATGAGTATGTTGCTCCTAGAGAATTACCTTCATCATCATCAAAAATACTTAGTTTACATTTATCACACCTATAATGTGCTGCAAGTGGATTAACTTCTGTTATACCCATCATTGTTGCAACGAAACTTGATCCAACAGATCCACGAGAACCAACTAAATATCCTTCATCATTAGAATGCTTAACTAGACGTTGTGAAATTAAGTAAATTGGATCGAATCCTCCACCAATTACTCCTCCTAAAGCTTTCTTAGTTGCTTTTTCTAATTCTTTTTCATCTAGTTTTTCTTCACTAGTTTCTTGTACATAATCTGATACAAATTCTTTTACTTTAATAGATCCTGAAAGAATTAGATCATGTAATTCTTTATGAGATTTAACATTAAAGTCTTCTTCACTTAAATTTTCTTTTTCTAATCGTTCTTTTATTATTTTATATACAATATCTCCATATAACTCAGTTGCGATACGTTCTTCGATCATATATGGAAGTGGCGCTCCATACCATTCTTTAGCTTTTGTATAAACTAAGTCTGTTACTACTACTGGACAATCTAGATATTCTTTTCCATCATCTGATTTTACTCTTGGAGAGAAAGGTATTCCACCTGTATCAATAATTACTTCTACTATTTCAGTCATATCAGCTAATTTATTTGTATTTTCTACAACTAATTGATATGCTCTTTCTTCTCCTAGGAATTTAAAGTTATCCAACATTTCTTCTGTTGTTCTAAAATGATTTGATGGTATCTCTTTTATACCTTTACGTGCTAGTGGATGTCTTCCTCCACCTGGAACTTTTTGATTTACTATAATCTCACGATATATTCTGTCATCTTTAGCAATGTGATGAACATCTCCTGTAGCCACTATAACTTTTCCTGCTTCTTCTGTTACTCTAACTATTTTTTCTATATGAGCAGCAAGTTCTACTTCTGTTGCAAATTCACCTGATTGAATTAAGTGATTATAACATTCTAATGGTTGTACTTCTACATAGTCATAGAATCTAATTATATTTGAAAGTTCATCTTCACTTTTTGATTTAGCTAATGTAAAAACTTCACTTTCATAGCAACCACTACCTATTAAAATTCCTTCTCTATGTTCTTCTATTACACTTCTAAGTATTCTAGGTGTTTTATATAAATATTTAGTATTAGCAAGTGATACTATTTTAAATAAGTTCTTTAGACCTGTTTTATTCTGAACTAGTAAGTTAACATGATAACTTCTACCATATTTATGTATTTCGTCTTTACTAACTAAACTATCTAATTGATCCATATTATCTATATTTCTGTTAGATAATTTTTTTAACATTTTATGGAATACTAATGCAGTTCCTTCCGCATCGTAATCTCCTCTATGGTGAGCAGTTTCATCCCAAGGTACATCATATCTTTTAACAAGAGCAGATAATGAATGTCTAGCATAATTAGTGTCCATAGTACGAGATAATTCTAATGTATCAATTACAGGATTAGTAAATTTTCCTAAATCATATTTTTTATAAGCCATTTCTAAGAAAGAAACATCAAACTTAGCATTATGAGCAACCATTGGTAAATCTTTAAACCATTCAATAAATCTCTTAACAGCATTTTCTTCTGTATCTTTATCTTTTAGCATTTCATCTGTTATTTGGGTAAGATCTACTATCTTTTGTGGTAATTTCCTACCTGGATTAATTAATTCATCATATCTATCTATAATTTCTCCATTATGAATTTTAACAGCACCAATTTCAATAATAGAATCAGCACCACCGGCATTAAATCCTGTAGTTTCAAAGTCGAATACTACATAAGTTTGATCTAACATATTTTTATCATTTGGTCTTAATACTATATTAACTGTATCATCTATTAAAGTTAGTTCTGTTCCATAAATAGCTTTAAACTTATCTTGTTCTTCTTTTCCTTTGTTATATCCTGTTACATAGTTAAATACATGCGGAAATGCTTGTACTCCATTATGGTCAGTAATGGCAATTGCTTTATGTCCCCAAGCTATAGCTTGTTTTACTAAATCGACTTCATCAGCTATACCATCCATTTGACTCATTTTAGTATGAGTATGTAGTTCTACTCTTTTTACTTCTGCATTATCAGTAATTTTACCTTCATCTTTTTCTATTTTAACTATGTCTCTAGCATTTAATACTAATTCACGGGAAAATTGATCATTTTTTGTATAACCCCTTATTTTAAACCAAGAACCTATACTTAGTTCTCCACATAATCTTTTATATTCTTCATCATCTCTAACAAATACTTTACAATAAATACTATCTGAATAGTCAGTTATTTTTAAAGTTATAATTTTAAAATCAGTTTTTGATGACTCAAAGTAATCAGTTCCAAATACTTTAGCTTCTACTACTACATTATTATCTTCTCCAAGTAGTGTTTTTATTTTTATCGGAGTTTCTTTTATAGCTCTGCCTATTACACTATTTGGATCTTTCTTTTCTCTTCTAAAACTATTAGTACTTTTTGTTTCTTGTTTTTCTTCTTTTGATGTTTCTTTTATTTTAACTGTATTTACATCTACTTCTAAATCTTTTTTTATTTCATTTAGAATACTATCTTCATGTCTTAAAGTTACATCTATATTAAATTTGTATCCTAGTGATTTATATATTTTATTTATCTTTTCTAAGTTTGCACTTAATTTATTTTTTCCTACTTCAGTTGATGCAACTAATAAAAGATAATCATCTTCTACTTTCATTGCTTCTTCATAAATTTCTGTAACACGTAAATCATCTTTTAATTTTTTTAATACATATTTGTAGTAACTTAGATAAATATCTATATCAATATTTTCTATGTCATATACAAAAGTAATAGATGAGATGTTCTCATCTAAGTTATTCTTTTTTTCATCTAATTCTTCTATTACTTCTAGTGGAAAGGGATTTTCATTTTTGATAAAAATATTCCAACTATTATTCTTAGAATTAACTTTTATCTTAGTTAATTTGGCATGTTCAAAATATTTATAATTATCATTATCAATGCCTATTTTATCTAGTAATATCTTTATTTTGTCATCCATTATGAATCCCCCTGTTCATGGTCTATATTATTTCTATTTCTTTGATTTTTATAATATGTTTTTGATTTCTAATACAAAAATCTATAAATTCTTTTAAGTCAACATTTTTTAGTTGTCTTTCAAATGTATATTTATCTATTTCAAATGCAATTTTATCTCTCATCATATAGTCTAACATTTCTTCTTTAGCTGATCCTAAATACATTAACCAATATGGATATATTTGTCTTTTTAGATAATCTAGTGTTGCTTCTCCTGTTAGATATGCACTTCTATCATTAAGTCTTGTTGATAATTCATTTAGTATCGCAAGTTCTAATACTGATTGAACGATTTCTTTATACTTTGGATTATAATCCTTCATTTCTCTTTTTACTATTTCAAATATCAAATCTACTATTATTTTATTTCTATCTTCTGTATCGATTCTTTTACCAAAGATTAGAGTTGATTGTTTATTATCTTTTATTAAAGTTGAATCAACTACATTAAGTGAATCATTTACTACAAAAATATTATATGAATCTATATCAAATCTTAATATATCTTTTAATTCCTTATTAATTTGTTTTTTATTATCATCCCAAATTTTTAATATTTCATTACGATATTTATCTGTTGACTTTTTGATTTTTTCATACTCTTTTGTTTCCATTACTATATTATAAATAGTATCATCATTTGGAATATAGTTTTTTGGATCTTTTAATATTAAATTTTTATCTTTATATGTACAATTATATTCTTCTTTATAATTAAGCCATAATTTCTGTTTTAATTTATGAATATTTTCTGATATTGATGCTTGGAATAATAAATTCCAAATTAATACATAATCATTTACTACAAATTTTAAATTCACGGATACTACCTCCTACATCTTCTATAAATAATAATATCATAAAGTTTTATTTTATAAAAGAAAAAAACGGGAATATTACCGTTTTAATAGTCTAAATCATATTTTTGTAAAAGAGGACAAGTACCATCACCATAATTAAAGCATGGATAGATGTATTGTTCTTCTTTTTTGCCATCTACTTCTGTAATTTTGGTTGGGATGATTGTTAGTGATTCATTATACTTTCCTTTAGTATTTTCTAATACACCTTCTACTTCATACCATTTATCATATTCTAGTTTTGTATCAGAGTTATTTTTTACGTAGAAGCCTACAAAACTAGCATCAGCTATACAACAACTAACCCCATATTTTCCTATAGCATAATAATCTTTAGGTAAACCACTTTCGTATTCAGCAATAAAACCTTTAACCTTGATTGTTTTTCCTTCATACTTTTTAGCATTTTCTTCAAATGTTAAGTAGTTAGCAAGTTCACTATATATTTCATCTTTTACATCAAAATATATTTCATCTGTATTAATTGGTTCTTTAGCTACTTTAGCGTTTTTCTTCTTTTGGTGTTTTTCTTTGATAGTTGTTTTAGATGGATTTATAGTTCTATTAGCTGCTAATTTGGTTGTTAATCTTCCATCAGATGATAGTATGATCATTACAATTGGTAATAATAGTATTAAATCAGTTAATTTAAATTTATAATGTGAGTGTTTTTCTTTAAGTATAACTACTCCTATTATTAGTAAAGGTAGTATTGATGCAATGATATATTTTTGCATAGTTGGGGCTAAGTAATTTTTTAGATTACCTGTTATAAATACGTAAGTTATTAATAGTGAATATGTTATTGATATTATTCCTAGAAATTTATTTTTCATGATAACATCACCACCCCTACACTAGCTATAAATATTGTTATAAATATTAGTGTTATTAGAGTATAGACAAACTTTTTCTTGTAGTTTCCTAATAATACAAATGTGTTTTTTATATCGATCATAGGTCCTAGTAATAAGTATGCAAGAATCGACGATGATGTAAAACTTGATAATAGTGATTTACCTACGAATGAGTCTGATGTTGAGCATAGTGAGATTAAGTATGCAAATAACATTAATACTATTATTGATAATATTTCATTATTATTAAATATTAGTAATATGTTTCTAGGTAATAATACTTGAACTAGACTAGCTATTAAAGCACCAAACATTAAGTATTTAACTACTTCAAATAAATCTATTGCGGTATGATTTATTATTGATGTAAATTTATTGTTTTTATGATCATGATGACAAGAGCATGTCTCTTCTTCTAATAAACCATTTTTTATTACTTCTTTGTTGTTAAATATAATTCCTATTATGATTCCTACTACTAGTGAAATAAGTATTCCAAATATTAATCTATACCAGAATATATTTGGATTAGTTCTATAGAATGCATAATATGTAGAAAGTAGAACTACTGGATTTATTATTGGAGATGCCAACATAAAAGTAATTGCTACATTAATTGGTACTTTTTTCTTTAGTAGTCTTTTTGATACCGGTATTACAGCACAGTCACATGCAGGTATAAAAAATCCTAGAAATACTCCTACAATTGAAGCTAATACTCTATTTTTAGGAATCATTTTAGCTATTTTTTCATTAGAAATATATGTTTCAATAGTAGCAGAAATAATTGATCCTAATAATAAGAATGGTAGACTTTCAAAAAATATTGATATAAATATAATTGATATATTTTTAATTATGTCCATAATTCCTCCTAGTTTGTATATTTTACTATCCTTTTCAATTATACTAATTATACTTCTTTTTTACAACAAAAAAGCATTGGTATTCACTATTGAGTATATAAACAAAAAAAGAACTTTTTCAAGTCCTTTTGATTTACTAATGGTGGAGCATAGCGGGATCGAACCGCTGACCTCCACGGTGCAAACGTGGCGCTCTCCCAGCTGAGCTAATGCCCCAAAAGTATGTCTTCTTTCAAGTCGACAAATAGATTATAGCACAAGAAAAAATTAAAAGTCAACATTTTTTATACTTTTTTTCTAATATTTCCTTTTCATAATAATATTTTCCATCTATTTTAATTAAATGTCTCTTTCCTCTTCTTAATTTATTAATATTATTTACGATAATTCCTTTTTTAAAATTATAATTTTTTAAATATCTTTCTAATAGAAACTTTTCATAAATATAGTTTATTTGTTTATACTCAATTATTATTTTGTATATTAAAAATATAAATATTATTATATTTGATCTTATATCATTTATTAATCCATATACTAATATTAATATCGTAATTATCATGCTTATACTAATACTTAATATTAAACTTTTTTTATAAGATGTAAAAAGTGATAAAAATAGATTTAGTAACTTTCCTCCATCTAATGGATATATTGGCAGTAGATTAAAAAGTAAAATGCTATAGTGATAGATTGTGATTAGTTTAATAGTGTTTTTCATAATCTTTATTAGTATTAGGTATGCTATAAATTGAAATATAGGTCCTGATATTAATACTAAGAATTCTTTAAACATACTAATATTTAAATCAAATCTAAACTTAGATATTCCTCCTAATGGATAGATATATATTTTTAGTATTTTTCCACCTAATAAATAAGCCATTATAAGATGTCCTAATTCATGAATAATTACTAATACTGTGATAATAAAAAAAGGTATAAAAGAGGCTGTAAAAACAGATATCAATCCAAATAAATATACTAATGGATTTATTTCTATATAATTAGATATATTTTTTATAGTCTATAAATTTCCCATCTTTTTCAAATAATAAATATAGTTTATTTGTTTTTACTTCTCCAAGTAATTTTCCTTTTTCTATATAATCATATAATTTTATATTAGAAGTATTAATATTAGAATAATATGTATTTATACCATTTATTTGTTCTATTATGATAGTTGAACCATAACCCTTCTTATCACCCATATATACAACTATTCCACTTTCTATTACTGGTACCATGTAGTTATCTTCTACGGTTAAAACAACTCCGTCTTTATATGTATTTTCTTTTTTATAATTTAGTTTTTCACTAAAGACACTTTTTTCTTCAGTAATTATTTTATCTACTGATAATATATTACCAAAATATTTTTCATAGATGTTTTTAAATTTAGTAAATTTAAAACTTTTTTCATAAACGTTTTCTATTATTAGATTTTTATAATTACCATCTTTTTTTACTAAAATCATTCCTAGTATGAATATTAATATTGTGATAAGTATTTTATTAATAAATGTTTTTATTTCTTTTCTTAAGACTAATTTCTTTTTTACTGTAGTGTTCTTTTCCATATATTTCTCCTTAATTAAATATATGAAAAAAAAAGATAAGTATGCTAATTTATACTTATGCTTTTATATTTTTTTGGTAAGTGGCTAATTATTAAATATAATAATTCTCCATAGATTATATTACTTATTAAACTATGTGATATTTTATATATTAATTTTGAAGTAGTCACTGGTACTAAATTAAGTGATAATATTACTAGAGCTGTGGTAGTTTCATAGATTATTATTATTAATACTATTTCTATAGCTATATTTAGAATATTAAATTCAAAGTATTTATATAATAAGTGAATTAAGTAGGCAATTAATATGAATAATATTCCATTAAAAAATAATAGATTTGTGAAAAGTAAATCATATATAATTCCCATAATAAATGCAATTATAAAATATCTTTTTATATTTTTCTTTAATAAGGGATATATTATTAATAAACTTATTAGAGTAAACATAGGAGTGAATAGTGATAAATCTCCTATCATATAGGGTAAAAAATTATTTAGAATTATCTCTAATACAAAAGATACTATTATTATAATAATACTTAATGTCATTATTTCTTTTCTCCTAAAACAGTTACATAGTGAATATTATTAAAATCTTGTTTGGTTTTTATATATAATGTTTTACTTAATTCATACTTATCAGTTTCTTGTTTAACTACTTCTCCTACATATATACCAGTTGGGAATACTCCACCAAGACCACTTGTTACTATTTTGGTATTTTCTTTAACATCACTATTTTTTTCTACTCCTACTACTTTTAGGCAATTAGTCTTTTTATCATATCCATTTAAGATAGCATATGTATCACCACTATCAGTTTTTATAGCTACACTAACTTTATAATTAACATCATCTGAAGTAATTAGTTTTATCTCACTAGAGTATTTGTATACTTTTGATATTTTTCCAATAAGTCCAGCATTAGTTACTACTGCCATATCTTTTTTTATACCTGAAGATTTTCCTTTATCTATTGTAATTGTATTGAACCAATAACTTTTATTTCTAGATAATATAGTAGCGTTTATTGGAGTATACTCAGTAAGAGTTTTATTTAATTTTAATGTATCTTTTAACTCTTGTATTTCTTTTTCTAAAGATGAATTAACATTCTTTTGAATAACATAACTTTCTGTTTGTTTTCCTTTTTCTTTGTTTAAGGCTGTAAAAGGAAACATGACAATTTTATTTATAAATACTGTTGTATCTTTAAATATAGATTCCCCAGCAAATGTATTTCTATTTAATTTTAATGATATAAATAATGAAATAAATATAATTATTATTGCGGCTGGTATTAGTATTTTTTTATTCATATATTTACTATTCTTATTTGTCTTTTTATACATTTTTATCATCTCACTCTTATTTATTATAATATAAAAAAAAATTAGATACAACTAGGGATTTAAAATATTATTATCATAGAAACTAAAGAACACATCATCTCCTACTATTATGTGATCGAGTATAGGAATTCCTTGTATTTTACCTATTTCTACTAAATTTTCTGTAAATCTAATATCTTCTCTACTTGGTCTTATATCATTAGATGGATGGTTATGCATACATACTATTGATGATGCACTTAATTTGTATGCTTCTTTAAATATTTCTCTTGGATGAGTAATACTACTATTTATTGTTCCCATAAACAATAACTTCCTTTCTATTAATTCTTGTTTATTATTAAAATATAAACAATAAAAATATTCTTGTTTTAATCCATTAAATAGGTATTTTGAATCTTCCCATATAGACTCGGCATTTACTAATCTTTTTTTATTATTATTCTTTTTTAGAAATATTCTCTTACCTAATTCAATAGATGCAATTAATTCTATTGCTTTTACTTCTCCCATTCCTTTAATATTAATCAACTTATTAATAGTTATATCTTTTAACTCATCAATACTATATTCCTTTAAAATATCTAATGATAAGTCATTTACTGATTTATTTTTAGTACCTGTTTTTAATATAATTGCAAGTAATTCTTTATCACTTAAATTAGATACTCCTACTTCTTTTAATCTTTCTCTTGGACGTTCTAGTTTTGGTATTTCTTTTATTGTATAACTCATATTCACCTCTATTATATTATTAGCAATTAACTTATCTTTTACTAATTTTTTTCATATATTTCTTCATAATTAGATAAAATAACTTCTTCTATTTTTAAAATATCTTCGTTACTATTACTACTTCTAATTAGTAAATCAAATTGTTCTAAATTGTTAGAAAACTCTTCATTATCAACACTAATTTCTTTAATAAATGTTTGATATCCTATTCTTTCATAAATATTACGGATTTTTTTAGCAATTTCTAAATCTTTACTAATTCCAACATATACATAGTATTTGTCATTTTTATGAATGATGGCTTTATTTTTTATTTCTTTTATATTTTCATTCATAATATCTTTAGAAGAATATACTCCTTCTTGAACAAAATAGTATATGTTTTTTTCTTTAAAAATACTTTTTACTTTTGGATTATGTTCTAAGTAGTTTCCTATTACTATACCAAGTACAATAAATGTTATTGCATAAACAAATGTTTTTTTCATCTTATCACCAAATACATAGTAACAATAATTTAGTGCTTTTTTTGTCGAAAAAAAAAGACTGTAAAATTTATTTACAAATCTTTAGTTATTATTCAGCTACGTCAACTACTATTACGTTTGCTTGTTTTACAGGTTCTTTTCCTGGATATGTCTTTTCAACTTCATAATATACATAATAGTATCTATTTTTAGTGGCATCTAATGTATTACGTACAGCAGTACAAGAAAAAAAAGAAAAAAGTATATTATATAATATACTTTCTGGTTTTCACCTTACTTATTTCATTATCTGAGATGTTATAACAATCAAATGAAAGTTCAACATCTTTTTTTTGTTTTTTGGAACTCATTATTACAAATCCAGCATTGGCATTTGTACTATCCATGAAACAGTCACATAATGGAGCTAATTTCATTTTTTGATTTCTAAAATAGAGATTATGAGCATGACCTAGAATTGTAAAATCTATATCTAAGAATTCACTTTTATTCATAAGTGAATTATGTTCAAATGAAATAAGTTTATCAAATAATTTAAAATAAGCTTGATAGTATCCAATATTTTCTATATTTTTCTTTTCTTCTAATAGTTTTAATATATCCATATTTTTATCTTTATATCTTCTATCATGATTACCACCTAATAAATATTGTTTACAATGTTCAAACTCTGGATATATATCTAATATATGAGAAACTTGTCTTTCATGAGTAGAATATTTTTTACTACACTCAACCATTCCATCTCCTATATCTCCACCATGTAATAAATATTTTATATTGTTGTCATCTATAAATTGTTTTGTTTTCTCTATGTAATCTAAATTTTCATAAATACTCGCTAAATGAGTATCAGAAATGATTATAGTTTTTTTACCACCAAAATTGGCAAAACTAAGATTATTTAAATATTCTTGTGTTAAATTAAATTTTATATGATATGGAAGTTTTAAATCCGTAGTAATTAATTTATTTAGTGCTAGTAGAAGTTCACTTTTTGAATAATCACTTTCTCTAACTATTTCTTGGAAGTTATAGCCATCTTCTGCCATATCAATTATTTGGCTATACTTTTCGATTGGACTTCGCATAACCTCACCCCTTAAACTTGCGCTTATTATAACATAAAAGTCGTTTTTTTTCAACAAAAAAAGAAGTATACCTACTTCTTTCATTTGTATTTTTTATATTCTAGCAATCATTAAATTACTAGATGAATATCTTTTAAGTCCTTTAAAGAATACTATAAATGCAAACGTAATAAATAATATAGTTATTAATAATAGTAATAGTAGTAATGATAATTTAAATTTTAACATTACTTTTAGTGGTAAATAAATTACAAATCCTACTGGTACTAATGTATATAGAAGTATTTTAACTAATCCTTTAAAAATACCATCTGGATATGTAGAAAAGTTAATCATTAAACTATTACCAGTATCTGCAATTAAATCAGATTTTTGAAACCAAAAACTTAAACTTGATAAAATAACTGAAATACTAGTTACTATAATTCCTCCTAAAGCAACAAATAAAGTGAATAGTATGAATCTAGGTATTGTAAATCCATATACAAATAATATTATGTATGCATATAGTAAATCTCCTAAGGCAGATGCTTCTACATCTGTTGTGATAGCAGATAATAATACATTTTTAGGTTGTACTAAATATGAATCAAGTTTTCCGTTATTTATGGTATCAGATAGACTAAATGCTTTTTTGAAGAAAAATCTAGAAAAACCATAAACACCTGAAGTTAATCCCCATAATAGTAAAACTTGTTTTAGGCCATATCCACCAATATTTTTTTTCAATGAGAAAAAGATAATCCATTGAATAATGAAACTGGCATTATTTAAAATCATGAATAAAACATTAGTTGTGAATGTTACTTTATTTAACATTTCTCTCATTATGGCATATTTAATTGATAAAAATGATATTTTAAATTGATTTTTAACCTCCGTTAACATTTAATCTCTTCACCCCTTTCTTATATAACATACTACATAATCCATAACCAATTATTATGTATATAACTTGAGCTATAAATAATTTAATAAATAAATCCCATGTAAAACTTGTGAATAGTTTTGCCGGTCCATAAGATACAGCATATATTGGACTATAATTTAAAAATGGTTGCATTACCTTTGGGAAGTATTCTATTGGGAATAATGTTCCAAGTACTAGTATAAATTTACTATATACCCAGAAAAATGGATTTGAATCTTCCACATAAAATGAGAATAGTCCTATAAATGTAATAAGTAATGTACTTATAACAGTAGCTAATATTCCTGTAATTATAATTATTACTGCTTCTATTATTGTTATAGATGGTATTGTACCTAAGAACATTAATCCTACTAGAATTCCTAATACTGTATAAATTAAGGCTTTGATAGCTACACTACCTAGATGATTAGCTAATGAGTATCCTATATAGTTATATGGTTTATTAATGTTATATGCAATATTACCACTTCGTACATCTTCACTTATCTTTCTACATAATTTTCTACCATTAGCTACACTCCATAATATTTCAGTAACAATTACATACCAAATCATTTGGTTCATAGTATATCCATTTATAATTTGACTTTTATCACTATAGATATATTGCCATACATTTAAAAAGATAAAAATATGAATAAAATATCCTATAAAACCTGTAAATGTATTAAATACATACTGCAAATTACTCATTAATTCTGATTTAAATATAAATATATATTTTCTCATATTAATCCTCTTCCTTATAAATATCACTTATAATTGTTTCAAGTGGAATATTAGAAATATTTATATCTATTATGTTATCAGGATTTAAAAGTTTTATAGCATCTGTTACATTCTTTTTAGTTGTATCTATTTCTAATTTTAAGTTATAACCTTTATCTTTTAGAATAGTTATACCATCTTCATCTTCTAAATTTACTTTTTCTTTCATTTTTACTTCAACTATTTTTTTATTTAAATAATGATATTTTAAGTTTTCCATAGAATCATCTAATACTATTTGACCTTTATTTACGATAATAACTCTTTTACATAATTTTTCAATATCACCTACATCGTGACTTGTTAAAAAGATAGTTGTTTTATATTCTTTATTCATTCGTTTTATTAAAGTTCTAATATTTTCTTTAACGACTGGATCAAGTCCTATAGTTGGTTCATCTAGAAATAAAACTTTTGGTTCATGAATAAGGGAAGCAACTATTTCACAACGTATTCTTTGACCTAAACTTAGATTACGTACTGGAGTATCTATAAACTCATCTAACTCAAATAATTCTCTTAATTCTTGGATTTTCTTTTCTACTCGTGAATCAGGTATATCATAAATAGCTCCAAAAAATTTAAAATTGTCATATGGAGTTAAGTGTGTCCATAACTGTTCCTTTTGTCCAAAAACAGTACCTATTTGATATGCAAGTTGTTTTCTATTCTTTGTTGGATCAATATCTAATACTCTTATATCTCCTTTATCTGGATATAAAATACCTGTAAGCATTTTTATTGTTGTACTTTTACCTGCTCCATTAGGACCAATAAAGGCTATCATTTCTCCTTTTTCAACTTTAAAATTAATATTCTTAACTGCTTTTACTTTTTTATATTTAGGTTTTACTATTGATTTTAAGCTTCCTTTAAAACCTTTTTCTTTTATTTTTACTTTAAACTCTTTTGATAAATGTTTAACTTCTATTATAGACATAAATTTCTCTCCTTTCTTATTTCTTTTTATTATTTATACGTGTAAAAAAATACAAAAAAAGCCACGAATAAATTTCGTGACTCCAATTACTAAAATTGTGTAGGCATAAAACCCGAGATAGCTCACACTAGGTGCTTATATCCCCTCACTTGTGCAAAATTATATCACATTTTTATTATTTGTCAAATTTTTATCACTTTTCTAATAGATTATTTAATCTTTCTTCCTCTTCTTGAAGACGTTTTCTATCAGCTTCTACTATGTTAGCAGGAGCTTTATTTACATAGTTTTCATTAGCTAATAATTTCTTTCTTCTAGCAATTGATTCTTGTAGTGCAATTATCTCTTTTTCTTTTAATGATTCATCTACTTCATCTGCTTTATGGAAATATGTAATATCAATAGTTGATGATTTATAATTAGATGTAGTTAATCCTTCTACATTTTCTGTAGTAATATTTTCATCATTAATTTTTAATTGTGATGCATATATTGTATAAAGTTCTGGAAGACATGTTATTTTTACTAATGCATCTTTCTTAATATTATTATTTAATTTTAATGTTCTGATAGATACAATATCTTGTAATACTTTTTCTAATTTTTCTGTTTCTTTTTCGAACACTTCATTCTTATTATATTTTGGATATGTTGAAATCATTATAGATTCATGTTCTTTTATTGGTAACATACTATAAATTTCTTCAGTAACATATGGCATAAATGGATGAAGTAATTTTAATATTGTAGTAAGTACATCTAATAGAACTGCTTTTGTATTAGTATTCATATTAGCTTTAGAAAGTTCAATATACCAGTCACAGAATTTATTCCATGTGAAGTCATATACTAAGTTTCCAACGTTATGGAAATTATAATTATTCATGTTTCTAATTACTGTTTTAATTAGATTATTCTTTTCTGTTAAAATCCATTTATCACTTAATGTTAATTCATCAATGTTATATTTTTCTACTGATAAATCTTCTATATTCATTAATACATAACGTGATGCATTCCATAGTTTATTTATGAAATTCCATGTTGATTTTACTTTATCTTCATCATATCTTAAATCCATTCCTGGAGCACTATTAGTTGATAAGAAGAAACGAAGTGAATCTGCTCCATACTCATCAATTACATCCATTGGATCTACTCCATTACCAAGTGACTTAGACATTTTTCTTCCTTGTTTATCACGAATTAATCCATGGATAAAGCAGTCTTCAAATGGTCTTTTATCTAGGAAATGTAATCCTTGGAAAGTCATTCTATTTACCCAGAATGGTATAATGTCATATCCTGTAACCATTACATCATTTGGATAATATCTTTTTAATAAATCAGTTGATTCTGGCCAACCTAGAGTTGCGAAAGGCCATAGTGCACTTGAGAACCATGTATCAAGTACGTCATTATCTTGTATCCAACCTTCTTCAGTAGGAGCTTCCATTCCTACATAAACTTCTTCTCCTTTATACCATGCAGGTATTCTATGTCCCCACCAAAGTTGACGAGAAATACACCAATCATATGTAATTTCCATCCAGTGATTCATAGTCTTTTCATATCTTGGTGGTACAAAGTTAACCTTATTATCTTTATCTTTTTGATTATCTAAAACTCTATCAGCTAAACCTCTCATCTTAACAAACCATTGTTTAGATAAATATGGTTCTACTACTGCATCTGTTCTTTCACTATGTCCAACTGAGTGAGTCATTTCTTCTATACTAAGAAGTAATCCTTCATCTTTTAAATCTTTAAGTAATTCTTCTCTACATTTCTCACGAGAAAGTCCTTTATATTTACCAGCATTTTCATTCATTGTAGCATCTGGATTCATTACAACAACGCGTTCTAGATTATGACGATTACCTACTTCAAAGTCGTTAGGATCATGAGCAGGAGTAATTTTAACACAACCTGTTCCAAATTCTGGATCAGCATGTTCGTCTCCTACTATAGGTATCTTTTTACCAATTACAGGTAATATTACATTTTTACCAATTAAATGTTTATATCTTTCATCTTCTGGATTAACTGCTACTGCTGTATCACCAAATAATGTTTCTGGACGTGTAGTTGCTACATCTAGATACTCATCTGTACCATCTATTATATATTTTAAATGATAGAATGCTCCTGGATCATCCTTATAAATAACTTCTTCTGTTGATAGAGCTGTTTGAGCAACTGGATCCCAGTTTATAATTCTTTCTCCTCTATAGATTAATCCTTCATTATATAAATCAACAAATACTTTTTTTACTGCTTCTGTTAACCCTTCATCTAGAGTAAATCTTTCTTTTGTGTAATCTAGAGACAATCCTAATTTACCCCATTGTTTACGAATTATTGATTTATGTTCATTAGTCCAATCCCAGCATGCTTCTAAGAATTTTTCTCTTCCTACTGCATTTTTATCTTTACCTTCACCACGTAATTTTGCTGCTACTTTAGCTTCTGTTGCGATAGCGGCATGATCCATACCTGGTAACCATAATGCATCATACCCTTGCATTCTTTTATAACGAATTATAATATCTTGTAATGTCATATCCCATGCATGACCAATATGTAGTTTTCCTGTTACGTTTGGTGGTGGACAAACTATACAAAATGGTTTCTTATCTGTATTTCCACTTTCAAAATATCCTTTTTCCATCCACTTATTATATTTATCTTTTTCTACATCTATATGATTATATTTTTTTTCTAACATCTATATCATTCCCTTCATCTATTGTTTTTTTATTTATGTATTCGTTGATAACACTTTCTATTTCAGTTAATTGATTTATAAACTCTTTATTTTCACTACTGTTTTTATACAAATTAATTTCTTTAGTGAGATAGTTTTTTTCTTTTAGAATTTCAAAACTTTTTTTGTAATTAAAATCAAAAGCAAATCCTAATGATATAGCAACTCTATCTGCATTATTTTTAATATCTATTTTTTTAATTCCTTCTTTATTAATTAAACTTTGATAAATATTATTTGTCATTTTATCCATTCCTGGATTTATACTAATATCACCTCTAGTATATAAATAAAGAATATCTAGTTTATCGGCATCACGAACTATATTTGTAAATAATCTTTCTTGTTCCATTAAAAATTCGGGTACTTGGTATTTATTATGATATTTAACACTATTTAATATTACTGAATCCCATTCATCATTCTCTATAAATTTTCTTAGTTGTTCACAATTATTATCAATTAGGATTTTATATCCCATATCACCATGATCAATACTTTTTAAGTCATTAAATGTCTCATATTGTTTCCATTGTTCAAATCTACCAATATCATGAAGAAGCCCACAAACTTTAGCTAAGGCTATTTCTTCTTCAGAAAAATTTAGACTTACTGCTATTTGTTCACATAAGTCCATGACTCGAAGAGTATGTTCTACTTTTAATACACATTTACTACTTAAATTAATATAATCATTTGTGTAATTTTTAAATTGTTCAATTGCTTTTTCTATATTCATATAATCATCTCCAAAAAAAAGATTCATCCCTATAAGGACGAATCTTTCGTGGTACCACCTTAATTTATTACTCATAGTAATATCTTAATATTTATAACGGGATTAACCGGAATTATTTACTTAGTTTCAATAATTATGCTCCTCTGCTACCTTCAATATCATTACTAGTTAATTTTCACCAACCATTAACTCTCTACGTAGTAATTAATATTTACTCCTCAGATTCAATGCATCTGTTTTAAATTATAACTTATTTTTTTGTTTTTTTCAACTTTTTTATTATGATATCTTTTCTACATCACTATAACTTTTACCTTTTAAATCTACTAAGGCTTTTTTTAGTGATAAGTTATTTAATAGTTGACCAGTTGATTCATCTAAAACCGTTTCACTTTTTTCTATTTGTTCTACTATATCCATTCCATCTATTACTTTTCCAAATGCTGCATATTCTCCATCTAAATAATCTGCTTTATCAAGCATTATAAAGAATTGACTTCCAGCAGAATCATTATCTTGACTTCTTGCCATTGATACGATTCCTTTTTCATGTTTTAATTTATTTTCGAACCCATTTGATGAAAATTCTCCTTTAATAGTATATCCAGGTCCACCTGTTCCAGTTCCTGTTGGATCTCCTCCTTGTAATACAAATCCAGGAACTAATCTATGGAAGGTATTATTGTCATAATAACCTTCTTTTACTAGTGAAATAAAATTATTAACTGTATTAGGCGCAATGTCTGGATATAGTTCTATTACAACAGAACCATAATTTTTTATGTATAGCGCTACTACTGGATTTTCTGTTTTATAGTTTGATAATTCCACTTCATTTTTATCTGTATTATAATCTATTCCTAAAAGTTTTTCTTCTTTACTATTACTACATCCAGTTAAAATAACAAAACTAGCGATTAAGACTAACAAAAATACTTTTTTAATTATTTTCATGTTTTTCTATCCTTTCTAAAATGTCTCTTGCTGCTATTAATCCTGTTGCGGCTGCTGTTACTATGTTTCCTGCTTTACCAGCACCGTCTCCAATAAAATATATATTGTCATTATTTAATTTAAACTTATCATCAGTTTCTATTTCATTTGAGAAGAATTTTATTTCAGGGCCATATAATAATGTGTCATCATTATTAACTCCTGGTATTATTTCATCTAACTTTTCAAGCCCTTCTAATATATTAGTTATTATTCTATGAGGCATTACTAAAGCTAAGTCACCTGCTACACAATCTTTTAATGTTGGTTCTACAAAACCTTTTTTGATTCTATGCCATTCACTACGTCTAGCACTTCTCAAATCTTTAAGTGATTGAATAATAGGTTTTCCATCACCAAGTACATTGGCAATTCTAGCAATACTTTCGCCATATAATCTTGTATTTGTTACTGGTTCTGTTAAGTTTACTTTAGAAATAAATGCAAAGTTCGTGTTATTAGACTTTGTATCTTTTAGAGCATGTCCATTTACACATATATATCCATAGTAATTTTCTTTAGCGACAAAACCTCCAGGATTAGTACAGAAAGTACGTATTTCATCACCATAAGTTTTTGTTTTTATAAATATTGTAGGATCATATATTGTATTAGTAATTTCATCCATTATATCTCTTCTAACTTCTACTCTTACACCTATTTCAATTGATTGTGATAAGTATGGTATGTTATATTTATCTGCTAGTTCTTGTACCCATTTAGCACCTGTTCTTCCTGGCGCAACTATTACATTTTTACCTTTTATTGTTACTTCTTCTTTATTTTTATTATATATAACTTCATGTTCATCAGTATTAATTGTTTTTATATCAGATACGTTTGCTCTATCAATTAGAGTTACACCTTTTTTTTCTAAATAATCACATATTCCTTCAATATATTCAGGTAAGTGGTCACTTCCTAAATGCTTTTGTTTAATAACTAAAAGTTTTGCTCCTGCTATGGCTACTTTCTTTCTGATTTCATTTGCTTCATCCATATTTGAAGGATATACTTCTGCATCCATTTTAAATTTTGTAAAAATTTCTTCTGTATCATCGATTAACTTATTTGCTTCTGTTTCACTCATATATTTAGTTAAGTCACTTTTTCCTAGTCTAGGAATAAAGTTTAATTTACCATCACTAAAAGTTCCAGCTCCTCCATATCCAGAAAGAATGGCACATGGATTACAATTTTTACATGGTACACCTAGTTTATTCATAGGACATACTCTGTTTTTTACTATTGATCCTCTATCAATAATAGCTATTTTTAATTTCTTATTATTTGTAATAAGTTCATAGGCACTAAATAAACCAGCTGGTCCCGCCCCAATTATTATGACATCATAATTCATTTTACATCACCACTTTCATTTTATCATAATTTAGATAAATTTTACTAATAAATTGAAAATATATGATACAATATAATTGGTGATAGTATGACTACTCGTACGGAATTAAATAAAGAAAAACAAAAAGAAATTATAAATGAAGAAATGCACATTAAAAGAAAAAGATTTATTTTAAGTTTCTTAAAATTTATAGTATTCGTTATAGTTTTTACTACATTATTTTTCTTTTATGTTACTTATGTTTCAAATGCTAAAATAATTGTGAAAGAAAATAGAGTTATTTCTAAGAAACTTCCAGATAATTTTAATGGGCTAAAAATAATTCAATTTTCTGATATTCATTTTGGAACAACTATTTTTAATGATGAATTAAATAATTTAGTAAAACTAATTAATAGTAGAAAACCAGACTTAGTTGTTTTTACTGGAGATTTAATTGATAAAGAATATAAATTAAATTCAAAAGAACAAGAAAAGATTATTACTTCATTAAAAAATATAGATGCATCAATTGGGAAATACGCTATTTATGGTGATGAAGATAAAGAAGAATTTAATACTATTTTTAATCAAAGTGATTTTACTATTTTGAATAACGATTATGATTTATTATATAAAAATAATACTAATCCTATTTTACTTGTTGGAGTAAATAGTAGTTTAAATAAAAAAATTGATATTGATAAAGCATACAAATATTTTAAAGATGAAACATCTAATTCAAATATTTATACTATCTCAATATTACATGAGCCTGATTCTGTAATTGATATTTTAAATTCATATAAATCTGATTTATTCTTAGCTGGACATTCTCATAATGGACAAGTTAGAATTCCATATATTGGATCTTTTTCTAGAAAAGATGGTGCGAGAAAGTATTATAATGAACACTACATGCTTGATAATTCTCAGTTGTTTATTTCAAGTGGAATTGGTACTAATGGTGGTGGTGTTAGATTATTTACTCGTCCTAGTATTAATTATTTAAGATTATCAAACAAATAATTATTAGAAAGACTTTAGTCTTTCTTTTTTTATTTCTTATAAATATTTATCTTCCCTATTTTTTTGTCTTTTAAATAGATATTTATTAGTCCTACTTTTTTATTAGTGCTAGAAGTATCTATAGATACTATGGTTTTTATATTATTTAATTCTTCTTTAGATAGTGGATAATAAAATGACTTTTTTATATATAATTTTTTATTATAGAAAGTTTTATCTATTTTAAAATTATTTTTTGAAATTATTTCATAATTTTTATATTTAGAAAAAATATATTTATATAATTGTTCATGGTTATCATAAGGATTATTGTCCTTTAAACTTACGATAGTTAAATTTAAGCCATTATTGGTGGCTGTAGTTACTAGTGTTTTACCGGCTGATGGTGTATACCCATTTTTTCCTCCTGTGCATTTATCATAATTTAGTAAAAGTTTATTGCGATTATACCAAAGATATGTCTTATTTTCTGTCTTTACTTCATATTTTTTTGTTGAAGATATTTTTCTGTATATTTTATTCTTATAGGCATATCTTGATAAGATTGCCATATCTTTGGCAGTGGAATAATTTTTTGTTACTTCATCTAGACCATGAGGATTTTTAAACACAGTGCTTTCCATGCCTAGCTCTTTGGCTTTATTATTCATTAGTTGGATAAATTTTTCTTCACTTTCAGAGACTGACTTTGCTATTGTAACACTAGCATCATTACCACTTCTTAATAATAGTCCATAAATTAGATCTTCAAGTTTAATTACTTCCCCTACTTCTGTATATATATTTGTTCCATACATTTTTAATACTTCATTACCCACTTTTACTTTTTTATTTAAATTTCCATTTTCTATTGCAACTATTGCGGTCATTATTTTAGTAATTGATGCAATAAGTCTTTTTTCGTTTTCATTATTTCTATATAATATTCGTCCACTATTTATATCCATAACTATACTACTTCTAGAACTATCTTCATATGCAAATGTATTTATTGGTATTATAAAGATTAATAAAACTATTATTAGAATTTTTTTCAAATATATCACCTAACTATATATATGATATAAACACTTATAAAATTCGACAAAAAAGAGACTATTATATTAGTCTCTTTTTTTTATTTTTACTAAACTTTTATTTTCTTTTAGTTTATTATTAATGCTTTTATAGTTAGTTTCAAATCCTTCTTGGAGATTTTTTTTAATATTTGGATTAATCTCTACTCCAATTTTTTCTTCTATTTCTTCTAACTTAGTAGTTATATTATTAGGAGATATGATTGATAATTTTGATGTTAGTTTTTCTAAATATGTATTATCTTCTAAGTGCATTATTTTACTTACTAAATTTTCATCAGATTCGATATTATTTATATCTAAACTATACTCACCAGTATATATAGAACGATAATCTAACATTAATTCATTATCATATATTGGACAAAATTTAATTTCAGCATCATTTTCAATAATACCCATATTTTCATTATGCCTGTCATGATTGGCAATTAAAATATCAAATATAAGAATATCTATTATTTCTGACTTCAACTTTTCAATTATATCTTTATTTGGATATTTTTCTTTTAATTTGGCGATGATACTCTCTATATTATTTTGTTTATCATTTACTATTTCACCTATGTGATAGAAGTTATCTCCATCCATTAAAAAGTTATCACTAATAGTTCCGATCATTCCTTCATATGAAGCTAAATCATAATGGGCACTCTTGATACCAAAATCTTTTGCTAGTAATTCAGCTAATAACTCATTATAGATACTATTTATACTATGACACCTTTTGAAAAAGTATTTCTTATTATTATATATGAATGAGAAACTATTATATTTTGCTTTTCTTTGAATTTTTAATGATTCTAATTTCAATTTGTCTAATTCTATTGTACCTAAATTATCTCGCTTAATCTTATTTAAATCCATTGTAATTACCTCGTCTGTATTATTATATAAGTAAAATAGTAAAAAAGCAAAGAAAAACATCTCTAATATGCAAAAAAAAGAAACTACTATTAATAGTTTCTTTTATTACAAAATGGTCGGGAAGACAGGATTTGAACCTGCAACCCCTTGGTCCCAAACCAAGTGCTCTACCAAGTTGAGCCACTTCCCGAAACTGGTGCGCTCGAAGGGATTCGAACCCCTGACCTCTTGGTTCGTAGCCAAACGCTCTATCCAACTGAGCTACGAGCGCATGTTATTAACCAATCTATGTAAAATTTAATTATTAACGAATGGTGGCTCCAGCGGGAATCGAACCAGCGACACAGGGATTTTCAGTCCCTTGCTCTACCGACTGAGCTATGAAGCCATATGGCGGTTCCAACGGGACTCGAACCCGCGATCTTCTGCGTGACAGGCAGACGTGTTAACCAGCTGCACCATGGAACCAAATTGGTTGCGGGAAGAGGATTTGAACCTCTGACCTTCGGGTTATGAGCCCGACGAGCTACCGAACTGCTCCATCCCGCGATATACAAAAATTAATGGCGGAGGAAAAGGGATTCGAACCCCTGCGCCGCTTGCACGACCTTCCGGTTTTCAAGACCGGTCCCTTCAACCAGACTTGGGTATTCCTCCATTAGTCACCTTTTCAGACGACAAATTGATTATATCATAGTAATTTTATTCATGTCAATAAGTTTTATAAACTTTTTACTACAATAATTATATATATTTTAATTGTTTATATAAAAAAACTCAAATAGTTAAACTATTGAGTAATTTTCAGATGGTGCCTAAGGCCGGACTTGAACCGGCACGAGGGTTGAATCTCGCAGGATTTTAAGTCCTGTGCGTCTACCAATTCCGCCACTCAGGCATGGTGATCTGTATGAGATTCGAACTCATGACCCTTTGATTAAAAGTCAAATGCTCTACCAACTGAGCTAACAGATCATAATATAATGGCTGCCTCGGTTAGATTCGAACTAACGCATGTCAGAGTCAAAGTCTGATGCCTTACCACTTGGCTACGAGGCAATTCTAAAGTGGTGGAGAGAGATGGATTCGAACCATCGAACTCAAAGAGAACAGATTTACAGTCTGTCGCGTTTAGCCACTTCGCTACCTCTCCAAAAAAATGGTGCCGAAACCAGGACTTGAACCCGGAACCTACTGATTACAAATCAGTTGCTCTACCAATTGAGCTATTTCGGCATTATGGTGGGCGATATAGGACTCGAACCTATGACCCCCTGCTTGTAAGGCAGGTGCTCTAACCAACTGAGCTAATCGCCCAAAATCACCAATTGACAGTATTAAATATACCAAGTAATAATCATTTTGTCAACACTATCATTGATTTTTTTTTATTTTTTTTGCATTATTTCTTTTTCTTTTGCATTTATCCATGCATTTAGTTGATTATTTAATGTTTCAAAACCTAGTGGAGTTTCTTTTATTTTTGTTTTCTTACTTTTGGTTATTCTATAATCTAAGTCTTTTATACTAAGTTTTACATGACAAGAATCACCATCTGTATCTTCTATAACTCTTGAATTTATTACTTCACCTATTTGAACATAATCCGCAGGATTTCTTACAAATGAATTTGATATTTCTGAAATATGAATAAGTCCATTATTATAGTCATCTAAACTAACAAAAATTCCATACTTTTCAATTCCAGTAACTCTTCCCGTAACAATGCTTCCTTTTTTATAATTTGTCATTTAAACACCTTCTTTTGGTATTATACCATTAATACCTAAATATAACAAGGTAATACTTTACTTCCCTACTAATTATGTAATATAATGGTGTTGGTGATTTAAATGAATGACGAAGTAACTTTAAAAATAATATCATTAATCGATAAAATAAGACCTTTTATTGTTAGTGATGGTGGAAATATTGAATTTGTAAAATATGAAGATAATATCGTGTATGTACGATTATCTGGAGCATGTGCTGAATGTCAATTAGTAGATGTTACTCTTAGTAATGGTATTGAAGATATATTAATTAATGAAATACCTGAAATTAAAGAAGTAAGAAATATTGATTAGTTTTACTTATACCCAATTAATTTTGGGTATTTTTATTTTGGAATTAATTATTATATATATTTCATTTAAAAATTTTTCATACTCAGTAGACTTTCTTATGATCATTGATAATTCTTCTTCATTTTTTTGATTTATTATTATTTGATCACATATATCAAAATAAAAACTTGGAAATAGCAGTCTTCCATATAATAAGATATATTCATTCCTACTGAAATTTACTTTTTGTACTATATTAATTATTTTACTTTTTTTATATTCATTTTTATAAAAAGATAGTTTTAACATCTCTGCAACATCACGAGTTCTATAATCAACTATTATGTTTACTGGATTATAATAATCATCTCTATCCATCCTTTTATGGCTTAGGACCATTTTTTCATCTTGTTCTATAAAATTATATCTGATATATGAAATTGCTGTCTCAGCCATTCCTATGTAGTAAGGAGCACTCTCACCTATTACTTTATAATTATCTAAATATTTAAATAGATTTTCATAGTAATCTATTTTTTCTTCCCAAAGTATAGTCCAATTTAATTTTGGATTTTTTTTATATTCATTTAGGTCATTTAAGTTTTTTCTAACTGTTTCATATATATCAGTCTCATTCTTGTGCTTATTTTTCTTTAATAAAATGTATTTGTTTTCAGCTATTTTAGTGATTGCCTGTCCTTTTCTATTAATAATTATTGTGTCATACAAGTAACCATAATACGAGTTTAATATTCGATATTCATCTTCTTTATTATGTACTTGATCTAGAACAAAAATATTTTTTTTATATCTAAAATATACTTTACCATTTTTCTTATATAAGGAGTTTACTTCTATTCCGTAGTATTCTAATAGTAAATTTTTCATAATATCAACCTAATAAAATTTATGCAAAAAAAAAGAAAAAATACTTTTTTCTTTTTAGTTACCATTCATGATATTAACTAATGCACTTGTGAATTCTTCATCTTGTCTAGCTTGTTCTAGAGCTTCCTCTTCTTCTTTCTTCTTACGATTCAATTCTTCTTCCATGGCATTCTTATAAGCTATAAAATCAGCTTTTGCTTGTTCTTTTCTAGCTTGTTTTTCCATTGCTAGTTTATGTGCATCATTAGTTTTTCTTTCTTGTTCTAGAGCTTGATTCTTTAGTTCTTTTGCAGCTTCTAATAAATCTTTTAGTTCTTCTGAAGAATTATCATCAATATTCATACTATAATCACTAATGATAAATTTACTTTCTTCTACATCATTAGTAGATTCATTGTTAGTAAATCCAGGATTAATTTTATCAAAATTTATATTTTCAAATTTGAAGATAGGTTCTTCTACTGCCACTTCATTTTCCTCTTGTTCTTCTTTTGGTGTATTTATATCAAAACTAATATCCATGTAATTATTATCAGTAGTATCAGTATCTGTTACAGTACTACTTACTTCTTCAGGACTAATCATAACTTCTTCTTCTACATCAGCTTTATTAAAACTAATTTGTTCAAAAGCATCTTTAACCGCTTGTTTAATTTCTTCTTCGTCTATATCAATATCATTATTAATTTCTGGAACTGTATAATTTTCTTCACTTGCTCCAGTATTTTTTATCATATTAGTATACATTGTTTTATTTAATGCTAAAGCACGTCTTTTAATAAAAATCGTATCTCCCCAATTTGTATCCACAAGAACTATCTTGTCTGCTAGTGAAGGAATACCAATTGGTAATTTTGTTATTTGTTCTTCTACCTTTTTTGTTTCAGTTTCATCTACATTAATAGTTGGAATTGGTAATACATCTGATTGTGGTGCTTCTTGAAAACTATCATTTACAGCAGTAACATTTGCAGCTTGTTCATTAACAAATTCTGTCCATTTACTAACTACGCTTGAAAACGATGCTTTTCTAAGCTTTATCTTTCTTGATTTATCACAAAGTAAAAATTCACTTGCTAAATCATTATATTTTAAATCAAAATTCATATTATCAAGCCCCCTTAACTATTCAGCCTTTGAAAGCTCGCGTAATACATCTTTTACTCTATTCCATTCTGATTCTTCATCAACACCTAGCAATTTAGGTTCTCCTGTTGAACGATCTACATTTGAAACATAAACTGTTACATTTTCATTTTCGTCTTTTTCATTTTTTGTATAAACAACATATTCTTTACCAGTATCTTTAAATTCAAAAGCTAAGACAACACTTACTTCTTCTCTTGATCCGTCTTCTTTTACGATTGTCATAGTTTTGTTTTCTGTAACATTATCCATAAATATCCTCCCTTATTATTCATATAATACAATTTTATCATAATTTGGAAGAATTACAAGTTATTATTTTATTTTTTTTAATAAAAAAGTGCTTGCACCATAGCTACAGTAATTCTTTTTATAGTCATCTAGCATTTTTATATCATTTATCTTATTAACTTTTTTAGAATTACTGTCATTGAATCCTTTAAGTCTAACCTTATCATATGAAAAATCACCAAAAATGTAATCAAAATCATTAAAATAATCAACGTCCACTAATCTTTCTTGTACTTCATCATGATTAAAACAATTATTTACATTTTCAACTATTTCATATTCTAAATTATTTAATTTTACTTTTTTCATAATACACCTCAATTTTATTTAAGTATATCATAATTATTAATTATTTGGTAATGTAAATATTTTTGAATTACTTGTTATACTGCCACCATAGTACTCTGGAACTTCTCCTTGGATTATTTTTATTGAAAGTGGTGCATCAATTTTTATCACACCATCTTTTGACATTACTGGCATTGTTATTTTTTCTTTTACTTCAACATGAACATTTATTTCTAAATATAAATTATTTATTCCATATGTAGTTACTTTAGTTTTTAAATTACAAGATACTTGACCTAGAAAAGACATTTTTATTGGAATTATTGGTCCTAAATTGGATATGAATCCATTACCACTTAATGATCCCATTGGTATTTCACATACTATACCATTATCAATATACCTTAATCTTTTTCCTTTAAAACTATCGGATATTATAAACTCTTCTATTTTACCATCTTCTAATAGAACTAGTTTTTTTTGAATCTCAGTAGAAATTTTTCTTAGAACATTATTTACTTCTTTTGTATTGTAATCTATTGTTTGTATTTCATCATTTTTATTCTTTTTTATTATAAATAAATCTTCAGTTTCTTCACTAGTTAATATATCATTTACTATACCATCTACTATATTAGATGTTAATCTTTCTGATTCTAAATCTACATACCTATATAAGATAGGATTTATTTTATAACTTAGAATTTGTATCAAAAAAAAAGAATTTATGGATACAGTTATTAATAAAAGTATTATCTTCTTTAGTTTCATAATTTAGTGTTTACTAGAATTACATCTTCCCCTATCTTAGTAATATCTCTCCAATTAATTTTTGTATCTGCATCTCTATTAAAAGAAAAAAGATTCTTATTTGTTTCTAAAATTAAATATTCTATAGTTCCATCCATACTTATGTTAACATCTATTATATTGCCAATGTTTTTTCCATTTATAACATTAACAATATTTTTACTTTGTAAATCAGATAATCGCATTATACCACCCATTAAATTATATGCAAACTATTTTAAAACTTTCTTTAATTGTTTTATAGCTCCTTTTTCTATACGTGATACTTGAGCTTGACTTATATTTAATTCTTCAGCTATTTCCATTTGAGTTTTTCCAATTACAAATCTTTCATCTAATATATATTGTTCTCTTTCATTTAGTTTATTTATTGCTTCTTCAAGAGCAATTCTTGACGAAAAGTCATCATTACTTATGTTTTTATCTTCTATTTGATCTGCTAAATAAATAGTATCTCCACCATCTGAATAAATTGGTTCAAACATACTTATTGGTTCTCTTAATGACTCTAATGCATTTATAACATCATAGTTTTTAACATCTAGAAATTTGGCTATTTCTTCTATAGATGGTTCTACTCCATTTTTCTTTAAGTACTCTTCTTTGTACTTTAAACTTTTATATGCAATATCTTTTACTGATCTACTAATTCTAATACTATTATTATCTCTTAAGTATCTTCTAATTTCACCTAATATCATTGGTACTGCATATGTTGAAAATTTTACATCATGATCTAAATTAAAATTATCTATTGCTTTTACTAATCCTACACAACCTATTTGAAATAAATCATCCATATTCTCTCCCCTATTATTAAATTTTTTCAAAATAGATAATACTAATTTTAAATTACCTTCTACTAGTAGATCCCTAGCAAATTCATCTCCTGCTTGTTTTTTTCTAAATAGTTTTTTCATTTCTTCATTATTAAGTACAGTAATGTTATTGGTATTAATTCCACTTATTTCTACTTTATATTTAGCCATATTAAAACTTGCCTCCTCAATATAATATTGAGTATTATGGCAAGTTTTTATTCATATTTATTTTTCTAAGTAATCTGAACCTTTATGTGGTTCTTCTCTTAATAAGTCATTGTAATCTTGTTGACGCAGTGCTTCATATATAACGATTGCAACACTGTTAGAAACATTAAGTGCTCTAACTTTATCTGTCATTGGTATTCTCATACAATGATCTAAATCATCCTTAAGTATTTCTTTAGGTATTCCTGTTGATTCTTTTCCAAATATAAAATATAAGTTTTCATTTTCTTTATTACTATAATCAAAACTTGTATGTGGTTTTTTTCCATATCTAGTGAAATAGTAATATATTCCTGGATTTTTTGATTTAAAGTCATCAAAGTTTTCATATATTTCATACTCTAGTTTATCAATATAATTAACACCACTTCTTTTTAGATGAGCATCATCTATTACAAATCCTAATGGTTTAATAAGATGTAATTTTGTATCTGTAGCAACACATGTTCTCATAATATTACCTGTATTTTGTGGAATCTCAGGTTGATATAAAACTATATTATTCATAATTATTACCTATATTATTTAACTCTATAAATTGTTTTGTTTTAGATACAGTAAGTTTTTTATTATTGCTACCTTGTAATATGCTAGTTACTTTTCCATCTTCAAAAACTATTAGAGCAGGATAATTAACTGTTAATTTTTTCTTATATGAATATGTTTTATTAAAATTATCAACAAAACTATTTATATCTACATTACTTAAATTAACATATATTATATTATTTTGTAGATCTTGTGACTCTATTACTTTTTTTAAATCTTTTTCATAATTGCGACATGCAAAATCTTTTGAAGTACACATATAAAATATAGTAGTTGGATTATCCAATACATAATGGTCTATTTCTTCTGCTGTTATTTCTGATAATGTTCCTCTTATTACTGGAGTTTCTCTTTGATATTCATCATAGATTTTATACCAGTTACAAGAATATCCTGTTAATATTATTCCACCAATAAATAATACTATTAAAATAATATAATTTTTAATTGGTATTTGTTTAATTTCTTGTTTTTCCACTATATCACATCCTCATTTATATTTTATCATAAATACTACTATTTTTACACTAGAAAATTAATTATTGATTTTGATTTACAGTTTCTATAATTTCTTTATTATTCTCATCATAGAATATATATCTAATATCAGCAAACTTATTAATTTCTTTATTCTTTAGTATATTCTTTTCTTCATAATTTAATACAACTGTATTAATACCATCAAAATAAACCGGGAATTTTCTCTTTCGTAAATCAAATAAACTATAATCATATTTCCTTGTAGGAATATCTAAAATATTTCCTTTAATAATCATATTTTCTACTCTTCCATATGATACTATTTCTATTTTTGGATAATTACCAAATTTGTATTTGAATTCATCTATAAAATCTATTATTTCTTTTTCTGTTAATTCAACAGATAGTGTTAATGTGTCATAACCTAATTTATATAAGTAATAAGCTGTATAAATATTATATATATTTAATGAATAATCACCAATTCCGTCTTTTGTTTTTATATAGTCGCTTATTAACTCTTTTTGTGATGAGTTCTTATTATCATATGAACATCTACTTTTTTTGTAATAAATATTATTATTTTCTTTATATTTTTCATATAATTCTTTATTAACCACATAGATTCTTTTGCAGTTTAGTTTAAGACATGTTAATAATTGTTCTTCTGTATATACTGTAGTTGTGATACCTGGAATGAAATTATTTTGATAGTTTTCAAATTTAACATTTTCTATTATCACATCACTTTTATTTTCTTTTCTTTTATTAATTAATTTTTCAACAACATTTCTTCTTAGTTCATTTAAATCTTTTATATTAATAAAAATATTATCATCACTATCTATTGTTATTTTATTAACTATAAATGGAGTATCTCCTAATTTTGAAATTTGTTTTTCTATTCTTTCAGTAGTTGTCGGAGATGAAATAGCTTTAGAGATAACATTTCCTGAAGATGTTATTATATTTTTTCCATCATCAATTGTGATTAATAGATTTTTACCTATTTTAGCTTCGACCTTAAAATTAACTTTTATTTTCTTTAAATTTATATTTTTTAATTCTTCATTTAACTTGTAATCTAAGGTTTTAGATACTGTTTCTAATTCTGTTAAACCTATTTTATTATCAACATAACATATATCATTTGCAGAATTAACTAGTTTATCATTTTTATCATATAAATAATTAACTATAAATCCTTTGCCACTTTCCATAAATCTAATTCCATCTTGTTGATTTAGTGTTCTAGTTAATTTTATTTTAATTTTCTTAGGAGTAACTTCTATTACTTTTCCTATTTCTAGGCCTATATGATTAGGACTATTCCAATTCATTAATTCTTTACTTGGTGTTTTGAATAAGTGTCCTAATGTAAATTCTCTATTATAAATTGTTTTTAATTTTTTAGTTTCTTCTTCTAAATCTACTTTATCATAGTTATCAATTAAATTTCTATAAAACTTAGTTATAAATCCAACATATTCAGGGCTCTTCATTCTCCCTTCAATTTTAAAACTATATATATCACTTTTTATTAATTCTTTAAATTTAGGACTGGTATTTAATTCTTTAGTACTTAGTAAATACTTCTTTTCATAAATTGTTTTTTCTTTATTAGTAAGTGTATATGGTAATCTACAACTTCCAGCGCATTCTCCTCTATTTCCGCTACGATTACCAATCATACTACTCATTAGACAATTACCAGAGTAACTTATACATAAAGCCCCATGAATAAATACTTCTTTTTCTATTGGAACAGTTATTTCATTAAGTTCTTCTAAACTAAGTTCTCTTGAAAAAACAACTCTCTTTATGCCTAAATCATAAAATATTTGGGCTGTAGCAGATGAAGAATTATTAGCTTGAGTTGATGCATGAATTTCTAAGTTTGGATACATCTTTCTTACTAGACAAATCATTCCAAAATCTTGCATGATTATGGCATCTACACCATTTTTGTGCAAGAATAAAACTTGTTCTAAAAAATCTTCTGCTTCATTATTTTTTACTAATGTATTCATAGTCACATATACTTTTACATCATATAAATGACAATACTCAATTGCTTCTTTTATTTCTTCATTAGTAAAATTATTAGCAAATTTTCTAGCACCATATTTTTTACAAGCTAAATAAACAGCATCAGCACCATTATGTACAGCCTGATATAAACATTCCATATTTCCTACTGGAACTAATAATTCATGCATAAGATCACTCCTGACATAATTATAATACCATAATTTTTATTTAATAGACATATATTTTAATATGAGTGATGTTAATAATATTTTAGGTAAACTGAAAATAGAAGAAAACATTTGGATTATATACTTGATAATTATTTTTCTTTCTTTTGTTAGTAATAAGTTTGAAAAAAAATACTATATTTTTAATGATAATAATTCTAAAGAGAATTATAGAAATTTTAATATTTTAATTTTTTCAATAGCTTTAGTTATCTATGGATACTTTTTCAAAGATGGATATGATAGTTTAGCTAATTTAAAATCTTGTACTGATAAAAATAAGTTGTTTTTTAATAGAGCTAGTTTTACTGCTTCTACTTTGATATTAATTGCAGGTACTATTTTTTTATATATTGCGATTAATGATATTAATTTAGATACTGAGCTTGCGTTTAGTTAAAAAAAAAGAATACATTTTGTATTCTTTTAATAATTTTCACTTTTTAATTCAAAATAGCTTTGTGGATGTGCACAAACTGGACAAACATTTGGTGCTTTTTTACCAATAACAACATGTCCACAATTACGACAAATCCAAATAGCATCTTCATCTTTTGAAAATACTACTTCATCTTCAATATTTTTTAGTAGCTTTCTAAAACGCTCTTCATGATGCTTTTCAATTTCTCCTACTGCTCTAAACTTTGCTGCTATTGCTTTGAACCCTTCTTCTTCTGCAACACGTGCAAATTCATCATACATATCTGTCCATTCATAATTTTCACCATCAGCTGCTGCTTTTAAATTTTCAGTTGTAGTTGGAATTTCTCCACCATTTAATTCTTTGAACCACATTTTTGCATGTTCTTTTTCATTGTTAGCAGTTTCTTCAAAAATGGCTGCTATTTGTTCATATCCATCTTTCTTTGCTTTACTAGCAAAATAAGTATATTTATTTCTTGCTTGAGATTCACCAGCAAATGCAGTTAATAAATTTTGTTCTGTTTTACTACCTTTTAATTCCATAATTCTACCTCCTATAATCACATATCTAATTGATATACTAGTATTATATCATATTTGAAATTAAAAAAAACAGAATTAAGCTCTGTTTTTCTTATTTGTTTTCTTTAATACAATTATTCCTATTGCTCCTACTATTAATAATGCAATGTACTTAGAAATATTATCAACAGTATTTGGATTATCTGCATTTGCAAGTTTTTTAGTTTTATCATTTCCACTTGTTAGTATATTAGTTATTACATTTTTTATAACACTCTTTGATTTGTATTTTACATTTACATTTACATCAGTATATGGCATATCAAAATAGTAATTACCATTTTCTTGTTTTACTGTATATTCTTTGTTATTTGCATCATATACTTTTATTTGATCTAGAACATACCCATCATTAGGATTCACAGTTATTGTTACTCTGTTATTATATCTACTTGAAGGTTCACTAACCTCAAAACTACCATTTTGTGTGTCATCTTTTTCAACATTAAATACTGGTGACAATTTAAGAATAATGGAATCGCTTTCTCCTTGATTAGTGATAGTTTTTAATGTATCAGACCAAGTGTATCCACTTATAATAACATCTCCTAGAGATGATACTATAACATCAGTAAAGCAATCATCACTATTTCCAGTATAAGAATCAGACCATACCTCATCAAGAATATCATCAAATACTACAATTGTAGCAAATTGTTCTGATTCTGTTGTAGTTGGTGTTTCGTCATCCGCCGATTGTTCATCGTTAGGTGCTGGCATAATTATTGGTGGTAAAATTGGTTCTGGCGTAATTGGTGGTAGTTCACCAGGAGTAAATGAATACGGTGTCTGCATATCGCCTATAACCACATATTCATTATCTTTTGTAGAAGCAACACCATAAAATGCATCATCTTGTCCAGTATCATATGTTTTTTCATTTAGTTTGTTTCCATCTTTATCGTATTTTATGATTAATCCATCATTGGTTGGTATTTCATCTGCTAAATTTGAAACTTTAGCTGTTACTTTTGTATTTAGCATTGAAACTTTAACTTTTGATAAAGAACTGTAATTAGATGACATTTGAATTGGTTCAGATGGTGTCAACTCAATAATATCATTAATTGTTCCTACTACTATATAATTTTTATTCTTATCTTGACATAGTGAGTTAAAGTTTACTGTTCTTTCAGTTTCATATATTTTTCTCCAAATTACCTCTCCAGTTGATGAATATTTAACAAGACAAGGTTTTTTTTCGTATAAAATTCTAAATTGAACTAGATCATAAATAGTTTCTATTCTATATCCTACTAGCACATAATTTCCATCACTATCAACTATAATATCTTGATAATAAAATTTAAACGAATCATATTCATCTTGTTTTTGCCATTCTAAATCTGCATTAACATCATATTTAAACATATACTCTGCTGATGAGTTGTCAGTATTTCCACCAGTTATTATGAATCCACCATCTGGTGTAATTTTTACCTTTCCAGGGTAAATAATATTATCTGCTTCCTCTAGTAATAATTTTTTCCAAATTATTTCTCCTTGAGCATTTGTCTTTAATATGTATAAATAAGTATCATAATTATCTTCTTCATCAAATATATATGCAATACCTACAACTAATAAATCTCCATTTTCATATTCATCAATCTGATAATATGTTGGTTCTTCCACAGTATCATAAGACTTTTCCCATATTATATTCCCACTAACATCATATTTTACTATTTTGGACTTACTTGGATCATCATAACTATTATTTTCTATTGCAACATAATTACCATCTTTTGTTTCCTCTACATCTACAAATTGGTCCATTTCTGCAGTCCCATGTCCTTTAATCCATTCTTCACTTAAATTAAATGCATTAACTGTTATTGGAAATGCCATAAATATTCCAATTATGCATATTAAAACTAGTAAACTTTTATTTTTCATATAAGCACCTTCTCTATTATACATATAATATATATTATTCTTATATTAATGTCAATTAGTGTATAATATATCAATGTCAACTAGTGTGTTAATCATTAATTGAATTATTATAATAACAAAAAGTAGAATAATTAAATTCTACTTTTTTTATTTGTCTTTCTTAATATAGTCATTAATGTTACTGATGATATTAGTAGCATCATATATTTTAATATATCATCACCAGTATTTGGTGTTTCTGCATTTTCAGATGTAGTTATCTTATCATTTTTATCGTTTATATCTTCATTATTATTTGATTCACTAGGTGCTGGAGCTACTTCATTGTCTGCAGATTTAAATTTTACATTAACTGTTGCGTCATCATGTGGCATTTTAAAATAATATGTATTATTTTCTTCTTGTACTTCATAAGTATTATTGTTTGCATCTGATACAGTTATTTCATCTAATGTATATCCTGCATCTGGACTTATTGTTAGTGTTATATTATCATTGTGTCTTGCTGATGTTTTATCTACTTCAAAACTACCATTTTCTGTTTCTTCTTTTGTAACAGTAAATGTAGGAGATAATTTTACAATAATCTCATCAGCTTCTCCATTATTTGTAATATTTTCTAGTGTACTAGAAGTAGTGTTTCCAACTGCTACTATATCGCCTAATGAAGTGGCAATAATACTAATAAGATCATCTTGACTATCACCATCATATTTATTATTCGAAACGCTATTCATATCTTGATCATAAATATTAATAAATGTTGATGTATCAGTATTATACACTTCTGTAATTTCATTATCAGGTCCTAGAACAATGGCGTCAAAACTACTACCTGTAACTGCAAAACCACCATCATCTGTTGCTGTTACCGCAGTAAACGTATCTTCTTTTTCTGTTGCATAAGTTGTAGAATTAACTATATTTCCATCTTGATCATATTCAATTGCTAAAGCATCTTGACCAGTGCTACTATCAGAACTTACTGTATATGGATTTGGTGAACTTAATCCTGAATTAGATTCTGATGTTCTGTGTATATATTCTTGTATAGGGTTCCATGGATTATCTGGAATAATAATTGGATCATCTGGAATTACAACGGATATTGGTGAATACATCTTACTACCAACCACTACATAATTCCCTTTTTTATTTTGGCATAATGAATTGAAAAAATCAAATTCATTTTGATTATTATATGCTATTCTCCATACTAATTCTCCATTACTTGAAAGTTTTATAATTGTTGCTGTTGGATAAGAATTTAAAGTATATGAATCAAAATTATGATATGCTAAAGCACTTAGAACATAATCACCATTGGTATCTACAATAATATCAGTGTATTCAAATGTATTGTTGTTATCTTTTTTTGTCCATTGAACATTACCATTACTATCATATTTTACTAATGCAGAAGCATATGAATCATAACCATATTCATCTATATAAGTATAGTTTTCAATTACAACAAACCCACCGTCTGGTGTAATTTTTACTCGTGCTTGACTCATTGAATCATCATTTGGTAGTAGTTTTTCCCATAAGATTTCTCCTAAAGAGTTTAGTTTTGCAATATATTTTTGATCAATAGAATCATATGCATTAACAATTGCACTACCAACAACTATCATTGTGTCATCACTATATATGTCCATATAATTTATTCTTATATCATAGTAATTTTCATATGTTTTTGATAATACTACATTACCTTTGGTATCATATTTTTTTAATTCAGAAACACTTCTGAAATTATCATTAGAATCGTTTGTATATCCTGCTACAACATAGTTACCTTGACTATCTTCTACTACATTGTCAGTTATATTATTTTTTTCATCACCATAAACTTTAAACCACTCTTCACTTATATTAAGTGCATTAGTAGTTATTGGTAATGATAAAATTGTTCCTATTATAAATGTAATAATCAATGATTTTACTTTTTTCATATAAACACCTACTCTACTATTTAATAGTATATCATTATAGAATATGTGTCAATTAACTATCCTTAACATTTACCTGTGTTTACACATACTATACTATAGGTGATTATATGAAAATAAGACATCCATTCTTTTGTAGATGTAATTATTGTAAACAAAAAAGAAGAACTAATATCTTCTACTTACTAGGGATAATAGTAACTTTTATTGTTATTATATATCAGTTGCTTTTACTTCTATTTATTACTACTAGATTAAATGTTATTATTTTGCTCATTGAGTTCTTTGTTATTTGTTTTTTGATTTTCTTGGTTATGTTCTAGTTCAAAAGATTTTACCTTGTCTAGGTATTCTAATAAATTAGCTACTATTACAGTATTATTATAATTATTCTCTTTTAATTCTATTATCCAAGGCATAAATAATAATGATTTAAAAAGTAGTAATTCATCTTCTGTATACTTATACTTTGATTGATATATATCAAATAAGGAATTTAATTCTAAATCTTTATAATTATTCTTATAAAAATTATAAAAGTCATATACTACATAATTTTTTTTTGCTTTTTCCCAATTTTTAAATTTTTTATCTTTTTTATCAATAAAATTATCTAATGATATATTATTATGTAATAAAGCAATTCGCTCTTTTTTTATGTTCTTTTTAATATTATACCAATCATTAATATAATACTTTGAATTATTAATACTATTATATATATTACTGATATTTCTAATTAGTAAATATTCTGCTGGTGACATATATAGTTTTGTTTCTATATTATCTTGAAGATTATAATAGTACCTACTTATTTTTTCTAACTTATTAGTAATGGTTTCATATATATTTTTTATATTATCTTCATTAGTTTCTTGATATGTAGTAGTTTTATTATGTAAGGAGCTAAGTAAATAGACTAAATTAATTGATTTATCTTTTACATCAGTATCATCATCTATGTATTTATAAATTTCATAAGGATCATTATAATCATTCTCAATGTTTACAAAATTATTAAAGCCTTTGCTCCTTAAGTAGTCATGTATTTCTTTGGTATTACTCTTTTTAATTTTTACTTCGTATTTTTCTGTATCTGTTTTTATTATTCTATTTCCATTCTTATAAATATATTTTTCTATCTTAATGCCATTTTCATCAAAATAGTCATTAATTTTCTGCATTTGTCGTTGGAATAATTATTTTTGATCCTACATTAATATTTCCTACATCATTATACTCCTCTAATTGTTCTTTAGTTATTTTATATTTATTCATTACCGTTTCTATAGTATCATTATTTCTCATTATATATACAGAGTATGTGGAAAATGTTTCATCTGAATCTTTAAAAGATGAAAATAATGATCCTACATTACTACTTTCTTTTGATTCTATTAGTTTATTAGTTTCTTCTGATTCCTCCATTTCTTTTATTTTTTCTTGAGGATCATTTTTTATATTTTGTTTGATTTCACTATCACACTCTCTATTTAATATATTATTTTCTTCCTTTACTTCTAATTTTTCAATATCTTCTTCGATATTTATTTCTTCTACTCCTTCTATTTTTACTTCAATATGGCAAGTAAGAGTATCATTGTTTTCTAATTTATAAGAAAAATCAACTATCTCTATATCAGTACTAGTTAGATCTAGTACTTCGTTTAAAATTATTTCTACAGGTATTTTAAATTCAAACTTTTCTTCTAATCGTGATGCCTCTGTTAATTTATAACTTCCTGATACTAGAAATTCTCCAGTAATATTACTCCTGTCTATAAATTTTAATGTGTGATCAATTGATATTGAACTAATATCTCCAATCATAGAATTAAAATCTAGGCTTTTATCAAATGATATTATCTTTTTCATCTTTACCTCCTAATAAATATTATGAAAAAAAAAGAATACTATTCTTGTATTCTCAGTGTTTCTAAATTTTTCTTCGTAAATTTAGCTGTTTTTCTTCTAGTTGTAAGAGGAAAGCTTTTATTAATTGTATTTTCTAACATAATAATAGTATTTTGATATATTTCTTTATTTTTAAACATTTCTGGAATATTATTATAAAAATAATTTATACTACTTAATATGGCATTATAATTATCTATATCAAATCTACTATTTTTTAGAGCATTATATATTACAGCATCATACATCATACAATAAGCTGCATCTTCTAAATTATCATATAATATTCCTCGTGATGATAAGTCCTTATCAAAATAATTATCTACTTTTTCTAAGTTAACATCAGCTATTCCTAGCATATTTAGTTTTCCTATTATATCATTTATTAATTTAGTGTTTCTATTAGGTAAATTACGATACTCATTAACTAATAAATATGTTGTTTCTATAAAATTAAAATCAGAAACATGTGATAATAGAAAAAATTCTTCATCTTCTTCTAATAATAATTTTATTCCTTCTAACAAATCTGGATTATCATCGATTGAAACATCATCATAGTCTATTTTATTATTATCAAATGTATTTTGTATTATTACTGATTTAGCTAATAATTTATTAATTTTTTCTTTCATACTAATCCTCTTTTACAAAAATGTCATTAAATATTTCTTGATAGTTATCAACAAAAACAAATTTAATATCCTTAGTTACTTCCTCTGGAATTTTTTCTAAATCATTTTTATTATCAATTGGTAAATATATTTTTCTTACTCCAGCTCTATGTGAACCTATTACTTTTTCTTTCAAACCACCAATTGGTAAAACATTACCTCTTAATGTAATTTCTCCTGTCATAGACATTGTTTTTGGAATTTCTTTATTCTTAAATAAACTTATTAAAGCTGTTGTGACTGCAATACCTGCGGATGGACCATCTTTTGAAACTGCTCCTTCTGGGAAGTGAATGTGAATATCATTTTCTTCTAATATTTTATTATCTATACCAAATTTTTTACTATTTGATTTTATATAGTTGAAGGCAATCATACATGATTCTCTCATTACATCTCCTAGAGAACCAGTTAATATCAATTCACTCTTTCCTTTAAATAGTGTTGCTTCTATCGGAAGTATATCTCCTCCAAATACAGTATAGGCCATACCATTAACAACACCAACTTCACTTTTTGATTTGTTTTTTTCATAGAAGTATTTTTTATTACCTAAAAACTCTTCTATATCTTCACTTTTTATATTATAGAAAACTTCATCTTTTTCTATTAATATTTTCTTTACTATTTTTCTTAATAATGTAGCAAGTAATCTATCTAATTCTCTGACCCCTGCTTCTTTAGTATAATTTCTTATTATTGTGAGTAATGCATCATCTTCTATATTTACTTGGAGAGTTGTTAAGCCATGCTCTTCTAGTGCTCTTGGAATTAAATGCTTCTTTGCAATATCTAATTTTTCATACTCTGTGTAACTAGATAATTCAATTATTTCTAATCTGTCTCTTAATTCATATGGTATTTGTTCTATATAGTTAGCTGTTGCGATAAACATTACTTTACTTAAATCAAATTCTTCTTCGATATAGTGATCTGAAAACTTATTGTTTTGTTCTGGATCTAATACTTCAAGCAGACTACTAGCTGGATCCCCTTTTATGTCTTTAGTCATTTTATCAATCTCATCAATTATAAATACTGGATTAGCTGTACCTGCTTTTCTAATACCTTGAATAATTCTACCAGGTATTGCTCCAATATATGTTCTTCTATGTCCAACTATTTCTGCTTCATCGTTTATTCCACCAACACTTATTTTAGCTGTTTTTCTACCTAAACTTTTCGCAATTGATAAGGCTAGTGAAGTTTTTCCGACACCTGGTGGACCTACTAAACATATTATTGGACTACGTAAGTTATTAGTATTTTCTTTAACTGCTAAGTATTCTAATATTCTTAACTTAACTTCTTTTAATCCATAGTGAGTAGAGTTTAATATTTCTTCTACATTTTTTAAATCTTTTGTATCATTAGTTATTTTATTCCATGGAAGTGATGTAATCCAATCTAAGTAATCTCTTATCATTCCAAGTTCAGGAGAATTATTACTTATAGTCTCATAACGTGATAATTCTCTAGCAATCTTTTCCTTTACTTTATTACTACATTTTAATTTAGAAGCTTTCTTTTTAAAATGCTCTATTTCATCATCTTTACTATTTACGTCACCAAGTTCTTGTTTAATAACTTTTATCTTTTCACGTAAAAAATACTCTTTTTGTGATTCATCTATTTCTCGTTCTACTTCTGATTCTATTTCTCGTTCTAATTCTATAAATCTTAAATCTTCATTCATATCTTTAATAAGAAGTTTAGCTCTTTCGATATCATTTGTTGTTAATATATATTCTTTTTTCTTTTCATAACTAACTGGTAGGAATGAGGCTATTAAATCACATAAGTCAGTAAGTGTACTTACATTATTTAGTTGGCTCATAACTGCATTACTCATATATGGAACTGTTGCAATATAACGTTCAAGTGACTTTATTAATATATTAAAATAATGATTATCATTACAATTTGATATTTCTATTTCATTATAATTTGCTTCATATACTCCATTTGTAAACAAGTAGTTACTTACCCTAACTCTTTTAATTCCTTCAATTACTACTCTTGTTTTCCCATTTGGAACATTCATTTTTAATTTTAATTGTGAAAGTACTCCATATTTTGGAAGTGATGTGATGTCACTAATATAATCTTCTGATATTGGGTTTACTATTATCATTAGTTTATCAGTAGAACTATCTACTAATTCAATTAAACTTTTATCAAAGGTATCATCATATTCAATACGAACTTCATTATTTGGAAAGACAACCACATCTGTTAGTACTAGTACTGGGATTTTTTCTGAATTCATTAGGGTGTTCACCTCCAAATTTTAAATACTGCTTACTATTATATCGGAAATAAATTTTTTTTCAAGGAAATAGACTTAATTTCATAAATTTTCCAAAAAAAAGTAAATATACTTTGATATTTACTTTTATTATTTATTTAATTCTTTTAAATGTTCAACTACTTTTCTCATTTCTAAGTCATATTGAATCATATCTAATCCACCAAATTGTTTTAAGAATTCATCTTTTTCCATTTGGTATTTCTTAGCGATTTCTTCTGCTTCTTTATTAGCTTCTTCTTCTGTTACTTCGATTTTTTCTAAAGTCATGATTTCTTCTAACATTAATCTATATAAAACATTTGAATAAGCTTCTTTTTCTAATTGATTTCTTAAATCTTCTTCTTTAGAACCTGTGAATTGGTAGTATAAATCAAGTGAGATTCCTTGCATTTTCATTTGTTCTTCAAATCTTCCCATTAATCTATCTACTTCTTCATTAACCATTTCTTCTGGAATATCAACTTCTACGTTTTTAGAAACTCCTTCTAGAATAGCATCAACATATTTGTTTTCAGCTTCCATTTCTTTTTGAGCTTCAATAGATTTTTTAATTTCTTCTTTAAGAGTTTCTTCAGAGTTAACTCCTTCCATTCCTAAATCTTCAAAGAAATCTTCATCTAATTCTCTTTGTACTTTTTCTTTAATTTCATTTACTTTTACCTTGAATACTACAGGAGCTCCAGCTAAATCTTTAGCACCGTAATCTTCTGGGAATGTAACATTAATATCTTTTTCTTCTCCTGTTTTCATACCAATAACTTGATCTTCAAAACCAGGAATGAAAGTGTTAGATCCTATTTCTAATGAATAGTTTTCTCCTTTTCCACCTTCAAATGCTACTCCATCTTTAAATCCTTCAAAATCAATAATTGCAATATTTCCTGATTCAACACTACCTTCTTTAGTAGTAAGTTCAGTATATCTTTCTAATAAGTGTCCAAGTTCATGATTAACTTCTTCATCAGTTACTTTTACTTTTTCTGGTTTAATTCCTAAACCTTTGTATTTTTTAACTTTTACTTCTGGTTTAGTAATAATTTTGAAAGTAAATTCAACTCCTGATTCATCAATACTTTTTAAATCAACTGCAGGTTGTACTACTGGTATTAATTTAGAATCATCCATAGCTTTTACATAAGCATCTTGTAATACTAAATCAGCTGCATCTAATAAATAATCTTTTCCATAATGTTTTTCATAAATATCTTTAGGAACTTTACCAGCTCTAAATCCATCTACTTTTGCTTTCTTTTGTCTAGAAGCAAATGCTTTATCGCTTGCTTTTGTCCAAGCTTCTCCATCAATCTTAACTGTTACTTCATGAACATTAGTTTTTTCTTTAATTTCTTTTGCCATTTATATCCCTCCAACGTTATATATTATACATTATAATTTGTTTTAAAACAACTAAATTGTTATTAAATATAAAAAACTTACAGAAAATGTGTAAGTTTTTACAGAATATTTTGTTGTAAATATTAATAGTTATATATTTTTATTATTTAACTTTATAAAATGTTTTTGTTCCTACTGTTATTTTATTTTCATTAAATGCTGTTGAAAATTGATTGTAATAACTTGGCGGATTAGAGTTTCTATAATCTTGTTCTGGATCTACTTCTAAATTAGCTCCTACTTTTTTAAATATATTATCAGCATTAGTATTATTTAAATTACTTTCATTTGTATATGGACCAACTGATAATACTAATTGGTTATCTTTAATTGAATAATAACCATTTGTTGAAGGTGCTTCACTACCATTTTCAGTTACTGAAACATAGTTTAATGAAAAATATCCGCTATTTTTTCCTGTGTTTATTAATGTAAGATTATACTTTTCAGTTCCTTCTTGTTTAGTTTCATAATATGATAATTGTATAGTATCATTATTGGATACATCATTAGTTGTTTCTTCTGTATTATCTTTTGTATTTTCAATTTTAGTAGTTTTATCTTCTTTATTATTTAATAACTTATCATATCCAATATAGCATCCCATTCCTACACATGTTAGTAGTAGAATCACTATAAGTATAACTAATCCTACATTACTCTTTTTCTTTTCTTCCATTTCTATTCCTCCTCTATTTATATCTATTATATATATGTATATATATAAATTCAACATGTTTTCTAGTTTTCCTATTAGTCATGTGTAAAATTTTGTATTAAAAAAAGACCATAGTTGGTCTTTTTTTTATACATTATTAATCTCTTACTTTGATGTGTACTTCTCTAAGTTGTAATTCACTTACTTCTGATGGACATTCCATCATTGCATCACTACCAGCTGCGCTCATTGGGAATGCTACTGTTTCACGAATTGATTCTTCATCTAATAATAACATTAACATTCTATCAATACCAGGAGCCATTCCTGCATGTGGTGGAGCCCCATATTTAAATGCTTCATATAAAGCTTTGAATCTTCTTTCTAATTCACTTTCTTCATATCCTGCAATTTCAAATACTTTTCTCATGATATCTAAATCATGGTTACGTACAGCACCACTAGCCATTTCTATACCATTACATACAAAGTCAAATTGATATCCTAAAATATCTTCTACTTTTTTAGTTTTTAAAGCTTCCATTCCACCTTGTGGCATACTGAATGGGTTATGTGTAAAGATGTATTTATCTTCTTCATCACTCCACTCATACATTGGGAAGTCTTTAACGATACAGAATTTAAATTCATTTTTATCAATTAAATCTAATTTACGACCCAATTCATCTCTGATAAGCCCTGCATTTTTAGCAGCATTTTTTCTATCTGCGATAAAGAATATTACACTACCTGGTTTTAAGTTTCCAATATCTATTAAGTCATCTCTTTCATCTTCAGATAAGAATTTATCAATAGGTCCTGCAAAAGACATATCTTCCATTACTTTGAAATATCCAATTCCTGGCATTCCAATTGTTTTAGCATAATCAACTAATTCATTGAACCAAGAATTTGATTTAGAAGCAATATCTTCTACTACTATACCTTTAACGGTAACTCCTCTAAATGGACGGAAACTTGTTTCTTCAAATACATCTGTTAAATCAATTATTTCAAGTGGGTTTCTTAAATCTGGTTTATCAGTACCAAAACGATCCATTGATTCTTTATAAGTTAATCTAGTAAATGGTCTATCACTTAATTTTTTACCTTCACCAAATTTTTTGAATGTTTCATAGAATACTTTTTCACCAATTTTTAATACATCTTCTTCTTCAACGAAAGACATTTCAAAATCTAATTGATAGAATTCTCCATAAAGTCTATCACGTCTAGCATCTTCATCTCTAAAGCATGGTGCGATTTGGAAATATTTATCAAATCCACCACACATTAATAATTGTTTAAATTGTTGTGGTGCTTGTGGAAGTGCATAGAACTTTCCTTTAAACTTACGTGATGGAACTATAAAGTCTCTTGCTCCTTCTGGAGATGATGCAGTAAGTATTGGTGTTTGTAATTCTAAGAAGTTTTCTTCTTTCATTGTTTTTCTTAAGAAATCTATTACTTCTGATCTAAACATTATATTTTTCTTAACTTTTGGATTACGTAAATCTAAATATCTATATTTTAATCTTACATCTTCTCCTACTTCATGAGATGTCATTACTTCAAATGGTAAGACATTAGAAGATTTTCCTAATACTTCTAGACTATCTACTAATAATTCTATAGTACCAGTTGATATTCTTTCATTATAATCTTCTTCTTTTCTTTTACGTATTTTTCCAGATAAAGTAATACTAGATTCACGAGTAATACCATCAAAAATTGAATCATCGTTACTAACTACTTGAATAACTCCTGTATTATCTCTTATATCAACAAAGATTACTCCACCGTGGTCTCTTATATTTTCAACGAAACCAGCGATGCGTACTTCTTTATCAACTTCACTCTCTGTTAAATCTGCACAATAATGTGTTCTATATTTATTTTCCATTTTCTTTTCTCCTCTCTAACTCTTTAGTTATAAGTTCTTTTGACATATTTGGATTTGCTTGTCTATTTGACTTTTTCATAGTTTGTCCTATGAAGAAGTTAATGGCAGACATATTTCCATCCTCTACATATTGTCTTACAATTTCCCCGTTTTCATCCATTATAGATGTAATTAATTTTAATAATTCAGTCTCATCATTTATTTGATGTAATCCTGCTTTTTTAATTAATTCTACCGGATCTTTTTCTTCATCAATTGCTTGATATAAAATCTTTTTACCATGATCTAGTGAAATATCACCTTTATGAACTAAATCTACTACTCCGCTTAACATAACTGGCGTTATAAATAATTTATCAATAGTTATTTCTAATTTATTTAGCGTAGATAAAATTGAAGTAGTCATAAAGTTAACTGCAGTAGCTACATCACTTTTTTCTATTACTTTTTCAAAATAGTCAGCTACTTTTCTATCTTTAGATAGTGTTGCGGCATCTTCTTCACTTAATCCTAAATCTATATATTTTAAATATCTAGATAGTTTTAATTCTGGTAAATTACTTCTTATCTCATCTAAGTATTCTTTAGATAATTTTACTGGTGGAATATTTGGTTCTACAAAATATTTATAATCAACTGCATCTACTTTTTCTCTCATTGAATAAGTTTTTCCATCTTCTGCAATTCTTCTTGTTTCTTGAACTATTTTTTCACCTTTATCTAAAAGTTCACTTTGACGTTTTATTTCATATTCTATTGCGGCACGTACATTATTAAATGCATTTATATTTTTCATTTCTACTTTTGTACCAAGTTCTGTTGCATCTTCTTTCATTAATGAAATATTAACGTCACATCTCATTTGTCCATAGTTACTTCTAGCTTCACTTACACCTAAGTATAAGAATACATCCCTTAAATCTTCTAAGAAAGTAACTGCTTCATCTGCACTTTCCATACATGGTTCTGTTACTATTTCCATTAGTGGAATACCACTACGGTTATAATCTATTAACGAGTATTTTGGATGATGTTCTAGAGATGCTGTATCTTCTTCTAGATGTAGGTCATGTATTAATACTCTTTTTATTTTTCCATTTACCATAATATCTAAATATCCATTAATACCCATTGGTTTAGTATTTTGAGTAATTTGATATCCTTTAGGTAAATCTGCATAATAATAGTTTTTACGATCAAATAATACTTCATCTGGATTTTCACAATTTAGTGCTTGAGCTGTGAATAACGCTCTTCTACATGCTTCTTTATTCGCAACTGGTAGGATTCCAGGGAGTCCTAGATCTACAGGTGCTACATTGATATTAGGTATTTTTGTAAAAGTATTTGGTGCAGGTGAAAAGTTTTTAGAGTTTGTTTCAAGTTCGCAGTGAACTTCTAATCCTATTACTACTTTATACATTTTCTTCACCTACCTTAGAATAAATATCTTTATATCCTGTAACACTCTCTATTTTATTAGCCATATTTAAAACTAATGCATCATCTTTTATTCTACCAGTGATGTTTACTCCTACTGGCATATCCTCTACAAAAGTAAATGGAATTGTGATTGATGGGAATCCACCAAAGTTTCCTATAGCTAAATGATTTTCAAGTAATAGATATCTACTTGATAATTTTTCTGATGTATCATTAAATTTAGGAGCTATTCCTCCACTAGCTGGTAAGATCATACCATCATATTCTTTAAATAATTCAGTTATCTTTTCTACTATTAATCTTCTTACACGACAAGCATTTAAGAATAGTTTATCTTGATTTTCTTTTTGTAAGATATAACTTCCTAATACAAAACGTCTTTTAATTAATTCTGAGAATCCTTTAGTTCTAGCACTAAACATTATTTCTTCTACTGATTCTCCTTCTCCACGAGGACCAAATTGAATACCTGTAAGGTTAGAATTATTAGAAGTAGCTTCTGCACAACTTATAGACATATATGTTGGATAGATTGCTTCTAGTAAGCTTTTATCAATAGATACTTCTTCTACTTCAAATCCTAGATTTTTACATTTATCAATTAATTCTTGGAAGTCATCTAATACTTTATTTAATACTTCATCATTACTATCTTTATATAATTCTTTATCACATATTTCTTTTATATAGAATAATTTTTTACCTTTAATATCATTATCTAGAGAATCTACTAAATTAATATTACTACTATCAAATGATGTCATATCATTACTATCTTTACCTTTAATAATATCTGTAACAATAGCAGAATCTTTAACATTACGAGAAATTACACCTACATGATCAAGACTAGATGCGAATGCGAATAAACCAAAACGAGAAATAAGCCCATATGTTGGTTTGTATCCTACAACTCCTCCAAATGATGCTGGTTTTCTAATTGAATCTCCTGTATCTGATCCGATAGAAAAAGGAACAATTCCTAAAGCTACACTTGAAGTTGATCCTGCTGAAGATCCTCCAATCATCCTTTCTTTATCCCATGGATTTCTTACAATTCCAGTATGACCAGTAGTACCAGTTCCACCCATTGCAAGTTCATCTAATACTGTTTTACCTACTAATACTCCTCCAGCTTTTTTTAATTTTTTATATACAGTTGCATCATATACTGGTACATAATCTTTTAAAATATTAGATGAAGATGTAGTAAGAATACCTGCTGTTGAAAAATTGTCCTTTAAGGCATATGGAATACCTGCAATAGTTGAATCTGCTCTTCTTTTAATTTTATAATCATCGATTATAGTTACGAAAGAATTATAATCCTCTTGAAAATCATGAGCTAGTTTATTAGCTTCATTAAATAATTCTTCACTTGTAATTTCTTCTTTATCTAAAGCTTCTCTTAATTCTGTTATACTTTTTCCTCTATACATTTATTCCACCACCTTTGGTACTTTAACTTGATCATTAACTTGATATTTAGCATTTTCTAATACTTCTGATACAGTTAAATAATCTCCTACTTCATCTTCTCTTAGAGTAGTTTCTTCATTTACAAATGGAAAAGTCATTGGTTCTACTTCACTAATATTAGGAATTTTACCTATTAAATCCATTTGCTTTAAAATAACATCAAATTCTTCTTGTAATGTTTCATACTCTTTTTCATCCATATCGAACATTAGCTTATGAGCATAATCTTTTAATTTTTCTTTTTCTATCATATTATCATCTCCTTAAATATAAAAAATACTAGTTTCATTCCTTAATTTAAATAAGGGACGAAAACTAGTATTTCCGCGGTACCACCCAAATTATTATATAAATATAATCACTCTTGGTATAAACCTAATCTTTAACGGGATTCCCGACTTATTCTACTATTATTTCTTTAAGTACTCAGAAGTGTTATTCAAAATTATTTGTTACTAAGTTCCACCAAACCTTAGTTCTCTATAAACAGGGATAATTTTTACTTCTCTTCTTCATTGATTTCTTCTATATTTTACTATAATTACTTAGTTTTTGTCAAATTATTTTTCTTATCCATACTAGAAAAATCATAGAATTTTTTCATAAATTCAATATAGTTTATTGTATCTGTTGTAGTTCCAGTTAAATTAACTTTTCTAGTTAATAAATCATCCATATTATCTATTACATTTTCACGTAATACTTTTTCTACTTCTAATGGGAAAGGACCATATTCTTCTATTGGTAAAACTGCATTTATAGAATCACTAGGTTTCTTTTCCTTTTGTATTTGCATTCTTTCTATTTTATTAACTAAGCCATCTAAATCCTTTATTAAAAATATTTCTCCTTCAATTAGTTCTAATTCTTCATCAGTAAAAATATTTCTAAATTTAGTTACATCTTCTCCAAATGTCATTAATTCTATATATGCTTTAGCATACTCTAATCTTTCAACAGAAAAATTACTTAATAAACTCATTTCTTTCATAATATCACCTAAATTCCTTGCATATTATATCATATTTAGTATGTTTTGGCAATATTTATACAATTATTATTTACCTACATATATATTTTATTCATTATTAGTATTATAATTCCATAAGCCAAGTTTTCCTTTTATATAAATTGGTTCATCATATTTTTTTATATTTTCTAGTTTCCAAGCATAATTTTCTACATGATTACTTCTACCATATACTATGGGATCTATAGTTCTTAACTCTTCATTAAAATTTTCATCTACTAGTATACAGTCTACTAGTTCTGCTTCTCCTATTATGGCACCTAAAGTACAATTTAAATTATAATCTTTAAATCTTTCCATCATATCTTTTTCTAAAGAAAGACCAGCATGTATTAGTATTTTACCTCTGTAATTAGTTTTCCAACTTCTAAACTCATACTTTTTATAACCATCTACTATTAAAGATGCCCATGGTTGTTTGATTGTTAATGCTTTCATATGATACTCCTTCATACATTTATTATATTATTTATTTTTTCTATTAGTGGTCTTATTATATCATTATCTTTTATCAGAGTGATAGAAAAAGTTTTATATCCGATTTTATTAATACTTGCTCCACAATGATATACTTCTTCTTTATCTATTATAAAATATCTATCATGAAATGTGTCATTATAATAAACTTTTAAATTATTATACTGCTTACTATATTTATTAATATCCTGTTTAGTCAATAAATTATTCTTTTTAGTAATAATTATTACTTCTATATTTAATCTTTTAATAATATCCAATATTGTATTATCTGCATAGGCATCAATTATTATTAATTTATCAATAGTACTTTTAAATATTTCATATATTTTTGAATAAGCATCAAATATTTGACCATTAAAATATATCTCGTTCATCTTTTTATTTGATTCTAATTTATCAAATGATTCTTTAAGTAGTTTTATATTCGTAGTATTTTCTTTTATTAATCTATGATCTTCTAAAACTAGATCATTGATATATTTTTGTTCAATCAAGCTATTACTAATGTGACTACGCATTTTTACAAAAGCTCTCATTATAGATACGCTCATATAAGAAGCTATTTCCGTTCTTAGTACTGTTGCTAGCATAGCTACACCCTGTTCAGTAAAAACATATGGTAACTTTCTAATTCCACCATAATTATTATTTAAGCTTGAAGTCACAAATTGTGACTTCAAGTTTAAATATTCCGTGTATGTTAATTGAAAGTAAAAATCTTCTGGAAATCTTTCTATATTTCTCTTTACCGCCTGATTTATAACTTTAGTACCACCTTTACATTTATAAAGTCTTGCTAAATCAGAATCTAACATAACTTGAATACCACGAACTTCATATATCATATTTTCAATTTCTATCACTTCTTTTATTGCCAATTCACTCATTTTTTCTCCTTTCACTGTATAATTCACAACCTTGTTAATTTAGATATAACATACATTTGTTCGTTAGTCAACTTATATATTTATATAATAATTGTTTTAATAATTTATAATTTATGATAAAATTAAACAAGGAAGTGATAAGTATGAAAAAAACTATATTAACAGGATTACGTCCTACTGGTAACTTACATTTAGGACATTATTTTGGAGCAGGTAAAAATTATTTAAAAATGCAAAATGATTATGACTTTTATTTAGAAATAGCTGATGTACAAGCTTTAACTGATAATTTTGATAATCCAGAAAAGGTGCGAAAAAATATTAAAGAAATAACTATGGATTTATTAGCAATTGGACTTGATCCTGAAAAAGTTAATTTCTTTATTCAATCTAAGATTCCTGAAATTGCTGAACTTACTGTTTTTTATTCAAATTTAGTTACAGTATCTAGATTACAAAGAAATCCTACTGTTAAAAATGAAATAGCTCAAAAGAAAGAATTATTTGGTAATAATGGCGAAAGTATTACATATGGATTCTTAGGATACCCTGTTTCACAAGCTGCTGATATTACATGTTTTAATGGAGAATTAGTTCCTGTTGGTGATGATCAATTACCTCTTTTAGAACAATGTAGAGAAATAGTTAGAAAGTTTAATTCTATTTATGGAGAAACATTAAAAGAACCAGAACAAGTATTAAGTACTACTACTCGAGTTAAGGGACTTGATGGTAATGAGAAGATGGGTAAAAGTTTAGGAAACGCAATTTTCTTAGTAGATGATGAAGATACTATTAGTAAAAAGATAATGGGAGCAATTACTGATCCTAATAAAATTAAAAAAGATGATCCTGCTGATCCTGATGTTTGTATGGTTTACTATTATCATAAATTAATAGATAATCCTAATTTGGAAACTGTATGTAGTGAATGTAAAAAAGGAGCACGTGGTTGCGTAGCTTGTAAAAGAGAGTTAATTGAAAAGATGAATGAATTCTTAAAACCAATTAAAGAAGAAAGAAAAAAATATGAAGATAATCCAGAACTAGTTGATAAGATACTAGAAGATGGTACTAAAAAAGCTAAAGCTAAAGCAGAAGAACAAATGAAAAATATTAGAAAAGCTATGAAAATAGACTACTAAAAAGTAGCCTATTTTTTTTGATAACTTAATCTAACTATCTCATATAATTTATTATATTTATCTGTATAATTATTATTAATATCTTCTATTATTAAGTAATATCTATTTTTAATGTTATTATTATCACTTTCAAAAACTTCTTCATATAAGTAATTTAGTTTATCATAGTCTTTATTTTCGTATAATGTTTCTAATTCCTTAATTAAATATCTTTTTTTTAGTACTTCTTCTCTAGTTAGAAAATTCTGTTTATATTTATCTAACACCTTATAATTTAAATTAAATATATCTAAATTAAAACTATCTTCTAATACATCCTCTTCTTCATCTAATAATAGTGAACTTTTAAATATAGATTTTCCATTACTATCAAATTCAATTGCAACTACTCTATTTAGATCACTAAATAAAGTAGCGTATTTAATAGTCTTTTTATTTTTATAAAGATATGTTTTATTATTAATCATAGTTAAAAATTTATTATCAACTTTAATATTTCCATTTATTATATTTTCCATGTCTATTGAATTAATTCTAAATAGTGGTATTTTTTTTACTTGATCATATATATCATTACTACTCCATTCATAAAATTCTATTAAACGATTACTATCTATAAAATTTAATAATAAATCATATATATAAATCATTATTCTTCCCCTTTCTATAAAATATAGTAAATATAAGTAGTCCTACAAAAAATATATAGCATTCATATCTAGTCAAAATATATTTTAAATACTCATTAATATTATAACCAAATGTGAATAAATTAAAATATAAAATATAATACATGAATCCTATTACCATTAGAATATATCCTAGTATTAATCCTAATATTCTTTTCATAATTAATATTATGATATATTTTTTTATTTATTAAAAAAGATAGTAATTATTCATTACTATCTTCTAGTTTAGCTACTTCTACTCTATTAATTGTATCAAATTTCTTAGATATTTTATCAGCTGTTATAGATACACTTTCAACATCTTTATTAACTGTTTGTATACTACGAGCTAATTTATCCCAACGCTCTTTATATCTAGAAAATTCTACTCCTAGTTTATTTAATTCTTCATGAATTACGGATGTATATTTATCTCTTTCCATGTTCTTAATAATCATTTCAACTACAGTAAGTGTTGAGATTAATGTAGTTGGAGATGTTATCCATACTCGTTTTTTATATGCATACTCGATTATATCAGAGTGATATGCATTAACTTCAGCGAATATAGCTTCTGCAGGTAAGAAAAGAATTGCTTGATCTGTTGTTTCTCCTGGAATAATATATTTACTACTAATAGCATCTATATGACGTTTCATATCTTGTTTAAACATTTTTTCAGCTGCAATACGTTTTTCATCAGACATATTCTTATCAACCATTATTTGATAGTGTTCTAATGGAAATTTTGAATCAATTGCGATAGTACCAAGTGGTTCTGGGGCGAATACTACAGAATCAGCAATAACTCCGGTAGATAAAGTATATTGAAGTTTATATATTCTGTCATTATTTTCTCCAAATACACTACTTAAAATATGTTTTAAGTTTACCTCTCCAAAGATACCACGAGTTTTTTTATCAGTTAAAATACTTTGTAGGCTAACAATATCTGTAGATAATGTTTCGATTTTCTTTTGAGCTTCATCTATTTTAGAAAGTCTAGCAATAACATCCATAAAAGTTTTATTAGTTTTTTCAAAGTTTTGATCAAGTCTTTCATTAACTTTTTCATTTATCGCAAGTAATCTTTTTTCTACTTGAAGAGTTAATTCATTAAAATCTTTATTTAGACTATTAGATAAATTATCTTTGAACTCATTTAATTCTTTAATCATATTTACTTCTAGTCTTCCTAGTCTTTCAGTTATTCTTGCTTCATTAATATTTTTAAATAATGATATAACTACTAATATTAATATAACTATTAATAATCCTATAATAATATAATCCATAATACACCTCTACTCTATATTTATTTTTTTACTAACAAATTTTGATATACCATAAGCTACTACCAACATAATAGAAATAATAATAATTGTATTAATGTCAGTCATACTCTCTATTAAGCTTTTTCCTATATAACTCCAAAAAATAATCATAAATATTTTTCCTATTATGATAGCTGCGATAAATTTTTTTCTTGAAATTTTTGAAATACCACAAACTATATTTATAAGAAATGCTGGAGTAAATGGTAAGGCTATTAATAATACTAAATTAGGAAACGGTATTTTTCCTATCTTTTCTACTGCTTTTTCTATTTTTTTCTTTTTACTTTTTGAAAATAATTTATAAGTAAATTTATTTGATAAATAATAAAAGAATGAATAAGATAAGAAACAACCAATACATGTTGCGATCCAAGATATAATAATTCCTTTTATCATTCCATATGCACTTACATTTAAAGCTATAAAAACTCCTAATGGTAAGATTGGGATAAATGATTCAATTAGTATTAATATGAATCCATAAAAAATACCACCAGAAGAAATAAGATTTGTGGCAAGTTCTATATATCTATTAACTACTTCCATATCTTATCACCTTCTAATTAATTATAGTACAAATTTATTTTATTAACAAGTAATAGTTATAACCACCTAATATATTTTTTGTATTATATCCAACACTATTTAGTATATTCACTACACTACTACTAGTATGTCCAGAACTACAATATAAATAATATTCTTCAGCTTTATTTAAATAGTTATTTGGATTATTTATTAAGTTATTGCTTGGAATATTTATAGCCCCTGGTATATGTGAATTTTGATATTTAATATTACTTCTTATATCTATTAAGTTAACTTTTTCATACTTCATTTTTTCTAATAATTCTTCCATACTTATACTCATATAATCACCTCTAGTATAAAATATGAAAAAAAAAGAAGTCTACTAATTATAGACTCCTATTTTACTTTATATGGATGTGTTTTTGTACCTTTTCCACTCTTAACCATTACTGATTCGTTTAATGCGATTACTGGTTTAACACTTAAATAAGTTAAAGCTTGAGTATTTTCTACTACTCCTTCTTTTACTATATATACTTCATCAGTACTATTTTTTACTGCTGTTACTAAAGCCCATTCATCATCATTTTTTGCCAAATAGTTATAGTTTTGACAAGATTCATCTAATGGTTTATTACAATTTTGATCTATGCTTGCATTTAGATAATCAGATACAGTTAATAATCCCATCTTTTGATTTTGTAGAACTTCACTACATTCAGTAGAATTATCTTTTGAAGTATTATTAAGTTCTCTTTTTCCAATACATAAATCCATTGTTGTCATTTTAGCTTTATCATTTTTACTTAATACTTTGTAATCTTCATCTTTATTATTATAAACTTGTTTTAATCCTTCTTTGATTCTACTAACTTTATATTCATTTATACCTGAATTATAATCACTATTTTTATTAAATCTATCATCCCATGGTAATGGTTCAATATATTCTTCATCTAAGATTAATATAATTTTCTTATCTGGAGTTATTTTAACAACTCTCCATAGTGCTGCATCTAATTTTACATAGTTATCTACTGTTTCTCCTCTAAAGACATAACTACCATTTATATTGTATAATCCATTTCCACTTGTTACAAACTTTTTAGTAAGTGCTTTATATAATTCTTCACTACTATAGTCTTCTCCACAAGTTAAATATGGAGTATATACATAGTTATTATCTACTTTTCTAACTGCTACTTTACCAGTACAATCAGTATCTTCTCCTAAGTATTCACTAAGACTATCCATATATTCATTATTAACTAATGTATTTACAGAAATTTCTACTTTTTGATCACTCTTTGGTAAACTTTTTTTATGATCTGCAAAATATGATTTTGCAGCATCTGTCATTATTTTTTCTACCTCTGTATATGAGTATGTTCTTGTTCTAAATAAAGATATAAACCACATAACTAGGAATATAGCAACTAATCCAATACCAATTACTAACATTAGTTTGATTAGTTTTCTTACTAGTTCTTTATTATCATCTTTATTACTATCTGAAGTATCTTCTTCTATATATATATTTTCATCTTCGTCTTCTTCTAGGTAATTTTCTTCTACTAATTCTTCTTCAGTAGTTTCTAATTCTTCTTTATTATCTAGTGCCATATTTATACCTCCTAATTATCAAAGAAATCATCAAAGAATTCATCATCATCTTCTTCATCAAGTACTAAATTACTGTGTACTTGTGGAGCTGGTGTCTCTATTCTTGTTTCTTTGACTTCTCCTAATGTTTCTACACTTGGTTTACTAATTATACTATCATTACTATTAAGTGATTCAATATCTAATTGTTTAGGTTCAGCTTGAATAATAGGTTTTTCAATTGTTTGTTTTTCTTTTTCAGCTGCTTCCTTTTCTTCTTTTTCAAGTTCAGCAATTTTAGCATCAATTTTCTTAACTAATTCATCTACATCAAAACCAAAATCATTTTCAATAGGTCCTTTACTTGCTGGAGTTTCTGGAACTACTGGAGTAATTGATGGTGTCATATTTCTTCTAGGTAAATCATCATCCATATTTCTATTAGATTCAAATGGACTTGTTCCAAAAGGAGACATTCCACTACTCATAAAAGGACTATTTCCCATCATAGGGTTTGTTCTTTCTTTTCTTTCTATCATTTCTTGATGAAGTGGTACATCATTTTTTGCATCTTCACTAGCTGCATTCATCATATCAAGAAGTTTTTTCTTCTTTTGTTCTTTTACAAACTCTTTTATATCAAAAGTCTTAACTGGTTCTTTCTTTCTACTTGGGTATACAGCTTTTTTGTATTTTGGTCCCCATTTAAGTTTATAGTCCGGAGTGAATTTTGTTTTAAATGGTTGTTTTCTGATACGCATGATTATTACTTCAAACTGTTTCATTCTTTGTAAGTCAGATACAGTTACTAATGGTGTTGAAGCTGTTTTATCATCTTTTTTAGATTTCACTTCTCCACACATTTTTGATATTTCTTCTAAGGCTTTTAATTCGGTAGTAATTAAGTAAATAATATTACCACAGTTACCTCTAATAGTTTCTGCATCATCTTTACCATAAACAGAATCTAATTGAGCAAAGTTTTGAATGATCATTGTAAATCTGATAGCACGTGATCTAGCTGCAGTGATCATTGTAGTAACATCTTTTAGTGGTGGCATGTTGGCAAACTCATCTAGTAAGAAGTTTGTTCTTACAGGTAATTTTCCACCATGTCTTTGAGCAACACTAATTAAAGTTTCATATATTTGTTTTAAAAGAATAGTAACTAAAGAGTGATATGTTTTCTTTTCATCTTGAATTACTATAAATACGGCTGTAGGTCTTTCACCTATTGACTCTAAATCTATGTCACTATGTGATAACATTTCACTTAAATTTTCACGAGATGCGAATAATTTAACTTTTTGTTTAAATACTGATAAAATACTTCCTTTTGTTTCATTAGGTGCCATAATAGTACTTGATGCATTGATTGCTGCTGCACTAGCTGGATCTTTTGCAGCGAAATATTCTTTAATATAAGTTGAACCACCAAATTTTTCTTCACCTACTGTTGTAGCAAGTGAAATACTATTAATGTTAATTTCCTCTTCTTTAGCATCTTCAAAAAGACCTAAAGCAACTCCTGAGAAGTAGTCAGCTGATGTTTTTTCCCAGAATGGATCAGCATTTTTATTTGATTCATCATATAAGATATTTAAAGCTAAGTCATCTAGTAACTCGATTGCTTTATCTTGATTTCCTTCTTTATATATTTTATATGGTAATGACATTGGGTTCCAAGCATTTCCGTTTTGTGGATCACGGAAATTAAGTAAAAGAATTTGGTAACCTTTACTTCTTAGCATATTACTTGTTTTTTCGTAAATTTCACCTTTTGGGTCAGTAATAATCATTGATTCTTTTGCTTTAGCTAAACTTTGTACTAAAGGCAAAATAACTGTTTGAGTTTTACCTGAACCAGTAGCACCGATTACTAATGAATGGTATTCACTATTATCTACCCACATTTCTTTTTCATTTAGAATTAATGGTACTCCTGCGGCTTTGGCAGTTTTACTTTGGATTTCAACACGTTCTAGTTCTTCTTTAATTTCACGTTCTTTTGCCCATCTAGAATATCCTTTATCTTTTTTGTCTGTTGTAAAACCAAAACCTGAATCTCTTTCAATAAAATATGAACCTACACTAGCGAATAATGCTGCTAAAGCTAATAAATAGAATGTTATTGTTGCAGCAATAAATCTAGGTGTAAATGCTGGTATTGGATTTAATCCATGTAGGTACCCTTCTGTTGCAAAACTATTTAAATTTAGTATACCAATTGCTACTACATATAGTAAAAATACTGCAAATATACCAAATATTGTTAAATCTTCAGGATCTGCTCTAAATTTTAATTTCATATTACTACTCCCTTTCGCAAGTATTTTATCACAATTTTATATTTGTATCAATATTATTCTATTGTATATCCATCATTAGGATCTATTGTTTTATTTTCTGTTCCATCAGGTAAGGCATTTTCACCGTTTTCTCTAATTTCAGTTAGTTTATTTTGTAACTCATATTTTTCTGGATCAATTATTTGTAAATAAGTTACATCTGTATCAGGAGATACTGTATTAGGATTCATTTGGTTTCCTATATACTTATATTTAAAATTACCATTGCCTAAGTTATGAATTTCTATTAGTGATTTATCTGCTCCTATTACAAGTGCATAGAAGTATTTATCACTAGTTTCTAAACTATATGTATTTAGATAAAATTTTATTTTTTTACATTTATAATAATGTTCTTTATTTAAATATTTTATTAATCCATTAATACATTCTTTTCTATCTTCTTCATCTATTACTAAAATATCTTCATTTACTACTTCAACATTTTTTAATTTAATCTTTTTATGATTATTTTCAAAATAGAAAGCTAATGCAACAATTATTCCTATTAATAAAATCATTATTATACTTATCTTTATTTTTCTATCCATATATTATCTCCTATTACTTAAATACAGTTCCACCATTTACGGCTTTTACTACAGTTTGTCCATGTAGTCCTAATGCATAATAAGGATTGTTTCCTATATTATCAGTTCCCATAAACTCTAATACACATTGACCATTTGCATGTCCCCATTTATCAGCAGGATGTTGGTCATACCATGTCTTATCTTGAGATTTAGCATCTCCTAAAATTACTTTTACGATAGTTCCACCTGACATATAGAAATCAACTTTATCTCCGATAGCACCAAATGTAGATGTGGCAGCAATTATGTATCTACCTTCTAATTTACAAAAACCTTTACTATCATGTTTATGTCCTTGACTTATCCACATGTTTTGAACTTTTCTTTGATTAGTATTTTCTGGGAAGGCATATGGATTTGTTATTCTTCTACAACAAGACATTTGTCCTCTTGAATAACTAATTTGTGCTGGTGTAACAGCTAAGTCAAATTCTCGTGTTGCGTATGTTCCAAGTCCTCCAGGTAATAAAATAGTTTGACCATTTTTAATAGTAGATGCTGTTGAACCATTATCTGGATATTGTGGTGTAGCAAATCCTGTACATCCACTGGCTGCAACACTATTGAAAACGTTATGTGAAACTTTGTCACCACTATTTCCTTCTATTGTATATAGTTTTCCACCTTCAACTTTTTCTACTATACCAATATGAGACCATCCTTTAGCATTTTGTCCCCTTTTCCAAATAATTAAATCACCAGGTTTTGGTGTATATCCAGAATTAATTGTATGGAATAATCCGGCATTAGTATAATAAGCATAGAATGTATCAACAGCTGCTGAATGAGGAATTATACTTTGATTTAATCCAGTTGCATTTGCTGTCCATGATACGAAACATGCACACCATTCTACACGTGCGTTAAATCCCATATATTGCCAATATTTTGCTCCTCCATACTTAGATGGATTTGATTCATCTAATTCTTTTCTAGCTGTTTCTACTAATGATGTTCCTTCTGCAGCAGCACCACTTGCAACTTCATTACTATAATAATCAGTTCCATATATTGATTCAAATCTTGTTATATAATCAAATATTTCACTAATTACATGATCATAATTTATTTGTGTTTTATCTTTTAAATATTCTGGTAACACTTTATTTCTTAGGTTACGTTTAAATTCATCCTTATCAAATGTATAAGTCTTATTACCTTCTGAATCTGTTGTTTCTTTAAACATAGCATCTGCCACTTCTTGTATCACTTCTTTAGTCATATCATCATACTCAAGATCACCTGTATTATTAGAAACAGCACTATAGAAAGCCGCTATATAGATTGGGTTAAATGCTTTTCCATTTGATGCATATTCACTTTGAACTTCTTTTACTCTTTTACGATAATCATTTGCTTCTTCATTATTTTCATCACATTCTTCATTTTGTTCAGCATCTACTAAACAAACACCTTCATTCATTTCCTCTTCTGATGCTGCAGCAGGTACTGCTAATGATGAAATTAGAGAAACTACAATTAATAGTAACAAACCAATTGGAAGAGCCATCATAATAACTTTTTTCTTTTTCCATAAAGTTACTGCAGTATTGATTGGTGAATCACCATTTCCTCCACCACCAGCTTTATTCATTAGTTTCTTTCCAACAGGAGATTTACTGATTTTTTCAGCGGCTTGTGCTGCTGCTTTAACTTGTGGTATTGGTATATGCTTAGCAACTTTAATTGCTCTTTCCATTTGTTTTTGTCTTCGCTCATTTTCTGGATTTTGTTGTGGTTTAGCTCGATTACTCATACCATTTAAGAGTCTTTTTCCAAAATTTTGTCCACCATTATTTGGATTACTAGCTCCACCACTTTGTTTAGGTGGAGTATTTTCTCCACCCATCTTATCTAATCCATCCGCTAAAGCATCTCTACTTTTATTCTTAGCAAATTTCCCGAAAGGCAAATTGGCGGGATTAAATCTCCCACCATTGTTCTTTATTGCTTTATCACTAATTTTTTTTGGAACCCCCATCTTTTGTAGAGCTTCACTTCCAGTTGAATCTATTGCATTATCAACTTTTTGTCTAGAAGTTTGTGATTTATCATTATTTTTTAATCCTCTATCTACTAAACTATCATTTGTTTTTATATTTGAATTGTTGTTTGAATTATTATTCATAGTGATAAATCACCACCTTACTTCTATATAATATTTAAACTATAGTCCTCCACCGCTACCAAATGAGTCTAACTCTTCTTTAGTAACTGCTATATTAATTCTCATACGTCTATTACCGCATACAAATAATGCTTCACCTTGAGAATATTGTTTAATACTTTCTTTTTCATTATCATTTAAATCTATTAATAGTGCTAAGTCTTCAACTGCTTGTTTCTTAAGACCCATAACTAAATAATATGAAGCATTATCAAAGATTGCTTTTCCTTGTGTTATTACTGCTGGATGTGAGAAATCACTAGGTTGTTGAGTAATAATAATACTTCCTGTATTATACTTACGAGCACGACGTTGTACTTGAGCTAAGAAATCAGCTCCTAGTGCATTATTATCTCCTAATAATACATGTGCTTCATCTACCATAAGTACTGTATTAATATCATAATTTAAACATAATCCCCATGCATATTTTAATACATTGAAGAATAATGCATTACGAATATTTGAATCTGTATTCATTAATTCTTTGATATTAAATACCATAAAATCACTGTTTTGTTTTAATGTAGTGTGTCCATCAAAATAGAATTTTAATTCTTTTGTGATTGGTCTAACTTTAAGTTCAAGACGCTCTAATATATCTCTTTCTTGTGTTTGTTCTGTTATAGCCATTAAACGTCCTCTGATTGTTGCATAAACATCTGAGAATGTTGGATAATCTGTTGATTTAAAATTAGAAAAATCTGTACTAAAATCAATACCAAAACGTTTATATGTATCTTGTACAACTTCGCTAAACATAGTAAGTACATCTTCTTCTATTGTAGTATCATAGTATTTCATAAATGCTTTTAAGAATTGTAATGTACGAGTTAAAACTGTATATCCTAATCCTTGTTTTATTTCTTCTTCATCAGCATCTATTACTATTTCAAGTGGATTAATAAGTCCAAATTCTCCACCTTTACCAATATCAACTGTATCTCCACCATATGTTTGTGTTATTTCACGTAATTCATCTTCTGGATCGATTGCAACGATTTGACAACCATTTCTGATATGTGTTCTAAGCATTAATTTAGCTGCTGTAGATTTACCAGATCCTGAAGTACCAAGAATAATCATATTGGCATTATTTCTATTTGTTTCTTTACGTATTTTATATAAGAATTGGTTAAATAAGATAACTCCTCCAGAAAAGTCTACTCCAAGTAGACAAGATAATCCTGGATCTTTTAAACTATCAAATATAAACGGATACATAGCTGCTACTGTAACTGAAGGAATTGGTGTACCAATTCTTTCTTCTATATCTTGAGATGGGAATATTGGTAATATTGATTTTAAAACTTTTTCTTGTTCAAATCTAAGAGATACAGCACGTAACTCCATTGCATCAAGATAGTTTTTAACATTAACTTTTCTCATTTCAAGTTCTTCTTTAGTATCAGCTGTAATCATGATGTGCATTTGAAAATCAAATATTCTAGCTTGACTACCTGCAAGCATAGATGTAAAGTACTCTAAACTCTCAGCATCTTGTCTAATAGCTTCTTTTACAGTTTCATCATGCTCATCTCTATATCTTTCTCTTAAATCAGCTATTTGTTTATTTAACATTTTTGCCATTACATCAAATGGAACTGGTATATGTTTAACAACAACTTTAATTCCTGGCATATTTGTTAATGATGATAAATAACCAGGTGTAATATATTTAGGATATGATACAACAGTTAAAATAGTTGCATATTTATCGCTTATGAAAAAGTCACTTGGATTAAAATGTAATCCTTTAGGTGCTAATTCTTTTCTTATACTCATACTCATAGTGGCATCACCGTCCTAAACTCAGTTGTTTTACCCCCGTTTAAGAAATTATCTAAGATGATTCTTAAATCATCATTACTAGCTTGACTAGCATTAAGTCCACAACTAGCAAGTCCATTAATAAGCATTCTTACTTTCTTTTGAACCATATCAGGATCTTTTTCTTTAAATAAAATGTAATATTCTGTATCAACTACATTATTATTAATAAACTCATTACATTTATTAATATCTTGCATAACTAATTTTCTAATAGCTGGAGATTGTGCTTCATTAAATTGTAATTGTAATTGAGACATATATACGGAAATGTCTACTGGTCTATCAGCAACTACTAACCAAAATTCAAAATCTATCATGTTGTAAAAGTTCTTTAAACTTATTAATACATTATCTTGTGATTGATAATCTAGAATAAAGATATTACGGGGAGCAATTTTTACTCCACTTACTTTTAGATTATTATAAGTAATAATCATATTATTTTGGATACCTCTAACTGGTAGCCAACTTTCAGTACTATTTGCGCTTTGTTTTGCCATCTTTATAACACCAACCTTTCCATGTATATGTTTGAGGAGTAGTTAAATACTCATACAACTCCGCTATTACAGTTAACATATTATGATAATATGGTACCGGCATAACTAAAAATCCACATATTGCAGCCGGCATTAGTATTAAAATTGTGGTAACTGTAGAAGTTAAAGGCATAAAAGCCAATAGCACTATAGTTACCAAACAACCAGATGTGAATAATATTAAATCAAATTTTCTAAATACACCTAGTATTAATTGTCCCTTTTTTGTATTAGCGGGAATTAAATAATCATTCACTATGTATCACACTCCTTTTTATTTTCCGCCAGTAGCACCATGATCTGCTTTATGTTGTTGGTGTCTAGCATCTGTTTCTAACCTTGTTGCATTACCTTCAGCAGCTTTATATTTTTTCTTAATATCGGCATCCATATTAGAAGTTCCAATATCATATACACCACCAGCATCTCTATATGAATTAAGTTTGTTTTGTAATCCAATATCAGTTTGATTTTGAACAATCCATTCAGTACCAGCAGCCATCATTAAGTCTTGTTCAAATTTATCTGTTGCACCTGATTCTGCTGCAAATATTTGTCCATCAATCTCGAATGTACCATCACCAATTCCTCTTTGGCGTTTAGCAATAGCTTCTGCTTTTTTTCTATGAAACTCATCAAGTGAAGTATTTACATTAGCACCTCTATATGAGGCATTAACATTCCATCCTGCTCCATCTGTTTTTGCTTTACCTTCAACATATGAGAAGAAGTCTTTACCTGTTGATGCAATTGCTTTATTTTTATTAATTTCTCTTAATTCTTTTTCATATGCATCTTGACCAGTAAATAATCTCGTTGCATTAGTACCAGCTCTACCAAGGAATGTTGATCCATTTGCACCTCTTTCTAGTGCTGTTGCATTACGTTTTTGTATTGCATCAAAAGTATTTTTCATTGCATGATCTTTAGATGTAGCAGCTGTTTTCACTCCAGCTCCAAAGCCTGTTACCCCACCTACAAGTCCAGCACCAACATTTTTTGCAAGGTTAAGTGGGCTATGTTTTTTGCCATTTGTTTCATCAGCCATATGACTTGCTCTTCCAGAAGCAATTCCAGCTCCTACAGCACCTGCTGCCGCCGCCCCAACACCAAGCATAGTTCCGATTGAGCCACCTAATCCACCAAGGAATCCTTTTCCTTCATCTTTGATTCCTAATGCTTGTTTTAAGAATTTAGGTGCGTCTTTAGCAAATAGTATTAACGCTATATAAATGAATATATTTGAGAATAAACCAATTGCACCTTTAGAATTTCCAAGGTCTAGTCCTCCAGATGAAATTTCTCCAATTATTGAAATAACAAAGTATATAACAGCTAAATTTATAAATAATTCTAAATAAGTTGAAGTTAATGTTTTTACCCATGCACCCATAGGTCCGCTTTCAAAATTAGTTTTTGGATTCATATAACTAATTATTGGAATTGGTGCAATTAATCTTAAAATTGCTAGTTTAATTGCACGTTTAGCAACTTCTATACATAATAAAACTAAAACGACTAAGAATATAACACTACATACTAGTGATGTTAACCAGTTATAATTAAATCCGTAGGCATCCCATCCTCTTTCTGGATTTTTAGCTATTTCACATGGTTCAGTAATCATATTTAAGATAGTACCTGTACTAGTTGCTGTATAATATGTTTCATATTTTTTCTTTAAATCATTGTTCCAACTATCTTTCATATCGCAATACAAATCAGAATCTTTATATCGTAGTACTCCATCTTCACCTTTTACCATTTCAAATTTACTATCAACACCATTTTTTAAGTTTGGAGTAAAGAATGTTTTTAATACAATAATAGCTAAATTATCTCCCATTTCATTTAGTGATTTTTTTGTGTTATAATTTCCTTCATCACTTAGTACTAATTTTGTAAGTATATCTTGTTTTAAAATTCTACTTTGTGCATCATATAGTACTCCAAATAATATACCATTAGCTTTAATTGATTTTTCAAATTCATTTGATGGGTTTGGCATATTACTTATTGGAATTAACATAGTAAGCATTACTAATGAAACTATAATTTTCATTATTACACTTCCAGCACCTGATTTTGAATCAGTTAATTGATCTGGATTAATAAGTCCTTGTAATATAGTCATTGTTAATCTAAATATCATAAAAATACCAACTATAGCTTGTACTTTCGCAAAGAAATTACTTATAGTTGCATCTGATAATATTTTGGCATCTGATATATTTATAAGTATTGCATATACACTTGCTAATAAAAGATAAATACCTCTTGTTAATAAAGGACCTAATTGTAATAAAATATCATAATACCAATGTTGTGTTAAACCATTATTCATTTATTAATCACCTTCTTAACCAATTCCACATGTAGGATTATCTGATAATCCAAATGTTTGCATTATTACTGTTACAAAATCAGGAACAAAGAATAATAAAACTACTGCTACTAATCTTATTATTAATTTTTTCTGAGCTTTTTTCATTGTTTCTTCGTCATTTTGAATTATTGTTTTAGCAAAATCAATACTACTTAATATTAATACTATTAGTGGTCCAAGAAACTTTATATAGGTAAATATTTGTTGTACTAACCAAGCCATTGTTTCTTCTTTTGTTGGATCTCCAAGAATTGATTTACATCTATCATTTCTTTCAATACACTTATTTATACATTCTTGTGAATAATCATGTTTACTTACACATGTTTCTGCACAATTATTATGTAATTTTGTCTGATAATCTTCTGCAAATGTATTAATTGGTTGTGTTATTATTAAACCAAATATTATAATTAAAAATACTTTTAAAACTTTCTTCATATATATTTCACTCCGTAGCTATATTTACACATAATAAGTATATCAAAATAAAAAAAAAATAGCAACGAATTGCTATTATAATTTTTTTATTATTTTACAATTTTCCAGCACTTAGACCATCCACTAGTATCTGCATCATCTTCAGCACCAATTGCTACGATTCCCATTAACACAGTAACAAGAGTAGTAATAAAGAAGATTGCAGCTGCATAGATTGCACGTTTAATAAGCATTCCTTGTGCTTCTTTTACTTTCTTTTCATCACTTGCGATTACTGCTTTTCCTAAATCAATTGTTCCTAAAACGATTAAGATAATAGGAATTACGATTTGAACAATTGGAATAATTCCTTTTTTAAATAATTTTACTAATGGTTTTAATCCTCTACATGGATCGTCTGCAATTTGAAATAATTCTCTCATTTTTTTCACTCCTTCAATATAATTTAATCTTACATTATTATACATTTTTTGTCAATAAATTTAACACTTATTTGTCAATAAGATTAACGTCTAAATAAACCAAATATTCTATTATTGTTACCATCACCATTATCTTTTATTTCAAGTAAACCTAATCTACCTAAAAAATCTCCTAAGACATTATTTTTCTTTCTCTCATCTAATGGTGGAATATTATAAAATATTTTAGTTTTAGCTTCAAATTCAAAATCATTTACATCTTTATTTGTAAGCATACTTTTATTTAATACTATCTTCTTACCAGACATTTTATTAAAGATATTTCTATTCCTTTTTATCAATTTATTAATACCAATCATACTTGGTTCTAGTAAATAAATTACTTCGCCACAAAATGAATCATCTTGTGATTTATTTAAATCTACTAAAACTATAGCACTACTTGAATATTTATATACTGTATCTCTTAGTTTTTCTGTTTCAACAGAAATCATATCATTTTCATTGAAATATGAAAAATCATTTTTATCAGATTCTATTGCTACTACTCTATTTCTTATTTGAGAGTTTAACTCTTTCTTTAACATATAAATAAGTGTAGTTGTTCCTGCTTTTTCTGTTAAATTTCTAAATCCAATAACTCTAGCAGTACCCATTGTGGTAGTTACTATTGTTTCAGGTCTTTCTTCTTTCTTTAGGTTAGCAACATCTTTAAATGTATTTGGTTTATTTAATAAGTATTTAACTCCATCTACATTAGTTGTAAAATTATATATACCGTTTGTTACTAAATTAGATATAAAATTAGAAGTACATACTTCTGTTCCTTTTGGTAAGAAAAAAATGATTTTTTCCGCATCTAAACCACTAGCTATTATTTTAAAGTTTTCTATATCTCTAAAATTTTTAATAGCTGTTACATCCAAAATCATTCTATTATAAAAAAAGTTTTTGAACATTTCTACTATTTCATTAGCATCATATTCACCATAAATACTTTTTATAATATCAATATCTAAGTTTGATAAAACATCTCTTTGTTCATTAGCTATTATAACATTCATTTTATCACCCTTTCTATTGATTTTATCTTTCTCTTATTAGTTTTGTGTTACCACTAACTTCAAATATATGCATACCTGACATAACTTGATTTATTATTGGTATGTTTATATCTATAAATGTTATAACCTTATAGTATACTTTTTTATTATCTATATCATCTGTTCCCCCACACCTAGCAATATAGTATCCATTACCATTATCATTTGGAGTGTGTACTGGTGTACAGCCATTTGGTTTAACTGTAATATTAGTATATGGACTATAACCAATATTTCTAATGTATTCATCTATTATTTTAGCACAATCCGAATCTTCATCACAAAGCCCTTCATACTGTTCTATAGTTGTAATTATTTTGTTTTTAACGCGGAATGCTTTTGTGTAACTAACATTAAAAGCTAAATATCCACTAACTATAACTAAAAATACAACAATCATGGAAATATTTACTATTCCTCCAAAAGCATCACGCATCTAAAACACCTCACTAATTATTTATTAAAACTTATTGTATAATTGTCAACGATAAAGCCTTCTACTTGTATTTGATGATTACCTTCTTTTATACAGTTTCCTTGTGCATCTCTTTCTTCACAACTTATATCTCCCCACTGATCTGAAATACTTCCTTTAATACTTGGCCATGCTAGCCAGAAAAATGCGATAACTGCTGAGATTGCAATTAAAGTAATAACTGTTAAGTTTAATTCTCCTGTAGCTGCTTTCATTTATAAAAACACATCCTTTCATATTTATATAGTTTATCCTATATATACATTATTATTATAGCAATATAGTTTTTTTTTAACAATATTTTTAATTTTTTTATAGTTTGATTTTACTTTACTTTACACATTGAACATCATCATCATAGAAATTAAAATTATTAACATAACTCCTGCACCTGTAATAACAAGCATGATCATAGTTTGTCCTTCCATGTGATTTAGTCTTTCTTTATATTTAGTTTCTCTTGCTTTATTTTGTAGGTTTGATACTGTTCTTGAAAACATCATTAGTCTTTCTTGTTTTCTTTCTTGTGAACCTAAACCTAAACGATATAAAAGTCTCATCATTCTCATAGAATCTCTAACTGGATAAGTATTAGCAAATTCCATATATGGGTCAATACTAGAATCTCCAGCATTTATTTGTTCTATTAGTTTTCTTAGACCAGGTTTAAATATATCAGGTGCATCATTAATTGATTTACCTAATGCAACTGGTACTGTATAGTGTTGTATTAATACTTCTAAACTCTTTAAGTAGTATGGAAGCATTACATCTATCTCATGTAAATGAGCTTTATAATAATTCTTTAATTGTGTATATGGTAACTTAAATACTGCTACTGCTATAACTATAGCTAATACTACGTTTATAGCAGTTAATTGTGATAGGAATATAAACATAAATCCAACACCTGCAACTAAGGCATAAGTTACTCTACTTCTAAATAGTTTATCAACATCTACATCTTCTCCATATTTAGCATATACTAAGAAGTTGTAATCATCTTCACGAATAAGTTCAAAATATTTTTCATTATCTGCAATAAATTTATTTTTATCTATAGTATTATTATAAACTAATACAAAGATAATAATTGCACTTGCTATAAACACTGCCATTATTCTGCACCTACATTCTCATTATAATATTTTTCCCCTTTAAGTAAGAAATATGAATTTATAATTAATACACCATGTAGAAGTCCTTTTATGTACCATCTATTTAATAAAATTAAGTATGTTTCTCTACCTAATAAATATTGAACTAACATAACCATTAAATATAACATAATACCAAATTGTAAGAATTGTTTATGGAATGTTGCACGTTCTATTCTATCTCTGTATACACTTTCAACAAGCATATCTATATCTAATTGCATGTTTTCTAATGATTCTGATGAATCTCTGGCACCTTCTTTTGTTATTTGTAAGAATAATTGATGCATGTTTTTTACAATATAATATGGATATATCTCACTCATATAAGTAAGTGATTCATCAATACTACCATTTTGATATGCTAACTCTATCATGTGTTCAACATCTTTTTTTACGGGATCTTCTAGAATTCCTGAATTTTTAACTCCCTCTAGGGATTTTACAAAACTTTGAGTAGTTGCAAATTCCATAATTGTATTTGATGTATATACTTGAATTTGTTCAAATAAGAATTCACTATATATTCTTTTACATCTTAAATAAGATAAATATGGAATAAATGTAACTACTATAATCATATAAAATATACATATAATTAAGTTATAAAAATATAAGTAAGTTACTACCCCAGTAAAGCCTGACATAACCACTACTTGAATTAGGTATTGTCTTGGTGTATATTCTTGTCCTAATTCTTTTGTTTTTTGTCTTACTAATTTAAATGAGTATGGAGCGAATCTATCGTATACATCTTGTACTTGAGTAGTAATAAATTTACCTACATTTTCACCTTTATAATTTCTATATAGCATTAAACTTGTAAATAATACTATTAGAAAAATTAACTCTGTTAAATACATATAAATTCCTCCTTTCTACTCTGTTGGTTCCAAGCTTAAACTTGTTAAGTTTGTTAAATTATTATCTGTACTTTCATTTACTACTGGTATATCTATTGCAATAGTTGGTTTTAACTCTGCTTCTTCAGTACTTACATCACCCACTTTAGTAGGTTCTGCCACTAATGTAGGTGCTTTTAATTCTACCTCATTAGTAGGTTCTGTTGGTGCTGTAATGACTGGTTCTGTAGAAGTTCTTTGTTCTACAACCGGTTGTACTATTGGTGTTACTACTGGAGTAACATTTGTAACTGGTGTAACTTCTATAGGTGTAGGTTGTACTGGTGTTATTTCCGGTACTGGAGTTACAGTAGGTTCTACAACTGGTACAGCATTAACTTGATTAACAACCGGACTAGTTTCCTCAGTAGGTTCTGTTACATTCTCTTCTGAGGATATATTTATTGATACTTCATTTGTTGCTTCAGTAACAGTGTTTTCTTCTGGTTGTTCTTTAGTTTCTTCATCATCAAATGGTTTATCTACAATATGTGATGTTATTTCACTAATATTTATATTTTGATTTTCTAGATACTCTGTTAAATGTGGACTTGGTTTATTCATAACTGGTTCCATTCCAAATTGTTTTTGATAAATAATATGTGATTGTGGCATATTATTTTCATCTACATAGAATTCTACTACTTCATCTACTTCACGATGGAATTTACCTAATTCTTTACTATAGTATGCTTTAATATGAACACCTAATTGAATATATCTATATATTGTATTTAGAAATTGATTAACATCTAGGTCTGTTTCCATCAAACTATATAAACGATATGGAATAGCTGATGCTTTATCAGCATGGATAGTTGACAAGATATTATGCCCTGATGAAATTGAGTTACGTACAGCTGAAACAGCTTCTGCACTACGTACTTCTGATAGTAGAATCCATTTTGGATTCTGTCTCATACATGTAACTAATACATCAGTGTAACTAGCTACATTATTAGTTTTCATTGCAACTATATCACGTTGAGGAAAGATTCTATCTAAGTGTAATTCTAGTGTATCTTCTATTGTAATTATTTTTTCATTTGTTTTGGTATGAGCTGCTAAATACTTAACAAACTCTGTTTTACCTGAACCAGTTTCTCCACATACCATGATATTACAGTGTCCTTCAACACATTTAATTAAAATATCATGTATATCTTGAGTAAAATATGAATCTTTTAATAATTTTTCTTTTTCTAGTCTTATTTTAGCTGGTGTTTTACGTATAACCATTGCTATTCCATTAGTAGCAATAGATTGGTGAACAAAGTTCAAACGTAATTCACTTGATTCGGCATCTAAAAAGGGTTTTGCATTATTGAAAGTTGTTCCCATTACATTTGAACATTGAAAAGCTAACTTTTCAATGAATTCTGGAGTAACTCCCTCTATCTCAACCCTTAATGATCCTTGAGTTAGAGAACGAACCCATATTTGTCCATTATTATCAAATGAGATATCAGTAATATCATCATTATCTAATAGGGCTCTTAGTGGTCCAAAGTCTAACTTGTCAAAAATATTCTCGTTCATCTAACCCATCTCCTTTTTATTCTTTAAATCCCCCTATTAATGATTTAATTATTCACCATTCCAAACTGTAACAGTATTAATCCAGTTTTTCAAATCAGTACTTGTAATTTCTAAGTTACCTGGATTATCTTTTAGGCTTTCGTTTGTTGGCACTGGTATTAGTGAAGAATCAAATGTTCTTAAATAACTTGCTTTCTTTAATAAAATATAATAATCTTCTGGTAATGCAAATACTAACATAGCTGGAGTTCTAGTTTCATCTAAATTAGAGAATACTGGTTGTCCACTACTATCTTTAACTGCTAGTACTTTAACATTTTCTAATAATTTTCCTAACATAATTTTATTGGCATTAGCATCTCCTGAAGCTATTTGTTGATCTGATAATTTATTAACTGCCTTTAAATATATATCAATATAATTTCCTGGATATATTGAGTTACCATATGTACTTTCTGTATTAACAGGCATGTTATATAGTACATATCCTTTTGGATAATCTAAGATAATATTTGCTGGTAATTGTTCTTTTTCTACTACATTTCTTTTGTAGAATAAGCTTCCTGCAGGTATAACTGTATCTGCATTAGAATATTTATCAATTACCTCTCCTTGATTACGTATAACTTCACCTTTTATCATTGATGGTGGTACTTCTGTTGTTCCTACCATACTTTGAGTTATTTGAACACCAGGTGAGATTGTTTCTTTTGCATATGGTACACTTATTGGGTTTATTGCTGATCTAACACGTGCATTATATGAAATATATAATACGGCAACAGCAGCAACTACACCAAGTACTGTAACTGTATTTTTATTTTGTAAAAACTTCTTTAATCCGTTTCCCATTTCTATTCCTTCCTTTCATTTTTATTATATTACTAGTTTCCTAAGCTTTTCTTTACATAATAATCTTTTTTATGACCTGTTTCTAATATTGCATCTATTTTTGTAGAAATACCTGCTCTTTCACCCTTTACTGAAACTACTGTTTTAGAATCAATTTTAACACTAGCTTTAGGAGGTATTTCACTTAAATCATAAAATCCAACATTGTATTCACGTGTATTATCTACAGTATCTGCGAATCGGCAAAGAAAGTTCTCTACGAACTTTTCTTTGTCCATTCTAAGTAATCCTGATCTTCTGTAATATGCTACATCTACAGCATCACCCATTGCAGATTCTGTTGTTTCTTTCAACATGTAATAATCTAATTCACTACCAGTTGAATAATTTGAAATAACATTTATCATAACTAAGGCAATCATACTAAGTAAGATTATACCTACTGTTAACATCGCTTTATTCATAATTTAAACCTCCCATTTTAATAATCTCGTCCATATACTTTATATCTTGTTGAATCATTTACTTTTTTAGCTAATTTTTCAATTAGTGGTGATTCATATATAGCTCTTTGCTCAGATTTATTTGAAATATTACCAGGGAAACTATTATAATTATTACCCTTTTCAGTTTTTGTAAATGATCTGATTTCTGCTAAATCTATCTTATCTAATTCAAAGTAATAATCTAAATATTTATCTGAATATGTATCTTCTTGTCTTTCTTGAATACTTTGTACAAAACCACTTGGATTAATTGGTTCTTTATCTACTGTTGCTGCTGCATCTGCACTATAGTTAAATCCTGGTTCTCTATCAGGGAACATATTATTTGAATCTATAATTCTAAATTCATAATTATTTACTGAATTTGTTTCATTTTCTGGACAATCACCAGATTTACTATTACATTTAGGTAGTGTTGTTGATTTACAATCATCATTACCTTTTTCATTAACTGTTTCGTTTCTAACAGCGTAGAAACATTTAATATCAATATTCCATTTGAAGTATCCAAATTTCTTAGTTTGAGCTGTGATATTAAAATCTGGTTCATTAATATTCTTATAGTAATTTTTTTCTGTTGGACAATCATCTACTAATTTCCATACCCACCATGAATTATTAACTGTTTTTATATTTAGTGGTGTACAGAATTTATTTTTATCTAAATGCCATGCATCATTTCCTGCTTTATTAATATAGCTTATTGCTCCAGATTTATTATTAACCCATGTTCCTGGGTATGACCATTCTGTCATGTACCAGTTTTTATTATTACATTTTTTGTAGCATCCATCATAATTTAAGATTATGTTTTGTCCTTCATTTTCTGGTTCATTCTTTGCTGTTTGACCACCACATTTACCATCTTCAGTTCCTAATGATTTTAATTCTTGTGGTGTAATTTTATCATCGTGTTTTTTTACTGGTGTCGCACTGTAAGGGAAATCAATTTCCATTTGTTCTCCCTTTTTTGTTGTGTAATCTGTTTTTATTGTATATTCAGCTGTTGTTGTTGTACATTTAGCTTTTGCTGCACACGCAGTTACTGCTGCTTTCCATGATTCGAAGTTTGCATCCATATCTTTTCTTGCTTCGCTTTCATTTAAGTATGTTTTCTTAGAACATCCAGTCCAATAACATACATCATCACAATCTGTTCCTGTAATATAATGTGCTCTTGGAATACCCATCTTATCTGGTAGATATTCAGCAGATGTTCTAGCTTCTTTTACTTGATAGTTATTATCTCTATACCATCTACCATATCCAAGTAAATAATTTTGGCTGATAGCAGCTTGTGAAAATTTTGTTTTCCATGTAATATGTCCATTTAAATCATATGTATAGCAACCATCTGGTTCATCACATTTGTATTCCTCATCATCATTAGCTAAATTTGTTAGTGATGCATTTGCAACTGCGTTAGATAATTGTTTATTATCAGATTTTTTATTTCCATATACTTTCTTATAACATTTATCACTACAACTTCTTGTATATTTTCCACCATCACATTCATTAATACATGATTCATATTCTTCATTTGGTCCTGCTTGTCTAGAATATCTAGGAAGACCATTTTCACAATATGGTGCTGGTGTACATACATTATATTTAGTTTGAGGTAATTCTTTTATAACTCCAGGTTCACATACTACGTAGCTAGTAACTTTTACTTTGTATTCAAAACATAAACCTGCTTTAGAAGCTACTGGTGGACCATATTCTACTCTAACAGCTTCTTTACATATTGGACTACACACATTATCTTTTGTAGTTACTGTTTTTCCAGAAGTATAGTTATATTTATATACTGCTTGAACTGGATCTGTTTTATGAGAAGTTCTATAGTATTTTTTATTTGGATAATAAGGATCATCAGTTGGATCTTTTGGGTCATCATGGCCTTCCACTTCAGTCATACTTCTATTTTTATAGTCACATTGTATTTCTCCAACATTAACCTCATCATTTTCTACTTGTTTTTCTATAACTCCTGAATGATTATAAATAGCACTCCATTCTTTGTAACGAGTTGTATCTTGAAGATTATTTTTTATATTTTTCAAGAAACTATCAGCCTGTTCTTGAATTTCTTGACTATATTCAAAGTCATCATAATCAGGATCTCCACTTATAGTAGATAAATCTACTTTAAAAGTTCCTGAATAATTACATTTTTTAATTTGGTCTTTGTTTGCATATTTTTTATATTGATTGCTTGTTCCAAGACAGTTTTCATAAGTACCACCTTTGGCATATACCAATTTAACTCTTACTGATACTTCACCGTCTGTTCCTGGTTTAACACTAATATTTACACCTTTTTTGCTAGTGAATTTTATTGGATTTTTTAATATTCCTGTAGAGGTTCCATCTGTTGTTTCAAAACCATGACCTCCAGCTAATATTCTTACTATCTCAAACTTATGTGTACCTTCAATATTAAGATTTGCAGAATGAATATAATATGTTACTTTTCCATCAGACGTTTTAGGTGCTGTTGTTGGTTGTAGTTTTATACTATAGTAACTACTTAAATTTCTTTTTGTACATTTGTCTTCCATTTCATCTAAAAGCGTTTCTTTTTCTTCATTACTACAAGTAGCAGCATACACAGTAGAATTTATGAATAATACACTAACAGCAACAAGCATAACCCCTAATATTCTATATCTATGCGTTTGTGTCATTTTCTGCACTTCCCTTCATTATTTTTTCTATTTTCTTATAATTCTTATTTTTAGTAACTTTATAATTAGTTAATCTTTCATTTTCTCTTACCATTCTACCATGAACTACAAATTCCATACTACTATCTCCTAGAGAAGCATACATTCTAGTACATGTTACTAATGATATATATTTATCTTTTTTATTTACATCTACATCATAATTATAAATACTATTCTTTTTTGTATATTTTATATAATCTTTTAATTCTTCTTCAGAAAAATCATATTTTCTTTCAAGATTTAAATTATATTGTTTATCAAAACTAACAGCAAATATTTTATATACATAATCTTTACCATCAACGGTATACTCAATATATTTATTTTCTTTGGCAAAGTCATAATAAACAAATGACATTAAATCATCAAATCTAGTAAATTGTGGTAAACCTCTATCTGGATTACTAGATAGATTTAATATATTATGACCCATTATACTAACTTTATTAAACAGTTTTTCTTTTGGATTTTCATTCCATAAATAATTTTCTTTATCTATGTTTATTGCATCAATATCTTCATCGTTATATCCAATAATAGGTGTATCTATATTTGTACCTTCAACTCTAAGCCAACCAATTGTTTTATAATATTTTGTATTATCTTTTTGTTTTTCTGCTTCTATGTTTGAAGTTCTATTTTCTACTTTAAATATTTCTGGCCTAAGTCTTTTTAGGACTAAATTTATACATAAAACAGAAAGAATTAAAAGAATAATTACTAGAAAAATAATTATATCTTTTAATTTTTTTCTTTTATCTTTTATTATGAGCATATAGTTACCACCTCAATTACTGTTTAACATAATTACTATTTTGATATTACATATGGATTATTAATAGTTCCATCTCCATTAACAATTTGAATATTCTTATTCATGTATCCTACTACTCTAATACCAAATTGATCTGCATCTGGAATTTTTTCATCAAATACTACTCCAATATCACTAACAATAGCTTTTATTTCTTTTGCTTTTGATGAGTTTATTAACCAATATGAATGCATACTTTCTGAATACATAGATGCAGCACTAAACATTTCATACATATCTGGAGCAAATGTTTTAGCATTACTCTTTTTATAAGAAACTTCTTTACCATAATTTATTTTTTCTTTATAAACTGGTGCTTTTATTTCTTTTTTAACAAAGTATTTAACATCTATATATTTATTAACTTTATTTGCAATGAAGTATCCAATGTTTCCTTTTTCTTCTGCATTATATATTTTTGAACTACCATTAGTATCATAGCATATTTCTACTCTTGCTGTATCATCAGATAATATAGTATCTAAGATAACTTTTGTTGTACCATCATTGTCAACTTCTATTATTCTCCATAAATATCCTGAATATTTTATATATTCTCCAGTGATTCTTTTATTTAAAGAACTACCACTTTTACCTGTTTTGTAATCTCCTAAGTAATATGGATTATTAAATGTACCATTACCATCTTTAATTAGTGAATCACCTTTTATAGTAATTATAGGTCTAACTCCATAATTTCCTGTTTTATCCATTGTTATATAGTTTTTACCATATTCTGATCCATAGAACTCATTTCTAGTTACATAAGCATTTTTATCATTTAATTTATTAGATACCCAAGAAATTGTTTCAGGTTTTAAGTAACTTATACCATTTACCATACTCTTATTAACATCTGTAATAGATGCTATATAAGATTTGCGTTTAGATGTATATGAACTACATTCAGTTGTATTTAGGTTTTTATCTGTAATATTCATATTACAATATTTATTCTCTACTATTAGTTTTTTAGAATTTTCTGTTAAATGATTGTAATAATAATTATCTAACCATTTTTCTATTCCATCATAATTTACATTAGCTATATCTTGATCAGCTATTATTCTTACATTATTTCTATCAACATCTACTATTCTAAATAACATACCTGAGAAATAAATATAGTTATTAGGATTTTCTCCTTTATAGTATCCTAAGTTATTTGTACTTTTTTGAACTGTTTTTTTAATACGTGATACAACTTTTACTTTTCTTACTTTTACAGTTGTATTATTTATACTATCGCTTACTGTATATGTAACATTATAAGATCCTATTTTCTTAGTATTAACATTTTTTGAATCAATAGTAACGTTATTTATATCTATGTTACCATCTTTATTATCAGTTACACTTTTTACTCCTAGTTCTTTATATTCTTCTCCTAAATCAACATATACTGTATCATCACCATTTAAAGTAATTTCTGGTCCTTTATGATCTATAATTGATGATACAACTCCACATTTTAAATATACATAATATCTATACTCACCATTAACTTTTCTAACTTTTGTCCAACTTTTAGTAACTGAGCATGCTTTTTTAGTTAATGGTATATAAAAGTCTTCCTTTAAAAAAGCTTTACTATAAAGATCTTTTAAATAAATAGTTTTTGTTCTATCTCCAGTAGGAAGTTCATTACTATTTACTTCAAAATATCTTTTAGAAGCTTCTAGCATTTTCTTTTCATTACCTTTAAATTTAATAAGTGGATTTAATAATACAAACCAAACAGATAATACAACAATCAACCAAATACCCAAAATTTTAACTTTTTTTAAAATTTCTTGTTTATCCATATTTCTCTCCTTATTTTAATTTATAAGTATATCTATTATTTCTTACAGTATATACAAGTCTTATATCTTCATAATTATCTAGATTGCTTGGTACTCTTATATACATGTATTGTCCCATATACTTTTTATCTACTGCACTTTTTATTTTTACGCTATGCTTATTACCCTTATCATCTATATAAATAATTTTACCATATTTAGTCGAAAAGTCAATTAAATCTTTGCCTTCAAAACTATCTGAAACAAATCCTATTTGTAGTATTTTTTCTGATGATTTAGCACTTACTTCACCTACACTTGTCTGACAACCACTACCACTATTTTCACAGTCTTGATATGAGTATGATACACTATCCATAACTTCTGCTTCATCTACTATTAAATCAGTTTCTTTAGGTCCTATTTTTATTGTAGAATCATCACCTAATTCTTTTGCTTTACTATCTTTTATAACACTTATATCTTCAATATTTAATTTTATTTTTCTAAGATATGGTTTACCATTATTAAATTCTTGATAATATAAAACAAATCTATTTTTATCTAATTTTTTATCTACTTTAAAAATCATTATTAGATTAACTTCTTCACCACGTGATATTTCTTTTTTCTCATATGTTTTACCTAAATCAATAAAATCTGTTTCGTATGTCTTAAATGTATAACTATAGTTATTGGTTTTATTCATAACATGAAATCTACTAAAATTAATATTTCTTTTTTGAGCATTATTTTTAATACTTGCATCTATTATTACAAAGTTATTTTTATTTGATATTACTTTCCCATTATAATCTTTATTTGTGTAGTAACTATGATTTATTCTTATACTATAACCACTACTATTTAGAACTTGTCCTTCTTTATATGATTTATGATCTATAAATACGTATTTATATGAGAACCCTATAAATAAAATAGTCGCAAGTCCTATAAGTGAATTAACTATAAATTTATGTTCTTCATAAACATAACCAGCATTTCTTAAGAACCTTTTATATGTTCTTTTAAAACTTTCTTTATCTATATCTATGTTAATTTCAAATTCTTCTCTATCTTCACTAGATAGTTCTAAATATTCTTTATCTGTTTTAAAATCAAATTTATTTATGTCTACTCCAAAAATTCTGATTAGTAAAATAAGTATTACTGGATATTGAAATAAGGATACTATTGTTAATAAGTCTTTAATAGCTCTTATTCCAGTAGTACCACTTGATGATTTATAATTATTAAAAAAGCTTGTTGTTACTCCAAAGATTATTAACATAAATAAGTATTCTAATGCTGGTATTAAGTATAGTTTCCAAGGTTTACCTTTATGTCTTAGTAAGACTATTAATGTAGTAAATAAACCTATTGCTATTAATAAAGATATTATTACAAGTGGACTTATATATCTAGAAATAGGTTCGTTATACATATCATAACTACCTAAGCTTAAGAATTCAGAAACAAAAGATCTTATTTGCGAATTTTTAAAAAATAAATATCCACATAAAATTAATAAAAAGATATGAATCTTTCTAAAGTTTTTTATTAAAAACGCATATGGCTTTCTGATTATCATACTTTCCACCCTCTATTCTATAATAGATTATACCTTATAACACAAAAAAATAAAAGGTACTAAATACCTTTTTTATTACTTATTTTAATATTTTAAATTTAAGTTCCATTGTTAAATATAAACCATACTCATTAAATACTTCACTGTAGTAATAATCATTTAATCCTAAATACATATTATTTATTATTAATTTATTATTAGATAATACTTTTCTTTCATTAAGATCTTTTATTATATTATTTTTCTTTATATATGTTCCGATACTATACTCGTTAGTATTTATTTTATAGTATAAAAGTTTATTATAGTAATAGTTATAGGCTAATTCATTTATACTATTATTTGTTTCTTTATAAGTACTTATTTGTCCACTAAAAATATCTTTTTTTACTTTGTATTCATAATTATTTAAATTAGATTCTAAGACATTATATTTATCATTATAGTAATCTAAATAATATTTATCTAATTCATCTATACCACTATATCCATAGTGTTTTAATTTGTTATTTAAATTTTCATCTGATAAGTAATTATTTTTATATTTATCTTGATCATATAGATAGAAAATTGCTTCATTATAAGTTCTATATACCATGTAATTATTATATATTTTTTTATTATTAAAACCTATTCCTATTTCTTCTAAGTTATTATTATTTTCATTTTCTAATAGTTCTTTTATATCTAATTTAAAACTATCATTAATATATTTATAATTATATTTTGAATTATTATTTATTTGTAATTCTATTTTTATTTCTTCACCAGGATTTAGGTGTTTATAATTATTTATATAATTAAATATATTAGGTTTAATAGTAATTATATTTTTATGATAATTTTTAGGTATAGTAATTATGTCTTTGACTCCTATTAGTTTCCCATTAATAGTAGTTGGAATTAATTGTTCTTTAATATTATCTTCTTGATGATACAAATTATTATATTCTGGATATAAACTAATAAGTAAAAAAATAAAGATAATCTTTTTCATACATATCACCTTATATGTATAATAGATTATCTTTATATTTTATTTTGTCGAATATTATTTAATTTCGATAATTTCTACTTCATAACTTCCATTTGGACTTTCTACTGTTACAACGTCTCCTACTTTGTGATCGAATAAAGCTTGAGCAATTGGACTTTCATTAGAAATTTTACTTTCAAATGGATCTGCTTCTTGTGAACCAACAATCTTGTATTCATCTTCTTCATCGTCTTCTACGTATTTAATAGCAACTGTATTACCAATACTAACTGTATCTGTAGATACTTCTTCAATAATAGATACGTTTTCTAACATTTTTTCTAATTGTTTAATTCTACCTTCTATTTGTGCTTGTTCATTACGAGCTGCATCATATTCAGCATTTTCAGATAAATCTCCTAATGAACGAGCTTCTTTAATTGCTTGAATATTTTCAGGTCTTCTTACATTTATTAAATTATCTAATTCTTTCTTTAATTCTTCTAATCCTTCTTCAGTTAAATATACTGTATTTTTTTCTTTCATGTAAATCACCTCAAATAATTATTAATTAACTATATAGCTTAACTTTCAGAAGTATAACATATTTTCTATTATTAATCAATAATAATTTTTTATACGTTATCCCTCTCAAATTAATATGTTAGATTATACCACAAAATGCTTATTTTTGCAATACTTTTTCTACTTCTCTATTAAATAAATCATCAGTCATACCAGCTATAAAATCTATGACTTGTCGTTTAGATGATGTGTTTTTTAAATAGTTTTCTGTTTGATTATCTAAGAATATTTTAAATATTATACTTTCTTTATTAGAATTATTAATATCTTCTAAATAATTATTGAATATTATATTCATACCTTTTCTATAATAATCTATTTCTTCTTTACTCATACTCTTTAAGTATATGTTCTTATAATTAAATTCTTTTAATTTAAATAATGCTTTATATACATCATCACTCATCATAATATAATTTTTATTCATACTATTTTCTACAATATCTAATATTATAGTATTAACTATATCTTTATTATTATTACCAAGTATATCTACTATATCTTTTGGTAATTCTTCTCTTTTAAATAACCCTAGTGTTATAGCATCTTCAATATCTCTACCAATGTATCCAACTATATCACTAATACGTACTACACAACCTTCTAAAGTCATTGGACGATATTTTTTAAAATTTTCTTTATCAACATAGCTTTCTTTATATTCTCTAATAAATTCATCTAAGTCTTTATCCATTGTTTCATATTTATTCGATAACATTTCTCCATTATGGCACATTATTCCATCTAGTGTTTGAATAGAAAGATTTAATCCTTTACCATTATTTTCTACATCCATGTAGTATCTTACACCTTGTATATTATGCATAAAGTTTTCATTTAATTCACGCAGAGATATTTCATTAAGTAGAGCTTCTCCTGTATGACCAATTGGTGTATGACCTATATCATGTCCTAGAGCTATTGCTTCTATTAAATCTGTATTTAATCTTAATGCTCTACCTATTGTTCTTGCGATTTTACTAACTAATTGAACATGAATAATTCTTTTTGATATATGATCATTTTCTTTAAAAGAATATACTTGTGTTTTATCTGCATATCTTGTATAACTTAATGAATGAATTATTTTATCAATATCTCTAAAATAAGCAGTACGAAAATCATTTTCAATACTATTAATTCTAATAGCATTACTACTTTTAGTAGCATATTCACTTAAATAATTTTCAGTTAATAAAAAATTTTCTTTTGCAATATCCATATTACTCATAAATATTTCCTCATTTTCTAACTTTTTTCTTAGCTTTTTCATCTATACTATTTACTTTATCACAGTATGCTTTAAATTTAGTATTTGGATAATTATCAATATATTCACATACATCATTTTTAGTAGCTTTTGTTTTATCAGATAAATTTCTTTCAAACATGATAGGAACACTACCATATTTTCTTATATCTTTAATCATTTTTTTATCAAGACAATTTCTATCTACAATTCTATTTTTACTAGAAAAATCACTATTTATTTTAACTACTATTTTTTTATTAGTAGCAACATCTTTTACATATAAATTTCCAAATCCTATAGTAAAGTCACTAACAACAATTTCATCTAAAAATTTATATGTATACTCATTTAAATTTTTAGAATAATATAATTCATATACTCTTGATTTATAATACATAAAAACACCTCAACTACTTTATTTGATTTTAACGTAAGTTTTTTCTTGATTAAAATATTTATCATATAGTTTTTTATATTTTCCATCAAAGAAATTTGTAAAGTATTCATCTAGTTCTAAAGTTGAAACATCCACTTTTTGATCTATGTTTTCTTTAAAAGTAAAAAATACTATTTTATCATCACGTAATTTACGATAATTAATACTTTTGGGTTTTAATAATCCTTCTGTTAAAATATCAGATTCTGATAAAATATTTAATTCATAATCAGTATATATCTCCCTATATAATTCTTTTTCTGTATCTTTTCTTTTTTCAACAATTATGTCGTCTACATATTCAAAGTTTCTTCTTTCATCTGTAATTTTAGGAAATACAAAACTTCTTTTGTCTAGTTTATCTTCAATCTTGTATACTTTTACTTTGTAAATCATTGGTGCCTCCTGTTATTTCTGATATTTTTCCCTTTCTTTATCTATTCTCTTTTTATACTCAATGAATTTTGTATATAAATTTTCTTCACTTTCATCAATATATTCTTTTACATCATCTTCAGTTGCAATGTTGTATTCATTTATATCATTTTTTAATATAAATACACTTTTCCCATACGAAGCTAATTCACTTAATAACTTCCCATCTATTTTTGGAACGCCTAAAGTGCTTACACTTTTCTTTATACTTACTGGTTCATTTGTTAATAATTCATAAATTGTAAATCTTTTCTTATATACGATTAAATCACATAAATACTCTGATTTACCAAATTCTTCTGTTTGATACGCATTAACTTTATAATACATTATAATCACTCTTTTCTATTAATCTAATCATGGAATACTCATCTATTTTAATATCTGTATCTAAGTATAGATAATATATACTATCTGGATGTCGTGCTACATCTAATTCTTCCATATCCTCATTATATAACTTTTCAACAGAAAATTCTACTATACTTCCTAATGGTGTAAATAGTTCTACTTTATCATGTAATTTAAAATAATTTCTTTCATATATTTTTAATAATTTATTTTCTTTATCATATGAAATAACTTGGCCTAAATAATCTTGATTAGAAGCCTCATTTCTACCTGTATAATATTGATCTGTATAATCTGCTTCTTTTAAGAAGTAATGACTACTAACTTCTCTATTAGCTACTCTTGCAAGTCTTTGTTCATATGTATTTAATTTTTCTTCTGTAAGATTATTATTATAGTAATCATCAATTATTTTTCTATATGTACCAATTACTGTTGCCAGATAATATAGGGAACGCATTCTTCCTTCTACTTTTAAACTAACTACTCCAATATCAATTAAGTCAGATATATATCTTGCCATATTCATATCCTTAGTAGCCATAGTAAATTCTTTATTATCACCATTAATAAAACTAAAACGACATACTTGAGCACATCCACCACGATTTGCATCTCTATTAGTTACATAATTAGATAGAGCACATCTACCAGAAAAACATGTACACATAGCTCCATGAATAAATACTTCTATATCAACATGTGTTTTATCTATTATTTCTTTTATTTCTTCTTTAGATAGTTCTCTAGCTAATACTACTCTATCTATTCCTTCATTTTTAAAATATTCTACTGTTTCATAATTAGTTGTTGAATTTTGGGTAGATAGATGTACTTCTACATTAGGATAATTCTTTTTAATATGTGAAATAATAAATGGATCACTTACTATAAATGCATCTATTCCAGCATCTACAACTTCTTTTATATATTCTTCTACTCCATCCATATCTTCATTATGAAATACTATATTTAAAGTTAAATATACTTTTTTCCCAAGTTTATGAGCAAAGTCACATCCTTCTTTTATTTCGTCAATACTGAAGTTAGTTGCATTAGCTCTAAGTCCTAATTTTTCTCCACCTATATATACTGCATCTGCTCCATAAGAAAGTGTTACTTTTAATCTTTCTAAATCTCCTGCTGGAGATAGTAATTCTATTTTTCTCATTTTTTCACCCTATAGATAGTTTTCTTAAAAAAGAATCCTGTACTATCCCCTAACTTTTTATATTTAGAAATATAATTATCATCTAGACAATTATTATCTATATAGTCTTTTGTATCATTTACAAATTCTTTAAAATCAATACCTTCTACTTCTCTTAAAAGAATATAATCTACATTGTTTTCATATAATGTTTTTATTACACTAGTACCATTTAAAATTTTATTTAGAATAAATCCTGTACCTGCATCTTCTTCTTTTACTAAATAAGTATCATTACTTACTTTTTCTAATACTTCTAATTCTTTAGAACCACTTACTCCAATATCATGATTATAATTAGTAACTAGTTTTCTTCTGCTGAAACCTACAGTTGGTTTAGAAAATACTTCTACTATTGTTTTAATAGTGGACTTAGTAGATATTTCTATTATTTCATCTAAAGTTATCTCTTTAGAAAGTAGTGCATATTCTACACCTTTTTCATTATAGTAATTGCATGTTCTATAGTTTGTAACCATATGAGTTTGAGACCATACTAAGTTTATATCTAAATTTAAGTCTTTCTTTATTTGTAATAAAGCTAGATCATAGAAAAATATTCCTGTAATATTTAATTTAGATAAATAAGTTAATATTTCTTTTAATTCATTTATTTCACTATTAAAAATATTTTTATCTATTTTGATAAAAATATCTAGGTCACTATATTTATTAGTAATATCTTTGATTTCTTCTTTAGTATATGTGACACTATTAAAAACAGAATAATCTTCTAAACCTAGAATAATTCCATCTATGTTTTTATATTCAGAAATATTTTTATCTTTTAATTCTACTAGTACTTTCATAGTCCACCTCAAGCTGTATTATACAACAAAAGATAAAAAAAAGAAAGATTAGTTATACTAATCTTTTATATAAAACATGAAGCTATCCAAGTTATAGTAATCCTCTTCTTCATATATTGAGTATGGATTAAATTCTTTATATGCATATAGTTTATTATCATCTACATAGTATTCTACTTTATCAATGTAATCAGTAATACCTCTCCATGTAATATAACATTTATAGTCACATTCTTCTTTTACAATATAGCCATTACTTATTTCTTCTTCATAATATTCTTTAAATTGGGTTTTAATACTATTAGAAACTTCTTTTTCATTAGTATTATACATACTTAATAATTCACTATTACTAATTTTTTTTAAAGTAGTTAAGTTAATATTATATGTTTTGAAACTGAATATAGGCGTTGTGTCTGTATTATTATTAATCATTACTAATACTACTGATAAAATATTTTTATTAATACTATACTCATAATCACTTAGATTATTTTCTTCTTTTAAGAAATTATTCATAATATCCACAATTTCTTTATTGATGATATCTACATCAGTAGAATTAATATTAATCATTGGGACTTCTGTTTTATTATCTTCTATATTTCTTTTGAATCTAGTATATACTAGATCCTTATTAACATCTTTTTTGATATTATCATAATTATTAGTATTTAAATATATAAACATTCCAGCACATATTATTCCTATTAGAATTATAGATGAAATAATATATAACATTTTTTTATCAGTTTTTTTATTTGATTTTTCTTGTTCTACACTAAACATAACATCACCTAATTAACACCTTTTATTCTTCCAATACATCTTATAGGTCCATATCGATATGTTGGACTTAGTTTTATTCCATCCCTTTCATTTGACGCATGAACTATTTCTTCTCCATTACCAGTAAGAATTGCGACATGACCAGAGTAAAAAACAATGTCCCCCGCTCGTATATCATTTGGACTTACTCTAGTATAAAGATTAGTGGCATCATATTGAGCTTGACTAGATCTTGGAAGGTTAATTCCGAAATGTTTAAATACACCTTGAACAAAGCCACTACAATCTGTACCAGTATAAGATGGACTACCGTTCCAATAACCACCATATATATAACGTTGACCAACAAACATTCTGGCATAATTGACTATTTTTATACCTTTTTTAGATCCTTTTATTGTTAATTTATTATTTTTGTTTTTACTTTTTAGTCTTTTATTTTTATTTACAGAATTAATTTTCTTTAGTGATTTTTTAGAAAGTTTCTTTTTCTTAGTACTTTTCTTTTTCTTTGCTTTGGCTACTGTGTTTTTACTATTTGTTGTTTTAGTACCAGTCTCAATATAAGTATTTGCCATCATTGGTGTTTCTCTAGCTACTTTCCAACATGAACTTAGTTCATAACTATCAGGTACTAATCCAAATACTGCATTTACTATATATGGTAGTAAAAAGAAAACTACAGTTCCAATTATTTCATTTTTTAATCCTGTGACGTTCTTCTTTTCATTTGGATTAATAACTAATTTAGTTAATTGAATACTTAACATTACAATAAGTATAATTGGTACTATGATTTGCATTATATCTAAAATTCTTATTAATACTTTTAAAAAATTCATTATAACATAATCATTACAGCAGCTTTCAGCTGTAGAAGTACAAGCTAAAATTTCGAATAAACCACTCATATTATCACTCCACTAATTATTTCTTTATACTAACAGATATTCCATCTCCAACTTCATAGAATTCAGTTTCAAACTTAGTATTAGTTTTTAAATAGTTAATATAATCTTTTATTTTTCTAACTAACGCTCTAACATTTCTACTTTTAATTTCACTTTCTTCTTTGTTAACCATTCCATGAAAATTTAAATTATCAGTTATTATAGCTCCACCTGGTTTTAAGTTTTTTTCAAATAACTCAAAAAATTTAATATTTTGTGCTTTAGCAGCATCTATAAAAATTAAATCATATTTATCATCAAGTTTTACATTTAAAGCATCATTATATATTAGTGTGATTCTATCTTCAAGTTTTAATTCTTTTACATTTTTAATTGCTTCTAAATATCTTTTCTCATCACGTTCTATTGTTGTGACTTCTACATTTTGACTAGCCATGCACATCATTATAGAAGAATATCCTATAGCTGTTCCTATTTCTAAAACATTAGTAACTTGTTTTTTTATTATGAAATTAGTTAAAAACTTAATTCCATCGTCCATCATAATTGGAACATTATTATCTATAGCATATTGTTTTATTTTTTTAATAATGGTATAGTTTTCTACCATATCCAATCACCTGCATCTTTTATTTCTTTTACTTTTTTATCATGTTCAGCTACTGTCTTTGTATAATATATTTTTCCATTTTTATCTGCCACAAAATATAAGTAATCATTATTAGTTGGATTAGCACTTGCTTCAATAGCTGAAATACCCGGACTACATATAGGTCCTACTGGTAGTTTTCCCATCATAGTAGTACTTCTAGTATTATATGAATTATTTGTTTTAAATTCATCAGATGTTAAATCTCTAGTCATAGGTTCTTGAAGCGCATAATATGTAGTAACATCACTTCCTAGATTCATACCTAATTTTATTCTATTATTAAATACTCCTACTATCATTTTTCTATTTTCAGTATTAGTTCCTTCTAATTCTACAATAGATGCCATTGTTATATATTTATGTGGTGAATTACTTATTTTACTTTTATATGGTTCTAGTTTTTTATTAGTTTCATCTAACATAGCTGTTATTATCTCTTTGATATCTACATCTTTATTTTTAAATTCATAAGTATCTGGGAATAAATATCCTTCTAATGGATAATAAATATCAGTATTTAAAATATCAGTAGTTAAGAACCAATATTTAGTTATTAATTCATTTATGTAAGTCTTATCATTCATTACTTTAATAACATCATCATATGTACTATTAGTATTATTAGCAATTAACTTTGCATAATCAGTTAATCTTTTTCCTTCTTTAAAAGTAATTCTAACACTATCTGGATTATAATTATTACCTTCATGCATTATTTTAATTATTTCTTGCATTGACATAGTTTTATTTAAAGTATAAGTTGAAGCTTTTAAGTTATTTTTACCTAATTTAACAACTATAGCAAAGAAACTACTATTTCTTATTAAATCATTTTTTTCTAGAATATTTCCTATTCCTCTTACACTTGTACCACTTGGTATAGTTATTTCTATATCATTTGAATTATTAGCATCTATAGGACTACCCATAAACATATATATTCCTGCAAGTAGTATTAGAAAACTTCCTAGTACTATTAGTAATGTTACTAATGCTTTAGTTTTTAATTTATATTTCTTTTTTACTGCCATATTCCCCTCCAGAAAAAAATAAAGAGTTACTCTTCATTTTTATTAGTAACTGTTTTTTTAACTTCTTCTTGTAATGTTTCTAAAATTGTTTCGATTACTTTCCACTCTTTATCTGTAGTAATTGCTTCAAATTTACTATTTGGATTTTCCGGATCATAGATTGATGCGTAAACTTGAATATTTCCAGTTTCATCCTTTGTATTATCTGTATAAACTATATAACTCTTTTTTGTTTCATCACTATCAAATGTAAATAATACATCATATGTTGTTTCTTTACCTTCTTCATCTATCATTACAAATGTATTTTTTTTCATTTTCTTTTCTCCTTATCTAAATATGATTGTAATATTATAGTCGCAGCAACACTATCTACTACTTTCTTTCTATCTTTTCTTGATACATTACCCATTATTAACATATCTGTTGCACTCTTTGTTGTTAATCTTTCATCTTCTAAATAAATAGGTATATCTAATACTTTTTCTAGTTTTTCTTTAAATTTTAAACTTAATTCTCCTTTAGGGCCAATAGTATTATTCATATTCTTAGGAAATCCTAATACTATTGCTTCTACCTCATATTCATTAACTAACTTTACTACTTCTTTTACTAATCTATTGTATTCTTCTTTGTGTCTTATTGTTTCATGACTAGACGCAATAAGCCCAGTCTTATCACTAAGTGCAACACCTAGTGTTCTACTACCTAAATCAAGTCCTAAATATCTCATTTGCTATTTTTACTAAATTCCTTTAATAATATTTCTATAATTTTAGCACGATCTACTTCTTGAATTTTATTACGTGCATCTTTGTAACTAGAAATATATCCTGGATCACCACTAATTAAATAACCAACTATTTGATTAGTAGCATTATAACCTCTTTCTTCTAAGGCATCATGAACTTCTGTTAATGTAGTTCTGATCATACCTGCATCAATATCTTCTAAATTAAATAAACTTGTTTTATCTACCATAAGAACACCTCACTATAATATTAATTTAATTTTAACAAATATTAATTATAATTACAATAAATTTAAGCTATTTTGAATACAAATGCCATATATAGAGAAAATGCTAAGAACATAGCTGAAATTATAAGTCCATTTACTCTTTCAAAAGTACTACTCTTATCCTTTACACCTACTCCTATTGATATAATAGTTCCTCCTAATAATCCTCCGATATGAGCAAAATTATCAATACCAGGTAATAATCCTAATAATAAGTTTAGTACTATTAGCGGTATAATTTGACTCTTAATAACATTACCTAAATATACTCTATAATGATATCCAAAATATAATAGGCTTCCCATAAGTCCAAATATAGCACCACTTGCTCCTATTGATAAGTAGTCAGCAAATATTATTGAGAATAAGGCTCCCATTAATCCACTGAATAGATAAATAATCAAATATTTTATCTTACCAAAGAAATTTTCTATTTGAGTTCCTATTACGAATAAGGCATAACAGTTAAATACTAAATGTGGTAAGTTTCCATGTAAGAATATACCAGTAATTAAACGATAGTATTCACCATTTCTAATAGCACTACCTAATACTCCATAATTATTAATTAGACTATTATGCATATCAAATAGTAATGGAATTATATATAAAACCATATTAATAGCTATTAACATGTATGTAATCATTGGAAAATCAACTTTAAATACTTTATTAATCTTTTCAGCATCTTTTTTATTATGTTCATTGATATCATTTGTTATCTTAGCAAATAATTCAAATCCTTCTTCGTTATATACTAATTTTTTAGTTAAATCAGGAAATGATTTTTTTATAATATCATTGTTGAAATCAGATTCTTCTTTAACTTTTATATATTTAAAATTTGAAATATCTTCTTTTTCAGTAACATTTTCTCCTAAATCTAAGAAAATACTTAATGAATTCATACTTAATGATAAAGTTTTTTTCTTAATCTTTTTCATTATTCTTTTTGTTTTGAATACATCAAATTTAAATTGTTCATCATTATGAATATACCCTGATACTATACGAACTACTTTATAATCTTCATCTAAGTTTTCTAACCATATTTCATTTTCTACACCTTGTAATATAATTGGATTATAGTTTTTTTCAGTTATAAAGTAATGAAGTAATTTCATAACCATTAAGTTTTTATCATCCATTAATTCAGTATTCATATTATCCCCTCCAAAAAGACTAATATTATTATACCTCAAATCATAGAATTAATAAAGAGGTGTTAATTATGAAAAAAATATTACTATTTATAGGTATACTAATACCATGGTTTTTATCTTCACTATTACCAATTGATTATAATTATTATAAAAGTATAAACTTACCATCTTTCGCTCCTCCAAGTATATTCTATATAATAGCTTGGACTATTATATATATTTTTATATCTATCAGTATTTATCAAATACTTAATAAGTATAAAATAAAAGATTTACCTAGTTCATATAAAGCTACATTAATAGTTAATTATTTATTTAATCAGAGTTTTCAATTAGTATTTTTTATATTAAAAAATAATTTCTTAGGATTTATTTCTTGTCTAGGTACTTTTATATCAGTTTTATATTTATATAGTGAAACAAAAAATTTAAATGAAAAAAGTACTAAATACTTAGTACCTTATATACTCTTATCTATATTTGCTTCTATTTTATCGCTTTCAATTTATTTACTTAATTTATAAATCCTAGTTTAGGATTTTTTATAAAATCTGCTAGTGATAATTAAACATAGTACTTACTCTTTAGTAGTAAGTTTTTTGTTTTGCCTACTATTAAATTCTTTTTCTATTTGTTTTAGACTTTTTTCTGGAGTTGGTAATTCTTCTGGCATTGTTCCTCCATTTTTAGCTATAACCTCTCTAATGTTTCTACCAATATTGTAATGCGTAATATTTGCATTATTTTCTCCTTTAATATTATTATGAATAAGTGTTTCTTCTGTTTGCGTTATTCTAAATAGATTTGCGGCTAATTCTGTACTACCCATATTATCCAATATATCTTCCCTATATCTTAGATTCTTTCTTTTGGCTATATCATTAGCTATTTCTCCATTATAAAGTCCTCTATATCCACTATTATGAAATTTATCAAAATTCTTAACTCCTGATTTCTTTGCGGTTTGATTTAGTGAATAGTTACCTTTCTTTGTTAAATTTCTTTGATAAAATCTTTTTTCATCTTCAGTTAACCAACTATATTCTTTTTCTGTTAGTTCTTGTTTTCTTGTTTGAATGGCAAAATATGTTTGGGCTAATGCAATTACTTCTTTTCTTGGATCACCATTTTGAGCAATTAAATAGCAAGCATATCGTGAAAGTCTATAGTCACTTATTTTTCTTTTACCACCATTTACATTTATTGACAATTTGTCGGCGTGGACAAATTGTTTATTTGTGTCAACACCACTGTTCTTACATGCGACTTTTGCTTTTGTTATAACATTTTCAAATTTTCTCCATTCTTTGTATTTTAAAACTATTTGCAATTCTCTTGCATACCAACATTCATTACCTTTATCATCTATGTGTTTAATATCCTCGAATATTTTTTCTGTATATTCTTTTATTTCATTCATTAAAAATATCTCCTTTCTTTTTTGTGATTACTACTATCTACTTATATGATACGAAAAAAGGATTACTTTTCCTTGAACATTATATGAAACATTAATTTTATACATAAAAAAAATCAGTCAAACGACTGATTATATTTTAAATATGACTACCATACTCTTTAGCTATTTTTAATACTTTGTTTAATTCTTCTTCAAGTCTAGCAAAATCACCATTTACAAAGTCACTATTGCCTTCTTTACTCTTAAGCTCATGTTCATAAGCTACTTCTGCGAATTTCATAAATCCTAAGTACTTCGCATCACTTTTCATAGAATGTACTAATACACTATAGTTTGGCATATCATTAGATTCTTTGTATCCTCTTAATTCTTCTAACTTATTATCTATTTCACTTAAGTAATCTTTTAATGTATCATTATACATTTCCATATCACCAAGTAGTTCTAGAGCATTATCCATATCTACTCCATTTTTTCTTAGATATGCTTCATCGTATGTTTCATCACTTGTACTAACATCATTACCTTCTACTTCAATATCAGATTCAGTAGGAACATCTAAAGTTTCTACTTCTTCTTTTATTGGTCTTAACTTTTGTGTTTGACTTAGTTCTTCCTCTGTTAATTCAGCTGGTGTAATGTCTTTAGGTAAATCTGTTTTTGTTTTACTCATTAAAGTTGCGGCTGTATTATGTGGTTTATTATCTAAGATTTTATTTAATACAATTATTAATTGATTTTTTTCTATTGGTTTAGCTAAATAATCATCAAATCCTGCTTCTAAATATTTATCTTTCATACCTGTTATGGCATTAGCTGTTAAAGCTACTACCGGTGTATTAAAGCCAGGAATTTCTTTTAATTTTTTTAATGTTTCTACACCACTCATTTTTGGCATCATATCGTCTAATAGAATTACATCATAGTCATTTCCAGCTACTATTCTATCAATACAAGCAAATCCACTTTCTACACATTCTATATTATCTGCATTAAATTTTTCTAATAATTTGGTTGCAACTTTTAAATTAAGACTATTGTCATCTACTAACAATAATTTTCTTCCAGCTAATTCTAGTGTATCTTTTAAACTATTACTGCTATTAGTTTGTTTTGCATTTGTTTGTGATTTATCTATTTTTTGATTTAGTACAACAGTGAATTTACTTCCTTCACCATAAATTGTGTGAACTATTATTTTTCCACCCATTAATTCTATTAACTGTTTAGTTATAGCAAGTCCTAAACCTGTACCTTCAATTGTTGTATTTCTATCTTCATCAAGTCTTTGAAATTTAGTAAATAATTTATCTAAGCTTTCTTTTTTAATACCACGACCTGAATCTTCTACTGATATTATTAATTTACATGTATCAACACTTCTTACACAATTAACTTCATATCTAACAAAACCTGTATCTGTATATTTAGATGCGTTACTTAAAAGGTTTGTAACTATCTTTTTAAGATTGGCATGATCTCCATATAATACTTCTGGTATATCAGGAGCAATATAATATGTGAAATCTAATCCCTTATCATCCATTCTAGGTCTTATTAATTTAGCTAATTCTTCAAATAATTCTTTACCATTATATGTTGAATTTACTATTTCAAGTTTACCTGCTTCAATCTTAGAAATATCTAGGATACCATTAACTATTTCAAGTAGTGTTTCTGATGCATTTATTATATCTTTAGCATTTTCTTTTGCTTCTTCTAGACTATCTGATTCATTTATACAATCACTAAAACCTACTATAGCATTAAGTGGTGTTCTTATTTCATGTGACATACTAGATAAGAAATCTGTCTTAGCAGCATTAGCCTTATCAGCTGCATCTCTAGCTAATTCTAATTGTTCTATCATTTTTATATCTGGATTTTCTATTGTGAAATACATTATAAAAGTAACAAGTGTATCTAGTGCTGTCATTATTACTAGTGATGGATTGCTCTTTTGTATTATTCCTGCTATCGTTCCTAAAATTATAAGAATAAATACTGGTATAAATTCTTTTCTTTTTATTGTATTATGATTAATTACCAAGAATATTACCCATATACATATTAATATTGTATATACCGTATATAAATAATTAACAGCTGGTCCATATGAATATGGATGTGCTCCTGTACTATAGTATAATGGCAGTGCACTTAATAATAATGTATTAATTACAAAATATAATGTACATAATATCGCAGTTTTCTTATATATTTTTTCTGCATCTTCTCTTTTTCTATATGTTATAACAGCTATATAATAAGTAAATAACAATATATATATTAAATAATATATTAATAGAGCTTTAGTTACTAACACATTAATTATATTAGATGTATTAAGATTAGATACTGTATAAAAGCAAGCAAGTTCTATTAATAATCCTATTTCATTAACTATCATGATATTTCTAAAGATACTATTTTCTAGACTTTGTAATCTTTCCTTTGAAAAGAATAATATTAACAATACTGTCATGTAAACAAAACTAGTTATTTGTAACCATATTATATTCATATAAATCCCACCTTACTATAACATAATACCATAAAAAAAGATAATTTCATACAAAATTATCATTTTTATAACATTTTTCTTCTTTGATTATCAGCTGGTTCTGCATATATTTTTTGTAATTCGTTGTAATCTGTTTTCAAACCAGGTGTTAATGGAATTTCTTCAATATTCTTATATTCGACTGGAATTGAATATCTCTCCAATTTATTTTCTAAGCATATTTGATTTATATCATCTACAATATCTTTTGTAAACTCAATGCCATCCTTTAAAACTATGAAACATACTGGCTTTTTCATTCTTATTTCATCATCAACCATTATAACTTCACATTTTTCAACTGATGGATGTTGCAAGATGACCCCTTTTATTTTATCAGGGAAAATTTTTGTTGGTAAACCCTTGTCATCTTTTGTTAATTCAATTCTTCTAATTCTACCATCTATGAATAATTCACCATTTTCATCATAGTGTGCCAAATCTCCAGTTTTATACCATCTAACTCCATTTTTATCTGTAACTATAGATTCATTTGTTGCTTCTTCATTAAAATCATATTCTTTCATAAGGGCTGGTGAATATAAATACATTTCACCTGTTTGATTCACACCAACTTCTTCTTTTGTGTCTAAATCAAGAATTTTGTATCTATTTCCCACTAATGGTTTTCCAATAGTACCTTCAGATTTTTCTGGTTCATATGTATATCCAAAACTTCCTAGTATTTCTGACGCACCATATCCTTGACCAACATATATATCTGAATTATTTTCTTTTAATTTAACTTCTGCCTCTTTTTTTAATTTTGGTGTTAAGAAATCTCCACCTGTTGTGATAGACTTTAAGAATGATAAATTCATATTTTTTAATTTCTTATCTTTAACCATATCATCAACGTATGCTGGTATAGTATTCCAGTGATTAAACTCATATTGCTTTAATCTCTTATGAATTTGTTTTGGATTAAATAATGGATCCATATTTAAAGTAACACCTAAACATAATGGAACATGCATATTATTTACTAAACTGTAGTATATCCATGTTGGTAATGTTGTAAAAATAGAATCATTTGGAGCAAATGTTTCATCAGTCATTCCCATTTGTACAGGCACTGCATTAATTGCATCATTTGTAGTTACTACACCTTTAGACTTTCCTGTTGTACCACTTGTAGATGCTATAGCAATTGGAGCACCTGATATAAACTCTGGTTCTACATTAATTGTTGATTCTTCACCTTTTTTGTATAAATCTTTCCAATTAATGCACTTACCATCATTAATAGCAGATCTATTTCTAATACCTTGTAATTTTGTTATAGCATTATATTTAATCATATCTCCATAGAAACCATAAGGTAATGAATCAACTAGTGAAGATAAAACAACTTTGTTAACTTGAGTTTTGTCCACTACTTCACTTATATTTTTACTATAAAAAATATCATGAGTTATAAATACATCAGATGTTAATGATTCTAAATCGCTAGCTAATTCATCTGTATTATGTGTAATATTTATTAATTTTGCTGTAGCTCCAAGTTTATTTAAAGCATAAAATGAAATAGTTGCTTCTGGTGTCATAAGCATAGACATCCCAACTCTTTGTCCTTTTTTTATACCTAATTCAGCATAAGCTTTTGCAGTGTTATCTATTTTTTCAATTAGTTCTCTATATGTTATTGTTCTGCCTAGATAATTAATTGCAACAGAATCTAATCTATCTTTACTACATTCTACTAAAAAAGAGTATGCTGTTGTTTTTGGTAATAAATTTTCAGTTTCATTGATTTTCTTTAATTGAAGAATTTTATTTTTTAATTCTAATAGTTCTTGTTTTGTCATATGCTCCCCCTCTTTTTATGTGCTAGATTATACCACATTTTATTAAAAGTGTCAATTTTACACATATTTGTGGTGCACAAAAAAAAGATACTTTCTTTGTATTATTTTATACTATTATTATAGTACATTTAATCAAAATAAGAAAGTCTTATATTTTTTATATAGTAAAAAATGTGTAAATAAAAATGGATAATTCTATCCATTTTTTGTTAATCGCTAATTCTTACATTTACTCCATCAATATTTTTATATACTCTTTTTTCATTTTTAGAAACTTTATTTTTTATTTCATCTTCTAAGTCAAATCCTAACATTTCTGATAATCCAATTAGATATATTGCAACATCTGCAAGTTCTTCTCCTAAATCATCTTTTTTCTTTTTATATGCATCATAAGCTTCTGCTACTTCTCCATATAACAAGCAAAATTCTTTATTAACATCTGTTGTATTAAATCCTTTATTTAATTTATTTTGCCATATTTGTTTTTGCATTTCTTTTAAATTCATATTATTACCTCTTTTACTAATTATTTTCTTTATATATTTTTATTACATATAAATCCAAACATTCATCACTTTTATCATATACTATATTATTAATTATTGGCACCATATGATAGTAATCTTTTTTATCATAACAGAATACTGCATAACTACCTAGTTCTAAATCTAAATCTTTAATTTTAATATCATTATCTATATTAATAATAGAATAATTATTAGATTTTAAGTAATCTTCAAATACTTCTACTTCTGTATAACTATCATATCCTAGTTTCTTAGATATTTCTATTAGTTCATTTTGAACTTGATCATACTCTTTATTAAATAGTTTAGAGTATGTTCTTACTATGCAATTACTTTTTCCATTACTATCACTTATATAAAATTCTTTATACTTCATATTAATTATCCTTTACTATTAAATATTTAAATTCTATGTTTTCCTATTTAAATAATCATTAAATGTATTTTTTGCATATACATAACTTCTACTCCTATATACAATAAAAGACAAGTTAATACTTGCCTATTTTCTCTTTTCTTTTACTTCTGCTAGTTTATTATCAAGTGTTTGAATAATAGACCCATATCCTATATAGAATACTAATATTATTAAACCACTTATTAGTACATTTCTAACACCATATTTAGATACATCCATGTAGAAGTATGGATATTTATCACCATTTAAGAATCTTCCACCTAAACTAGAATAAACTGTAATAAATAATTGATATATAATTAGAATACTACTCCATATATATGGATAGTTTTTCTTTAGATGTCCTTTAGTACCAAATATTACATAATCGAATATAACTAGTAACGGTACTACTATATGAACTATATTTGTTTCTAACTCATGATTATCAAATATTGAAACTGTTCCACTATTATTTAATACTAAATTATATACAAAATATGTTAGAGTAACGGACATAGTAACCATTCCTTTTGATAAATAGTAGAAATCATTTTTCTTTAATTTATGTGTTATAGTTGCTACTACTACTCCTAAAAAGTATAAGAAACATAATAAGTTACTAATATTTGTAAAATATAAAATACCTATTCTTACTGTTTCTAATTTAAAATTTAGATATAATCCTATCCCTGATACTATAACTATTATCATTCTATAAATTAACATTACATTATCTCTAGTACTCATTATTATCACCAGTAATATTATACTTTATTTAATATTTATTGTAAATAATTGTATTTTTATTTTACACCCTATATGTAAATTATTTACACTACTTATCATTAAATTCTTTTATTTTTCTTTTTGCTTTAGTAGTTTGTACCTTATCTATCCAATCTTCTCTTGGACCATACGACATTATATCTGTGATTACTCGTACCCTGTCTTTATTATGAAGAATATAGTCTGGTTCTACTACTTTATCATTTACTGTAGCAGATACCATTGTATTTCCAAGTTCTGAACTTATTCTATATGCGAAGTCTATTATAGTAGAATCTTTTGGTAATTCAATTATTTTTCCTGTAGTAGTATATACATATATCTTATCTGAAAATAATTCTTGTTTTACTTGACTTACAAATTCTTGATTATCTACAAACATTCTATTTATTTCTACTAAACTTTTAAAGAATTGATACTTATTCTTTAAATCTCTTTGCATTACATCTCTGGCATTACCTTTTTCAATATCCCAATACGCAGTTAATCCAAATGATGCAACTTTATCCATATCAAATGTTCTTATTTGAGTTTGAACTAATCTCTCATCTTCACCGAATACTGTAGTATGAAGAGATCTATACATATTAGTTTTTGGATTACAAATATAGTCTTTAAATTTTTCATTTATAGGATTATATTTTGAATGAATTATTCCTAAAGTTTGATAACAATTGGCAATATCATCTACCATTATTTTTAATGATAAAAGATCATGTATATCAGATATTTTATTTCCTTCTTGTAGTTTCTTATATATTCCATAAATATTTTTAGTTCTAACCTTTATTTCATTAGGAATGTTCTTGTCATTTAGAATACCTTGAATAGTTTGGAGCATTTCTTGTAAGCAATGTTTACTATCCTCTTCTATTTTTAATTTTATTTCTTCTATACTTTTATATTTATCTGGATATAAATATCTTAGTGATAAATCTTCTAATTCACTTTTTATTCTGTATGCTCCAATATAATATGCAAGTGGTACGAATATATCCATTGTTTCCATAGAATTTTCTTTTTGTTTAAATTCTGATTTAAATTCTAATGTATTCATATTATGAAGCCTATCTGCAAGTTTTATTATAATTATTCTTACATCATTAGTTAGACTTGTAATTATTTTTCTTGTATTAGCCATATTTTGACTTTGTTTTGATGAAAAATTCATTTTACTAATCTTTGTAACTCCATCTACTAAGTTAGCTACATCTTTATTAAATTGATCAGCAATACCTTCTTTTGTTGTATTTGTATCTTCTAAGGTATCATGTAATAGTGCTGCACATACTGTATCACCATCTGCATGCATTTCTGCTACTGTATAGGCTACTGCTAGAGGATGTGTTATATACGGTTCTCCACTTTGACGCATTTGACCCCTATGTAAATAGTTAGCATAATCATAAGCTTTCTTTACTTTTTCAACTTCTTCTGGATTATAACTTTTAACAATTTCTAGTAAATCATTAATAGTAATATTATTTTTCATATTAACACCTCCAAATATACAAAAAACGATAACCTATTATTAGTCATCGTTTTTTATTTTATAAATACTAAGGAAAGACAGAAAGACATCACAAAAACTATTGATTTTAATGTATTTAGTTTTTTAGATACTACTACTGCCATACTTCCCCTCCAAAATAATTACTATTGAATATACTCTTTTTTTGAAGGTTTGTCAATAACTATTGTATTTTTACTACTTTTCCATTTTCCACTTTATATGCTGGATTTTCAGGATCAATATTAATTGTTTTTCCACCTGCTGCTAATAAATTAAGTAATATAACTTGATCACTATGAATGTTAGTTACACTAGCTGGTATATTTACCTCAGTAAGATTTTCAGCACGATCTGCTATAGCATTAAGAGTCCAAAAAGCTTGTTCTCCAAATATTTCAGTACCAGGTTTGATACTTAATACTCCATTATACTTTAATGGTATAGAAATTAACTCTTTACCATCTTTACTATAAATACATCCATCATAACTTGAATATCTAGGATTATCATCTTTTACTTCGAACTTACTTATTGATGTATATGAATAAATTGCTATATTTAATGAGCTGCCAGAATTTAAGAATCCATATTCATTATTTTTATACATCATCCTTTGTATTTCATAACTATTAGGTAATACAAGTGTTTCGATATTCTGAGTTCTACTAAATGATAATTCATTTAGGAATGTAACTCCCTCTGGGATAACAAATTTATTATCAGTGAAAGTTTTTCCTCTTGGTACTGCAATTAATCTAGTTCCGTCAGCAGTATATAAAATATCATCTACTGTTTTATATGCAGAATTTCCTTCTTCAACTATGAATTTTTTAAAATTAGAACCTCCAAAATCATAAAACATATGTGAATAACCAACAAAATTTACTGTTTTTGGTATAGTAAATGATTCTTTCTTATATTCAGGAATATGATTATACATAAAGTTATCAATATTCTTTATATTTTTAGGTGCTTCAAAATCTTCTAAACTTGAACAACTTTGAAACATTCCATTCGTATTTGTTACATTTGTCATATCAAAACTACTTATATTAAGTTCTTTTAATTTTGAACAACTATTAAACATTAACCTCATATTTTCAACTTTTTTAGTATTAAAACTACTTAAATCAAGTGTTTCTATTTTACCATCTTTATAGAACATTCCTAACATATCAGTTACTTTTTCAGTATTAAAACCGCTTAAATTTATATTTTTTAAAGATGTACATTCTCGGAACATTTGTTGCATATTTTCTACATTTCCAGTATCAAAACTACTTAAATCAAGTGTTTCTATTTTACTATCCAAACCAAACATACCTTGCATATTAGTTACATCATCTACTATAAAGTTAGATAAATCAAAATATATTACTTTTGTGTAATAAGCAAATGCTTTATTTAAATCTGGATTGGCTATTACTCCTCCATATTCACATAAATATAATTCGTAAAGTCCATTATTATCTTCATCTAATACATATGCCATTACTGATTCATCATTATCTTGTGATATATCCCAACTTGAAATCGCATTTTCTGGAATTTCAAGTTCTTTCTTTGTATAAATTTTCTCTATTTGATTCTTTAATATATTAGTATTTCCAAATACCGGTTGTGTATCTCCATTTGTTGGATCTGCAACCATCATAAAGTTTTTATCTATATTACCAACTATATTAATGTCTACTTCTCGTGAAGGAACATTTATAGCATATGTGTTATAACAAACAAATGTAGTCATTACAGATATTATAATTAATACTGCCTTTATAGTTTTTGTTTTTCTTGTTTTTGTTAATATTATTAATGCAAATAAACTCACTCCAAATAGTATAATAAATTTTATAATATTATCATATGTATTTGGATTATTTATAGTTGTTGTTATTATATTATCTCCATATATAAAATCTATTTTTAATTTTGTATTAATTACATCAGTACTTAGACCTTTTTTTAACTTTGCAGTAACTCTTAGTGTTTTTGTTTCACCACTTTTTAGAGTATCTCCTTTTTTTAATCCAGTATATGAATATGTAACTAAATTATTTTGATCTTCAAACTGAACAGATGCTAGTTTTCCACTTATATTACCATTATTTTTAATATTAATATCAAAGACAACTTCATCTTTATTCTTTTGAAATAATAACTTTATAGTATTTCCATCAAGACTAAAACTTCCTGTTGTATTATTATTACCATAATACTCTACCGATGTTACATCTGCACTGAATATATCCTTTGCATTAACATTTACAATTGGACATAAAATCATTATTGTCATTAGAAATAATATACCTATTTTCTTCATACACACACTTCCTATTCTATATATAATTGTAGATTAATTAAATAGAAAAAGCAAGTGTCAGTTAAAAAAGACAACTAGGTTGTCTTTTTTTATTTGTATCCTATTCTTTCCAAGTATACGTTACAAAGAAAGTTAGCTCTTATTTATAATGATTTTCTATTTCATATCAGTCTGCTTCTCTTACATTTTTCATTATTTACATTTCATTTCTTAAACTTTCTAGTTTTTCTAAGAATTCTTTTGGAGGTTCTACTTCAAAAGATAATTCTTTACCAGTTCTTGGATGATTAAATTTTATACTTTTTGAATGTAACATTTGTCCAAATGGAGTTGCTTTTCCTCTACCATATAATGGATCATTATTAACTGGATAATTTATATATGCAAGATGTACTCTTATTTGATGTGTTCTTCCTGTTTCTAAGATACATTCTAATAATGTATTATTATTAAATCTTTCTAATACTTTAAAATTAGTAATAGATTCTTTTCCATTTATATCTGTTACAGCCATTTTTTGTCTATTATTTAAATCTCTTCCTATAGGTGCATCTATTGTTCCTGTATCATGTGTAATTACTCCATCTACTATAGCTAAATAATGACGATCCACTTCTTTTTTAGATATCATTTCACTTAGTTTTTCATGAGTAAAATCATTTTTAGCAACTAGCATTAATCCACTAGTATCTTTATCTAATCTATGAACTATACCAGGTCTAATTTTATCTCCACTAGTTAAATTAAATCTATAAAGAAGCGCATTTACTAAAGTACCTGTATAATGTCCTGGTGCAGGATGAACTACCATACCACTTTCTTTATTAATAACTAATAAGTCATCATCTTCATAAACTATATCGATAGGAATATCTTCTGGTTCTACATTAATTTCATAATCCAAGTCATCATTAACTTCTATGATATCTCCTGTTTTAACTTTATAGTTACTACTAATAACTTTACCATTTACTAATACAAGTTCATCTTTAATTAGTTTTTGTATTTTACTACGTGATAAATCTAATTCATCTGATAAGTAACTATCTATTCTTAATTTGTTTTCTATTTCTACTTCTAATTTCATTTAATTCACCCCTTAAAAATTAACATTTTATTGATACTTCTATTTTTTTACTTTTTGAACTGGTTTATTCTCTATATCATTATACTCTGTTTCTTCATAATTGATATTTTCTATTATTTCATCACTATCACTACATGTGAATTTTTTTAGTTTAGGATATTTCCATTTTATTTTCATTTCTCTTTCCTGATGTTTTTTGTTTTCTAATTCAAGTTTAATACTATAATTATTTTCACTTACACGAACTAATTTATTATCTATGAAAATATATTGTTCAAAACATTCTTTAGTGACTTTATTATTTTTCAATGTTAGTTTCATATCTATTATACTAGGGATTGGACTTTGAACGCTATCTGTTTCTACTCTACTAGCTGTTGGGACATATACTGTTAAACTGTTGTCACTATGTACTACCTTATATTTATGGCTGTGCCCCTTTAAAACTATTTTATTAGATATATTTTGTGAAGGAATAATACTTATTCCCTTTCTACTAATTTCATGTTTCATTCTAATTCTACATCCACCTATGGTCATTTCTCCATATCCATATCCTATTGGTATTATATCATGTCTTCTTTCTTCTAAGATTGTTTTTATATCAATACCATGTCTTAACCAAAATGTTGCATCATGGTTACCTAGTAATGCAAAAGTTAATATGTTTTTATCATATGGATAAGCATTTAAACCATATGATATTTGTTCCCTTGGATCCGAATATTTACAATTTTTCTTATATTTATTACAATATATTCCTTCAAAAAAATCTCCTGCATGCAAGATTATATGAATATCCTCTTTGGCACAATAATCCATAACTCTATCAATCAAAGCTAATTCTTCTTTTACATTTCCTATATGTGTATCAGAAATTAAAACTGCTCTTATTGTTTTTGTATCCTCTGGAACAATTACATTCTTCTCTTGTCTATGAATATATGTATTTTCATTAAAATTAATTTGGTTATCAAATGCATATTGTATATCACCATTATAATTATATACTTTGTCAAAATTGAAACCACTGTGTTTTAACATAGAAAGTCTCATAAATAATTGTTTATTGCTAAGATTTAAAGCTTCACTTATTTCATTTAATGTTCTTCCGTCTTTAATCATTTTAAGTAATAATATTGTGCTATCTTTCATGATTATTCCCCCTTCAAGCGTTCTATATTATAACATTTTCTCATATGGATGTCAATTTGTGTGCAATTAAAAAGTTCACTAAAATTATGAACTTTTTTTTCTTAACAAAATTTCTTTTATTTGGTCTATTATATATATTACTACCCCTACTGTTATACATATATCAGCTATATTAAATACTGGAAAATTATATCCAAATATATTAAATGATAAATAATCTATTACAGAATGATATAGTAATCTATCTATTAAGTTACCTACTATACCTCCTATAATTATACCTAATGATATTATACTAATTTTAGTTAAGTTTTCTTCTTTTAAATATTTATCTAATATAAATAATAAAATAAGAGCAACTAAAACAAATACATATACTTTACCATCTAATATCGAAAATGCTGCTCCTGTATTTTCTACATAAAAGATAGAAAATAAATTAGGTATTATTTTTATTTCATCTAATAGATTTAAATTATTTTTTATAAGTAATTTTATTATTTGATCTATTATTAAGACTATTGCTGAAATACTATATACTTTTTCTTTATTCTTCATCTTGTTTATCCTTTTCTTTTAAATATTTTATTTTTTCTACTATTATTTGATATGTATTTAGTCTTTTTTCTACTGTACCTCTAACTTTTAATAAATCTCCACGTTCTAGATTAGAATATGAGTTAAATACTTTAGGAAACAAAGTATACTCACATGTAGCTGTTTCATCACTTCCAGTAATAAAAGCCATTTTATCTCCTTTTTTAGTATTAATAACTTTAATCTTATCTACAAGTATTAGTGTATCTACTTTCTTAGAAAAATATTTTTCCACAGTATTTAGTGGAATTGCATATTTATTATCTTTTAAATATGCTGTAGTTGGATGATGTGATAAATAAAAGCCATATACTTCTTTTTCTTTTTCTAATAAATAACTATCTTCATAATCTTGTTGGTTAATAAGATCTGGTTTCATTACTAAAGATGGATCTATATCTTTAGTTAGTTCTGCATAATTAAATAAACTATCTAAATTATATAGAAGTGTAGCCCTATTAATTTTAAAGCAACTAAATGTATCTGCAAATATTAGTGTTTCTAAATTCTTTTTACCTACTCCAGCTAGATATAATCTACTAAATGCATCATAGATATCAATAAATTCACCATCACTTCTTGCTTTCATTATATTAGAAGCTACTACTCCACCAATAGATTTTATATTAGATACTGGGTATATTATTTTATTATCTAATACTACATAGCGATTACTACTTTTATTTATACTTGGTTTTTCTACTTCTATCCCATTAGCTTTTGCTTCCATAATATACTCGTGAGTTTTAGCCTCACTTCCAATTACATTAGTTAATAAATTAGCAAAGAATATTGTTTTGTAATGACTTTTTAAATAAGCCATTTTATAAGCTATTAAAGAGTATGCTACAGAGTGAGATCTATTAAATCCATATCCTGCAAAGTTTAATACTAATTCAAATAATTTTTTTGCTTGTTCTTCCCTATGTCCTTTTTCTATACTCTTTTTAATAAATTTTTCTTCTTCACTTTTTAATAAATCTATTTTCTTTTTAGACATAGCACGTCTTAAGATATCTGCTTCTCCTAGAGTATATCCTGCATAGACATTAGCTAATTGCATTATTTGTTCTTGATATATTAGTATTCCATATGTATTTTTTGTTATTTGTTCTAATGATGGATCTAAGTACGTAATTTCTTCTTCTTTATGACGACGTCTTATATATGAATCAATATTTATTGCTGCTCCTGGACGGAATAATGCTATTGCTGAGAATATATCCTCAAATGTATTTGGTCGTAAATTTCTTAAGAAATTTCTCATACCAGTTGATTCAAATTGAAATATTCCACTAGTATTAGCAGTTTCAAATATTTCTAGAGTTTCTTTATCATCTAATGGTATTTTATTAAAATCTACTATTTCCCCAGTGGTTTCTTTTATATCATTAATTATATTATTAATTATTGTTAAGTTTTTAAGTCCTAAGAAATCCATTTTTAACAATCCTAAATCTTCTAGATATTCCATTGGATAACTAGTTAAATACATTCCATCACTATATGTTAATGGTATGACTTCATCTAGATCTATTTTACTCATTACAATACCTGCCGCATGTGATGAAGTATGACGTGGATATCCTTCTAATTTGCAAGCTATTTTAAATAACTTAGATAATGATACATCACTATCTATTCTAGCTTTAAAGGCAGTATTTTTCTTGTAGAAATCTTTTAATTTATCTTTAGTGAAAGCTGGGATAAATTTAGATAAGCTATCTACTTTATATGAAGGGATATTTAGAACACGAGCAATATCTCTTATAACTTGTTTTGCTCCTAATGTTCCAAAAGTAACAATACCTGAAACACGTTTTTTGCCATATTTTTCTACTACATAGTTTATTACTTCATCTCTTTTATCATCTGGAAAATCTGTATCTATATCAGGCATTGTTTTACGTTCTGGATTTAAGAATCTTTCAAATAATAAATCATATTCTAGCGGGTCTATATCTGTTATACCTAAAGAATACGCAACAAGTGAACCAGCAGCACTTCCTCTTCCTGGTCCTACTAATATTTTATTTTTCTTAGCAAATTTTATAAAGTCATAAACAACTAGAAAATAATTAGGAAATCCCATTTCTGTAATTATATTTAATTCATAACTTAATCTATTTTTATAATTATCTGGTATTTGTCCACCTAGTCTTTTAGTTAATCCAGCTTTACATAATTCAAATAAATATTTAGAAGGATCTTCACATTCATATAGTGGAAGTAAATTTTCTCTTTTAGGAAATTCTAAATAACAAAGATCACTTATTTTTATACTATTAGTAAGTCCTATATTATCTGTTAGTTCTAAAATATTAGTTATATTTAGACTATGGTTTAGAGTATCATAAGTTACATCATCACTTATAGTCTTTCCATCTCTAATATTATATAAATATGGTAGATATTCTCTATCAATATCATTTAAATATAAATTTTCTCTAAAGAAGACAACATTTTTAGTAATTAATAGTGATTCTTTTTCTTCTTTCTTATTTGTATATCCTAAATATAAGTCAGTATATATTTTTAACAAGTCATTATACTTATCATTATATTTATATGGAAGTATTCCAATTACTTCTTTATTATATTTTTCTAAATCAGATGCTTCTACTTTTCTTTCATTTTGAATAGTAGATAATTTTATTAGCGATTTATAGCCATCATAATTTTTAGATATTAATACTATATTAAAATCTTCTAATATTATATCTAACCCTATAATTGGTTTAATATTATTCGATTCACATTTTTTAATAAATTCCATCACTCCATACATATTAGTATCAGTAAGAGCAATACTAGGAAGGTTATTTTTTTTAGCATATTCAACTATATCATCTATTTTTAATAGACTAGAAAGTAATGAATAATTACTTTTATTATATAATGGTATATACATAATATCCCTCCTTCTATATATATTTTATCATAAATATATAAAATTATCTTAAATTTTGTTGATATTATTTGACTTTATGATATTTTTATGGTAAAGTTATAAAGCGAGAGATGAAACCGAAGGAGGGATAATATGGCAGTTAATGTATCAAATAGAACTGGTAACGTTAAAAATAAAAGATCACACGCTTTAAACGCTACTAAAAAGAGACAAAAGTTAAACTTACAAGTTCATAGACTTGAAGACGGTACTAAAGTAAGACTTTCTACTAAAGAAAAAAGAACATTATTAAAGGGTCAAGAAGCTGCATAATATGCACTTTTTTTTTGCCTAAAATTACATAAAAAAAAGATATACTAATCACAAGTATATCCTGCACTCATTAATTTTTGTTTTATATTAATACTATTATCCCCATATGTATATGTAACATTTAAATATGCATTAGATTTATGTTTATCAGTTAACTTAGTACTATCAAATTGTTCTAAGTCTACATTTAAATTTAAATCTAATTTTGTAACTAATTTTGAATTTGTATCACTTACTGTATAATCTTGTTTTAATTCATATCCAGGTATAGTAAGTGCTGTTAATGGTTTCATATAATCATATATAGTTATAATATTTCTTGGTGTTTCAGTCATATTCATAGAATTAGGTGTTTCTACATAACTATTTTCATATGATATTAAACTATCTTTTTCAAATTTAAATATTAAAGTATTCTTAGCTGTTGATTTATTTTCTTTTGGTACTAATGTTTTTGTACAAACAACTTTTTTATACTTTTTTTCTTTTGATACTCTGAATTGATGAGATTCATCTTTTTTATTTAACATATTATCTACAGTTGGATAAAAAAGCCCTGACATAATGGCAAATAACCCTATAAGTGCAACTACTATAGCTGGTTTTTTACTAGTTTTTTTCTCATAATTTGCAACACGTTCTAATTCATTGAAGTTTAAAACTAGAGTTTTTGTCATTTCTAGTGATTCACTCTTAGTCATTTTCTTTTTTTTGTTTGTTCTCATCAAATCACCTCTACCCTATAAACATTATATACTATAATAATGGTTATTGGCAAATAAAAACAACTAATTTTAGTTGTTTTTTTCTACTTTTTATTTTTTGCATCAAATTTCTTACGTTCTTCTGTATTTAATATTTTCTTTCTTAAACGTATGAAGTTTGGTGTTACTTCTACTAATTCATCTGAGTTAATGTAATCAAGAGCATATTCTAATGAGATAGGGCGTGGTCTTTTTAAGACTACTGTATGATCACTTCCTGCAGCACGTGTATTTGTTAATTGTTTTCCTTTAACAACATTTACTGCTAAGTCATTATCTCTATTACATTCTCCAACTATCATACCTTCATATACTTCTGTACCTGGTTCAATAAACATGATTCCACGGTCTTCTAAGTTTCCGATTGAGTATGCTGTTGAGTTTCCATTTTCCATAGATACTAGAACACCTAGTTTTCTTTCTCCCATAATAACATTTTCATAAGGTAAGTATTCTTTAAATGTATGTGACATAATACCATAACCTTTTGTTAATGTCATAAAATCAGTAGAGAATCCTATTAATCCACGTGATGGAATTGTATATAAAAGTCTTGTTTGTCCTTCAAAGTTAGACATATTTTCCATCTTAGCTCCACGAAGTCCTAATTGTTCTATAACTGATCCAACTGAATCATCTGGTACATCTATTTGTAATTCTTCATATGGTTCATATTTTACACCATCAATTTCTTTGATAATTACTTTTGGTTTAGATACTTCAAGTTCGAAACCTTCACGACGCATGTTTTCTATTAATATACTTAAATGTAATTCTCCACGACCACTTACTAAGAATGATTCATTAGTTGCTGGTTCTACTTTTAAACTAACGTCTTTTTGAGTTTCTTTGATTAATCTTTCTTCAATCTTACGAGCAGTAACTATTTTACCATCTCTACCTACAAATGGTGATGAGTTAGTTCCAAATGTCATTTGTAGAGTTGGTTCATCAATATGAAGTTTTGGAAGTGGTAAGATATTATCATTGTTGCATAAAGTTTCACCTACTGATATATCAGCAAGTCCTGCTACTGCAACTATATCTCCTGCTTCTGCTTCTTCTATTTCAACTCTTTTATATCCATAGAAACCAAATAATTTTTGAATTCTAAATTGTTTAGTAGATCCATCTAATCTACAACATGTAACCATTTCACCAGTTTTTATTTTACCATTGTGAACACGACCAATACCAATTCTTCCTACAAATTCATTATAATCTAATAATGCTGGTTGGAATTGTAGTGGACTATTAACATCTCCTTTTGGTTCTGGAATTTCATCTATTATTAAATCTAGAATTTCTTCAAATCCTGGAGTTTGAGTAGAAATATCATCACTTTCAGAACATGTTCCGTTTAAGGCACTTGCATAGATAACTTTAAAATCTAATTGACTATCATCTGCTCCAAGTTCAATAAATAAGTCTAATACTTCATCTACAACTTGTTTACATCTAGCACTTGGTTTATCAACCTTATTGATTACGACAATAGGTTTTACTCCTGCTTCAAAAGCCTTCTTTAAAACGAATCTAGTTTGTGGCATTGCTCCTTCATAAGCATCTACTACAAGTAGAACACCATCAACCATTTTCATGATACGTTCAACTTCTCCACCAAAGTCAGCATGCCCTGGAGTATCTAAGATATTAATTCTATAATCTTTATAGTCTAATGCAGTAGTCTTAGCTAAAATAGTAATTCCACGTTCTCTTTCTAGATCATTAGAATCCATTGATACGTTAGATACATCTTCATTATCTCTAAACATTCCAGATGATTTTAATATTCCATCTACTAAAGTAGTTTTACCATGGTCAACATGGGCAATAATTGCAACATTTCTTTTTTTCATATTTACACCTCTTTATAACGACGCCACTAATTATAACATAATATTAAAAAAAATACTAGTATTTTCTAGCATTTTTCTTTTACTTATTCTTTTTTATTAAAGGATTTTCTTCTATAATTATAGATTCTTCTTCTTTATCTCTTATAATTTTTCCAAAATGACTATAATCATACTTTTCATATCCTTCATTATAAATGGCTTTTACTTCAACAGTTTCAGTATTAGTATACCAAACATCATAACCTCCAGTTTGTGAACCATAACTATATTGCTCAATAAAATTTTCTACTTTAAAAACTTGGTATCCTTCTGGTATAACCACACTTGCTCCATTTCCATCTTCTGAAAATTCTTCTTCATCAGTAAATCTTACAAAGAATAAATGTTCATATGGCTCAAATATTTTTTTATCTCCTTCTTTTACTTCCATTTCTAATTCATTTTTTACAATAGATGAAGTTATTTTTTTTGTACTTTTTTCTTTTTCTCCACATCCAGTAAGTGTAGTTGCTCCTATTGTAAACATAGTAGCATATACCATCAATCCTTTTAATCTTTTAACTTTTTCATCTACACTTTCGTGATTATAATTTTTCAATTTGAATTGATCAATATTTTTCTCCATAAAATCTTCTCTTTTTGTTTCTTCTTTGTATTCTTTTGTAAATACTTTTAATATTTTATTCATACTTACTATCACTTCCTTGATATCTGATATTATGTCATAAAATAAATGACTTTTCAAGATATGTTATTTTAGCTATGTTTTTCTTTGGTTTTATATTTACTTTTAATTTTACTATAGAAATATGTTATTACTAATATAACTAATAATATCCTAATTGGTGTTTTTAAATATGATATTTTAGCATTTACTAATACCCAACTGTTACCTAGAGCATATCCTAAATATATAAATAAGAATGTCCAAGGGATTGATCCTATAGTTGTATAGATTAGAAATTTAGTAAACGACATTCTATATATTCCTATTGGTAGTGATATTAATGTTCTAACTATTGGAATATTCCTACCTATTAAGGCACTTATCATCCCATATTTATTAAACCAGGAGTCACTTTTTTCTAAATCACTTTCTTTCATGAAAAAGTATTTACCATATTTTTTTATAAATGGTCTTCCTCCAAAATAGCCCATAAAATATATTACTACTGCACAAAATACACTTCCTAAAAGACCTGTTAGAAAAGCATAAAAAAAATTAAATATTCCTTTACTTACTAATATACCTGAAGTTGCCAAAATTGCTTCACTTGGTATTATTATAATTACTGCTTCTAAAACCATTCCTAGAAACATACCGAAATATCCATAATTATTAATAAGGTTTATTAAAAAGGTTCCCATCTAATCACCTATATAATAATATGAAAAAAAGAATTAATTTTTACTTAATTCTTCTATATACTCATATAAATATTCATATTCATCTTTATTAATATTATCTAGTACTTCACCATGATTTTTCATAATAGCTCCCTTGAAGTGTTTTAACATTTCTAAATCATTAACTTCATCACCTATTACATACACATCATTTTTATTTAAATTTTCTAATTCTAATAGTTTCTTTATACTATTTGATTTATTTACTTCACTATTTACTATATTTATATGTTCAGTACTTAAATATATATATAAATCAAATTTAGATTTAATTTCATTTAACAATTCTTCTGCTTTTTCTTTGTCATTATACTTAATAGCTATTTTTACACAATCATTAATATTAGTTGTTTCATTATAACCATCATCTAAGAAATAGTCACAATTTTTATTATCTAATACCTCCATTAGTCTTTTTACTATATCACTATCTAATGAAATTGTATTTATGCAATAATCAACATTATTATAAATTTTAGCTCCGTCTTGGCATATTAAATAACTATATGGAATATTATATTTATTTAATAATAATTTTAGATCAGAGTAGTTTCTACCTGTAATAATACAGAAAATATTACCATTAGATATAAACTTTTTTATTGATTCAATATTCATTTTTAATTTATTAGTATCATCTATATATAGTGTTTTATCAAAATCACTTGCGAGTATTTTCATATTATCACCTATTAATAGTATATAATATAATTTAGTTATTTTAAAGTACTTTATAATATGCTATACTACATTTAAGAATAGAGGTGTGTTGTAATGAACAATGAAAATAATATAAAAATTGATAATCTAGTTAAAATTGGAGTTGCGATGGTACTGTTATCGGGGATTATTTTCGCGACTACTACTTGGAATTATATTACTGATATTTTTAAAGTATTAATATTAATTTTAGGAGGTATATCATTTAGATGTGTTGCTTATGTAACTGAAGAAAAGTTAAAGCTTGAAAAAAGTTCTTTTGGATATTGGATAATATCTTGTTTGTTTTTTGTATTTTCACTAATTAGTGCAGGATACTTTAAACTACTTGGTGAATGGTATTCTTTTACTGGTGATGGAAGTTATTTCTTGTTATCTAATATATTTTTATTAATGGCCGTTATATTTCTTGAAATATACCATAAAAAGAAGAATAAAGATTTATTATATGTATGGTGGGGATTAATACATTTATCTACATATTTATTTTTATATAACTTTTTAAAAAGTAGTGTTATCACAATACTTATTATGAGTATTTTAATATTTATTATTAATTTTATTAAAGATAAAAACGTGTATGTAGATACACTTATTGATACAAATCGTGTTGTTATATATGTTTTAAGTTTTAGTGCAGTAATTGTATTTGATAAATCTCTTATATTAAATTTTATAGTACTAGTTAGTATGTTATTAAACTTATTTTATAAAAAGTTTGTTGTTAAATATAATGGTGATGATATAAATGTTATGTTACCTATAATAACTAGTTCTTTAGTTATTAGATTTATGAGTACTATTAATTTTGAGTTTTTCTTTAATTGTTTACTTATTATTTTATTGTTATCAGTTATTGCTACTGCATTTGGATTTGTTAAAGAAAAATTATTATCTAATGTTAGTTTTATATTTAATGATTTTGTTATAGCTATTATATTGATGATATTAGCTACTAATAATTCAGCATATTTTCTTATAGGTAGTATATTATTGTTAGTAATTAATCTTATTAGTTTAATTAATGAAAATAGTGAATTTGAACTTCTTACTAATCCTTTTAAAATATTTATACTTTGTATGAGTTCTTGTAATTTTATACATGATAATTTTAGTATTAATTCTAATTTATTATTTACCTTATCTTCTTTTGTATTTTTAATGACTACTTTTTCATATAGTAATAAGACTTTAAAAAATATAAGTTATTTTATTAATTTATTAATAGTTTTAGGTATTAGTATGTCTATATATAATAAAGATGTTACTGATACGATTACTCTACTATTATTACTTGTTAATACTGTTATAAATGCTGTTATAGTTGATAAAAAATTATCAGACTTTAAGTTTTTTAATTATTTATACACTTTACTCTTTATGTATATCTTTATTAATAATTATTTTGCTGATTTTGGAATATCAATTTGTTTAATTACAATCTCTTCATTTACTTTATTAAGTTTATATAAAATAGATGAAAATAAAACATCATTAAAAGTTTCTTTACTTGCTAATGCTATTCCTATGATGCAATTAACTTCATTCGATTTAGATATTGATTTTGTAATTATTCTTATATCTTTATATAGTATATTTATGGCATATTTATATGAGAATGTATTTAAACCTAGAAAAATGGAGATTGCTCGTATATTTTATATAATACCTATGATTATATTATTCTTTAGTGAATCATTCTTAAACACTATTATTCTTGGTTCTTTATTAGTTATATATATTATGTATTTTAATAATAAAGATGAGTATATTTCTTTATATAAAGGTTCTGTTATAGAACTAATTATAATGATTATTGTTAAACTTATTGACTTTTGGTCAAATATTCCTACTTGGTTTTATCTATTTGTTGGTGGTATCGCAATAATTGTATTTGTTACTAAGAAAGAGCTTAATAAAGATTCTAATATTGTGACTCCTACTAAAAAAATTGAAACTACTAAGCCTAAAGAAGTTGAACGTGATAAGAGTGAAATTAATTTCTGTACACAATGTGGTGAACCATTGTATGGTAAGAAAAATTATTGTTCAAATTGTGGTAAAAAATCAATATAGAAATGTCTTTTCAAACATTTCTATATTTTTTTTGAAAAAAGTGTTGACAAATTATATATTTTTAGTATAATTAAAAATGTCTACTTTATTTAGTCGGACTGAGGTTCGATTAAAATTTGAATTTGCGGATGTAGTTTAATGGTAGAACCTCAGCCTTCCAAGCTGACTACGTGGGTTCGATTCCCATCATCCGCTCCATATTAGACATACAGAACTTATCTTTGATAAGTTCTTTTTTTGTAAGTTTTGTCCCAATTATATTTATAGTAATTAAAAAAAGACAATTCTAGTAGTTTTCCACTAGTTATTGTCTTTTTCTTTTGTACTGTTGGTCTACCAAGAGCCGCCTCCGCCTCCGCCAGAGCCACCTCCAGAGAATCCTCCTCCTGATGATCCACCTGAACCACCAGAACCACTACTTGGAACTGATGTCATAGTACTTTCTACTGAAGTCATAGTATCATTTATGGATGATGCAAAATTAGAAACATTGAAATTATTACTACTTCTATACCAATCTGGTTTTTGTATTGAGATTGTTTCAAATTTTTTAATCCAAGTATCAGAAATTTCTAGAACATAAGTATATGGTAAAATATCATAAAAATAATTTGGATTTTGATTAACATATGATTCTAATTTTTCTTTTTCTGCTGTTTCTAAAAAGTTTTTAAATCCTCTTATTTTGCCTAACATCTCATTACCATATTTAGTTCTTTTTGAAATATTATATAGACAAATTGACATACCTACTATACATAATATTCCCACACTATAATTTACTATATAAAATATACCTAACATTATTACTGGTATTATTGTAAATGACAAGAAAACTGAAAGCGATAGCACAACTATAATTGAAATCTTTTTCTCTCTAGTTTTCTTCAAGTTTAGAATTAACCCAATTATAAAGAAGAAAATAAATCCTTGAAAAATTACTAAAACTATCAAACTCTCAATATCTCCAAAATATGTATAGATCGGATAACCATTAACTAGACAATGTGCTATTATTATCATCACAACTATTGTGAATATTTTAGATGCGGCTATTTGTTCAAATATTTTAGATTTATTTTCTTTTGTATTTATATTACCTGTTATTTTATCAATTGTTTTATAAAACTTATTTTTTAAATCTTTATTAGTAACTTCTTTTTTATCACCTTTAAATATACCCTCTATGAATAATTTTTCATTTTCATTTGTTCCATCATATTCTTTTAGTTTTCTAAGGGTAAATTTGTCTTCTACAGTGTCTTCTATTTCTAAATAACCTTTGTTAGCTAAATATATTAATAATGATACAACATCAGTATCTTCCACATTTCCTTTATACAAGAATGCAGTATCTAAACTATTTAATCCCTCTGGTGGATAAAATTCAACAGTTTCAATAACCTTTTCATCACGACCATATTTATACCATATTATTATTACAATTATTAAAAATACTATTGGAACTAACAGTGTAATATAATCCATTGGGCTTGTAATATATTTTGCTCCTACAAAATATCCTTCTGGTAATTCACATCTAATAGTTATACCCTCACTAGGTTCAAGAGTACCAATATAACTTCCTGTTATTTCATTTTCATTAACATTGTAAATAATGTTGTTATCAGTTGATCCTATTTTTCCTGATGAAAAACCTAATTTGCTTGAATCAAATTCTTTTGGCATTATTACCGTAAATGTTATATTATCTATAGTAGTATCCCATTCTGTTCCAATTATATTGTAGTATAACTCATCAACATCTTTTAATGGGTCTTTTCCTAGATTATAAGTATATTTTATAATATAATTTTGTTCACCTGTTAGAGTTTCATCTTCTGAACCAATTTTTATCTTATAATTTCCATTTTCTCTTGATAGTTTATATTTATTATTAACATCAACATTGAATATTTGAGCATGATTAGTAGAAGTGCTTCCATCTAATCTTTTAATCGTATTTTTCATTGGAATAGTTCTAAATATACCATGTTTAGCTACATTAAAATACGCAGTAATTGTTTCTGTTATATCTAATGTATTATTTTCATTAATAATCATTTTAACATCATATTTATTAATAGTATAATCAATATACTCATCATCTAGAGCATGAACATTTAGTGTATTAGATAATGTTAAAAAAATCGACATAATAACTAATAATACTATTTTATTAAAATTATTTTTCATCTATACCTCCATAATTTATAATAGCAATTAAATTTCTACTTTAATATTCTCTTTTTCTTCTGATGTTGCTTCAAACATTTTCTTTGTTTTATATCCTAGTATTTTAGCAATAATATTACTTGGAATCATTTCAACTTTATTATTGAAGTTTTTTACAACTGCATTATAGTATTTTCTTGAATTAGCAATTTCATCTTCTACTTTTGATAATTCTTTACTTAAATTTTTAAAATTATCGGCTGCTTTTAGTTCTGGATAAGATTCAGCTAATACCATTAACTTCCCTAATCCACTTGCTATTTCTTCATTTGTTTTTATTTTTTCTTCTGAAGATAAATTATCATATAATTTAATACTATTTCTTAAATCTACTATTTCTTTTAATGTATCTTCTTCATGTTTTGCGTAGCCTTTTACTGTTTCTACAATATTTGGTATTAAATCCCATCTCTTTTTTAAATAGACATCCATTGTTGAAAATGCCTCTTTTACTTGATTATTTAATCTAACGAAACTGTTATAAGTAACTAAAAATGCAATCAATATAACAGTAATAATTGCTATAATTATGTATAGCCACATATATATCATCTCCCTAATTATAATTATATCATATACAATTATATTATTATACTAAATTTAGTAGTTATTCTTAATCATATTTGCATTTTCTTAATATTCATGTAAAATAGTTGTAGGAAGTGATTTTATGAATAGAATTGGTATTATATTCGCAATGAAAGAAGAATTAGAGGCAACTTTAGAAAAGTTAGAAGTTATTAATGAATTTAAAATATTTGATTTAGATTTTTTTGAATGTAAATATAAAGATAAAACTTGTGTATTAGTAGAATGTGGTATTGGTAAAGTTAATGCTGCTAGATGTAGTCAAATACTTATTGATAATTTAGAGATTGATGTAATATTAAATGTTGGTGTTGCCGGTGGTATTAGTAGTTTTGTTAATATTTGTGATGTTGTAGTTGCAGATAAGTTAGTTCAACATGATTTTGATTTAAGACCATTCGATTATGAAAGAGGTTTTATTCCTAAGGTAGGAAAATATATTAACTGTGATGAATATCTTGTTAAGTTAGCTAGTGAAATTAATATTGATAATAAAATTAGTATCGGTACAATTGCTTCTGGGGATATATTTGTCACTGAGGAGATGATGGGTAAAAAAATCAACGACAAATTTAGTGCTTTATGTGTTGAAATGGAAGGTGCTGCTATTGCACAAATATGCTATCTTTCTAATGTTCCTTTTTTAGTAATTAGATCTATTTCTGATTCACCTAACGGAAATAATAATATTACTTTTGATGAATTCTTAGATCAAAGTTCTAAGATGGCTGCTAATTTCTTAATACAATTATTAAATAAAATAAATTAGTTGCATATTTAAAAAAATGTGATATACTTTAAATACATCTTATAAAGAGTGATGGAGGGACTAGCCCTATGAAGTCACACCAACCTATTAAGTTAGGTGGTAATGCTAGATCTATAAGATAACTTTATGTGCTCAAGAGTTATCTTGGGTATTTTTTTATGGGATGTAGAAAGGATAATTTATGAAATATTATAGTAATGAAATTGTTTTTAGAGGACATCCTGATAAAGTTTGTGATCAAATTAGTGATGCCCTACTTGATGCATACTTAAAAAAAGATAAGTATGCTAGATGTGGTATTGAAGTAGTTGGAGGAAAAAAGAAAATTTTTATTACAGGAGAAGTTACTTCTACTGCTTCTATTGATATTAAAAAAATAGTTAATCGTGTTTTAAAAGATATTGGCTACCCTACTGATTATGAAATAATTAATAATATTGGGGTACAAAGTCCTGATATAGCTTTAGGTACTAATGAAGATGTTTTAGGGGCTGGAGATAACGGAATGATGTTTGGATACGCTTGTAGAGACACCGAAGAATTACTTCCTACTGCCATGGTTATTCTTCAAAAACTAAGTATCGAATATGATAAATTAAGAACCAAAGATAATAGGTTTTTACCAGATGGTAAAGCCCAAATAACTGGTATTTATGATAATAATAAATTAATTAAAATTAAAAATTTTACTATTTGTTATCAAAATACTGAAGAAGATAGATTATCTACAGATCAAATAATTAAAGACATTTGTACTGATATATGTAGTGATTATAATATTGAAATTGATAATTTTATTATTAATCCTACTGGTAAGTTCTTGATTGGCGGTTTTGATGGTGATGCTGGTTTAACTGGTAGAAAAATTGTAGTTGATACTTATCAGTCTTTCTCAAAAGTTGGTGGTGGTGCTTTTTCAGGTAAAGACCCTACTAAGGTAGATCGATCTGCTGCTTATAAAGCTAGAGAGATTGCTAAAAAAGTTTTATTAGAAAATGAAGATTACTATTTTTGTGAAGTTCAAATATCATATGCTATTGGCAAAGATACTCCACTAGCTATTTATATCACTACTGATAAAGGAGATATAACAGTAGATGAAAGTCTATATAATGAATGTAGATTAAAAAATATAATTGAAGATTTAAGTTTACGATATGAGCATTTTGAAAAAAGATCAAGATTTGGGCACTTTATAAATTGATACTTAAAATTTGATATGACAACATTTACTAATGAGTTGAATCGTGGTGTTGATCCAGATGGAAATCTTAGATCATTTAGTATTAGAGATAAATTTGTATTAGCCTATCTAGATGAGGATTTTTATCCTGAGATTGAGCATTTAGCTAATGTATTTGAAAGAGCAATCAATAATTATGGTAAAGAAGAAATTAGTTCAAAAACAAAATAGTTTCCTTATGGAAACTATTTTTTTATAATTCAAATTGTGAATTGTATAAGTCTGCATAGAAGCCTTTTTTCTTTATTAGTTCATCATGAGTACCCTGCTCTATGATATTTCCTTCATTCATTACTAAAATTAAGTCTGCATTCTTAATCGTTGATAATCTATGAGCAATTATAAAACTTGTTCTTCCTTCTGTTAACTTATCCATAGCTTTTTGAACTAATTCTTCTGTTCTAGTATCAACATTTGATGTTGCTTCATCAAGTATTAAGAATGGAGCATCTTTTATCATACCACGTGCTATTGTAATTAATTGTTTTTGTCCTTGACTTATTGCATCATTATCAGAAACTTTTGAGTCTAGACCACCTGGTAATGTTTTTATGAAGTGATCTATTCCTACAGTTCTACAAGCCTCCCATACTTCTCTATCTGATACATCTTTTTTATTATATTTAATATTTTCCCCTACTGTACCATCAAATAACCAAGTATCTTGTAATACCATTATAAATAAGTCATGTATATCTTCTCTAGTTAAGTCTTTTGTATTAATTCCATCTATAATTATATCTCCAGCATTAATTTCATAGAATTTCATAAGTAAATTTACCATAGTGGTTTTTCCTGCTCCTGTAGGACCTACTATTGCAATTTTTTGTCCTGGTTCAGCTTTAGCGCTAAAGTTTTTAATTATCATTCTACCTGGAGTATATCCAAATTTTACATTTTTAAATTCAATTTTTCCTTTTACTTTTGATTTGTCTAAGTGTTTAATTCTTTTTTCTTTTGATAATTCTTTTTCATCTAAAAATTCAAATACTCTTTCTGCTGCAGCTGCAGTTGATTGTAATCCTGTCATTGATTGAGCTATTTGAGATAATGGATTTGTGAATAATCTTATATATATCATGAAAGCAACTATGGCACCAAAAGTTATTACATCATTCATAGTAAGTAGTGCTCCTACTACACAAACTGCAACATATCCAAAGTTACCTACAAATCCCATTATTGGTTGCATTATTCCTGATAGGAATTGACTTTTTTGAGATGAGTAATATAATTTATCATTTAATTCATTAAACTCTTTTAAAGCTATTTTATCACCATTATAGGCTTTTACTACATTATGCGCTGAATATATTTCTTCAATATATCCATTTAATTCTCCTAGTTCTTTTTGTCTTCTATTAAAGTATTTTTGTGATTTTGATAGTATTAAGAACATAAATACAAATCCTAGTAAACTCGAAAGTATTGCAGTGATTGCTAAATGCCAATCAGTTACAAACATCATAATTATAGATCCTAAAAATAGAGTTAAGTTAGATACTAATGTTCCTAAACTTTGATTCATATTCATACCAATAGAATCAACATCGTTTGTAACTCTTGATAAAATATCTCCTGTTTCATGTTTATCGAAATATTTTAATGGTAACTTATTAATCTTATTAGTAATATCTGTTCTTAATTTTTTAGCAAAGTTATTTGAAACTGTTGCCATAAGAAATCCTTGTAAATAATTAAATAATACTCCTAATAAATATATAATTCCTAATATAATAGACATTTTATATACTTTTTTCATATCTATTGTTGGTTTAATTAAGTTATATATTGATTTAGGTAATTTATCAAAATATTTTAAAGACTTAGTTTCGTTATTATCCATTTTACTCATTATCTTTAAAAACTTAACTTGGTCTTTACTACTTATCTTAGTGTTTTCTACTTCAATATCATCAATTAATTTTATTAAAATACTATCAGGTATTTCTAATAATAATTTTTGTTGTTCTTTTTTATCTTTAGTTGTAGACATTTTTTGTGATATATCCATAAATTTTTGTATATCTTCATACTTAATTGTTTTATCGATCATTATTGTAGGAATCTTTTTAGACATTTTTGATTCTGTAAAGTTACTACCTATTTTTTTACTTATTACTTCTATATTTTTTGTATTTGGTTTAATTCCATCTGTTATTACATCTGTTAGACTAGATAGTCTATTAGGAGCAATTATTGATAATACTGATCCAGTTGCCGCTAAGAATAAGGCAATTATCAATATATAACGCCAATTAGATAAACTATTAAATAGTCTTTTCATAGAGCCTTTAAAGTCTTTAGACTTTTCATTTATTCTCCCTGGTCTAGGCATTTTCTAATTCCTCCTTTGTAAGTTGTGATAGAGCTATTTCTTTATAAACTTCACAAGTTTTTAATAATTCTTTGTGTGTACCAATACCTACACACTCTCCTTTTTCTAATACTACTATTTTATCTGCATTCATAATCGTACCAATACGTTGCGCAACTATCATACTAGTAGCATTTTTAGTATTTTTCTTTAATTCAGTTCTTAATACTTTATCTGTTTTATAATCAAGTGCTGAGAATGAATCATCAAATATATAGATTTCTGGTTTTCTTGCGATAGCACGAGCTATAGCTAATCTTTGTTTTTGACCACCAGATATATTTGTACCTCCTCTAGCTATATTAGAATTGTATTGATCTTCCATTTTTTCTACAAAGTCTTTTCCTTGAGCTATTTCGATAGCTTTTTTAATTTCTTTTTCTGTTAATTCCTTTTTACCATTATCACCATATGATACATTTTCCATTACTGTTTTAGTAAACATTACTGCTTTTTGTGGAACATATCCAATTTTATTATGTAGAGCTTCTAGAGTATAATCTTTTACATTGATTCCATCTACTAGTATTTCTCCATCTGTTGCATCATAAAATCTTGGAACTAAGTTTATCAAACTACTTTTACCACTTCCTGTTGATCCTATGAAAGCAATAGTTTCTCCATTATTAACTTTAAAAGAAATATTCTTTAATAAATATTCATCTGCATCTGGATATTTAAATGATACATTTTTAAATTCTACTGTTCCTTTTTCTTTTGTATCCTTATTATAATTTCCATCTTTTATTGAAATTTCGGACTCTAGTACTTCATTTATTCTGTTAGCAGATACTTCTGAACGTGGAGCCATCATAAATATTAAAGCTAACATTAAAAATGACATAATTACTTGGATACCATAACTTGTAAATACTACCATATTACTGAATAGTAATATTTTGTCATACATCATTGCTTTTTCTATAAGAAGTGCTCCTATAAAATAGATTCCTAGTGTTAGAGCATGCATACTAAATGTAATCATAGGGAAAAGTATTGCGAATGCTCTTTGATTAAATAATTGAATTTTTGTTAATTCATCATTAACATTTTCAAATCTATCTTTTTGGAATTTTTCAGCATTAAATGCTCTTATTACTCTAATACCTGTAAGATTTTCTCTAGTTATTCCATTGATATTATCAATTAACTTTTGTATTAGTTTAAATTTAGGAATTACTATTACCATAAGTATTCCTACTACCAGTAATAATACTACTACGCATACACCTGTAAGGATACTCCATTCAATACTTTTATCAACTATCTTTAATATTGCCCATACTGCCATTATTGGAGCTTTTATCATCATTTGTAATCCCATGCTTATTAGCATTTCTACTTGTGTTACATCATTAGTTGTACGTGTTATTAAACTACTAGTTTTAAATTTCTTTATTTCGCTTGTTGAGAAGCTTTCTACTTTTTCAAATAGTTTCTTTCTAATAGTTCTTGAAAAACTAGCTGATAATCTAGATGCAAAATAGCCTACTACAATAGCAGTTATTAAACTACCAAAGGCGCAGCCTACCATGTATAAACCTTTTTCTATAATATCACTCATTTTTGAACCATCTGTTTGAATAAGTCTTGTGATAGCACTCATATAATCTGGTAATTTTAAATCTAAAAATACTTGTAGTACTATTAAACTTATACTTATTACTATTAATAAAATATCTTTTTTACTAAAGTTTTTAAATAATTTAAACATATTTTTTCCTCCTACTCTTTAAAACACTATGTATATTTTATATGATTATTAACATTTAGTCAAAAGAAAAGATAATTATTTATTATCTTTTTCTCATATAGTCTCTAATACTATCTTGTTCTATTACTTTTCCTTCATCTACATCAATATAGGGAACATCAAAATCTAATTTTTCTACCTTATCAATAAATTTTTTCATTTCCTCTTCATTTTCTGCATGATCTAGTACTGGCCAAAACCCATCTTTTTTACTTGGTATTTTGATTCCTACTACTTTATCTAGAGGAATTGCATCTCTTACTTGATATTCATCTTTCCAATATGAATATCTTTTATTTATTGGTAATTTACTTACATATTCCCATACTATATCTGGATGTTTTTGTTCTGTTTTAATAGCGTCAACATCGTCTACTATTAAAGCAAATAATCCTTGACTATAATGTGTATATGATGATCCTGTTTCTTCATTCTTCTTAGATAATGATATAAAGTGATTACCATTCCATATATTATTACCTTTTTTAGGTCTTAATCCATACTTTTTTTGCATGTTTCGTGATAATATGTGTCCAGTTAAGACAATCTTATCAATCACTCTACTATTAACAGCATGATATAACCATTCTTCATTTATTTCAATATTTTTAATTCCACCCATAAGCTGTTTCCTTTCTATATAGTATTTTGTAGAATCTTTATAACTTCGTCTAAAACTATTCTTTTGTTTTCTGGTCTTGTTTTTTTATCTACTATTACGACTGATTCTATATATTTATCATTTTTTCTATCATATACACTAATATATACTTTGTTATCACTGCCAACTAAATTATTTTTATCAACTCTATTTAGTTTGCCAGTAATTCCTATACCATAATCACTATTAGTAAATATAGATATCTTTTTACTCATTTCATTGGCTGTTTCTATACTATATACGCTATATTTTTCTATTATATTTTTGTCTACACCTAATTTTATTTTATATTCATTAGAGTATGTTACAGCACTGAATTTTAATACTTCGCTAGCTCCTTCTATATTAGTTATTTCATTAACTATATATCCTCCAGTACATGATTCCATTGTTGAAATTGTTTTTTCTTTTTCTATTAGTTTATTAACTAGTTCTTTCATATAAATCAGTCCTCTTATATATTATATCATATTAATATACTTTTTTACTATGCATGCAATGAAAATAGAACATATTACAACTTTTTACAAATAATGGTCTTCTATATTCATAAAAACTTATTTTACTTCTGTCATAATCATCTTTTTTCATAAAATCAGAAAAATTATCTTTTAAGTATTCAAATATATCTTCTAATTTTTTATATTTATGAACACCTTTCATTCTATCCCATGATGCTTCAAAGTAGTACCAATATCCATCAAGATAGAATACTAAAAATGTATGACAATAATATTTTTTATCTTCTCTTGAAACCATAAATATTACTTTGTGTTTAATTTTTCTTTTCTTAAAGAAGTCTCTTTCTAATTCACACATTTCCCAACAGATAGCGTGATGTCTTTCTTCTATATCTTTAAGTTTTTTCATTTTAAAGTTTTTAGTAAAATTACCATCCCTTAGTTTTCTATGTAATTTATTATTTTTATCATGCCATCCATATTTTTTATCTTTTAGTTTATTATAAAACTCTTCTATTTCTTCCATATTTCCTCCCAAAAAAAGAAACTAGTGTTTCTTTATTTTTTGTATTAGCTTTAATAATTTATAATGCCATGTGATAGGAAGAACAAACTCTCCAATTAACTCTTCTACATATCCATTAAATCCTCTTTTAAATTCATATATTCCATAATCTTTTGGATGAGTATTAATATCAGCTGGTATTCCATAGAAATTATGTTTTTTAAAGCCATTTTCTATTCCATATTTAATCATCATCCATTGTAGTAGATATTGTGAATTATATTTCATGAATTCAGAATAATTACCACTAGATAAGTAAATTATTTCTGGTTTAATTATTATAAACATAGATCCTGATAAAGTTATGGTATCAGTTTGTTTTTCTTTGATAGTTTCTTCTGCTTCTTTGATTCTTTTATCTATTGAATTAATCTCATTAGTAAGTCCTTTCTTTTGACCTTCATTGTATTTAGCATCACTTAGACTTTCTATTTTTTGTTCTTTTTCTTTTTTCTCTTCTTGTAGTTTTTTAATATAATCTTTTAGATTTAATTCAGTTACAAAATACTTTACTTCTCCTTTATCAGCAAAAAGTTTATACATATTTTGATAGTATTCTACACCTCTAACTGAGAAATTCTTTCTTTCACCAGTTTCAATCATTATTTTTTGAAATCTGTCTAACTCATCATATTTTAATTCTTTGATTGTTATACCTATTTTTTCTGTTTTTCTAATAGTATTTCTAGTATTAGATTTCATTTCTTTTAAAATTTCTTGTTCGTTCTTTCCTTCTAATCCTAATGAAAACATCCAAGATACTTGTTCTCTTTCTTCTACTGGTAATTGTTTGAATCCTTCTTTTTTTAAGAATTCAACAACATTAGAATTATCTATTCCATCTTCTACAATATTTCCATCTATATCTCTTTGTTTATAGATTATATATGGATCCATTCTAAATACATATCCATTATGTTCTTTTACAAATTCTTTTATTTTTTCTATAAATATTTTATATGTATCTAAGTCTTTATAATCTACTAATAATCCTCTTGGAGAGTAGAATTCTAACTTATTAAAATGTCTCTTATGTGATAATAACATAGCACTGGCTATTAATTTTTTGTTATCTTTTAATCCTACAAAGTATGTTGTCCAACCAGATTTTTCTCTAAGTTTACCTATTTCTGGAGCTGATAGAAAAGTTTTTTGTGGATGATTTTCCCAAAAATCTCTATACTCTTTTTCTTTTATTTCTACAAATTCCATTTGTTCACCTTCAATCAATTATTCATATATTATTATATATAAAAATAGAAGATTTATCAACAAACCTTCTATTTATTAGTTAGTTTTTTTACTTCTTTTACTGCTTTTTTATATGGTTTTAAACTGTTTGTTTCTTTAGCAAAAATTGTATATATAAATAATACAATCATAATTACCATTAAGAAGAATGTTATAAATATATAAATATTAAATTTATCTATTCTTGGTTTTGTAGTATCTAAGTAACTATTAGTTAAGTACTTTTCAAAATTTTCATTCGTTATAGAAATTTCATTTTCTTTAGGAATAAATTTTTTTATATTTTTAATAGCTAATTCTTTTAAGTCTTCTTCTATTATTACTGGATAACCATATACTTTTACTGGATCTGGTTTATCTAGATTTCTTTCATATGTATAATCTATTATTTCTTTGTATTTTTTATAATCTTTTGGTTTTATTGCGATTAGATATGTATGCCATACTCCAGTATCTTCTTCTTCTATTACAAAATGTATTTCTTTATCTGCATGTTCATAATATGCGAATTTTTCTGACATCTTGGATACATTTATATAAGCATAGTCTTCATTAGTTTTAACATCATTCCAAGATATTACATTTTGTTTTTCTTGGTATAGTAAGTAAGAACAATAGAACAAAATAGTTATAATTACTAAATAGACTAAACATAATAAGAATTTAATTATTAATTTTTTTTCATTAATTTTTCTTTTCTTCTTTCTCTTTTTCATAAACTACCTCTACTATATTTATATAATAACATATTAGTACAAAAGAAAAAAGAAGAAAATTCTTCTTATTTATCTGTTGAACCAAATCCTCCAGTTCTACTTCCTGTTGCGTTATCATTATCTGTTACTAGGAATTTTGTAAATACAGCTTGACCTATTTTATCTCCTTTTTTTACTTCTATATCTTCTCCACTACAATTAAAGTATGCGAAGAACAAATGACCATCATTATCAGGGTTACCATAGTAATCACTATCAATTAGTCCTACACTATTGGCTAAGATAAATCCTTTTTTAGGTCCACTACTTCTATTTAGAAGTAATACACATTCATCATCTTCACAATATACTTTTAATCCTGTTGGAACTAATGTAGGTTTAGATCCAGGAGTAAATTTTGGAATAATTAAATCTTCTGCAGCTTCGATATCATATCCTGCAGAATGGGCTGTACTCCTTACTGGTATATTTATATTTTTATCTTCATATCCTTTTACGACTTCAAATCCTCTATTATGCATTTTTATCTCCTTCTATTTGTATAATACTACTTTGTTGTTTTTTAAACTTTTTTGTACATCAATAACTCTTTGATTAGATGATCCTTTCCATTTTAACCTTGGATCTCTTTTAGCTATTTGAAATTGTCCATCTACTAAAACATCTAAATATTTAACAACTTCTTTATCTTTTAAATATTCATCAAATAAAAATCCTGACCATGCCCAAATAGTTTTATCTGGATATGTCTCTTTGAATTTTTTTGCTAAACGTGTAGTTGCATCTATGTTTTTAGGATGCATTGGTTCTCCACCTAAAATAGATAATCCACTTATATAGTCATCTTTAGCTATATTGATAATTTCATCTATTTGTTCATCTGTGAACTCTAATCCACCATTAAAGTCCCAAGTTTCACTATTAAAGCATCCTTCGCAATGAAATGCGCAACCTTGAAAAAAGATGGAAACGCGAACACCAGGTCCGTTCGCGATATCCATTTTTCTTATTTTATTATATCTCATTAAGCATCCTTATTATCTAAGTGGATTACTCTTTCTTTGATTTCTTGTGTTCTTCCTTTATTCCAGAAGTTTGTTCCAATGTAACCACAAGTACGTCTAGCAACGTTCATTTTATTATGATCTCTATTTCCACAGTTTGGACAATACCATTCTAGCTTTTCATCTATTAAGATTTCTCCTGTATATCCACATTCATGACAATAATCAGATTTAGTATTTAATTCTGCATACATTATATTATTATAAATAAACTTAATTACTTCCATTACAGAATCTAAGTTACCTGTTAAATCTGCAGTTTCAATATATGATATAGCTCCACCTGGAGATAATTTTTGAAATTCGCTTTCTAATTTTAATTTTGTGAATGCGTCTATTTCTTCAAATACTGGAACATGATAAGAATTAGTAATATAATCTCTATCAGTTATATTTTTAATAACTCCAAATCTTTCTTTTAGACATTTAGCAAATTTATATGTTGTTGATTCAATTGGTGTTCCATAAACTGAATAATCTATATTTTCTTCTTCTTTCCATTTTTTACATGCATCATTTAAATGTTGCATTACTTGAAGACCAAATTCTTTACCTTTTCCACCATCAGTATGAGAGTGTCCTGTCATATATTTAACACATTCATAAAGACCAGCATATCCTAGTGAAATAGTTGAATATCCATTATGTAATAATTCGTGGATTGATTCACCTTTTTCTAATCTAGCTAAAGCTCCATGTTGCCATAATATTGGTGCAACATCACTTGTAACTTTTGAAAGTCTCTTATGACGGATTTTTAATGCTCTATGACATAATTCTAGTCTTTCATCCATGATATTCCAGAAATCGTCCATATTTTTATCAGAAGTTAGAGCAACATCAACTAAATTGATAGTAACAACACCTTGGTTAAATCTACCATAGTATTTTCCTACTCCTTCTTTATAGTTCTTTGCTTTAGCAATATTTCCTAAGCTAATTGATCTATCTGGAGTTAAGAATGAACGACATCCCATACAAGGATAACAATCACCTTCACCATTTTCGTTTATTTTTAATTCTTTCATTACTTTTTCACTGATATAATCAGGAACCATTCTCTTAGCAGTACATTGTGCTGCTAATTTTGTTAAGTAATAATATTTACCTTTTGGATTCATGTTATCTTCTTCTAGTACATATAGAAGTTTAGGGAATGCTGGTGTTATATATACACCATTTTCATTTTTCATTCCTTCTGTTCTTTGTTTTAATACTTCTTCAATTAACATAGCAAGTTCTTCTTTGTATTCTTCAGTTTCACCTAAATACATACATACACTTAAGAATGGAGCTTGACCATTTGTTGTAGTCATTGAATTAATTTGATATTGGAATGTTTGTACTCCATCTGTAATTTCTTTAGCCAAATCTTCTTTAGCAAATTTTTCTATTTGTTTTTCTGTTAATTTTCTCTTTTTATATTTTTTTACATATGATTCATAACTTGATCTTATGAATGGAGCTAAATGTGTTAATGTAATTGTACATCCACCATATTGAGAAGAATTAACTGCAGTAATTAACTGAGTAGCAATAGTCATCGCAGTTAAAAATCTATGTGGTTTTTCAATCATTACTCCATTAATATTAGTTCCATTTTGTAACATATCATCTAAGTTAATTAAGTCACAATTATGTAGGGCATTTTGTGCAAAGTAATCTGCATCATGGAAATGGATTATACCATCATCATGTGCTTGAACTATATCTTCTGGTAATAAGAATCTTCTAGTAATATCAGTTGAAGTAATTCCAGCTAAATAATCCCTTTGTGTTGTAACAACTGTAGCATCTTTATTAGAGTTTTCTGTATTCCAGTATTCACTTTCTCCATCAATTAATTCTTTAATTGATTGATCAGTTGTATTACTACGTCTTACAAGTTCTCTTGTATATCTATAAGTAATATATCTCTTAGCAAGTTCATATTTACCCATAGACATTAATTTCATTTCAATGATGTCTTGAATATCTTCAACTAAGATTCTTTTTTTACCTAGTCTTTCAATATATTTAATAATATTTTTTATTTGAGTTGAAGAAACTCTGTCTTCTTCTTCAACTTCTAAGTTTGCTTTTTCGATTGCATCTTCAATTTTTTGTGGACAATAATCGACCATATGTCCATCTCTTTTAATAATCTTCATATACTACTCTCCCCATAATTAATTTTTTTAATTACACTCCAATTATAACTCTATTAAAAAAATATTTTTTGTTGCATTTGCAACATTTTACAAAATTTGTTATAATTTTTTTAGGAGGTAGTAAAATGACCTATTTATTTGAAAATATTAATGAGAAGAATTTGTTGAAATTAAAGAGAATTCTTAATGCTAATACTGTTACATACCGTAAGAATGTCAATATATTGTCAAATGTAAAGCGTGATGATTTTATCGCCATAATTGACAGTGGAAGTGTCCAATTAGTCTTTAATGATTATGATGGGAATAAAACAATTATTGAAGATATTAATGAAGGAGGTATATTTGGTTCTATCACTTCTTCTATATATAACGAGGAAGTTAGTTGTATTACTAAAGAAGAAACCCAAGTCACTTATATTGAGTATAATGAAATAACTAATGATGAAATTATTAAAACTGATTCTTATATTATATTCATTAAGAATTTAATTAAGATATTGAGCGAGCAAGTAAGTGATAAAAATAGTAGAATTGAATTATTAACAAAAAAAACAACTCGTGATAAGTTGTTAGAATATTTTAAAATAAAATCACAAGAGCGTGGTAATAAAACCTTTACTATTCCTATTTCATTTACTGAATTAGCCAATTATCTTTCTGTTGATAGAAGTGCTATGACTAGAGAAATTGGTTATTTAAAAGAAGAAGGTTTTATTAAAACTTCTGGTAGAAAAATAACTTTATTATATTAATTTATTCTTTGAATTTAACACCTAGAATACCTACTATATCCATAGATTGAAAACTATCAATGATCATACCCTGTATAGAATTAAAATCAATCATTATACCAGTTAGTTTACAAGTTGAAAAATCTATATCCCTTAGTTTAGTATTATTTATTTCTGATTCTGTAAAATTCACATCATTAAATTCTACTTTATTTAATTTAGTTTCTAGAAAAGTTGTTTCACAAAGATCACTATTATTTATAATAATATTAGACATTTTAGCATTAGAAAAATTTATATATTTGCACATTGAGTCAGATATTTCTATATCTTTTAGGCTTGATTCTATAAATGAAACACCTATCATTTTACAATTTATAAACTTTACTCTATCAATTAATTTATTATCAAATTTTTTATTTGATAGATCACAATTTTCAAATATTACATCAATAAGATCTATATCTTTTAGTTCTATATTCGTGAAATCTATATCTTTAAAAATGCAACTATCAAAAGTTGTATTTTTTATTTCAATATTTTTATCAATATTTTTTGTAAATATATAGTTATTAAAATTATCTTCTAAGTATGCATCATATAAATTATAATCAATAGTATTTAGTATTTTAGGTTTATTTATTTTCATATTCTATCCTTTCTAATAAAAAAGTAACATTTTGTTAATGTCACTTTATTGTATAAACACTTTCATCTATTTGAACTAGTTTATTCTTTTTATTCTTATAGATAACAAATATTAATATTCCTGAAACTACACTTAGTAAAATTATTAATAAAACAATTATTATAATAGATACATCTGATGTTTTATTTTCATTTGGTATATTAGACATAGTTAAGAAATATTTACTACTATTTTTTTGTTCTAAAGTGATATAACCATCTTTTACAACAACATTACTTACACATGCTAGTTTTTCTCCATTATAGTAATATATATTAATTTTACTATTATCTTTAAATTTATCTCCAACATATAATTTTAAAGTCATACTATTTGGAACTATTTTATTTTTAAATACTACTAATAATCCATCTGCATAATTAGATAATTTTGATGTTGTTTCATCTATATCAAAATTTCTTTCAATAGATGTTTGAAAACTATCTAATGAATCTATTTTATTTATAGTCCATTGATAAATTAATTTTCCTTTTTTATCATAATAGCTAAGTTTTACTTCTTTACCACTATTTTTTATATTATTAATATCTTTCTTTCCTAATACTGTATCTTCTTTTATTTTGATATTAATATCTTTTATAGATTTATCTTTTAATACTTTTTCTAAATCTTCTAAGTAGAAAGCATCTTTTCTAGTAACTGAAACATTTATAGTTTTTTTACTACCATCTTCAGCAGTTATATTTACTTTAATATTATTTACTCCTACTTTTAAATCAACTTTTCCTGTTCCACTTATAGTTGCTTTTTTATCTTCTGCTTCTGCATTAATTTTTATAGAAGAAACGTTAGTTGGAACTACTAAAGTATAATTATTATTGTCTTTATTTACTAGATTATATCCTTCTACTGATATTTTCTTTAAGTTATTATTTGATGATTTTTTTGGTTCATTATTATTTGTATTATTATAGTTATTATTATTGTTATTTCTATTATTATTGTTGTTATTATTGTTATTATTGTTATTATTGTTGTTTGGTTGAACAGGTCTTTTTGATACCGATACACTTCTACTTTCACCTATTCCAGTAGCATAGTCAGCAGCTTGATCTGTAACATCTCCAGATAAGTTTATGGTAATTGTACCCTCTCCTGTAGCTCTACACGTAGCACTAAATCTTTTATTAGTATTTAGTGCATTAGCTGAAGCATCTGCTTGGTTAATAGCACACCCACTTACAGGTCCAGTTGCTGAAACATATACATGCCAAGAAGCCGCAGAATTAACGTTTGCATATACTGTGAAAGTATCACCTACATATACACTACCAGAACTTACTGATAGGCTTGCTCCTGCTGCATAAACAGTTTTATTAAATAAAAATATCGATAATATTATTGCCAATACTAGTTTGATTTTCTTCATTTTTTCACCTCCATTATTATTTAATATATCTTATACCTAATAAGTGTTGTCTAATTCTTAATAAATCTGCTGAATCAATTAGATTATCTTTATTGATATCAGATGCTGAGAAATAAATTCCTGTTAAGTTTCTAATACTAAGTAAGTGTTGTCTTATTTTTAATAAGTCTGCTGAGTCGATTTGTCCATCTCCATTTGTATCTCCACTTACAACATTTGTATATTCTCTATAAAGTGTATTGTTTTTATATATTTTTGTTTTACTACCTGTATATAAAACATCTTTATTGTTTACTTTTTTTGTATCAACTACAACAGTATAATTAGTACCTAGTGTAATATTTTTAGTATATGCTTCAAGTGTTGTTCCTGGTGATATATTACTAATATAGTTATTTGTTTCATTTACAGTATAATTATTTATTTCATACTCAAAAGTATCTTCTTCCCAAATTGCATATAAAACTACTAAACCGTTTGCTGCACTGCTCTTATTTATAGTTTGTCCATTAGTATAAGATTCACCTGAACCATCTGGTTCTGTATTCCATTCTTTAAATTTATATCCTTCTTTTTTATACATTGAACCAACTATTTGTTTATCTTCATTAAAGTTTGCATATGTTATAACCATTCTATTTGATAACATTGTATATTCATCAGTTGATGAAGGATTTTTTAGAGTTCCTCCTAGTGGATGATACATTATTGTATATGCATTTTCTATCCAATCAGCCACAAGATTATAACCAATTATTTCTGAATTAGAATCTACAGGTACAATACCAACTTTCCAATAATTAAATGCATAATTATCTCTTGTAGGAAGCGGTAATTCTCCATATGTTTCTCCATATCTTACTTCTTTAGTTATAGGTGTCATATTACCACCTGCTGGATCAAATGTAATAACGCGTTTTTCTCCAAGCCATTGTGCATATAAAGTAATATTTTGTTTATCATCTAAACCATTTAATATATCTGATTCATTATATGATGTTCCAGTACCATCTGCTTTTGTATTCCAGCCTACAAATTCATAATTGTCTCTATTAAATGTATTATTTTCAATTGAGTGGTTAGCACCTATAAGTACTTCTACGCTATATTTTTCTCCTTCTCCATTGTTAGGATCATAGTTTACAGTATAATGTGGAGTATAGTCTATACTTATTGGAACGTTTTTTATGTATCCATCATATAGACTTTCAATATGTATTGTAGTATTACCACTTGACTTTGGAATTAGTGTTCCATCTTCTGATATTTTAACTATATTTTCATTATTTGATTTAAAACTTATTTTCTTTGCTGTTTCAATATTAGGTGTTATATAATCATATATTTTTACTTTCTTATTTAATTCTTGGTGTAAAGTTATATCTGGAATAGTCGTATAATCAAAGTCCATAAATTTTAATACTGGTATTCTTGGTACTCCATCAACTGTTCTTATTATCCAATTATTATCAAAATTCTCCCAAGAATTATAAAGTTGTCTATTTAATAGTTTATTAAGATTATTTTGTTCATAAATATTTATATTAGTACCATTTGAACAGTTATCATTTCTACATAATGGTAGACTTGTAGAACCAATCATGTTAACACTATCTAATTGGAAGTTTTCTCCCCATACACCAGTAAATAAGTTTGTATTTACACCTGTTGCAGTAACTGTTGATAATATATTTTTTATAACTGTGTTATTATAAGCAAATACAGATGCTATGAAACCACTTTTTTCATTATAGTTAGTCCCAGCTTTTAAGTCACCTGTTAAATGAATGTTTTTAATACTAGTATTTTTACCTTGAATATATGTAAGTAATGGTCCTGCTGCAGATAGTCTTGTTCCATCTATTTTCATATCTATATATATATTAGAAACTTCAATTGAACCATTTTCTGACAGCATGCTTCCAAATAATCCACCACCATATGTAGATTCACTAAGTGTATTGTTAGGTTCTTGTGGTCCCCTAATTTTACTATTTTTAATGGCTATATTTTTAAATACTGCATTATAAGCAGTTTTATCTGCATATTCATTCTCATATTTTGATAATAGTGCTGAACAAGTTCCTCCATAGCAAGTAATATCAAAATCTTCTAAAACTAAATTCTTAATTGTAGTATTCTTTGAAGCAGAACCAAATAAGCCATTTCCAGTATTAGACCATGAATATAAAGGTTCATTGTCATTATTGCATATTACATAATTTTTTTGATATAAACCTTTTATTGTATGACCTTTACCATCAAAGCTACCTTGGAAATTATTAATAGCTTCCCAACCAAAACCTTCTGGACATATATCTGATTTACCGGAAAGTCTCCCTCCATCATGAGTGTCCTTTGTTAGATCAAGATCATTACCAAGTTCATAATATGCATTCAAATCATTTCTAATTTCATATAATTGGGTATTATTTGTAATTATATATGGATCATCTTCTGTTCCGGAACCAACCATATCTGTAATATAAACATCAATGTAGTTTATTACAGTCGAATTATATACTACGACTAATCTATATTTACCCACTTCTAAATCAGAAGAGAAATTAATCAATGTATTAATATTATTTTCCGCTACTACGTTGTTTGTATAAGTTATTTTATCACTTACATTTTGATTATTCGAATATAATCTATATGTAATTGTTGATCCTGAAGGAATATTTTTAGTTTCAGAGTATAATCTAGTTTTTCCACTAAAAAATTTAGTATCTGCATACTTTTCTAAATCAATAAAAGGTGCTTCATCTTCATTAGATGTAAATATACTAACCTTATCAATAAATTCATCTTCACTTGATATAGTTATTTTACTATCTTTAGTAAGAGTAACATCACTTGTTACATTCAAAGTTATAAGTCCTGGTAATTCTGAACTAACAACAAATGATTTAAGAAGTGTATTTTTATCATATACTTTTACAGTATAGTTTGCGTTTGCAACTTCTGCTATAAATTTAACTTTATTTAGTGTTTCATTACCTCTTAATTTAGAATCTTTTAACTCATATGTATTTGTTGTTAGAATTTCGTCTCCATCACCTAATATGTAATTGTTATCCCAAACTTTATTACTACTACTTTGCATGCTGTCGATAAAGTGAATTGATGTATTTTTAGAGTCATAAGCTAAGTATGGATATGGTGTAGAAGATCCCCAAGAGTTTTTTAAAATCCATACACCTTTTCCAGATATTACATTTCTACAATTATTAGTAGAACTTTTATGTTGTTTGTTATCTGCACAATATGAATATTCCATATCGTCATCCCAACCAATTATTTGCATGGCATGTGATCCACTTTCAGTACATTCATAATTATCTATAACAACATTTGCTGCATCATAATCATAATGTTGACATGTTGAATCCATATATGTAGATACATATGCAGCCCCATTTTCCATAATTTCTTCTTTTACTGCCTGTAGATAATTATTTCTAAGATTTTCTTGTGATGATGTAAGTTCTGAAGTTGATTTTCTAAGATTTAGTATTGGAAAATTAATTGTTGAATCAACTTCATATAATGACTTATCGTATCTTATTACATCTTTAAGTTCCATTCTGCTTAAATCTGTATCATTATATGCTTTAAAATTATTATAATCAAATAACGATACTCCATTAGCAAGAGCAATAGTAGAAATATAGAAGTTTCCTCCTCCACCTAGTGATCTATCAACAAAAGATTGGTATTCACTACCATAATCGATTAATCCATTCTTTGAAGTAATATAATCCAATTGTCTTTCTGAAATTAATTTTGAATTATCAGAATATGAAACATCTTGTGTTTTTAATAGATGTGATTCTGTTATACCTGCAGTTGCAAAAGCCCAGCATATTCCTAAATTACCTTGATTTCTTACAGGTGTTACATAGTTTTTACTATTTACAGCTCTTAAATCATATCTATTAGGAACTTCACTATTAGCTACATATTTTTGATTATTTGAATAATCCACTACCATTGCGTTTGGTACTTCATCATATTCTTTTTTTTCTTCTTTAGTTGCTGTTAAATATTTTACATATTTAGGATTCAAATATAATTTATTTGTTTCTTTGTTTTTTTCTGTAAGTATTACTTTTCCAGTTTTGTTATATACATCTTTTATATAATTCTTTGCTTCTTTTGGTAAGTATGAATAGTTTGTACTTGATAGAATAACATCAATTTTATCTTTATTATTTAATTTATTAGCAAAAAAAACTGATAGTACTGCGACGATCAATAATAATACAAGACTTAGTTTTTTACTTCTAATCAAATGCATAACTACACTCCTTATCATTATATACATTTTATAATATTTTTACAAAAAAGACAATATAAACTCGGGATTAGTGACTAAAAAAATAGAATTTATTTGATTCTATTTTTCTAGTAATGAAAGACTTAATTTTTGTTTCTTTAAATCTATATTTTCAACATAACAATCTACTATATCTCCTACACTAAATAGGTCTCCTGGATGCTTTATATATTCATTAGATAATTTTGATATATGAGCTAGGCCATCATCATGTAATCCAACATCAATAAATAGTCCAAAGTCAACTACATTTCTAACTGTTCCTTGTAATTTATCTCCAATATGTAAATCTTCTATATGTAAGATATCACTTTTTAATATTGGTTTATCTAATTCATCTCTAGGATCTCTTTCTGGTGATGATAAAGATTTTATTATATCTTCTAGTGTGTATTTATCTATATCTAGTTTTTTACTGTATTCATCTATATCAATATTAAGTGATTTTTTCAGATTATCAGTTCCAATATCATTTACTGTAAAGTTTAGGCTTTCTAATAATTTTATTGTAGCATCATAACTTTCTGGATGAATAGATGTTTTATCAAGTGGATTTGTTCCATCTACTATTCTCATGAAACCAATTGATTGTTCATATACTTTTGGAGTCATTCCTTTTAATTTTTTAATTTCTTCTCTACTTACAAATTTTCCAAATTTATCTCTGGTAGATAATATTTCATCAATTGCTTTTTTAGTAAGACCTGATACATATGTAAGTAATGAACGTGATGCGGTATTAATATTTACTCCTACAGAGTTAACTGATTTTTCTACTACGAAATTTAATGATTCATCTAACTTCTTAGGAGCAACATCATGTTGGTATAAACCTACTCCAATACTTTTTGGATCTATTTTAACAAGTTCTGATAGAGCATCTTGTAGTCTTCTTCCTATACTTATAGCACTTCTTTTTTCGACAGTTAAATCAGGGAACTCTTCAATTGCTAATTTACTAGCAGAGTATACTGATGCTCCTGCTTCACTTACTATTACATACTCTACTTTTCTTTTTGCTTCCTTGATTGTATCAGCAATAAATGCTTCTGATTCACGTGAAGCAGTACCATTACCAATAGCTATAATATCTATATTATATTTATCTATAAGTTCTAATACTTTCTTCTTAGATTCTTCTATTTTATTATGTGGTTCTGTTGGATATATAACGGCTATTTCTAAAGGTTTACCTGTTTTATCTAGCACAGCTAATTTACATCCTGTTCTAAATGCAGGATCATATCCTAATACTACTTTTTCTTTTATTGGTGGTGTTAATAATAAATGTTCTACATTGTTAGAGAAGTTTTCAATAGAAACATCTTCTGCTTTATCTTTTAATTCACTTCTTATTTCACGTTCTACACTTGGAAGTATTAATCTTTTTAATGAATCTTTAATACTGTTTTTTACTATATCAACAACATATGATTTATCATTTTTAATAAGTTTCTTTTCTAAGAATGTTTCTAAATCTTCTTTATTATAATCTATTGATACTGTAAGTATTTTTTCTTTTTCAGCTCTATTAATAGCCATGATACGATGAGGTTTTATATATTTAACAGCTTCACTATATTCATAATACATTTCATATGTTGATTTTTCATCTACGGCATCTTTCTTTTTCTTAGTTATTAATACACCATTTTTATAAATAAAACTTCTAATATATTTTCTATATGCAGCATTATCACTAATCCATTCTGCAATAATATAAGATGCTCCTTCTACTGCTTCTTCTGTAGTTTTTACTTTATCATTAATAAACTTTTTGCATAAATCTTCAATACTACCACTAGTTGGATATGACATTATCATTTTAGCAAGTGGTTCTAATCCTTTAGCAATCGCTTCTGTTGCTTTTGTTTTTTTCTTTTCTTTATACGGTCTATATAAATCTTCTACTTCTACTAATTTAGTACAGTTTAAAATATTTTGTTTTAACTCTTCTGTTAACATACCTTTTTCGTCTATTAATCTTATTACATCTTCTTTTCTTTTTAATAGATTATTTTGATATTCATAGACTTCATTTATTTTTCTTATAACTTCTTCATCTAAAGCACCTGTTGCTTCTTTTCTATATCTAGCAATAAAAGGAATAGTATTCCCTTCTTCTAACATACTAAGTACTGTTGTGACTTGTTTAGTTGTTATATTTAAGTCTTCACTTATATTTTTTATAATCATTTCATTCATTATGTATACCTCTTTTCTTGACCTTCTTTTCTATTTTATCATACATATTTTTTTAAAAAAAGAAAAAGATGTTTTAAATCTTTTTCTTTACGTTTACTTTATTTTTTTCTTCTAAATATGTTTCGAATTTATATTTTTCTAATAGTTCTCTTTTAGTTATTTTACTATGTTTTTCAAAGTATTTATTATTAACAAATAATTTACCATAATTATTTATATCAATACTTATTCCTTCTTCTTCATTATAAAATTTATATCTAGCATAACTAACTGGAGCACTTTGCATTAAGTGAAATGATTCATTTGCAATTATTTCATGAAGATCTATATAATCATAAAATTCTATTTTTTGTTTTAAATTTTCAGCACTATAACCAAATATAGCCGGGAAGTTTTTTGTCATGTTTAAAACTTCTTCTTTGGTATAATTCAACTCTTCAAGTTTTTCTAGTGTACCTGTAATATTGTCTATACCATATCCATATATTGTGGGCATATCTATTGTCATATTAATTATTTCTTCTTTAGTATATCCTAATAGTATCATATCTTTTATTCGTTGTTTTATATATTCAATGCTTAAATTATATAATTTAGGAAAAGCTTTTGTCATTTTTAGCACATCTTTTTTCTTATATCCTAACTCCATTAAATCATCTATTTTATTTTTTATACTTTGACTATCATAACTAAAAATTACTGGAGTTGTATATGTTATTTTTAATACGTTTTTTCTTTCATAACCTATTTCTTCTAGAGAATTTAGTTTTCTTTTTATTTTATTAATACTATATCCAAATACTTGTGGTTCCTCTTTAATAATTTTAATTACTTCTTTTTTTGTATATCCAAGTTCCTCTAGATCAATTAATTTTTGACTTAGATTATCAACGTTATAACTATAAATTGCTGCAAAGCTAGTAGACATTTTTATTATTTCTTTTTTACTACATCCTATTTTTAGTAAGAATGGATATGTATCACTTACTTTTCCATATAAAGTTTCTTCTTTAAGGCCCATTCTTTTATAATAGTCTTTTACTAGTGTATATTCTTCTTTTTTATATCCTAACTTAGAAAATAGTTCATCAATACTCATGGCTTTACCTCCTAGCAATATTCGTTTCTGCATATTATATCATAGAATAATAAAAAAAGATATGTTTAATATCCATATCTTAATATTTCAAATGTTGTATTATATGATACTTCATCTTTTAGAGCATCATTTTCTGTTTTATATAATAAATCGAACATAAACTTTTTATCTAGTCCAATAGAACCACCACGATCTAAGACAATTGCGATAATATTATCTCCTGCACGTGAATTTTTTATTCTTACTATTGTTCCAAATTTATATATTTTATCTCCTGCGACTATTCTAATACGTCCGTATTTTGAATCATTATAATATATGTCTCCATCTCCTACGTATTTACCACTTGCTAGGTATCCACTACATCCTTTGCAGTTAGCACCGTATCCGCTCATTTTACCTATTCTTGTTTCTAGTACATCTGTAGTTACTTTAGGTTGTTGAGTTGTAACTTTCTTTTGTTCTTTTTCTACTTTTATAGGCTGCTCTTTCTTTACTTCTTTTTCTTCTTTTATTTCTTTTTCAATAGTTGGAGTTTCTTTTTCTTCTTTTATAGCTTCTTTTTCTTCTACTTTAGAGTTTTGTTTTTCTTTTTTTGGTTCTTCTGTTTTTGTTTCTTTAACTAGTAAACCACTTTGTAGTTTTTTTACTTTTACTTCTGTTTTTATGATATTATTTTCATTTTTGTAATCAGTAGGTTTTAATATAAATGTTGTTGGTATAAGCACAACTAATAAACAATTTAATACATAAATAAAATATTTCATATAAAAACTCCTTGTAAATAATATCATATCATATTTACAAAGAGTTTACTTAGTTTTTACGTAAATATCTTTTTTTATATTTGTAAATTTACATTTTATTTTTCTCTAGAACACTTATAATTACTAGCATTCATATTTCTTTCTATGTCATCTATATTTTCATTCTTAGAGAAATTTGGATAAATCCCTCCAGCTTCACTATATGCGGCACTTAACTCTTTCTCATCAATTGAGATATATGTGAATAATTGTCTTTCAATAAAATCTTTTTTACCTAGATTACAATCTATATTAATTCCAGATAACTCTTTAGTACTACTTTTTAATAGTTCACACTTTTCTTTTAAGTCATATAAATCTTTCTTATCCCCTGTTGTAGTAGTTGTATAACTAAAAGTTAATAGTTTACTATTTTCAAACGAAAATTCACTTAAGTATGAATAATCAAATTTTTCATTACTTTTATCTAATTTACATATTAGAGTTCCTGAAGTTATTTTTTCTTCAGTTAATTGTGAATTATTAGTTTTTTCTTTTATAAAATTACTTATTTCTGGTAAAAATATAGTCGAAGCTAGTACTATTCCAAATATTATAATAACCATAAAATATTTAGGATTATTATTTTGATTATTTGGTTTTATTTCTTTTTCTGGTTTTTGTTCGTTATAATCATCTAGTAATTCTATTTCTTCTATATCATTATTCATAAAACACCTACCTTGTACGCTCACACGTATAACCAGCAGCGTTCATTTCCTTTTCTATTTTATCAATATTATCTTCATATTTGTAATTTGGATATGTTCCACCTGCTTCTATGTAGCTAGTAGTCACTTTTTCTTCATCTATGTTTGCATAGTCTAATTCTTGAATATTAGTATTTACTCCATTACTTAGACTACATTTTACAGTTATTCCATTTAACAATTTTGTTTGATCCTTTAGAAGTTCACACTTTTCATTCATTTGAGTTAATTCTTCATAGTCTAATGATGTATCACCTTTAGTTTTAGCCATATATGTTAATTTGGTTAACTTACTATCAGTAAATGCAAAGATACTTTTATATTCTAAATCATACTTTTTATTAGATTTTGTTAATTTACAAGTAAGATTCCCTGTTTTTATTATTTCATTAGTTTGGTTAGCTTTATTTTGTTGATATGCAGACATGTAACTACTGATATCTGGTAAGTAATATACCATAGTAAATAAACCTATGAATAAAAGTATTGTCATTATATATTTGAAATTACTATTAGCTCTACGTTCTTCTTTAGCTTTTTGTTTGGCTAATGCTCTTTGTTCTTTTTGTTGTTTTTTAGCTAAAATTTCTTGTTCTTTCTTCTGTTTTGCTGCTAATGCTTCTTGTTCTTTTTGTTTCTTTTTAGCAAGTGCTTCTTCTTGTTTTCTCTTTTTTAACTCGGCCGCACTTTCTTTTTTTGCCTTTACATCATTTATATATAAATTTCTTGTTGTATCAATAGGTTCTACTCGTGATTTTATATCAAGTTCTGCTTCTTCGGCTTTTCTTTTTCTTTCTTCTTCCGCTAGTTTATCTGGAGTTATATCTTGGTTCATTGTTAACTGTGCATTTAGTTTAGCTATTTCTAAATCTTTATCTTGTGGAATATTATTATCTGTGATTATCTTTTGTTCTGTAGTTAATCCAGCATTTATCATAGCTACTTCTAATTCTTTTTCTCTTAGGGCCACTTCTCGTTCTAATTCTTCTCGAGTTTTTAGAGTGGCATCTTGCCCAGTAACTTGAATACCTTTTTTACTTGCTTCTAATTGTTCCAAAGCTACTTGTTTAGCACGCTCTAATTGTTCTATTAAGGCTTGTTCGTCACCACTTATAGCTTTTTTTACATCTTCTGATGTAATTAGATCTTTTTCTACTTCAGTTTCGTTTGCATTTACAACTGCATCCTTGTTGTCTTCTTTCACATTAACCACTCCCATTTTTTATCTTAAACTATCAATTCTTTCTTGAAAATTATCTGCATTTACTATGTAACTACCTGCAACGATTATATCTGATAAATTACATTTACTTTTAGTTTCTGAATTGATTCCACCATCTACATTTATAACGGCGTCTATATTGTATTCTTTTAATAGTTCTCTTAATTCTTCTAGTTTCTTAGTTGTTTCTTCTATAAATTTTTGTCCACCCATTCCTGGTTCTACACTCATTACTAAAATTAAATCTAGTAATGGTAAATATGGTAATAATTCCTTTACTTCAGTATTAGGTTTAATTGCTAAACCTGCTTTTATTCCATATTTTTTTATTAAATTTATATTTTCTTCTATATTATCCTCTGTTTCTAAATGAAATGTAATGTATTCTGTATTTAGTTCTGCATATAGTGGAATATATTTTTCAGGTTGTTCTACCATTAAATGAACATCTAATCTTTTGTCTGTAAACTTGTATATGTTTTTCATTTCACTAAATGGCATAGTTTTATTCTTAACAAACTTACCATCCATTATATCAACATGAATATAGTCTACATCTGTTTCATTTAGTTTTTTTAAATCTTCTGGTGGATTATTACTACTTAAAAATGATGCACTTACTAACATTATCTCACATCCTTTTTTATGAAATTTAAATAATTTATATATCTACTCTCTAATATATTATTATCATTTACTGCCTTTTTTACTAAACATTCTTCTTCTTTTGTATGAAGACAATCTTTAAAAGGACATGGATATTTTTTAAATTCTATGAAACTATCTCTAATTTCTTCATTTGTATATCCCATGAAATCTAAGGCAGAAAATCCTGGAGTATCCATTACTTTACCATCAAATAATTCAAACATTTCTACTACTCTTGTAGTATGTTTTCCTCTGCCTAGAGCAAGAGATACTTCTCCTGTTTCTAAATTCCAATTAGGATTTAATTTATTTAATAGTGTACTTTTACCTGCTCCTGTTTGTCCTGTGAATACACTTGTCTTTTTATATAGTAATTTCTTTATACTATCTAGATCTTGATTAGAAACTACTTTATAACCAATTTTTTCATAATATTTAAGAATTTCTCTAATATCTTTTAATTCTTGTTCATTCATTAAATCCTCTTTTGTAATACATATTATTGGTTCTACATTGTGTAATTCCATTAACACTATTAACTTATCTAATAAGTTTAGAGAAAAATTAGGATTTACTAAGCTTGTAATTAGAAAAGCTTGATCTATATTACTAACTTTTGGTCTTTTGAATTCATTTTTTCTAGGACATACTTTTTCTATTAGTTTTTTATCTTTATCGAAAAGAACATAATCCCCTACTAATGGAGTAATATGTTCTTTTCTAAAAAGTCCTCTACATTTACAAGGATAAACTTCTCCTTCAAAACTAACAAAGTGTAAATCACTATTTATTTTTATTATTTGTCCTTGCATAAAGCCCCCTTAATTTATTAATTAGTTACTTTCTGGTTCTTCTTCTGTTTCTTTTTTGTCTTTATCATCTTCATCTGTAGTTGTTTTTTTATTATCTTTCTTTTCTACAGGTTTCTTAGCAATGACTACATTTAGTGTAGTTCCTTTTACTATTGGACTTCCTGCAGCACGTGATTGAGAAATTACTTTTCCTTCTTCATACGCAGTAGTTTCTTGATATGTAGTACTGATTGTTAATCCATATTTACTACAAAATGCTTCTGCATCATCAATACTCCATCCTTCTCCTTGCATATCTGGGAATTTATCAACAACATTAGCTATATATAGGATAATAGAATCACCCTTTTCTACTTTTGATCCTTTAGCTAAACTTTGTCCTATAATTTCTTGATCATCATATTCTTTACTTGCATCAGTTGGTTCTTTCTTTTCAACTTCTACTATTAAACCATATTTTGTTTCTAAGATTGTTTGTACTTCAATATAATTTTTTCCAGTGTAATCATCTAATTCATATGTTTTATTTCCACTTGATTTATAGATTGTTACTTTAGTACCTTTTTTGACACTACGTCCTTTTTCTGGATCAGTTTTAACTACGCGTCCTTTTTTAACATTTGATGATGATACTGTTTTTATTTTTGTATTTACTTCTAATCCAAGAGCTTGTAATTTTTTCTCACAAGTTCCTACTTCTAGTTTCTTACAATCAGGTACTGTTACTGCTTTTTTATTAGCAATTGCTGGTACTACGAAAAAGATAATCATTAATATTAGAAGTAACACTCCAAATATAATTGATAATATTATAATTATTTTTTTCTTACTTTTATCATCGTCTTCTTCTACTTTTGTAACAATTTCTTCTGTATCTTCAGTTTCTTCTGGTTCTTCAAGATCTTCTACTTTTTTAAGTTTTTTTGTATTATCATTTTCATGTTCTGGATATTTATATTTTACTGGTTCTTCATTCATTCTTTCGTCATCTAGGGCTGTAAGTAAGTCATCGTGCATACTTCTGGCATCATCATATCTATTTTTAGGGTTTTTAGCAGTTGCCTTTAATATGATATTTTCAATACTTTGTGGTATTGATGGATTATCATCTCTAACACTAGGAAGTGGATCTTTCATATGCTTTAGAGCTATTTCTACTGCATTATCTCCTCTAAATGGAAGACTTCCTGTTAAAAGTTCATAAAATATGATTCCCATTGAGTATATATCACTTTTTATTGTTGATCCTTTTCCACTAGCTTGTTCTGGTGGTAAATAATGAACTGATCCCATAACTGAATTTGTTTGAGTAAGTTGTGTTGCGTTTAATGCCATTGCGATACCAAAATCAGTTATTTTTATTTGTCCATCATCTTTGATCATAATATTTTGAGGTTTTAAATCTCTATGTATTATATACGAGTCATGAGCATGTGCCATTCCATCAGTAAGTTGTAACATGATATCTATTGCTTCTGATAAAGTTAAGCTACCACGTCTTTTTAATAATTGTTTTAGTGTTTTTCCGTCGACATATTCCATTACTATGTAATATACATCATCATCTTCACCTACATCATACATTTCAACAATATTAGGATGTGCTAATGAAGATGCTGATAAGGCTTCTCTTTGAAAACGTCTAACAAATTTTTCATCATTAGATAAGTCCCCTCTTAATATCTTTATAGCCACATTACGATCTAAGATAGTGTCATAACCAAGGTAAACGTTAGCCATTCCACCTTCACCTATAGCTCTGATTATTTCATAACGATCATTAATTTTTTGCCCCTTTGTTATCATTTTCTGTCACCTTCTTCTTGACGAATTAAATAAGCAACCGAAATATTGTCAGTTCCACCCCTGTTATTTGCTTTTCCAATAAGTTTAATAACCTTATCTTCAATATCACCACTACCTAGTAAGACCTTTTCTATTTGTTCTTTTTCTAACATATTAGTAAGTCCATCACTAGATAATAAAATTTCTGTAACATCCATATCACAATCAAATACATCTACATCTACTTCTAATGCAGCACCTAATGCTTTCATTAAAACATTTTTCTTAGGATGATTGCTGGCTTCTTCTTTAGTTAATTCACCAGCACTAACAAGTAAGTTAACAAGTGTATGATCATAAGTAACTTTATGTAGTTTATTATCTTTCATAACAAAACCACTTGAGTCACCAACATTTCCAAATAATAAATAATCATTAGTAAGTATAGCCATTACTAAAGTTGTACCCATTCCTTTACTTTCAGGATGTGTTTTTTCATGTTGAAAAATAAGCGTATTAATCTCACTAACTGCATCTCTTATCCAGTTAACTGCATCAACTTTACTCATATTTAAAAAAGTTTCTTTAAAATGATTGCCTAAATAACTAATCGCAATAGATGAAGCAACTTCTCCTGCAGAGTGTCCTCCCATTCCATCAGCTATTGCCATTAAGTAATCATTATTACTATTTTTTAATATTATTACACTATCTTCGTTATGATCTCTAACTTTACCAGCATCTGTTAAATAAAAAGATTTCATACGCCCTCCTTCTTACTTCTAAGTTGTCCACAAGCAGCACTAATTTTGCTACCAAATTCACGTCTGATTGTTACATTTACCCTATTTTTCTTTAGTATATCATAAAAACGCATAATTTGAACAGTATTACTTCTCATAAAATTTAAATTATTTGTTTCATTATAAGGTATTAAGTTAATATAACAATTCATACCCTTTACTAGCTTAGATAGTTCTTCCGCACATTCTACTGTATCATTTATATCTTTTAATAGAATATATTCAAAAGTAAGGCGTCGATTAGTCTTTTTTATATATTCTTTTAAACAAGGTATTAATACTTCTAGAGGATATGCTTTATTTATAGGCATTAGATTATTTCTAATCTCATTATTAGGAGCATGTAAGCTTATCGCAAGATTTACTTGCATATCAAGTTCACTAAATTCTTTAATTTTTGGAACTACCCCACAAGTTGATACTGTTATATGACGTGCTCCTATAGCTAAACCTTTTGGATGGTTAATTATTTTAAAGAATTTAATTAAGTTATCATAATTATCAAATGGTTCACCAATACCCATTACTACTACGTGACTAATTCTTTCTCCAAGTTCTTCTTCAATTTCTAGTATTTGTAAAACCATTTCATAAGTTTCTAGATTACGTACTTTCTTTCTACGACCAGATTCACAGAATCTACATCCCATATTACATCCAACTTGACTAGAAACACAAACACTATTTCCATAGTCATGTCTCATTAATACTGCTTCTATATGTTCACCATCACTAAGTTCAAATAAGTATTTACATACATCAATATCTTTTTCTACACTAACTATTTTTAATCTATCAATACTATATTTATTACTAACTTCACTTATTAATTCTTTTTTAATATTTGTAACTTCGTCATAAGACTGAATTCTTTTTTCATATAACCACGAAAATAATTGGTTACCATGAAATTTTTTAGAACCAATTTCTAAAAATAAATTTTCTAAGTCCTCATAAGTTAATCCATATATATTCATACTATCACTCCAACATATATTATACACTATTTTCATAAAAAAAAGTAGGATTTAACCTACTATTTTAATTCTACTAAATCTAATCTTTTTCCATTATGGATAAATACTAATGTAGCTTCTTTTTGATAATCATCATATTTAGAATCAGTATAGTTCCAAGATACATTTACAATGTATGCTTCTTCATCTGTTTTATCACCATACTTAAATTCTTCTGTTTTAACGCTACTAATTTTTATTTTATCTACACTAGGTAATTTTTGTTTTCTTTGATTATAAATATTACTTTCTACATATTTATAGAAGGTATTTTCTGCATTTTCTAAGAAGTTTCCTAGTATTTCTTTATAGATAAAATCAGTACCACCTACATCAGTCTTGGCAGTTTTATTATCTAATGTATAAAAGTCATATATAAACATATTTGTTATTTTCTTTACATATGCTTTTTCATCTACAGTGCTTTTCTTTAATATTTTTTCTAGTTCATAGAACATCTTTTTATATCTAGCACTTTTAGAATCTTTTAATTCATATCCATATTCTTTTATTTTATGAAGAATTTTTACTTCTTTTACTTCATTTGTATCAAAGAATAGTTTATATGATGAGTAAATTCCCGCTACTAATATTATAGTGATTAATATAAATATAACATTTTTCTTAAGTTTCCTTTTTTTCATACTATTTCACCTTTTCCTGTGTTTCTATTACTTTATTTTCATCTTCATCTTGTTTTAATAAGTTGAATACTATTATTTGATTTGAAACATCTAGTAGTTTTGTTGAATACTCATTGTTTTTCTTAATATCAGCTTCACTAATGGCTTTTCCATTTAGTGATAAATATTCTCCTTTTTGGCTATTATAGTATACATCATTAGTTACCCAATTGCCATTAGGAAATACTACTATATTTTTATCTTTAATGCTAAATATATCATGTCCTAATCCATATTTATTATAGAATCCAAACATATTACCTAATGTTGGCATTACATCGTACATACCCATTACATTAGTGTTTTCTTTATTTAGATCAGTCCCTTTCATATCTTTTGTCCAAATAATAAATGGGACTTTTCTACCTAATTCATATTGATATGAATCATATTCTTTATAATTAGGATCTGTACTATCTAGTACTTTATCATGTTCTTTGTCATAATTATATAATCTATTATAATCTTTCTTTGGAAGTCTAGCATCATGATCTCCGTATAGAATGAATACTGTATTATCTAATAATCCCTTTTTATCAAGATTATCTATAAATTCTCCTAGGGCACTATCTGCGTAGTGTATAGATTTGAAGTAATTACCTAGTTTAGTATTTTCCATATATGGATATGTTACTTCTTCTACCACACCATCTTCTTTTGTAACTTTTTCTTTTATTGATACATCAAATTCACCATATTTTTCTGTTTCAGAGAATGGTGTATGATTAGTTAACATTATTAGTAAACTATACCACTTATCATGTTCTTTGCTTTCTTTTTCTATTTTAGAAATGGATTGTTTAAAGAATTCTTTGTCGCTTAGTCCTAATCCTATTGTATTTTCTTTTGTTACATTGTAATCTACTTTACTATAGAATCTATCATATCCTAAACTTTCATGCATAGCACGTCTATTCCAGAAATCAGCATTATTTGCGTGCATACTATATACGTAATATCCTTTTTTCTTCATTTCTTTTGGAATTGAATTATACGTTCTATCTGAATATGATACAAATGCTGTTCCACTTTGAGTTGGCATTAGTGATGTTGTGAATGTTAATTCTGTATCACTACTTGTTCCTACACTAACTTGTGAATAAAAGTTTGAAAAATACATTCCTTCACTAGCTAATCTATTTAAATTAGGTGTTACTTCTTGTCCATTAAATTTTAATCCTATGACATTAGTTTGCATGCTCTCACCATGGATTACAACTACATTTTTACCTTCAAATATATTACTATATTCATTTTTACTAGGTTCTTCTTTTTCACTAAAATATTCAATAAACTTTTTATTAGCTTGGTCATATCCAAATAAAGCATTTATTTTAGGTTGAAGTGAAGTAACTAAGTCATTTGCTTGGTAAATATATATACCAAATCTCATTACTATGTACTCCCTATTCCATTGTTTTATAAATCTTGTTACATCTAGAGAATTAAGTGTTACTATAAAAAGTAAAGCTATTATTCCACTAGCTGATAAAGTTCTTATTGTTCTTTTCTTTCTTTCTGCTTTTGGTTCTACTTTTTTATAATAATTTATTCTTTTTAATTTAGTATTAACAGCTATTAAAGTAATTGGTCCAATTAAATATATTAAGTCTTTTAATTGAATAACATTTTCTACTACGGCATCTCCTACTTCTCCAATATATTGTGTAAGTGATAGCATTGATACTGATGCAAAAGATGTATAAAAAGTATAATATACAGAATTTATCATACATATAGCAGTAAAGAATATCTCAGCTATTAAGTAATATGTAAATCTATTTTTAGGTTTTATTAAATATCCAAAGGATCCTACAAAAGTTACTATCATCAAATCCGCTATTATTGGTTTTATTGATAAATAGTTTTCCATTGTATGCATACAAAAGAATCTAAGTAGTGTTGAGTTAACTATACACGTTAATACAAAAGTACAGAACAGTACATTTTTCTTATAATATTCTCTAATTAAGTGTTCTTTAACTACTTTCTTTGAAAATTTAATAGTCTTATTTTTAAGTTTTATTAATTTCATTTTTACACTTTTCATATCTGTAACCTCGCTTATTATATTATAGCAAATATAACTATTGTTTTCAATTTATTACTAAAAAAGAAAGGACTATTTATTAATAACCCCTGTTCTTTCAATATCTTCTTCTCTAGTCATACCAGCATTAAAAGCCATACCTAATACAAAGATATATGATAATATATATATCCATAGTAATAAAATAATTATATTAGAAATACTTCCATAGAATAAATCATATCTAGCCAATCTTCCTACATAAAATGCATATATTTCAGTTGATATTATCCAACTAATTGTTGTGAATAATGCTCCTTTTGTAGTGGTTGTTGATTTTATTTTTTTATCTGGAGCTAATATATATAATACTTTTATATTTAAATATATTACTAATACAGATACTGGATATTTTAATATTTGATATAGTGTATAAACTATATTTACTAATACTTCATTATCTGAATGTAGTTTTAGTGTATTAAAAATACTATCTCCAAAGATTGGAATTAATATAATAAAGAATAATACTCCAACTAATATAAATGTCATTCCTATAGCCTTTAATCTTCTTTTTATATAGTTTCTTGATTCGATTTTATATATTTCATTTGATGTGATTATCATTGAATGTGTACCATTTGATGCCAATATAAATGCTGATATAAAGAATACAATTATATTAAAATTAAGTGTATTCTTTGTTATTACCATTGTTAATATATCATATATTGATGTTGGTAATGCTGTATACATCATATCTTGTATTTCAGCTATTGATATAGAAAATTTTGATGCAATCGCTCCTAGTAATGCTACTAAAGGAATTAATGATAAGACAAAGAAAAAAGCTAGTTGACCAGGTAAAATCCTCATCTCAGGCTTTGCTATTATCTTAACAACTTTTTTTATAAATCCTGTCAACTGCTCCATTCTTTATCACCCTTTTATTTAAATTCTTCTTTAGCTGTTATCATTTCTAATGTTGCTTCATTAATTGCATCGTCTAATGTTTTAATATCATCAGTTATCATACTGAATCCAATTGCAGCTCCAAATTCATATGGTAAATTTTTCATTTCTTTTGATAACTTTTTAGTATAAGTTGCAATTTGTCTTTCACTGTAACCTACTAAGTATATTAAGAATTCATTACCATCTGTACGAATTATTTCACTGTTTTCTAATTGGGTATTTACTAAAACACCTGCTGCTTTGATAATTAAATTATCACCTTGTTCATGTCCATAATTATCATTAACATATTTAACATTATTTAAGTCAACCATAACTATTGATTGTGGATATACTTTTGATTCTTCCCATTCTGGCATTTTTGCATTTAAATAATTTCTATTTTTTAGAGAAGTAAGCATATCTGTATATTTGTGACGATCAGTAGTTTTTACTTTCTTAATTTGTTTTTTCTTCTTAATAATTAAATACATTATTCCTAGTATAATTAATGGTACGAATATTATTGTTAATACTATTGTATATACTTGTTCAAATGTTGAGTTTTCTAATATTGAAGCATGTAAATTCTTTATACCACTATTTCTATAATTGTAATAAGAATTAGTATTAATTATATAATTAAATAAATCATAGAATGCTTTATTATCTTTCTTTACCATGAACTTGTAGTCATTCATCATAGTATCTACATATAATAATTTTAATTTTTTAAATTTCTTTGTTTGATAATTACTATATATTTCTCTATCTACTACTATTAATTTATTACCAGCATTTCTTACTAAATCATCTATATCCTTATATGTAGTAATGTCTGCTCTTGAATTATTTGCAAAATAATTATATAGTGAATCTCCCTTTAACATAGCTACTTTTTGGCCTTTTAAACTTTCAAATGAGTTAACTATGTGTGAATCTTCTTCACGTCCTAAAACTACATATTTTTCTACAAATGTTGATAGTGTTGATAAATATTTTTTGTTATTAAAATTATAATAATCAAAGTAAATATCTATTTCACCTTTAGATATTGCTTTTTCTAAAGCTTTCGTATCTTTATATTTTTTATATTTAAATGTAATATCTGTAAGACGAGATACTCTATCAATATATTCTCCTGCTATACCAGCAACTTTTCCATTAACTTTAACTTCATATGGACTATTTTCTACATATCCATATACATAGTTTTTAGAAATTAATGAAGCTTTTGTTTTGGCATTTAAATTATTCTTATCTAAATAATAATTTAAATATGCTTTATTATACTCACTTACATATTTTGTTAATTTCCATTTTGTATAGTATTTTTTTACTATTTTATTTAGTTCTTTATCACTATTACTTAGTGTTATTACTATTTGTTTATTTATTTCTGTAAAGTAATAATTAATTGAATATTTTTCTTTTTCAATTGTATAGTCTAGATACATAATATTTGGAACTATAATCATATTTACTTCATCGTTATTTAAAGCTTCATATAGATCTTTGATATTTTCATATGTCTTATACGAAAGATTAGTTCCACCCTTTAAATAATAACTAATTTCAGATGAATCTTTTTTAAATACTCCGAATGTAATGTTCTTCATATCTTTAACATCATTTATTCTTTGATATTTTTTACCTACAGCTATATAGTTATCATCAAATATTTTTAAATCGTTTTTACTTAGTTTTGTATTATTATCTAATATTCTAATTCTATAACTATCTGAAGTTGCACTTGATTCTTTTAAATATGGTATTTTATTGAATTCAATACCGATATTTGTCTCAAAGTCATTAAGAAAATCAAAAATTACTCCATCTCCAGCCATTCCATATAGTGGATAATCATTAACAATTTCAAAATCAAATGTTTTATCTTTATTTTCTTGTACCCATCTTTTTTCTAATACTGTTAATGTGGTAGTTTTATCTTCTTTGTTATAGTATCTATATACAAAAACAAATGTAACTAATGCTATTATTATTGGAATTATTATTATTAACTTCTTTTTCATTAAAATTCTCCATTCTATCTATTCTTTGTCCAAGAAAAATTGTCTTTTCCATGATGTTTATATCCTATAATAGGAAAATTAGAAGTATTATTACTCTTTTCAATAAATACTTGGATATCGTAATATTTCTTTTCATCATCTGTTAGTTTTTCTACTACTTTATTAGCTAGATTTTTAGAACTATCAACTGAAGCTTCTTCATTAACAACAACAGACACTTCAATAATTCTACCAGAAATTCTAATAGTTGCTTTCTTAGCAATACCATCCTTAGTTATATTTTTACTAATAGCTTGTTTTTTGTTATTATCAATTTTAACTTCATCAATATTTTCTAATCTATTTCCATAGATAGCTCCCCCTTCACTTGGGAAGAAAATATTTTTAACTTGTACTAATAGCATTACAATTATTAAAAATACTATTATCGCAACTATTGTAAATTTATTTTTCTTTATAAAATTCATATTATCATCACATCCTAGTATTATAATTATACACTAACTATTTTGCTTTTTCAATTACCTATAATTATTTATTTAATTCATTAATTAGAGTTTCCATTGCCATTTTTGGATTTACTCCACCTTTTGTTTCTTTCATAACTTGACCCATTAAGTATTTAATAGCTCTATCATGTCCTGCTTTATAGTCTGCTACACTATCAGGATTATCATTAATTATTTTAGTTATTACTTCTTTGATCATATTATCATCTGTAATATTTTTTATTCCACATTCATCTATTATTTCTTTAATAGATGAAGTTGTTTCTAGAACTTTATCTAAAATATCTTTTAAATTTTTACTTGTAAGAGTTCCATTATCAATATTATTAACTAAATCAATAAATCTTTCTTTTATTAAAGTTGTTTCTGTTATATCTTTTTCATTTTTATTTAAGTATCCAGAAATATCCCCTAATAGAAGATTACTTGCTACTTTAAAATTAATTTTTTCTTCTAATAGTTGATTAAAATAATCACTTAGAGATCTATTTTGTACTAATTTATTAGCATTTAATTCTGATACTCCTAGTTCTTGATATTTTTTTCTTCTTTCTTTAGGAAGCATAGGAATTGTTTTTTCTACTCTTTCTATCATTTCATCTGTTATGATTACATAAGGAATATCTGGTTCTGGGAAGTATCTATAATCATTACCAGTTTCTTTTACACGCATTAAGACAGTATCACCTAATTTATCATCATAACGTCTAGTTTGTTCTTTAAAAGATTCACCTTTTTCAATCAATTCTTTTTGACGAGCTATTTCTTTTTCTATAGACACTCCTACATTAGAAATAGATCCTATATTTTTAATCTCTACTTTGGTACCAAATGGATCATTTATGTCTTTTCTAATTGAGACATTTGCATCCGCTCTCATGGAACCTTCTTCCATCTTACAATCAGATATATCACAATAGAATAATAATTCTTTTAATTTTTCTAAATACAATTTAGCTTCCTCACTACTTGAAATACATGGTTTAGTAACTATTTCTATTAGTGGAACTCCTGCTCTATTAAAATCTAGTAGAGTTTTTTCTTTTCTATGAGTACTTTTACAAGTATCTTCTTCTATATGCATTTCTTCTATTTCTATTTTTTTAGTTTTTCCATCTACTTCTATTTCTACATATCCATCATATCCTATTGGAGTATCAAATTGTGTTATTTGATAATTTTTTGGATTATCTGGATAAAAATAATTTTTTCTATCAAAATGCATTTGTCTTCTTATTTTACAATTTAGAACAGTAGCCGCCTTAATAGCTAGATTTATTACTTCTTCGTTCATAGTTGGAAGTGTACCTGGATAACCTAAGTCAATAACATTAGTTAAAGAATTTGCCATTTGTCCATATCCATTTACTGATGGTGAAAAGATTTTTGTTTTTGTTTTTAATTCTACGTGTACTTCAACACCTATTGTTGGGATAAAATCTGTCATTATTTTTCACCTCCAAATGGATTTAAATCTAATTTTAATTTATCTTCTATGAAGCTTGCTAATTTATATATTTTTGCTTCTTCAAAACTATTACCAATTATATGTAATCCTACTGGCATATTATCTGTACCAAATCCTACTGGAATAGAGATTGCTGGTAGTCCCGCCATATTAACTGGTATTACTAATACATCATCCATAAAACTTTTTAGTGGATCATCCATAGAATCACTTAAGTTATAAGCTGTTGTAGTTGTTGTTGGGCCTATTATAAGATCATACTTTTCAAATACATTGGTGAATTCTTGTTTCATATCATCTCTAATTGATAATGCTTTATTATAATATATTTTAGCGTTATCTCCACTTAGTAAGTATGAACCTACCATGATACGTCTTTTTACTTCTTTACCAAAACCTTCAGCTCTAGTTGATAAGTATAAATCTTCAATATCCTTTGGATTTTCTTTAGGATGTCCATATCTAATACCATCAAATCTAGCTAAGTTAGAACTTGCTTCTCCCATTGCAATAATTTGATATAGAGTAACAGCATTTTCTAAGTATTTCATATCAATATAGTCTACTGTTGCTCCAGCATCTTCTAATAATCTAATTGTATCTTTAATTTTATCTTTTATATCATCATTTACTATGTCACTCATAAAATAATTAGGCACTGCAATTTTCATACCTTTAATATCTTCACCTATTAATCTTGTGAAGTCTTCTACTTCTTTTGATGAAGATGTTAAGTCCTTTGGATCTTTTCCAACTATAACATTTAATAATAAGGCATTGTCATATACATTTCTTGTCATTGGACCTATTTGATCTAAGCTTGATGCGAATGCTACTAATCCATAACGTGATACTCTTCCGTATGTTGGTTTCATTCCAACTATTCCAGTATAAGCAGCTGGTTGTCTAATTGATCCACCTGTATCAGTACCTAGTGCGAATAGTAAGTCTCTTGCAGCGATAGTGGTTGCACTTCCACCTGAAGATCCTCCAGATATTTTTTCTTTATTCCAAGGATTTTTAGGAGCACCAAAATATGAAGTTCTAGACGATGAACCCATTGCAAATTCATCCATATTAGCTTTACCAATAATAATCATATTCTTTGAGATTATTTTTTCTACAACAGTTGCGTTATATATAGGAATAAAATTATCTAGTATATGTGATGCACAAGTAGTTCTTAGCCCTTTAGTAACTATATTATCTTTAACAGCAATAGGAAGGCCAAATAATAAATTATCTACTTCTTTATTTTCTAATTCTTTTGCTTTAGCAATTGCTTCTTCTTTGTTAAGGGTAATATAAGCATTTAATTCTTTGTTTTTTTCAATATTTTCAAAAGCTTCTTCTACTAAGTCGATTGGCTTAATAGTTTTAGATTTTAATAATTCGTTAATTTCTTTAATACTTTTATCTAAATACATATTATGCTCCCTCACTTTCTCCAATAACTACTGGTACTTCTATATAATTACCACTATGTCTTGGAGCATTTTCAATTACTTCTTTTGGATTTAACATTTCTTTGCTTTCATCTTTTCTTAAAACAGTATTTTCACTCCATGGGGCAATTAAAATTTCATCATCATACCCTTTTACGTCATTAATTTTTTCTACTTCATTTAATAATTGTTTTAACTCTACTTGGTATTTTTCTACCTCTTCATCACTTATACTTATTCTAGCTAGATCTGCAACATGCATTACTTCTTCTTTTGTTAATTTATCTGCCATTTAGATGCCTCCTTTAACTCTCACTATTATACCACGTAAATAGTTATATTTCAAAAAAAATAGTATATATTTTCCCTATACTATATTAATTCATAAATTCTGGAAACAACTCTTTTATCGATGCAATATTTATTGTATAAAAAAATCTACTAAAAATATTTTTAGTAGATTTTATTTTTATTATTTTTGTATTCTACTTAGAGGTACTTCTATTGCAGGACGAACACCAGTATAATAGTTCATATTTGCATGAGACCACATTTCATTATCATGAATTCGTCTCTGATCACCATGAACATAGCCACTATAATAAGCACTACTATTCTGAATATTCTCAAGCCAATATGCACTTACTGATGATGTATTTGAATATGATGTATTTTCTAGGAAATATATACAATTATCTAAATACCCTGATACAGATGGGCTTCCTGTTCCACATGCAGATACAACTTCTTGATATGTTAAAAGTCTTGCAGCATATCCTTCATAACTGAAGTTACTTACTTTTATATTTCCTTCTTTACTTGTTATATTTCTTGTTGTACTATATAAACTTACACTTTTCCACATAGCTGTAGTTGGTAATTGTAATTTTGCAGTTTGTGGTCCATGAAAGTCAGTTCCTGAAACAGCATTAGCATCATATGCATACTTTGTTGTGTTACTTGGGCTTCCGCTACTTACATCATTATAATATATTAATACGGCATAGCTATTATTAGTATCAAGTGGTGATACATAATAGAATCTTTCTGTTTCGGCATTAAATGTACCATCACCATTAACGTCGCAATCAAATGCATCTCCTGGATTAATTGTATTTCCACTACCTAAATTACCAAATGTATGTGTTCCGTCATTATGCAAGCTTGTTGCTCTTTTGCATACTGGATGATTTATTGCAATAGCACTACCATCTGCCTGTACATATTGAACACTAAATGATAATGTTACTGTTTGATTACTACTTGGTAGGTCACTTGCACTTATATCTTTTTTGTATTCTACCCTTACTTTAATTGTTTCACTTCCTGTTGTTGCTGGTAAAGCTTGATATTGAGCAATTGCAGTTCCATCACTATATGTTACACTATATGTCATATATTTTTGCTGCGTTGAAGAAAGTCCTGTGTTTGATACTGTACTTATCATCGCATCAATTGAACCTTTATTTACAGCATCAACTGTAAATTCATAAAAGTCTCCTGGCTTTTGTAATGTTACAGTATAATTTACTGTAGTTTTATTAGTATCTATTCCTGCACTTGTAGCTGTTACACTTCCACTTGCAGTTTGAAAATTTTCAAAATGTACATCCCAAGTATTTTCTTTAATAGTAGTATTACCTGTAATATTTAAAGTACTATTCAAGAATGCATAACCCATTCCAATGGCTAAAGCTAATACAAATATTATGGCAATATAAATTTGTTTCTTATCATGTCTTTTTTTCATATTATCCTCCTATTATTTATATACTTAAATTATAACATCTATATAATTAATTACAATAAAAAAGTAGATAAAATTATCTACTTTATTCTAGTTTTTTTGACATTCAATTTTAGTCATATATATCATTACTATACATATTGGTATACTATAAGTAATAGGTAAAATATAACGCATTGATCCATTTAATGGAGATGCTAAACATACTAATAATACTGCTACTAATGGTAGTAATGGTATTAAATTTTTATATTTCTTTTTGTATAGTATATATCCACAAGATATTAATAATACCCAATCATAAAATGCCACTCTAAATAATAATCCAATTATTGGTATATTTGATGCTACACTATTAAAATAATCTATTTGTTGTTTTTGTATTTTTGTTACATTTTGTTCTTTAATATCAAAGTCTAAATATATGTTTCTATCTACTCCTAACATTGCATAATCTGGAGTACCATTAGGATAAAAATATTTATTAGTACTAGCTATAAAAGATTTTATATATATTTTTGGATGTTTAAATAAGTATTTTGCCCATACTTTAAAGAATTCAATTAAGTCTTTATTAGTAACATTTTTTCTATAAGTATCTTTTACTGGATCAGATACATCTGGATAATAATTTTTGGCAAGTTCGTTATATTTTAATACTTTATTAATTGCTTGTTTATCTTTTTTTGTAAACTCTTTATCATGGCCATTTCTCATTAATCTAGCTATTTGCATAAATGGTATTGAGAAATATTCTCTTTTACTTCCTTTAGATGCATCAAACACATTATACATAATACTATTAAAAGTCATTAAAATAATAATTGGTATCATTAAAGTTATTAATAATTTTTTCCAATCTTTTTTATGTATTATAAATAAAAATGGATATGATAAAAGAATAGTTATTATTCCATTATTTCTTAAAGCTAATACTAAGAACATGGTAATCATTAAGAAAATTAATCTTATTTTATTTTCAAATATACTCTTATAATCTCTTAATATTTGAATTAAGAATATACAATATAATAGTGTAAATAATGCACTAGGAGTATCTTTAACCGCTGTTGTTGCATAAGCATTAATAGTTGGATTTAATCCAACAAATAATAATATTAATATTCTTAGTGTTACTGGAAGATTAATTTTTTTTAAGTAATACATTAAGAATGTATATATAATTATTGTTAGAATTGTTTGAAGTAATGTATATAAAAATACTCCTAAAGTTAGACTATGTATACTAAGGCCTATCTTTATTATTAATCCATATACTAAAGTCCATAGTAATGGATGATGAGTATTTAAATAAATATCAGGATTTTGTAAATTTATACCAGATATGGTCCATGAATTTTTATTATGAAATATTTGACATAATACATCATAAGTATCTCCATTAGCAGTAAATGGAAAATGAATTATTAAATATGGTAATCTGCATATAATTAGAAATATTATTGTAATAAGAAGATAATGTTCTTCTATAAAATTAATTAGTTTATTTGATTTTTTTTTTTGCATTTTACTATCTTCTTTTATATCTATTTTTTTTAAGATATACTTGATAGTAGAATAAATAATTAAATAATATCCAATAAATAGTATTCCACATTTTATAAAGTGACTTGTTGAAGTAAAGAATGCTTCTCCTATATTATCTATTTGTAATAGTTTACCAATTACTAACGATATAGCTGATATTGAAGAAATAATGCTATTTAAAATACTAGTTTTAGTAAATTTTGTTCCATCAAAATAAACATTATAATAAAAGACAAAGATAAAGATTCCCATTAGATTTACGCCTATATCAAATTCTTTAACTATCCAAATAAATTCATATAATATTCCTCTTGGATTAGGGATTTGCCATGGATTAACATTAGTATTTAATACCATTAAAGATAATATTGTTAATAATAAAGTTATTAATATTTTAGGTATCTTCTTCATATTAGTTTTCTCCTTAATGTAATTATAACATGTTTTTTTGCATATAAAAAGTAATGATTCCTCATTACTTTATTAAACAATTTTTTATATATAATTTATTAGGCTTATCATTATTTAGTTTAAATTCATATACTGTACCTACTAATGTTATTTTAGTGTTTTTTTCTACTTGTTTTTTTGTTTTCATAGTACAAGTAATATCTAAATTATATTTACTCATACTATCATCATGGTATTTTATAATTATTTTATTGTCTTTTACTTTTGAAACTCTACCTGTTAATTTTATATAGTTATTACCTATTTTATTGTATGTTTCATCAGGATTGTTTTCAAGGTTGATTGCTAAAGATACGTAGTTATATTCAATAGGTTTTACATCATATTTTAAATTCCAAGAACCTACTACTTTATCACGTCTACCATTATACTCATTATACTTTATTACTTTATATAAAAAGCCATAATATTCTTTAGAACCACCATCTTTATATGTATGTGTTTTTATCGCAAAAAATGGCCCTACATTGTATCTAGATACTCCTACTACATCAATGGTAACCATTAACATAACTATAATTACTATTATGTATAATATATTTATTTTTCTGATTAATCTATGAGATTTTTTTTCTTCTGTTGGTTCTATAATTATAGGTTCATTATCTTCATAGTCATAATCATCATAATAATATTCTTCTTTTCTTCTAAATATTGCCATAATAACACTCCTATTATTTTTTATTTATTTTTTTATAAACATATTCATATGCTTCACGTAGATTATGTTGATGATCTTTCAATAAATCCATATTATCTTTACAAATTTCTATTCCTTCATCTCTTAATTCTAATAATTCAAGCATAGGTTTCTTATCTTTTTTAACTAGGGATAGTAAACTTGATTTTGCTAATCTTTGGTCTAAACTAGGTAGTCTATCACTTGGTCTTTCTGAACCATAAACACTTTGAATTCCTAAATCATAGATTCCATCAAAGTATTTTTTACTTATATCATCATAATTCATTCTAGTAATACTAAAATTTAATGGATCATAAACACTATTAGTTTTATCATCAAAAGTTTCCATGTGAGTAGCTAAATATATATTAGTAGGTTTTTCTATTTTTTCGTTAGCTATTCTCATTGATATTTCAGGTGTTCTACGTATATATTTGGGTTTTCCTTTATATTTTGTTCCTATTAAGACAAATCTATTATCACCTAAAACTTCATTAGCTATTTTAGCAAAATGAAGAGATATGTTTCTACAACAACCTTCTCCTGCCGCTACATTTAGTGCTAAGTTACAATCGTTTTCATTTAATTTTGTTTTATATTTAAATATATTTTTCTTTGAAAAATATCCATTCCCTAATAAATAGTGATATACAGAAAATATTTTTTCTATGTCTTTATCTTTTACTAATTCTTTTATTAGTTTTGCTTCTTCTTTAATAATTTCTTTATGAATTCCTTCTAATGAAGATTTTCTATATTTTCTAACTTCTTCATTACTATTTTCTATTATTTTTGTGTAAAGATCCATTTTATAATTATGTGCTTCAGCTAAATATTCTTCTAATTTCATGTTGTCACCTCTTTTTAACAGAGCATATTATATCATATTTTTTGTTTTTTGTAAATAATATAGATATAAAAAAGAAATGACTTAATCATTTCTTTTTAACTAGATATTTTATCCTTAAATTCTTGTTCTGTCCATATTTCTATTCCTAAGTCTTTAGCTTTTTCATATTTACTTCCAGGATTTTCTCCTACTATTACTACTGATGTTTTTTTAGAAACAGATGAGGATGTTTTTCCTCCAAGAGATTCTATTTTTTCTTCTGCTTCATCTCTTGAAAATATTGTAAGTGATCCTGTTAGTACAAATGTTTTTCCACTAAATGATTCATTTTCTTCTATTTCTTGTCCTAAGTATTCTGTATTTAATCCTAAGTCAATTAGTTCTTCTACAATAGCTTTATTATGATCATCATTAAAATAATCAATTATACTTTTTGCTATTATTGGACCAATATCAGAAATATTAGTTAAATTTTCTTCTGTTGTATTAATTAAGTTATTTATATTTCTATATTTTATAGCTAAAACCTTAGCTGTTTTTTCTCCTACATTTGGAATTCCTAATCCAAAAATTAATCTTTCTAGAGAATTGCTCTTACTATTTTCGATTGCTTCTAATAAATTATTTATAGATTTATCTCCAAAACCTTCTAGTCTTTTTAATTCTTTTTCATGTTCTTTTAATGAATAAATATCAGCAATATTTCCAATATATCCAAAATTATAGAAATCTTCCATTATTCTATCACCTAGACCATCTATATTCATAGCATTTCTAGATACAAAATGGATTAATCCTTCTACATGTCTAGCTGGACATTTATTATTTGGGCAGTAATAATCTACTTGTCCTTCTTTTTTTACTAGTGGTGTTTCACACATAGGACAATTTGTGATCATTTTAAAATCTTTTTCTTTTCCTGTACGACGTTCTTTCTTCACTTCCACTACTTCTGGTATTACATCGCCAGCTTTACGAATAGATACTATATCACCTATTTTTAAATCTTTTTCTATTACATAATCTTCATTATGAAGTGTAGCTCTTGATATAGTTGATCCAGCAACTATTACTGGTTCTAGTACAGCATTAGGTGTAATTTGTCCTGTTCTACCTACTGTGAATGTAATATCAGAGAGTTTTGTTAATACTTCTATTGCTGGGAACTTATAGGCAGTTGCCCATTTTGGGTATCTTGCAGTAAATCCTAACTTTCTTTGATCTGCTATGCTATTAACTTTTACTACTACTCCATCTATATCATAAGGAAGAGATTCTCTAATTTCACCTTTTTCTTCAATAAATTCTAGTACTTCATTAATATTATTAACTAATCTGTTATTTGGATTTGTTTTAAATCCTAAATGTTTCATATACTCGATTGCTTCGCTATGAGTAGTAATATTATAATCTTCTGGATTTGGTAAGTGATAAATAAAATTGTCTAGTTTTCTTTTTGCGGCTACTTTAGAATCTAATTGTCTAATTGAACCTGCTGCGGCATTACGACAGTTTTGAAGAAGTGGTTGATTAGATTTTTCTCTTTCTTTATTTATTTCTTCTAGTGTTTTTTTGTTCATGAATATTTCTCCACGTACTTCTATATCAACTTCTTCTGTTAATTTTAGTGGAATACTTTTTATAGTTTTGGCATTATGAGTGATATCTTCTCCAGTAGTACCATCCCCACGTGTCGCAGCACGCACTAATTTGCCTTTTTCATATAATAGGGAAACAGATAATCCGTCTATTTTTAATTCGCACATATACTTTGGATTAATACCTTCTTTTCTAATTCTTTCATCAAAAGCAATAAGTTCACTTTCTGAGAAAACATCTGATAACGACATCATTGGTATTTTATGAGTAACTTTATTAAATGAATCAATTATTTTCCCACCAGCATGTTGTGTTGGAGAATAATCTCTTATCCATTCTGGATGTTCCATTTCTATCTCTTCTAACTCTCTTAAGTATTTATCATACTCTTGGTCAGTAATCGTTGGATTATCCAGAGTATGATAATTATAATCTGCTTCGTTTACTATTTTTATTAACTCTTCCATTCTTTCTTGCATATTAATCACCATCTATATTATACCATTTATATAAAAGAAAAAGAATCATTTATTGATTCTTTATTTTAAAACTGGGTATCCATTATTCTTATTTTCTGTGTCTGCTTTAAAAGCATTATCTACATTGATTACAGATAGAATTGATGGAGCTTGTTCAGTAGTTTGTGTACCAAAATTCATATCATTAGCTGTTGTTACTATTAGTTCTGCTAAATCATATCTACTTGTACCTACTGCATAATTAGTAAATATATTATCATGTTTAATATATTTATTATCTAATTCTACATTTAGATCATCTTGATCATCATATTCTCCAAATAATGCTCCTACTTTTATTTGATGATCTTCATCAAACTCTTCTAAATTATATCTTGAATCAAGTGTTATTTTTCCTGATGAATAGTTTCCTGTTGAATCACTAGTTCCTTTATACATGATACCTGAAGCTTCTACTATCCGACTTTCAGGGAAATAACCTAATTCTATATTACCTGTATTACAACTATTTTTAACATATCCTGAACTATAAGCTGATGTAATACCATTTGCCATTACTGCACCTGCTGTTTTAGTTTTTATTCCTATATTTCCAGTATTGTAACAATTATCTACATTTCCATTATATGTTATACCTGCAGCACTATAGTCAAGTGAATCACCATCTGTTTGTATATTAAATACTATATCACTTATATTATAACTATTTTTAACATTTGATTGTCCAGATATTCCACCAATATGCATACCATTAACTTCAAATTTACCTACATTATAGCATTCATTGATTGTTGTAGATTTTCCACTTATTCCACCTATTTCCATACTTGGAACTTCTAAGTCATATTCATCATAGCTCTTTATTAAACCTTTATTATATGATTTAGTAATTTCATTTCCAACACCAACTATTCCACCTATGAAATAATATCCCTCTACTTTTCCTAGGTTATAGGAATTAGTTATAGTTCCTTGATGAGTACCTGCTACACCACCAGAGTATCTTATCGCATTAATATATCCTGTATTATAACTATCTTCGATTGTTCCTGCACCGATATATCCTGCGATACCTCCAGTATACATTAATGATGAACTTTCATTTAAACTAGATTTATCTATTCCACCATTTATATCTCCAGAATTGTAACAATCTTTAATATTTACTTCTCCAGAGAAACTAGAACCAATTATACCACCAATACCATATGCACCTTTTACTATACCTTCGTTGTGGCAGTTTTCAATGGTAACTAACCCTGATGATAATCCAATAATTCCACCAGCATAATTTGATGTCATATCGGCTTCTGCAGTACCAGTATTGTATGAGTTGGTAATTGTAATTTCTCCACTTGTACTACCAACTATACCTGCTGCATAACTTTCACTTTTTATGTTTCCTGTATTATATGTTTTAGTTATTGTTAGGTTAGTGTTACCTGTATTTCCTATAATACCGGCTGTATATCCACCTAATGAATTAACATTTCCTGTATTATAAACATTATCTAATTCAATTGTTCCTGCTTGAATATCTCCTAGTACTCCTCCAGAATGGCTTGTTGAATCCACATTTCCTGTATTATAACTATTCTTAATTTTTAAATTATTACCAGATGAACGTGCTACAATTCCTGCCGCTGCTCCTGATCGATTTCCATTATAGCTTATATCACCAGTATTTTTTGTGTTTTCAATATCTATATCTGGTCCTGCATTATAACCAATTATTCCACTAGCCATTGATGCTGATGATATTATTTTTGCATTGTTGGTAGAATTTTTTACTATTGTTTTATTTGATGATGGTCCTGTTGAATAACCTAGCATACCACCACTGAAAGCTCCGCTTAATGCATTTACTACACCATTTGTTTCAATATTATCTAACTCTATTCCAAGTTCATTATATGAAGATAAAAGCGCTGTCATTTGATTACCTTCTACATATGAATCAGTTATTCTTAAATTAGAAATTTTTGCTGATCTTGTTGCTCCAAATAATCCACTAAAGCTTCCTGTGTTTGGATCATTTAAAATATAAATCCCACCAATTGTTTTGTTATTACCATTAAAGTTACCCATAAATAAATGTTGAGTAGTATAATCACCTGCTGGTGTCCATTCATTTAATGAAGATGTATCACTTACTAGTTCATTATTTTCTAATACTTTAGCATTTAGTGCAATATCTTTTGTTACTATTACATATTCTCCTGCATAAGAATGTCCATCATTAACACTCTTAGCAAAACATGCTAATTGTTGTCCATTTTTTATTTGATATGGATCTTCTTCTGTTCCTGTTCCTTTATCAAAACATGTTTGTGCTACTTCTCCATCCCATGGTGTTATTGGATCAATATCTACATTCATTGTTATTGATATTGTTCCTTTACTTGCAGCAGATACTCCTGTTATTCCTACTACTAATAAAATTGCGATTAATTCTACTACTTCTTTTTTATTTCTTTTTACTATGAAGAAGATTCCTGATACAGATACTATTAATATAATTATATATTTAATAATATTATCTCTTGTATTAGGATTAGATGGATTTACAATATTTCCATCTTCATCTACAAATGTTAGTGTAAATTTAACTGTATCTGTTGATTTTGTTAAGTTTGTTGAAACTGCTTTTGCTTTTATAGTAAATGTCATTTTACTATTACCATTTAATTTATCATTTGCTTTAATACCTTCTACAGTGTATTTCATAGAGTTATTACTACTTGCAATATTAATATCTTTTAATATTCCATATTTACTACCAGTATTTTCTACTACTACTGTATATGTTAATTCATCTCCTGTTAGTTTGAAACTATTATTTAATGTTGCATCTAAACTGTTTATTTGTTTAGATATGTCTTTAGCCATAGTTCCATTACTGTTTCCATCACTTATACTCTTAATAACAGGTGAAAAACTATCTTTGGCAAAACCTGTTATTATTCCTGTTAACATTATGATTACAAATAACATTACTATTATCGCTGTTTTATTTATCTTCTTCATTCACTACACCTCTACTATTCTATCATTATAATATTAACATATTATTTTGTTTTATACAAATAAAAAAAACAAGCTTTACACTTGTTTTAATCATTTCTTTTTCCAAATAATTCTAATAATCTTATGAATAAGTTAATAAAGTCTAAGTATAATTGGAATGCTCCATATACTGCAGCTTTTTCTTCTCCAATATTTCCCATTAAGTATTTAACATTATTAACATCATAAGCAATATACCCTGCAAATACTAATGTTCCAATTATTGTAAGAGTTAAATCAAATGATGCTGATTTTATAAAGATTACATTTATTAAACTAAATATAACTATAGATATTAGAGATATAAATAGTATTGTTCCTAATTTAGTTAAATCTTGTTTTGTAGTATATCCATATACTGCAAGTACTCCAAAGATAATTGATGTTAATAAGAATATACTTATTATTGAATCCATTTTGAATGCTACGAATAATACTGAAAAAGTAATTCCTGTTGTTATTGAATAAATTAAATATAATATTTTAGTTGTTATTGGATTCATTTTAGCTAATCTAACTCCTAAGAATAAAGCAATTCCTAATTCTATTACAATAATAGGTATAATTCCTACTGTTAGTATTTCTGCCATTAATACAGTATTTTGTGCTAGACAATATCCTGTTGCAAAAGTAATTAATAGACCAATAAATAGCCATGTAAACATTTTTGAATAAACTTGATTATTATTTTCCATATTATTTTTCCTCCCATAAATTGTTTTTATATTCACCACTAGTAACTAAATTACCTATGGCTTCTTTTACACTATCTTTATCTTCTTTATATGTTACCCCATACCAAGTAGCTGTTGTTTTAAGGACATCTACTGTAGCATATTTTTCTTTAATACTTTCAAATAGTATATCTGGTATTAAATATTCACATTTTTCTAAATTATTCTTATTCTCATCTAAGAACTTAGGAAATTTTTCTTCTATATAATTAAATATAGATGGTGTGAATAATAACATATTCATTGATACAGTATCATCTTCAGCTACTTCAAATGGAGTATCTCCACTTAATGGTGTTGCAATTATTTTTCCATTTACTCTTTCTACAGATGACTCTGTTATTTTAGTTAATTTATTATTAACTACTTCACATACTCCTCTTTTTACAGAACCATTTTCAGTAATTGTATTTTTAACTAAATAAGCTACCATTCCATATTTGTATGGTTTTTCATTTTTTATATTTCTTAAAAATTCTGCTCCTTTAATATAGGCATCTCTTCCATAGAAATCATCTGCATTAATCATCATGAATGGTTCATTTACTTTATCTCTACAGCAAAGTATTGCATGAGCTGTACCAAGTGGTTTTACTCTTGTTTCTGGTAGAGTATATCCGATTGGTAAGTTATCATTTTTTTGAAAACAATATTCTACTTTTATATGAGGCTCTACACGAGCACCTATTGTTTCTTTGAATACTTGATAGTTTTCTTCTTTTATTAGGAATACTATCTTAGTAAAACCTGCTTTAATTGCATCATACACAGAATAATCTATGATGAATTCATCATTAGGTCCCATTGGTTCTATTTGTTTTAATCCTCCAAAACGACTTCCCATACCAGCAGCTAATATAACTAAAGTAATATCTTTATTCATAATATCCTCCTTTTTAATTAGTTACTTTAGATAACTTCTTATGATTTTTCATTAATTTTTTAATACCGTGTGGATGTTTAAATGCAACACTTACTAGTGTATTTGTGACTTCTACTACACGTCCAGCACCAAATGATTCATGATATACATAGTCTCCTACATTATAATCTACTTCTTCATCCCTAAACATTTCACCTGATTCTATTTTTTTCTTATCTGATAGTTCTTTTACTTCGTCTTTTACATTAGATTCAATTAAGTCTGGAGATATTTCTCCTATAAATCTACTTATTGGATTTATTTGCTCTCTACCAAATAATGTTCTGCGTCTTGCATTTACTAAATGTAAATCATCTTTAGCACGAGTAATTGCAACATAACAAAGTCTACGCTCTTCCTCTAATTCACTAGACTCCATTAATGAATTCATATGTGGGAATATTCCTTCTTCCATACCTACTACAAATACATGATCATACTCTAATCCTTTAACAGAATGAACTGTCATTAGACTTATTCTATTTGGATCGTCTTTATATTCTTCTACATCACTTATTAAACTAATTTCTAATAAGAAATCTTCTAAGGAAATTAATCCTTCACGTTCTTCAAATGACTTTGTAATAGATTTAAACTCTTCTAAGTTTTCTAATCTTACTTCTGATTCTAATGTTTTTTCACTTTCTAATTCTGCTCTCATACCAGAAGCATCTAATACTTTATCAATTAATTCTGTTAGTGTTAATTCTTCTGAGATAGTTTTTAATTTTTCAATTAATTCTTTAAATTCTAATTCTTTTCCAGAAGTTATTGCTTCATAAATACTTGTTCCTTCTTGATCTGATTTAGTAGTTAAGTTTTCTATTGTTTTTAGACCTATTCCTCTTTTTGGTGTATTTATTACTCTAAGTAAGCTAACATTATCTTTAGAATTATGTATTAATCTTAAATATGCAATTAAGTCTTTTATTTCTTTTCTTGAATAGAAGTAGAAACTTCCTACTACTCTATATGGCATATTTTCTTTTAGCATTGCTTCTTCTAAGATACGTGATTGAGCATTAGTTCTATAGAGTACAGCTATATCTTTATAGTCTACTCCTCTATTAACTAATTCTTTGGTTTTTCTTATTACATACTGAGCTTCATCTTTTTCATCGTATGCTCTATAGTATTTAATCTTTTCTCCTTTACCACGAGAAGTCCATAAGTTTTTATCTTTTCTTTGTTTATTATTTTTAATAACTTGATTAGCTGCATCTAGAATAGTAGATGTCGATCTATAGTTTTCTTCTAAAAGAATAGTTTTAGCATCTTTATAATCTTTTTCAAAGTTTAATATATTTTTATAATTAGCTCCTCTAAAACTATAAATACTTTGTGAATCATCTCCTACACACGTTATCTTTCTATTTTTAGCACTAATAAGTTTAGATAATATATATTGTGCTTCATTAGTATCTTGGTACTCATCTATTAATATATATTTATATAGATTTTGGTATCTATCTAGTGTATCAGGATTTTTCTTAAATAACTCGATTGGTAAAAGTAATAAATCATCGAAATCTACTGAGTTGTTTTTCTTTAATTTATTTTCATATTTCTTATATACTTCGTATACTACTTTTTCGAAATCACTTATAGCATATCTTTCATACATCTCTGGTGACATCATTTCATTTTTACAACTACTTATTTTATTTCTTATGGCTCTTGGATTATAGATTTTTGGATCATATCCCATATCTTTAATAATCTTTTTTACTACTGTTAGCGAATCATCACTATCCATAATTACAAAGTTAGATTCATAACCTAGTAATTTACAATTTTCTCTTAATAGTTTTAATCCAAAACTATGGAATGTTGAGACTTGTATATCTTTAGAGATATCTCCTATTAGGTTAAATAATCTATCTTTCATTTCTTTAGCTGCTTTATTAGTAAATGTTATTGCTAAGATATTATATGGTTTAGCTAAATCTTCTTCTATAAGGTATGCAATCTTAGTAGTAAGTGTTTTTGTCTTACCTGCTCCTGCACCTGCAATTATTAGTAGTGGTCCTTCATTATATAGGACTGCTTCTTTTTGTCTATCATTTAAACTGTCTATCATTTTTTTACCTACTTTCTAATTTAATTATACCTTATTTTTTATTTTAATAAAAGAAAAAATCGTTAGATGTAACTAACGATTTGCATTTCTATAGAATTCTTCTATTTGACTATATTTTCTTTGATCTTCTTCTATTTTTCTTAATTTTTCTTCTGCTTCTTGTTTTTCTTTTTCTTTATAGTCTTTTAATAGTTGTAATACTAGTTTATAATCTTCTAGAGTAAATAAGTTATCCATTGTAGGGTTTGTAACACTTTCTATTATTTGTTTTGTTTTAGCCTCTACTGGATGTTTTACTACATTTATATTTTCTGGTAGAATATGTTCTTCTTTTATTTCTTTAGCATCTAATTTTATTGTTTCTGGATGATTAATTATATTAATATTAGGAGGTAAAATATTTTTCTTTTCCATTTCAAGAACTTCTACTTTTTCAACTTTAATAGTATCAGGATTATTAACTAATTTTATATTTTCTGGTATATTTTGTTTAACCACTTCTACTACTTTAGTTTCAGTTACTACTTCTTTAGGATGTTTTACTACAACAGCATTTTTAGGTAATAAAACTTTTTCTTTCTTTTCTACTACTTTTACTTGTGGATATTTTCTCTTTTGATATGTTCTAATTAATTTATAAATAATTAAGAATATAATCCAGGCAATAAAGATAGTAGATGATAATTCTATTAAACCTAAAGCTTGTTTATTTTCATATACTGATTTTTGTGTAAATACATCTAATTTATTTTTAGTAATTACATTAATAATTAATATTAATATATAATGAATAATTGAATACATTACTACATTTATTTTTTTAATAGATTTGTGAATTTTAAAATTGAACATACTTATCCAAAGTATTATATTTGATGCGATGATGGCTGCAAAATATATAGCTAAGTTAGGAAAGTAGATTGCTATAAAAAAGTTATTCATCATGTAATCAAACATTTTTGATAATGAGTCATAGTAAACTCCACATACTCCAATTATTACAGCTAAATACATAATTATATATGATATTTTACTGCTCTTGGCATTTTTTCTATTTGTAGTAATGAAAATAAATGCTAAAGATATTACTAATAGTAGCGCTATTATAAATACATAAGAAGATGACGCTACATCAAATAATATTTTTAATTTGTCAAAAAATGATAATTTAGACATCATCTTCACCCCCCTTTAATTACTTTTTTACTCTTCTTCAACCGATTCTAACTCTGATATGTATATTGTTTGTGTAGTATTATCATTGTTAGTACATGTAACTAGTGTTAATGTTGTCTTATCATAATTTCTATAAATTGCTATTCTTCCAACTTTTGATTGTTTATAAATATTAACTATTTTATATTGATATTTTTTACCTTTATATGAAACGTATATCACATCGCCATTAGTAAGTTGTTGTAAGTCATTAAAGAATGCCTTCCAACCAGTTCCAGAGTGTCCAGCTAAAATTAAGTTTCCTTTTTTAACATTAGGATAGTTAGATCCTTCTACTACTAAAATGTTTTTTTCTACATCATTTTCTTTAGATCGTTTATCAACAAATCCTTTTGTTAAATTTATTTTTGGAATTGTTAAATAGCCAATATAATCATCATTATATGTCTCTGGTAATTCCTCTTTTATTTCTTCTTTTTCTTTTTCTTCTTCTTCAATTTGATTTTTAATCTTCTTAGCATTGTCCTCATTGTAGAATACATTTGACATATAGTCATAAGCTACTACTTTTTTAGCTTGGACATAATTATATGATATTAGGAATCCACCAATCATTGTTATAATTGTTCCAATTATAGCAACTTTATTAGGTGTAATTCCTTTTTTTCTTTTTTTATTTAACTTTCTTTTTGTCATATTTAGTAATGAATTTATATCCTAATCCAATGATAGAAATACCTAGGATAGTAAATATAACTCCACTATTTGTATCTGTATCTGGAACTTCTACTTCTTTATAATTTTCAATTGTTATTTGATGTGATAAATGTTCATTATCTACTGTGAATGAAATTATTTCATCTGATTTTCTATATCCAGTAGGAGCACTAACTTCTTCTACTGTGTATGTTCCATCAGCTATATTAGAAATAATATATGGATTAGTAGTAGATACAAATCTTGCAATTTCTTCTCCAGTAGAATCTTTTACTACTATTTCAGCTCCTGCAAGTGCTTCACCAGTTTCTTGATCTATCTTTACAATATTTACAATTCTTTCTTGTAATTCATTATAGAATTTTACTGTTTGATTTTTAACAGTTCCATCTACTGTGAAACTTACTGTATCTTTACTTAATTTATATCCCTCTGGTGCTTCTACTTCTTCTATTGTATAAGTACCATTAGGTAAGTTTTTAATAATATGTTCTTCTGTAGTTGTTGTCCATGTTGTGATTTCATTTCCATTCTTATCTTTTAATGATAATTTAGCTCCTGCTACTGGTTGTTCTGTTTTCTTATCTAATTTAATAATTGATACTTGTGGTTTTTCTACTTCTGTTGCTTTTAAGCTAACCACAGTATTTACATCTTTCTTTTCTGCTACTAAGTATGCTGGTACTACATGTTGCATATTAGTATCTGTTGGTGCATATTCATATGCTTTTCCAATGCTACCTGTTGCTTTAATAGTCACAGTTACTGTAGTAGTATTTTTTACTGATGTTGCAGGTACTTTTACTTTAAAGTTATCTCCTGCTTTAAAACTTGTTTTTGTTTTTCCATTTACATCAGTAATAATTGTACCTTTAGGTGCAGACTTTAGAACTACACTATATTTGTTAATATTACTTGATTTTACTTTAATTGCTTTTGATTCAAAGTATTTACTATCACTAGTTAATACCATATTATTATCATTTACACTAGCACTAATAGTAGTTTTAGTATAACCTTTTTCTCTAGCTTTTTTAGCTCCTGCTACTAATTTTTTAATATGTGGTCTTAAATTATATTGATCTGATCCTGTTGTTTTGAATGAATTTGTTAAGTTATTAGATCCTGTTACATCATCTAAAAACCACCATACAGCAGTTTGTGTAATATAGTAATCCATCATTTTATCTTTTGTAAATCTCTTATATGGATAACCATTTTCTATTATGTAAGCTATACCTGCTCCACGTTCTTTAACTAATTTAGCAGTTATATTTTTTGCTGTTGCCTTATGTATATTCATGCAATATGCATAATGACCATCTGCTGTTGTCTTTGTTGTAAAATATGTACCTGCAACATACGCTTTTACAGGTGTTGCTCCACCAAGTTTAATTGATGATGCTGCTGCGTTTGTTTCTGTTGTAAACGCACAAAAAGTTATTACTGCAACTAATAATGCAGCTATTAATCGTGTTACTTTTTTCATATTATCTACTCCCCCTCCATTTAATGGACTATATTATAACACAAAAGTACTGATTTTGCAAGTTTTATCTTACTTTACAGCCTTTCTTCAGTAATTATATTACTACTAGTATCATAAATTGTAAACTTTTCTTCATCATAAACTAGAAAAGTTGCTGGATTATTACCTCTAGGTATTGATATAGAGCCTGGATTTATATAGTAATTAGACTCTATTTTTCTAATAAATGGTACATGAAAGTGACCAAAAACTAAAATCGAATTAGTTTTGTCCCAATTACTATCATTATATATATGACCATGTGTAATATAAATGTCATTATTTATCGTTCTAATAACATCTAATTCTTTTACTGGTGTTATTTCGTTTAATAGTATTAAATCTCTATAATTATCACAATTACCTCTAGAGCATATTAAATTTCCTTTAAACTCTTTTAAAAAGTTTTCTACAAATTCTGGATCATAATCAGTATTATCATATGAGCTATTATAAAAAACATCTCCCAATACTACCAACTTATCACAATTTAATTCCCTAAATTTATCTCTTATAAAAGCTAAATTAGTTTTTTTACCATGAATATCTGATATAAACATTAATTTCATAAACATTACCTCTTCTGTAGTATAACATATTTCTAATACTTTCATATAATACTTTAGTTGAAAGGAGAATTTATGAAAAAGAAAATTATTGTTTATGTTATTTGTGGATTATTAATATTTTTACTTGCTTCAGTTGTTTTATTTAATTTAAATAAAAAATCTGATACAAAGAAATTAAAGAAAGTTACTATGGCGGAAGTTGCTCATACTATATTTTATGCACCTCAATATGTTGCTATTGAAAAAGGATATTTTAAAGATTATGGAATAGATCTTGAAGTAATATTAACTCCTGGTGCCGATAAAGTTAGTGCTGCAGTATTATCAAATGATGCCCAAATTGGTTTTAGTGGAAGTGAAGCTACTATTTATGTTTATAATGGTGGAGAAAAAGATTATTTAAAAACTTTTGCACAACTTACTCAAAAGGATGGAACATTTATAGTATCTAGAAAGAATTATAAGAATTTTAAATTAGATTACTTAAAAGGAAAAGATATTATTGGAGGAAGAGCTGGTGGTATGCCTGAGATGACTTTAGAGTATGCTCTAAAACAAAATGGAATTGATCCTAAGAAAGATGTTAATATTGATACTAGTGTAGAATTTGCTGCTATGGGAGGAGCCTTTATCGGAGGTCAAGGAGACTTTGTTACTTTATTCGAACCAACTGCCTTACAAGTAGAACGTCAAGGATATGGTCATGTAGTTGCATCTGTCGGTGAACTTGGTGGGGTTGTTCCATATACATCTTATTCAGCAAGGAAAAGTTATATTAAAAATAATAAAGATGTTATAACTAATTTTACTAAAGCTATACAAAAAGGATTAGATTATGTACATAATCATTCTGATAAAGAAGTGGCTAAAGCTATTATTAATCAATTTCCAGATACATCATTAAGTGAATTAACAGAAGTAGTTAAAAGATATAGAAAAATAAATACTTGGCCTAAAACTACTAAGTTTAGTAAAAAATCATTTAGTCATATTCAAGATATAATGATAGATTATGGTGCTATAAAAGAAAAAGTTTCATATAGTAAGTTGATTTATAATGAAAAATAAAATATTAAGTGTTAAAAATTTAAAGAAGAATTTTCATGATAAACATCTGGAAATAGAAGCTTTAAAAGATATTAGTTTTGATGTATATGAAAAAGAATTTATCTCAATAGTAGGTCCTAGTGGATGTGGAAAGTCAACAATACTTTCCATTCTTTCTGGTTTAGAAAATCCTTCAAGTGGAAATTTTAAATACAGTAAAGATGTGACTATTGGTTATATGTTACAAAATGATTCTTTATTTCCTTGGAGAACTATTTTAGATAATTGTTTAATTGGTTTAGAAATTAATAATAATTTAACTAAAGAGAATAAAGAGTATGTGATTAATTTATTAAACACTTATGGGCTTGGTGATTTTTTAGATAAATACCCGTCTAATTTAAGTGGTGGGATGAGACAGAGAGTTGCACTAATTAGGACATTAGCTACTAAACCTGATATCTTACTTTTAGATGAGGCTATGTCAGCACTTGATTATCAGTCTAGGCTTGCGATTAGTGATGATATTTATAGAATAATTAAGAATGAAGGAAAAACTGTGATTATGGTGACTCATGATATTGGTGAGGCTATAAGTATGTCGGATAGAATTATTGTGATAAGTAAGCGACCTGGAGTTGTTAAAAATATATATGATATTGATTTAGATAATAAGTCTACTCCTATTAATAATAGAAAGAGTAAGAATTTTAATTATTACTTTGATAAGATATGGAGGGATTTAGATGTACACATATAGTTTAGAGCATAGAGAGTATTTAAAAAGATTAAAGAAAGAAAAAATATTTGTTTCTTTCTTTAGAGCATTAGTGGTATTTATATTTTTAATACTATGGGAAGTTTTATCTAGATTTAATATAATAAATTCATTTTTATCTTCTTCACCTACTAAAGTTATTAATACTACAATATCTTTAATTAATGATGGAAGTTTATTTAAAAATATATTTGTAACGCTATATGAAGTAATTATTAGTTTCATACTTTCTTCTCTTATTGGAATATTTATATCTATCATTTTATGGAGTAAGAAAGTTTTGTATAAAATAGTTGATCCATATTTAACAGTATTAAACTCACTACCTAAAGTAGCACTTGGTCCTTTAATAATTATTTGGGTAGGAGCTAGTGTTAATTCTATTATATTTATGTCTTTATTAATATCTACGTTTATTACTATTATTAATGTTTATAATGGATTTATTTCTACTAATAAAAGTTATATTACTCTACTCAAAAGTTTAAGAGCTAGTAAAAGACAAATATTTACTAAAGTAGTATTACCAAGTAATTTTCCCACTATTATTAATGCTTTAAAAATAAATATTTCTATGAATTTAATTGGTGTTATTATGGGAGAATTATTAGTATCTAAAAAAGGGCTTGGTTATATGATTATGTATGGGAGCCAGGTGTTTAATATTAATCTAGTTATTACAAGTGTTGTAATACTGGCAATAATCTCATATATTATGTATTTTGTTGTCGATAAATTAGAAAAGAAAGTTTCCTATAGAAGTAATTAAAAAGACATCATTTTGATGTCTTTTTTAGTTATATTATTTCATGTTCAATAAATTCTTTGATATTAAAGTATTTAATTTCTTTCATAGTGGCTTGTGGATAAGACACATCTTCTAAATTAGCATTATTAAATTCTGGAGTAAATGTATCTATAACATTTTCAAAATTAGAATCAATATATTTATCATACTTAGCTTGTAATTGTTCTAAGTTTCTAACTACTATAAATAGTTTTAGTTTTCTATCTAATATTTTATTTAATTCTAATAATTTAGGCATATCTTGGAAATTATCTAAGATATAATTAAAATCTATATTATTATCTAGAGAATAATTAACTATTTGATCAATTAGAATATTAGATAGTTTATTTATATTTTTATTTCCTATTATAATGATTGCTGTTTTTGAATTAATACTTTCTATATTAATATCATTATTACATAAGTTATTTAATAATTGTTCTTTAGCACAATATTTGTTTAATTTTTGTTTTACAACAGACATTATGCTTCCTCTAGTTTCAGGTGGTGAATAAATTGTTGGTGATCCTGCAATATAAATACTATCTAAGATATTTAATTTATCAAAGTATTTTCTAATAACACTAACATCTCCTACTTTTTGTTCTCCTAAATTAATCATGGCTAGAACACTACCTAAATTTATCTCTTCTTCTGTTCCTTCTTTAAATAGAATTAAAGACATTGCGGTAAAATAATTAGCAGATGTTTCTTCCCAGTATGGGTCTACTTCTTTATTATCTGATCTAAATATTTCAAGAGCTATTTCACTAATTAACTCAATAGCTTTATCTTTATTACCCTTTTTGTAATAACTGTATGGTAATAATAACGGATTAAAACCATTACTTTTTGATGTATTATCTAAATTAAATACTAAAGTATTGTATCCAGCATTATTCAATTCATTTTTAAATCTTTTATAATATTCATTCTTATTATCTAATATTAGTAAATTTTCATTATTTTTAATTTTCTCTTCTACAACATTAAACATATATCCTAATGTTTTTCCACTACTTATTTTTCCTATTAATAAATTTGTATTTTTCATAATAATCAACCTTCCTTTTAAAATATAGATTTTTTCTTAATTTCTGTATGTGTATGTTCAGTAATCATACCATTACTAATTTTACTTCGTAGTTCGTCTACTTTTTTTATTGCGTCTTGTTTTAATTCAATTTCTTTTAATAGTTTTTCTTTTCTATCAATAAATAACTCTTCTGTAAAGTTATCCCAATTATCACGTATTTCTTCTAGTGTAAATCCTACTTTCTTTAATTCTTCTATGTTTTTTACTTCTTCTAGATTCCGTTTTCCATAATACCTGTAATTTGTGAATACATCTACTTCTTCAGGTACTAATAAACCAATATCATCATAGTACCTCAGAGTTCTGATTGATAGATTAGTTATTTTTGAAAATTCACCAATTCTATACATATTAACCTCTCTTTAATTATTATACCATATAGATTATTCTAAAAATAAATTTTATTATGTTAAATAAATAAGTTTACAATAGTTCCTAGTATAATCATGGTAATTAAGATAACTAAATAAACTCCTGGATCTGTAGTATCATCATAGAAATCTTTTCCATCGCGATATATTTCGTTTACTGTATATGATGATCTTCCATAATCTTTATCAAAATCATTACAATATCCATTACCATTTACATAGACTTTTTTCTTTTTACAGTAGTAAACTGCCCCACTTGATTTACCCTCTTTTCTATTTGATTCTACTAGGTATTTACAATGACAACAACCCATATATATTCCCCCTTTCAACTAGAATTTATCACTCTAGTTAACTGGAGGGTCAATACTTTTAAACAAAAAAAAGAAAATACTTTTTTATTCTCCTTTGACTCCTTATTTTATATTCTCTATATCTATTAATTCATTATCTTCATAAGTTAATTTAAAAACATCAGGTGCTTTCCATTTATATGATGAATCCATTATTAGTTTATTATTAAAGTAGATTGCATTATTTTTATATTCACCTAACTTCATTAATAAAAATGTAATGGCAGTAGCATGTGATGTTATTACTACCTTTTTACATTGGTTATTATTTAGTATATTTATTAGTCCATTATACATTCTATCTGTAACTTCTTTTCTACTTTCTCCGTTAGGCGTTTTAAAGTCTTCATCTAAAAATTGTTTTTGACCAAAATCTTCTGGTAATTCAGACCAGTCATTAATACCAAATTTTCTTTCATTAAAATCTTCTATTATGTTTATATTAGTATTATTTTTATCTGCAATGTATTTAGCAGTAGATATTGTTCTTACATAATTACTTGATATAACTAGATCTATATTTTGTAGTTCTTCTTTTTCACTTAATTCTTTGGCTTTTTGTTCTCCAGATACTGTTAATGGCCATTTTTCATTTTGTAGTTGAAGACTGTCAATGTTGTTTGTATTATTTGATTTTAAAGGTTCAGCATGTCTTATTAAGTATATTTCTTTTTTCATATTATCACCTAGTCTTATTATAGCATTCTTATAGAAATAATTATACAACTTGAATATAGATTTAATAATAATTATTTAGAAAAAAAAATGATTAAATTAAATCATCTTTTTTATTTAATATATTATAATATTTTTCTATGTTATCTACTACTTTATTTATTTTTTCTACATCTACTTTGCATGTATATTCTCTTATATAAATATGAATTTTATTATCTTTTTCTTCTATATCAAAATAATTTGTTTTTCTTATACTTTGGTAAGTTTTATTTGCTTTATCAATATCCTCTGTATAAAATAAGTTTTTATCATAACCAGAATTATATTTATCATAAATGTATTCTATTAAAAAACAATCCTCTACAAAACTACTTCGGTTAGTTGATATATCAATATCTTTACGATATTTACTGATAAAGTTAATTTGACAACTATACTTTGAAAAGGATATATTAAATAATCTTGTTTCAACTTTTGTATCATATGATATAGGTTTGCTTAAAAATACTTCTTTTTCTTTTATTAAAACTGGTTCATCTCCATATTTTTTTGTTAAGATACAATTTAACACTTCATAGTATTTATTATAACTTTTATATTTAGTAATTTTTTTAGGAGAAAATGGTATTATTGCAATTATAACAAATGCTATTAAGATAAAAGTACCTATATTACTTGCTAATTCCATATTAGTATTTAAAATATAAAAATATGTTATTATGAATGCTATGAAGAAAAGAACTAATCCTATTCCTATTTTTAAATTTCTATTATCTTTTTCCATATTTTCTCCTAGTTCTTACCAAATGCTGTGAATGATAACATTAATCCTCCACATAGGTTAGATGAATGTTCATCATATCCATATTCTCCAAATGTGAATGGTACTATGAATGGTACTCCATTTGTTTCTTTTAATAATGTTTCATGTACTTCATTAATTCTATCTCCAATATCCATTCGTCTTGCGCCATCATGGATTAAGATATATGCAGCTGGAGTTGTATATATTTTTGTTTTTAATCCTTTTAATGTTTTTACTGGTGCTTCTACTAAATCATCTGTTGTAGCTTCTAATTGGATGATTGCCGTATTTTCTACTACTTTATTACCTAATGTAATAGTATCATCACTAGTTGTTTTAGTTCCTTGATCATTTCCAAGCATTGGATGACGTACTACAGTAAAGTTACCTAATGGATCTTTAATACCTAATGGTTTATTAATTGATTCTATAAGTAAGTTTTGTCCTTTTAAATCTTCTGCTTTTTTATCAATCCATTTTGCATATTGTTTTAGGGCACCTGTATTATTAATTTCTACTAATTCTCTATTATCTTTTACTTTAGTAATAATTCCTACATTTTCTGTTTCTTTGTAGCTACCTGTGTATGATGTTACTATTTCATTATCTGTATAGAAGAAAGCTACTGCTACTCCATCTGTAAATACTTTATCTCCACAGATTATTTTCCAACTACCTTCTACAGTATTATCTGCAGCACTTCCACCAAACATTGGAACACGTCCTATTACATCTTGAATTCCCATTAAGTATTCTTCTTCCTCTTTTGGAGATGCTACCATGTAGAAGTATGCTGGTGCTCTAGTAGTCTTTGCATTTTCTACTGCTTCTATAGCTACTTTTCTACCAATTGCTCTAGCATCTTTTCCTGCTTCATGACAAGCTATACCTACTTCCATATCTTTGTCATCAAATACCATCATAGATGAGAATCCATCTTCTGATGTTATATATCCATCTGGTACTATAACTCCTCCATTACTAGTACAACCAATTACTGGTATATTAGTAACACTCTTAATACCTTTTACTACTTCTTTAACATTATTAACTGCTCCTGTATATACTAAACCTAATTTATTATTAGATAATCCTTTAGTTGCTGCTTCTGCAGTTTCTTTACCTGCTGTAAAACTATCTTTATCAACTGAGTATCCCACTTTTGACTTTAACATAAACACACTCCCTTTATCTTATCTATATAGATTATAGCATAAATACATATTTTTCTTTACAAAAAAAACACAACTTGTCATAAGTTAACAGTTGTGTTTAATTTAATTTTGTACTTGATGCGCTATTTAGATAATAGTCTGCACGTCTACCTAGTTTATAGGCATAGTATCCGGCTGCAGCTATCATTGTTCCATTATCTGTACAATACTTCATTGGTGGTATTGATAAATCGAATCCTAATTCATCACGTAGCTTTTCCATTTCTTCTCTTAGACCTTGGTTAGCTGCTACCCCACCTGCTACTATTACTGTTTTTATATTTTTATCTATTACTGCTTTTTTTACTTTATTTGTGATTGATTTAATCGCAACTTCTTGGAATGATGCGGCTAAATCTTCTTTATTAAGTTCTCTTCCTCTTTGTTCTTCATTATGAGCTAAATTTATTACTGCACTTTTTAATCCACTGAATGAGAAATTATAACTATCATCTTTTAGTGGTATTGGTAAGCGATATGTAGGTTTTCCTATGTGAGCTAGTTTATCTAGTTTTGGTCCTCCTGGATATTCTAGATTTATTACTCTAGCTACTTTGTCATAACATTCTCCAATTGCATCATCTAGTGTTCCACCTAATTTATTAAAATCATAATGATCTTTCATTTCTATAAGTTCAGTATGCCCTCCACTTACTACTACTGCAAGTAATGGGAAAGTTAATTCTTTTACTAAACTATTTGCATAGATATGTCCTGCGATATGATGTACTGGTATTAGTGGTTTATTGTGAATAAAAGCTAATGTTTTTGCAGCTTCTAAACCAATAAGTAGTGAACCTATTAAACCTGGTCCATAAGTTATCGCTATTGCGTCTATATCATCCATTGTCATATTAGCTTTATCTAGACACTCTTCTAATACTAGAGTTACATTTTTAACGTGATTACGTGAAGCTATTTCTGGTACTACTCCACCAAAATCTTTATGTATATCAATTTGTGATGATATTACTGTTGCGATTTCCTCACGTCCATTTTTTACTATTGATGCACTTGTCTCGTCACAACTACTTTCTATTCCTAATATATAAGTATCTTTCATTACTACCACTTCCTAATTCGATAATATTTTAACACAAAAGACTCTTTTTTTCTATATAAAGAGCCTTATTTTTTTCTTTCCATTAATATTCCATCTACTCCATTATAGTAACCTGGTCTTATGGCTACTTCTTCGAAGTTAAACTTTTTATATAGTTTAATGGCTGGTATATTTTCTTTATTTACTTCTAATGTAATACTTTTATCCACAGTTTCAATTAAAAATTCTAATAATTTAGTACCTTTTCCACAATTTCTGTGGATAAAATTAATTTCTATTTGGTTTATTTCTATTCGATCATAGATATCACTATAGTATAAATAACCAATTATTTCGTCATTATCTAAATAAATTAGAATTTTAGCGAATGGATTATTTTCAAATTCATGAATAATTTCATCTTTATTTAAAAATGAATTATTTATAATATTAATATTTTCTTTGGTTAATTCTTTAATCATTTAATTTACTTTCTTCTGCTTCAGTTAGTTTTAAATAATCTGGATTAACTGCATGTGGATTAATATTTTCTTTATCTTTAAAATAGTCTACTATTAATCTTATATCTGGATCGTATGATGTTTTTTCTCCAGTAATCTCTACTTCATCATTAGTTACTATAATATAGTCATCTATATCTTTTAATTTTTGTTCTAGATCTTCTATTTTGATATGACATGGTGCAAGAATTTGTTCTTTTTTGTCTGAATAAATTGCACTAAATACATAACCACGTCTTGCATCTATTGCTGGTACATAGTATTTATTAACTTTGCAAGATAACATCATTGCTTCTAGTGATGTAATTGTAGTTATTGGAATATTTAGACTCCAAGCATATGTTTTTGCAATTGTTATACCTATTCTTATACCTGTAAATGATCCTGGACCATTAACTACAATTATTCTTTCTATTGATTTAGGTTCTGTATTTGTACTTTCAAACATTCCTACTATATCTGGTAATGCATATTTAGATAATTCATGTCCATATTCTTTCTTAACTTCAGCAATTAAATTATTATCTTCAACAATAGCTGTGTATAAATAATTAGAAGATGTATCTATATATAAAGTTTTCATATTATACTACTGCCTCACATATATCTTCATATTTTTTACCGTGTGGTACTAAAGTGATAACTCTCTTATTTTCATCTTCATCAGAACTCTTAATTTTGATATCAAGTCTATTTTTAGGTAAATAGTCTGGTATCATATCAGCCCATTCAATAATTGTTATACCTTTTCTAGTATAGTATTCTTCTATTCCTAAATCTTCAACCTTGCCATCTAATCTGTACACATCCATGTGATATAGTGGTAATTCTCCTGTTGTATATTCTTTTATTATATTAAAAGTAGGAGAAGTTACTTCTTCATCTATTTCCATAGCCTGAGCAAAACCTTTAGTAAATACAGTTTTTCCTGTACCCAAGTCACCCATTAGACATATAACCATGTTAGGAAATTTTTCTGACTCAATATTTTGAGCTAATTCAATTGTGTCTTCTTCTGTATATGTTACTATTTTGTAATCCATTTTCATCACCTACACTTTATTATACCAAAAAAAAAGAGTTATACAACTCTATATATTAAATATTTACATATATTTTTACACAAAAAAAATTCTTGGCAACTTCCTATTTTCGCATACACTATCGTCGGCGTTAAGTGGCTTAACTTCTGTGTTCGGGATGGGAACAGGTGTACCCCACTTGCTATCGTTACCAAGAAAATATATAGAGAAATAATTCTCTGAAAACTTAGATATTGTGTTCATCAAATTATTAAATTATGATTAAATCCTCGATCTATTAGTACTGGTCAACTCAAAATGTCACCATTCTTCCATCTCCAGCCTATCAACCAAATCGTCTATTTGGGATCTTACTACATACGTATGGGAAAACTCATCTCAAAGGAGGCTTCCCGCTTAGATGCTTTCAGCGGTTATCCTTTCCAAACATAGCTACTCTGCACTGCAACTGGCGTTACAACAGATACACCAGAGGTTTGTCCATCCCGGTCCTCTCGTACTAAGGATAGCTCTCTTCAATTTTCCTACGCCCACATCGGATAGGGACCGAACTGTCTCACGACGTTCTGAACCCAGCTCGCGTGCCACTTTAATGGGCGAACAGCCCAACCCTTGGAAGCGACTTCACCTCCAGGATGTGACGAGCCGACATCGAGGTGCCAAACACCACCGTCTATGTGAACTATTGGGTGGTATCAGCCTGTTATCCCCAGGGTAACTTTTATCCGTTAAGCGACGACCATTCCATACTGAATCGTCTGATCACTAAGTCCTACTTTCGTATCTGCTCGACTTGTTGGTCTCGCAGTCAAGCTCCCTTATACCTTTACGCTCTACGAATGATTTCCAACCATTCTGAGGGAACCTTTGAGCGCCTCCGTTACCTTTTGGGAGGCGACCGCCCCAGTCAAACTGCCCACCAGACACTGTCCCTGGCCCAGATAATGGGTCGAGGTTAGAAATTCAATACATTAAGGGTGGTATTCCAAAGGTGACTCCACTAGAACTGGCGTCCTAGCATCAACGTCTCCCACCTATTCTCTACATAACATACCGAACTTCAATATCAAGCTACAGTAAAGCTCCATGGGGTCTTTCCGTCCTGATGCGGGTAACCTGCATTTTCACAGGTATTAAGATTTCACCGAGTCCACGGTTGAGACAGTGCCCAGATCATTACACCTTTCGTGCGGGTCAGAACTTACCTGACAAGGAATTTCGCTACCTTAGGACCGTTATAGTTACGGCCGCCGTTCACTGGGGCTTCAATTCGTACCTTCGAATTATCGACTTGCGTCATTCTAAGCACTCCTCTTAACCTTCCAGCACTGGGCAGGTGTCAGCCCCTATACATCGTCTTACGACTTAGCAGAGACCTGTGTTTTTGGTAAACAGTTGCCTGGGCGTCTTTAGTGTCGGTCACCGAAGCGACCACCCCTTATTCCGAAGTTACGGGGTTATTTTGCCGAGTTCCTTAACCGTGGTTCTCTCGCTCACCTTAGGATACTCTCCTTGACCACCTGTGTCGGTTCTGGGTACGGGTACCTATATGATTAGCCCTAGAAGCTTTTCTTGGAAGCATGGCGTCAAAAGATTTCGTTACAAGTAACTTCACCATAACACTTCAGCTTAACTATAACCGGATTTCCCTAATTATAAACCTTTGTGCTTAGACCAGAATCCAATAACTGGCTCTTCCTAGCCTTCTCCGTCACTCCATCAGTCATATAGATAGTACAGGAATATCAACCTGTTGTCCATCGGCTACGCCTTTCGGCCTCGTCTTAGGACCCGACTAACCCTGGGAGGACGAACCTGCCCCAGGAACCCTTAGTCAAACGGTGGATGGGATTCTCACCCATCTTGCGCTACTCACACCGGCATTCTCACTTCCAAGCGCTCCAGCTGTTCTCACGATCAACCTTCAGCGCCCTTGGAACGCTCCCCTACCGCTCACACAAAAGTGTGAACCCGCGATTTCGGTATTGTGCTTAGCCCCGGTACATCTTCGGCGCAGTGTCACTCGACTAGTGAGCTATTACGCACTCTTTAAAGGATGGCTGCTTCTAAGCCAACCTCCTAGCTGTTTTGACAACTCCACATCCTTTCCCACTTAGCACAAATTTTGGGACCTTAATCGGCGATCTTGGACTCTTTTCCTTTCGCGTATGGACGTTATCACCCACACGCTGACTCCTGAGTATGTAACTATGGCATTCGGAGTTTGATTACATTCAGTACCCCTAGATGGGGCCATCACATATTCAGTGCTCTACCTCCATAGCACTTAACCTCAAGGCTAGGCCTAAACCTATTTCGGGGAGAACCAGCTATATCCGAGTTCGTTTGGAATTTCACCGCTAGCCACAAGTCATCCGCGCACGTTTCCGGGTACGTCGGTTCGGTCCTCCATTCTGTGTTACCAGAACTTCAACCTGCTCATGGCTAGATCACTCGGTTTCGGGTCTAATACTACATACTAAAGCGCCCTATTAAGACTCGCTTTCGCTTCGGCTCCGTCTCTTCAACTTAACCTTGCATGCAACATTAACTCGCCGGTTCATTCTGCAAAAGGCACGCCATCACCCATTAACGGGCTTTGACTTTTTGTAAGCACATGGTTTCAGTATTCTATTTCACTCCCCTCCCGGGGTTCTTTTCACCTTTCCCTCTCGGTACTTGTTCACTATCGGTCACTAGAGAGTATTTAGCCTTACGGGATGGTCCCCGTGGATTCAGACAGGGTTTCACGTGCCCCGCCCTACTCAGGATACTTCAAAGAGATCGTTGTATTTCGTTTACTGGACTATCACCAACTATGGTTCAGCTTTCCAACTGATTCAACTATACATCGATTTTCTTACTCTTATATAGAAGTCCTACAACCCCAAGTCCGAAGACTTGGTTTGGGCTGTTCCCTCTTCGCTCGCCACTACTAAGGGAATCGATTTTTCTTTCTCTTCCTCCGGTTACTAAGATGTTTCAGTTCGCCGGGTTACTCTCACTATTGCTATGTATTCACAATAGGATAACAGTAAGTTACTACTGCTGGGTTCCCCCATTCGGAAATCTCTGGATCAAAGCATACTTACAGCTCCCCAAAGCATATCGTTGTTCGTCACGTCCTTCATCAGCTTCTAGTGCCAAGGCATCCGCCATGCGCCCTTAATAATTTAACCACCATTTAATCGATATTCTATCCTAATTTGATGAGATTTTAAATTACTATACACTTAATAAATATAGTAACTCGTTATATTGAAAGACTCGTCTTTTCAATATAACCACAATATCTAGTTTTCAAAGAACTATTTCTGAGAAATCTTAAATGATCTCTCAAAACCAAGTGAAACTATCATGAGATAACTGGATTAGGAATTTCTCCTTAGAAAGGAGGTGATCCATCCCCACCTTCCGGTAGGGATACCTTGTTACGACTTCACCCCAGTCGCCGGTCCTACCTTAATTGGCCCCCTCCTGTAAACAGGTTAGGCTACCACCTTCGGGTATTACCGACTCCCATGGCGTGACGGGCGGTGTGTACAACACCCGGGAACGTATTCACCCCGACATTCTGATTCGGGATTACTAGCGATTCCAGCTTCATGAAGTCGAGTTGCAGACTTCAATCCGTACTGAGACTGGCTTTGGAGATTTGCTCCACCTCACGGTATTGCTTCTTATTATACCAGCCATTGTAGCACGCCTGTAGCCCTGGACGTAAGGGGCATGATGATTTGACGTCATCCCCACCTTCCTCCGGTTTGTCACCGGCAGTATCTTTAAGGTTCTCAACTGAATGTTAGCAATTAAAGATAAGGGTTGCGCTCGTTATCGGACTTAACCGAACATCTCACGACACGAGCTGACGACAACCATGCACCACCTGTCACCGCAGTCCCCGAAGGGAAAATTCTGTTTCCAGAACGGTCCGCGGGATGTCAAGCCCAGGTAAGGTTCTTCGCGTATCTTCGAATTAAACAGCATGCTCCACCGCTTGTGCGGGTGCCCGTCAATTCCTTTGAGTTTCAGCCTTGCGACCGTACTACTCAGGTGGGATACTTAATGTGTTAACTTCAGCACCGAATAACTCCGACACTTAGTATCCATCGTTTACGGCGTGGACTACTAGGGTATCTAATCCTATTTGCTCCCCACGCTTTCGTACCTCAGCGTCAGTAATGGCCCAGCAAGTCGCCTTCGCCACTGGTGTTCCTTCTAATATCTACGCATTTAACCGCTACACTAGAAATTCCACTTGCCTCTACCATACTCAAGCAAAACGGTTTCTGTGGCGAACCGGAGTTGAGCTCCGGGCTTAAACCACAGACCTGTTAAGCCGCCTACGTACCCTTTACACCCAATAAATCCGGATAACGCTCGCTCCCTACGTATTACCGCGGCTGCTGGCACGTAGTTAGCCGGAGCTTTCTTGAAAGGTAATGTCCCTGCTTAAGTCATTTCCTACTTAAGCCATTCTTCCCTAACGACAGAAGTTTACAACCCATAGGGCCGTCATCCTTCACGCGGCATTGCTCGTTCAGGGTTTCCCCCATTGACGAATATTCCTAACTGCTGTCTCCCGTAGGAGTCTGGGCCGTGTCTCAGTCCCAGTGTGGCCGATCAACCTCTCAGTTCGGCTACGCATCGTTGCCTTGGTAGGCCATTACCCCACCAACTAGCTAATACGACGCAGGCTCATCTTCAAGTGAAGCTTTAAAGGCTCCTTTTAATGTAAAAGTGTATCTCTTACATATCATCCGGTATTAGCAATCATTTCTAACTGTTATCCCAGTCTCGAAGGTAGATTACCCACGTGTTACTCACCCTTGCGCCACTAGACGGGGATCCAAATCCAACTTTGTGCAAGCACTCCATCTTCAATGGGCCGTCTCGTTCGACTTGCATGTCTTAGGCATGCCGCCAGCGTTCATCCTGAGCCAGGATCAAACTCTCAATAAAATTTATTTTAATTTATTTGTTTGTTTGTTTATTATTCAATCCTAGCTATCTCGTAAAATTGACGTTTCACTTAGTTTTCAAAGATCATTTGCAGTTCATTTCCGAGCTGCACTAATAATATACCAAATCTTTTTTTTAATGTCAATACTTTTTTTAATTTTTTTTGACATTTTTTTGGACATTATTTTTACACATCTTACATTGTCATTTCAATAGTTATAAGTTGTTTAATAACTTGAAATTTGACATTTTTGCAAGCTGCTCATTTAATATATCAAAGTGACTTTTCTTTGTCAATACTTTTTTTGATTTTTTTTGATATTTTTTTGAGCTTTGCTTGTTGCAAAAATTTAATTTAATTTCTTTGTTATTTTATTTAGTTTTATAACTTGAAATTTAACTTTTTTTGCAAGCTGCTCATCTAATATATCAAAGTGATTTTTCTTTGTCAACACTTTTTTTAATTTTTTTTGATATTTTTTTGAGAAGCTTTTTTAGCAAAAAAATTATTAAAATTTCCAGTGCTATAACTATGTTTTATAACTCGAAATTTGACGCTTTTTTGCAAGCTGCCCATTTAATATATCAAAGTGACTTTTCTTTGTCAACAACTTTTTTCATATTTTTTTAATTTTATGTTTTTAAATAAAAAAATATAACAAAATGAAGTTATTTTTACTTTATCTTGTTATATATTTCGTTATACTTTTCTATTTCACTATGCTTAAATGCTAGTTCTTTTTTTCTTACCATTTCAATTAATGTTGTTAATTCACTCTTTAATATCATATCTAGTGTTTCTGAATAATTCATTAAGCTTTTATGATATTTATATTCTCCTCTATCTAATACTTTGAAACTTCCATCTGGAAAAACTCTTAAATCTAAATCATAATCAATATATTTAATTGTTCCTTCTTCTATTATATAAGGAGAAGCTATATTACAATAATAATATATTCCGTTTTCTTTTAGTTGTCCTATTATATTAAACCAACTATCTTTAAAAAAATATAATATTGCAGGTTCTTTTGTATGCCATGTTCTACCATCTGACTCTATTACTTTTGTTTTATTGTTACCAAATACTAAGTAGTCATCATTTATTTCTAGTAGAACTGCTTCATCCCATGATCTATGTATTTTATGATTATGTTTGTAACTATGTATTTGGTATTTCTTTCCTATTTCTAATTCTTCATTATTCATTTTATACCTCGTCTCTGTTTGTATTATATCTTTTTTTTTTGTTTTTATCAACAAAAAATCAGTTCTAATGTAATAGATACACTAAAACTGATTATATTATTTACTTACTTGTATTTGATATTGCCCAACATCCTATTATTAATAATACTCCAAAAATAACCAAACCACTCCATGGATTATCTAAATATTTTGCTGATAAATTATCTAACTTTTCATTTAGTTCCTCTATAGTAGTTGCCAATACAAATATTTTATTTATTGTCATCTTTCTTTTTTGTTTTCTTTTCTTTTTTCGGTTTAGTTTTTTCTTCTATTACTTTAGCCTCTACTATTTTTTCTTCTTTTGCATTAATATTTAATTTTAATGCAATTGTAGAACTTAAATCTAAAATAGCATATATGATTATAAATACTCCTGCTATTTTTGTTATACCAACTGCTACTTTAAATGGATTAAATAATAATACCATACCACATATTATACTTATTGTTGATATTATCATTGTAGCTTTCCATATTTCATTTCCACTTTCTTTTAATCCAAAAGCATATTGTAATTTAGTACAACTAATAACGATTATACTTAGCCCTATTACAATTGGTATAATGCTAGCTATTGCATGTGGATTAGTAATTATTAGAATACCTAATATAATACTAGATACTCCATATATAATATCTAGATTATATTTTCCTGGTTCTGATGTTGCCTTTTTTATAAAGTCTATTATAGCTATACCACCAATACCTACTAGGATTCCTCCTAGTACATATGAAATAGTAACTATAGTTCTTTCTGATTCAAATACTAAAAGTGCTCCTAGTATTAATAATACGATTGATGTTACAATTGATGACTTAAACAATTTCTTTATCCCTTTTTCCATATATATCCTCCTATTCTGTTCTAAGTGCTTCTACTGGATCTTTTTTAGATGCTATACTAGCAGGTATTAATCCTCCTATTAATGTTAATATTACACTTATCATTATAAGTATTATAGCATGAATTGGATTTAATTTGGCAACATTTTCTAAATCTGAGATATTTTTAATTATAGAATTTGTTGGAATAATTAATAATCTTGCTATTAAAATACCTAAAGTACCTGAGAATATTCCTATTATAAATGTTTCAGCATTAAATACTCTTTTTATATCTTTTCTTCTTGCACCTAATGCTCTAAGTATTCCTATTTCTTTCGTTCTTTCTAATACTGATATATATGTTATTATTCCTATCATTATAGAAGATACTACTAATGATATAGAAGAGAAAGCTATTAATACAGCTGTTATGGCATTCATTATATTTCCTGATAATGATGATATCATACTAGCCATATCTGTATACTTAATTTCATCTTTTACTTCTTTATTTTTATTATATTTATCTAAATAAGTTGTTATATTATCTTTGGAATCAAAATTCTTTGGATAAATATATATTGCAGCAGGCATACTATCTGCTCCTAAATAACCTAGAGTTATTTCTTTTGTATTATTTGAATCATCTGATTCATCAAATGGTTGATTAGTTAAAATATTATAATCTTTTTCTTGTTGTTCTTTTACAATTTCAGAATTTTTATTTTTATCGATTACTATATCAATTAATTTAGGTGTATAGGCAATTCCCATACCATTTGCTATTAATTCTTTTCCTTTTTTACCACGAATAATGGCTTGTACTTTTAAAGTAAGACTATTTTCATTATTATATAGAGATTCATAATCTGTACTTGGTATAAAAAAGTTACCCATTTTTTCATAATAGTCATCATTCATTACTACTTTTAATTCTTTATTTAATATATCTTCAAAACTAACTTCTTCACTATCAAAGCCTAATTGTTCTAAAGTTGTTTTATAAACTTGGTTCTTACTATTAACCTGAACTATTAATCCTGGTTTACTATAATCTATTTTCCCTGCAATAACATCAAAATTATTTTCTACTATTCCATTAACTTTTTCACTAGGTTTAGTTGGTAATGCAGTCCATGCTTCTACTTGACTATTCATAGTCTTAATTTGATTATACCCATCCTTGTTGTGATTAATTATGTTTAAACCTGTTGTTTTCTGATATGTAATACCAGCTAAATCTTTTTTATCTATTTTTTCTATATAATCTATATATCCTTTAGTAATGTTATTTTTATGTACCATTGTTTCCATAATATTTTCTTGAACATAAACCTTTTCTGTCTTTGGATACTTTTTAAATTTATCTTGCTCTTTATTTAATTTTTGTACCTGTTCTTGATCCATTGACATTGCTTGTTCCGATATTATTATAGGTGCTTCTGATAGGGAATCTTTTTCAAAATTATCTATTTCTATATTAAATCCATTTGATAAAGCTAATATTAAAGCTATACCTATGATACCAATAGAAGATGCAAAAGCAGTTAATGCTGTTCTTCCTTTTTTTGTTTTTATATTATTAAACGATAGTTTTAGGGCTGTTGCAAAGTTCATAGATGTTTTCTTTATTTTTAATTTATCAGTTACTTCCTCTTTTTCATCAATCGGATTAGAATCACTTATTAGTTTTCCATCTTTTAATTCAATAATTCTTGTTGAATACTTGTCAGCTAACTCTTTATTATGTGTTACCATAATAACTAATTTATCTTTAGATATTTCATCTATTAGTTTCATAATTTGTTCACTAGTTTTTGAATCTAGGGCACCTGTTGGTTCATCAGCTAAGATTACTTCTGGATTATTAGCTAATGCTCTTGCTATTGCAACACGTTGCATTTGTCCACCAGATAATTGATTTGGTTTTTTACTGGCATGTTCTAATAAACCCACTTTTTTAAGAGCTTCTTGTGCTCTTTTTTTCTTTTGTTTAGGTTTTATTCCACTAAGTGTCATTCCCATTTCAACATTTTCTAATATTGAAATATGATTTATTAAATTATAATTTTGAAAGACAAAACCAATACAGTTATTTCTGTATGCATTCCAATCTTTCTCTTTAAACTTTTTTGTTGATTTATTATTAATAATTAGATCTCCATCATCATAATGATCTAGTCCACCTATTATATTTAATAAAGTTGTCTTACCACTTCCTGATGCTCCTAAAATACTAACAAATTCTTTACTTCTAAATTTTATATCAACTTTATTTAGGGCATTTTGTACAAAATCCCCAGTTTTATAACTTTTACTTATCTTTTTTATTTCTAACATTTTATCACCCCTTATTTTTTCTCCACAAGAACTGTTAATAATTTTAGTGGATCTTCTTCATTAAAGATAATTTCATAAATTGTATCTATTATTGGAAGAGAAATATTTTTATCTTTTAATACACTATGTATTGACTTTGCTGTATATACACCCTCTACAGTAGTGTTTTCTAAATATGTTTTAACTTCCTCTTTATTTTTTTCTCCTAGTAATTTTCCAAAACTAAAATTACGACTCTTGGTAGACGTACATGTTAAATAGAAATCTCCTATACCTGCATATGCTAAGAAAGTGTCTTTATTACTTCCTAATTTATCTAATAAAGTTCTTATATCTTCTATTAATCTTTTTAGCATCATAGCTTGTGTAGATTCATTTGTATGTAATCCAGTTAATATACCCATTCCAATAGCTGCTACATTTTTAATTGCTCCACATATTTCAGTTCCTGCTATATCAGATATATATTCTAAATTAATATAATTATTACTAAATGTTTTTTCTACTAATTCTTTTGTTTGTTTGCTAGCTGTAGCTACTGTTAGACCTAATACATTTTTAGATACTATGTCTATAGCAAAGCTAGGTCCACTTAATACACCTATATTATCTGTATCAAGATGTTTTTTTATTATTTCATGAGCAGTTAATCCACTCTTTTCTATTCCTTTTGTTCCTATAACTATATTATTATTCTTTATATAAGGTTTCATTTCTATTACAGTTGATTCAAGAAAAGCCATTGGGATTGCCATTACTAGTAATTCACTTTCCTCTATAACTTTTTTCATATCAGTTGTTATATCGATATTATCATTTAAAATATAACCTGGTAATACTTTCTCATTTTTTCTTGTTGTCTTTAAAGAATTCATTTCTTCTTCAAATTTAGTCCACATTGTTACTTTATGATTATTATTTGCTAAGATGTCACTAAGAGCCATTCCGTATGCTCCACATCCAAATACTCCTATTTTCATTTTTGCTCCTTTATTCTATTGTTATTGTTGAATTTACTGGTACTATTTGAATAAATGTGTTTCCATCATTTACTTTTACTTCTTTACCATTTAAATATGTATATTTTGTTTTATCACTTCTAGATGATTTAGTCCATTTTATTGGTAGAGCATATCCATTAGTTATATAATAACCTTCTCCACTTCCTGTTGTAGATAAATCTTGTCTTCCATAACTATCTAGTTGTGAATTGCTTACTCTTTCTATAATTATATTTTTATAATGAAGTTGTTGTTTACTTTCCTTATCTATATGAGCAGTACCATTCATAGATCTTAAGTAGTATCCATTTTCACTATTATAATCATAGCTTCTTACTTGGTATGTAGAATATGACATACTAATACTATTTGCAGTTAATAGATTAGGATCTTTTTCTTCTACTTTTTCTTTTTTTCCTGTTTCTTCATTTACTACAGTTTTTGTACTTACAGGTTTATCTAAATTAACTTTATCTGTTGTATAGTTTAAAAGTTTCCAATTATCAGTTTCTGTATTATACTTCTTTTCTTTTGCATAACTATATACTTTATCTGTGGTTGTAAAAACATTATGTGGTGCTGCTATAGTTTTTTCTCTCCAGAATGGTATACTATCATATAGTCCATTTATATTATTTACCCCTAAAGACTTAATATCATTTTCAGCATATGTACTCCAACCAAAGTGTGTATATATTGCATCACTTTCTAAGGCATAATCTAAGAAATAATGTCTAGAACTTCTAACTGGTCCTATTAAATTAACATCTTGATCTTTAAATAGAGCCATTATTCTAGTTAATCCACCTTCTACAATAATTTCATATGTAATATAAGATTTTTGTAATCCGGCATGATTATTATTACCAACATTATTATCATACATAACTGCTATAGGTCTTTTATTACTATCTTCATCTACTATAGTTAATTTCTTTTTTTCTATAGGGATAACATTTTTAATTTTCTTTATTGGTTCTTCTCCAGTAAAAAATAAATAGTATACTGCAACTCCTACTATTATTAGTAAACTAAAAACAATTACTGCTATTCTTCTTTTTTGATCTTTACTTTTTCTTTTCTTACCTTTTCTTTCAGAACTCATATTATCACCTGATTTTATTTTAACATACTTTTTTATTTTTTTATATATTTATAATTTATCCACAAAAATTGTGGATATTTCTTTTATATATAAAGGTATTGAATATTATTTTTTTGTATGCTATAATCTATTTGTTCCAAAAAATTTATAGGGGATTAGTTAAATGGTATAATAATGGTCTCCAAAACCACTGTTGCGAGTTCGATTCTTGCATCCCCTGCCATTAAGATTATTAAAACTCTAACTTTGTAGTTAGAGTTTTTTATTTTTAATATGACAATCATTCATCTTCTATTGGTTTAGCTTCACTTCTTTCACAAGTTCCACCATTATTCTTCACATAAGCATCTATAACATCTAATGTTTGATATGCATCACTATACTTTTCTAAACCAGTTATATTTGCTAAGTAACCATCTCCGCCTGCTTCTTTAATTTCTCCTGTTGTTTCAAAATAGTTAAATTCGTATCCATATGTTTCATTATGAAGATTACATTCAATAGAAACATTCATTAATCTTCCAGAATTCTTTTCATGGATATTTTTAAAAACAATTCGTAATGTAATTAGAAGAATTGGTACAACTATTATAAAGATAACTATAAATTTAATTAGTTTTAAAATTAAGCCAGCTAGTTTTTCAGTATTAGAAGTTTTTTCAACTAGAACATTTTTAATATCATTATCAGTTAATTCATCTAAACTCACATTAAATATTTTAGATAGTTCTTTTGATTGTTTTAAATCTGGTGATGTTTCTCCTAATTCCCATTTTGAAATAGTTTGTCTTGCAACACCTACTTTTTCAGCAAGCTCTTCTTGAGAAAGACCATTTTTCTTCCTTAAGTCCATAATCTTTTTTCCAATTTCCATAATCATCCCTTCTTTCAAATACAATCATATGATATTTAAAATTTATTCTCTACCAATTTTCACTGGAATATTCGCCCGTTTTGATAACATTTAAACTATATATATCTATTTTACCATAAGAATTGAATATTTTTCACATTTCCTGTATGATCGTAATATTACTAACTTATGAGAAGTTTTACTACTTCAAATTAAGAAGTATAATAGTTATGTAAAGGTATTAAAAAAGTTTTATACCCCTATGATTATCGTGCCATTTAGAATATTAAAACACTAGTTTAATTGCTAGTGTTTTTTATTTACTTATGATGAATTCTAAATAAGTGTTATAATTATAAAGAAAGTGAGGTTTTTATGAAAAGAAGTTATTGGATCATAATACTGTTTATTGCAATAATCATTCAATCAATATTTATAGTTAACACTTATCGTTCAGATCAAGATACTACATTATCTAATAATTATTATGTAGTATTTAAAGGAGAAACTGGTGAGAGAGTTAATTCTACTTATTTATATATTAGTAAGAAAAAATATAAGTATGTAAATACTATTAGTAATTCATCTGGATTTGATAGTGCTAATTGGAATGAAGAAATAATAAAAAAAGGAACACTAAAAAAGAAAAAGAGAATGAAAATATTTGACATTGTTGAAAAACATGGAGCATACTCGTATGTTAAATATCAAAATGGAGAAATAGTTTCTATAGAAGAATTTAGAAAGAGTTTTAAAAATGCAAAGTAAGAGAGAATATTCATTTGATATTTTACGAGTAATTGCAATGATCATGGTAGTAACTATCCATGTTTCTAATGTCTATTCTAGAAGTTTTGGAATAATTAGTAATTCTTCTTTTATTATTTCATTAGTATTTAATACTTTTTCTAGAATTAGTGTTCCAATATTTTTAATGATTAGTGGTGCTTTACTACTTGATAGAGAGTTTAATAGAGAGAAATATTTTAAAAGAATACGTAAGTTTATAATACTAATTATAGTATGGGATATTATTTATTTAATATGGGAGTATTTATATTTGGGAACTACTTATACTAATTTATATAAATTAATATTTACTCCTTATAGGGCTCATTTATGGTTCTTATATACAATATTGATTTTATATATAATCCAACCTATATTAAGATTAGTACTATTAAAATCATCTACTAAAGTTAAGACTATACTTTTATCTTTATGGATATTGTTTTCTACAGGAAGCATGCTTAATCCTACTTTAGCTCAGTACTTTACTATATTTAGTTATATGGGATTCTTTGTAGTTGGTAAGTATTTATATGATTATGTTAAGTCTAATGACTTAAGAAAATATAATATTATTTTAATTATTATTTCTCTTATATTATTTATAATGAGTATTATTTTAAATTATCAAACATCTATTAGAACTAATATGTTCTATAATTTATTCTTTGCTTATAGAACACCATTTATCTTTATACCTTCTATTTCAATATTTACTCTTATAGTTAATAATTATAAAAAAGATTCTATCAATAAATTAGTAATGCTGTTATCTGATTTATCATTAGGTGTATATTTAATACATGGAATATTTTTAGATATAACTGTAGAACTATTTATATATCCTAATTTTAATTCTCTAATCGCTATACCTTTATTTACACTAATAATTTCTATATGTAGTATTATTAGTATCTATATTATAAAGAAAATAAAACTTATCAATCAAATAGTTTAAAAAAAATACTAACATTTGTTAGTATTTTTTATTCTTCCGTTATAACTTGTTCTGGAATATAGTCGTCTGATTCTGTTTCTTCTGTCTCTGCATAATCATCAGGTGTTTCTACTTTTTCACTAACTAAGTTTAGAGACATATTAATACTGTTATAATATGTTTGAATTATTACTCTTGGATTATATGGATCACTTACATAAACCTTTTTAGCTTTTTTATCAGCACGACCATTCTTCATATTATTCATTTGAATATTTTTCATTACAATATTTCTTATATAGTAATTATTACTAATATCAAGCGCTACTGTATATATATCATATGGTAATGCATAATCGCAAGATACACCATCAATATAAAGTCCTATGTTTTTTTCTGATGCCATGTCTTCAAAATTCTTTAATTCCTCAATTGTATAAGAATTATCATTATATACATCTAGCCACTCAGATTCAGTATTTTTGATTAATTGTCCAATGTTTTTGAAATTAGGATTTTTAGTAGTATTAATATATGAAATTTTAGATAATCCATTTAAATCTGTTGATTCACTTATATTACAATTACTAATATTTAAAAACATTATTGTACTTGGTAATTCATATTTTTCTATTTTATCATTTCCAGATATTGATAAAGTTGTAATATTTTTTAGACTTGATAATCCACTTATATCAGTTAAATTATTATTATCTACACTTAATGAATATAAATTATTTGAATCTCCTAAATCATTCAAGTCAATTAATTTATTATCATTAACAGTTAATACATTAAGATTTCCAAGTAATGATATATTTTTTAGACTTCTTAATTCATTCTTATCTAAGTATAAATAATGAACATTTGATAATTTAATTACTTCATCTAAATTTGTTATGTCGCAATCATTTAATGTAACTGCATATAAATCCTTAATACCTTCAAAATTTTCTAGTTTTTTATTACCTGTTAAATCTATTGATTCAAGGAATTTATTATTAAATTTTGATAAGTCAGTAATTTTATTCTTAGAAAGATTAACACTTCTTACATCTAAGTTATTAAGTATACTTATATCACTAATATTATTATTTTCTAAGTTAATATAATAAAGATCTTTTAATTCTTCTAATTTAGATAAATCATTTATATTATTATTTTCTAAATATAGTGCATATATTCTTTGATCTTCTTTTAGTTTTAACTCATTTAAATCGTTTAATGATGTATCTCCTAATTTTAATTCATATAAAAAATTACCAATTTTGATTGATTTGTGATTTAAATTTTTATTCTTTGATAAATCTAGAGACATTAAATGTTCTATTTTAGATAAATCTTCTACTTCATTTAAATTACAATTACTTAATTCTAGTGTTGATAATTTTTTAAGTTCACTATATCCAGATACTTGTTGATTGTTATTTAAATTTAAACTATATAAATTTTCCATTGTTATTAATGAACTAACATCATCTATATCATTATTTGATAAATCTACTACTGATAAGTTTCTTAGAGTGTTTAAATATGTTACATCAGTAATATTATTTTTAGATAAATCTAAAACATATAAATTACTAAATACTTCTAGGCCAAATAAATCATATGATGTTAATCCTCTATTAGATAAATCTAATGATGTTATTTTTGATAGAGCTGCTTCACTTATATATTCTTCTCCATCAATATTTGTTATTGCATAACTTAAGTTTTCATAAATTACACTTTCTACTATTACACTATCTAGTGAAGATATTTTAATTAGATCTTCTTTTGATGTTGAAATAACACCAGACATTGAACTTTCTATATATTGATCATCATATGATACATAGAAGTAACCATCTTTACCATATCCTTTTCCCCATGAATTTAAGATAATATAAGCTCCATCATGTTTAGGCTTGTTTCCTTCTGGCCCTCTAAAATTATCTTTTGAGTAATTATCATCCCATCCTACAATTGATATAGCATGATCTGGAAAACAATCTTTATCACAATATATATTTTCTTTATCGATACCTGATGAAGCTATAACAGCATATACAGAACCATTTTTCATTATATGTTGTTTTACTGTATTTCTAAATTCTTCTACTTCTTCTTCGGATACATCTTCTAACTTGTTATCTTCTTTTCTTACTGATGGAAAATCTACAGTTTTAGTAATATAAGCTAATTCATCTAAATCAGTATATTTTGAATATTCTTCTTCTGTATGTTCTCCATATTTTACATCACTTTCTTTTACAAATCCGGATAAAAGAGCATAATCAGTGAAAATATCAAAATTTCCACCATCATGAACTTGTCTATATCCATACATTAACTCTGATGTCATATAATCAACATGTGATTCAGAAAAATCTTGTTCTCCTAGACCATGTAATTGCATATTTGTTTCTAATGATTTCATAGAAGCAAAATCCCAACATAATCCATATCCACCTTGATCTTCTACTCTTAATTTAATTTTATCTTTTAAATTATATTTTTTTGGTAGTTTCTTATCATCAGTGTAATCGTTATCTTCCTTGATATCATCGATAACAGTTATAGGTACTTCTTCTTTTCTTGGAATAACATCTATTTTTTCTTTTTCTTTTTCACTCATTTCCTGATATTTTTTATATTCATCAGAATATGCTTTTTCTTCTAATTTTTCGATATTAGTTTTCTTATCCTCAATATTAATAACTTGTTTTTGAGTATCAGATAATTGATCTATAGAATCAATTTGTGTATCTCTGATTATTTCATCTGGTACATTTGAATAAAAGAAAATTCTATAAATACCAAATATTATTAATATTGATACTATTACTATTCCAGTTACTAGTAATATAATTGTTTTGTTTTCTTTCAAAAACGTTTTAAACTTCTCCATACTTCCTACTCCTTTATATATTATTAATCAACCCGTACCGCCTATTATGTTTTAATGATAACATACTTGATATGAAAAATAAATTACTAAATTTGATTTTTTTTATAATATATGTTATAATACCTCTCCGAGGTGGAGGTAGTATGAATTCTAAGAATTATTTAGCCTACAGAAAAAACGTAGAAAAAAATTTACAACCTAATTTTGATAATTTAGTAGTCGGAGAAATACTTTATACTGAAAAAGGAGAAAATTCTTCTATTATTTATAATAAAGTAAATAAGAAATTTATTTTCCAAAAAGTAGAAATGGATAGTAGTATAAAGTATAGAGAAGTATTTTCAGGAATGATCTTTAATAAATTAGAAGGTCATAATAATAGTCCTTATATTATTAATGAAGAAGAATTATTAAATTATATAGATTTAAATAATACTGATATAACTATGCTTAATCTAGTAGAAATTTCTGATCAAATTAATGAAGTTAAGAAAAATAAAAAGAATTTGTTTAATTAAACAAATTCTTTTTATTTTGTTCTCTCTTTAATAACATCATCACTTTGTAACTGTCCTATTAAAAGTGAGGAATTAGGATCATGTCTTTTCATATTATTTTTTACTTTAGTTTCATCATAATTAGCATAACAATATTTACACATATGATTACAACTATTATACACACCTATATCTACAGTTTCTGCACAACTACATTTTCTAGCTTTCCAACTTTTATATATTTTACCAGTAAGTTTAAAAGCTAATTCTCGAGATATACATTCTCCTTTTATAAATCCATATTCTGTTAAATTTTTCTCTTCAAAGCAAGTTTGAACAGTCATATTATTTTCTTTAGCACTTTTACTAAAAGAAGTACCTATTTCTTTATAATCAGATTCAGTTAATTCTTTAAAATTTAGAACATTATAATTTTTTCTAACATTCTTATAATCATCTATAAAAGATATAACTATTTTATTAACATAACCATTTAATAAAGTACACATTCTATCAAATACTTTTTTATGGTAATTAATATTATATTTATCACTAATAAATACTGGATCATATCTTACTACTACATTATCACTACCTAGTATTTTAGATATTTCTTTTATACTTTCTATTACTTCTTTTTTATTTGGAACATTTGGTTCTATATCTTTTAAATATGGAGTTAGAGTTACATGAAATAAAATTGGTTTATTTATATCTTTTAAATACTTAACAATTGGTTTAGGATTTTTTGTACAAAATAGAATTAAGTCTACATTATCAAATTTAATTCTACTTACTAGTTTAGGATTAAAAGGATTTCTTACATCTACATAACCTTCATTATACCTGTTTATAAACCATTCAGTATAAAAAGCAACTATGTCTGTTCTACCACTAACATTTAATATCATATATTACCCATCTATTGTACTTATTACTTTTATAACTTCCCAAATGAATAAGCATGAAGCAATAAACCCAATTACTAGTACTAATACTATAGCCCACATGTAATCTATAATATATACATTTTTATCTTCTTTTTTTTCTTCTGTTCTTTTTTCCTTTTCAAGTTGTTCTTTTTTTTCTTCATAAAAAACTGGCTCTTTGCACTTAGGACATATTCTCCACTTAGGATCTAATTTTTGACCACATTTACATAGTACTTCAATTTCTTCTTCCATATTATGCCTCCTATACTCTTATTTACCTCGCCCTTTTAAATTAATATCTTTTAATTCAGATAATTTACTATCCTTTACAAAGTCATTATTTACAGGATGTATATTAGTAATTTTATTTTGAGCATCTAAATTTTTCCCTAATGCATTATTTGCATCTTCACCCCATAATATCCATTTTATTTCAGGATAATTTTTCACTATATACTCTTGTAGCATTAGACTAAAGTTTTTCCATATACTTAAATGTGAGCCTGGTTCTTTTGGTTTTACAGTGAATGCATAATTTAAAAATAAGATTCCTTGAGATTCTAAATCATCAAATAGTTTATTAGGTGATAGTATTTTAAAACTACCATTTTTTATTTCTTTTCGTATTTCTTTTATAGATGCATCTTTAGAAGTTGTTTCTTTATATATTGCTTTTAAAATATTAGTAAGTGATTTATTTCTAGTAGGAGTTTCCCAATCAGTATAATTCGCAACTTCAAAACTTCTTCCTGTTGCGATAGGATATTCTTTTTTATTTAATTTATAACTACTTGGATATGGATCCATTCCAACAATAATGTATTTAATATTAGATAAGTCTTGTTTTAAAAATCTTAATACATTTTTTGTTTCTGGATAGAATTGTTCTGTTAATTTAGATTCTATTTTTTTTATTTCTTTTTGTACTTCTTTATTCATAATAAAGTCGTACCATGATGGATCTATTTCATTAATAATTGGTTCTATAAGCATACTACCACACCTCTTCTCGCTATTATAACATTTTTAATATTAAAAAAAAAGCATATCTAAGTCTTTTAAGTTTACCTTCAGATTTATCCGGGGGTAATTTTTTTTATATTTTGTAAAGATTGTGCTAAAATATTTGTTGAGGTAATTTATATGGATGTATTAAAAGAGTGCAGGCTTTGTCCTAGAAATTGTTTAGTTAATAGATATAGAGAAGTTGGAGTATGTGGAGCTAATGATAAAATGAAAATAGCTCATAAGAGTTTACATATGTGGGAAGAACCTATTATATCTGGTAGTAATGGTAGTGGATGTATTTTCTTTTCTAATTGTAATTTAAAATGCATATTTTGTCAGAATAGAAAAATATCCACAGGTGGATATGGTGTTGAAGTTAGTAAAAAGAAGTTTCAAGAGATATGTTTAAGTTTACAAGATCAAAAAGCTCACAACATAAATCTAGTTACTCCGACACACTATGTACCACAAATTGTAGATAGCTTACAAGAAATTAAGAATAAAGAGTTAAAAATTCCTGTTGTATATAATACTAGTAGTTATGAGAATGTCGATACTATTAAAATGTTAGAGGGATTAGTTGATATATATTTAGCTGATTTGAAATATTTTGATGATAGCTTAGGTATTAAATATTCTCATTGTAAAGATTATTTTAAGTATGCATCTATGGCTATAGATGAGATGTATAAGCAGGTTGGTAAATTTAAGATAGAAAATAATCTAATGAAAAATGGTTTAATAGTTAGAATATTAGTATTACCTGGGCATATAGATGATAGTAAAAAAATAATTGAGTATTTATATAATAAGTATAAAGATAATATAATTATAAGTATTATGAATCAATATACTCCTATTAAGAAGTTTAATAGTTATACTAATTTAAATAGAAAACTTAGTGATAGCGAGTATAACGATGTAATTGATTATGCATGTGATTTAGGTATTAAATATGCTTTTGTTCAAGATGGAGATACTCAAAGTGAAAGTTTTATTCCAGAATTTGATTATAGTAAATTATAATTGATATATCATTTAATTATGTGGTATTATTATAATGTATAGGAGGTAAGTATGAAAAAATTAAGTTTAGTATTTGTTTTATTATTGGGGTTATTATTAATACCAAGCAGTGTATATGCTGAAGATAATGATAAAGTAAATGTTTATTTCTTTAGAGGTGAAGGATGTCCTCATTGTGAAGAAGCTGAAGAATTCTTTGATAGTATTAAAGATGAATATGGAAAATATTTTACTATCGTTGATTATGAAACTTGGTACAATGAAGACAATGCTGAATTAATGGAAAAAGTTGCTGAAGCTAGAGATGAAGAAGCTAGTGGTGTTCCATATATTATAATTGGAGATCAAGCTTGGAATGGATATGCTAGTGACTATGATGATGCTATTAAGAAGCAAATCAAAAAAGTATATGAACAAGATACTGATAGTAGATATGATATTATGAAATATGTTGAAGCTAATAAAAAAGCTCCTAAAACTTCTTCAAAAGAAGATAAAGATTATTCAAATGATATCTTATCATTAATATTAATAGTAGTAGTAGCTGGTGGAGTTTGTACTGGTATATACTTTGCTAGAAAGAAAACTGCATAAGAAAGAAACCTTTGTTAGGTTTCTTTTTTATTCTATAATTTAATTTGGAATAATTAATTGCTGTCCTATAGATAATAAATTACTAGTTAATCCATTAGCCTCTTTTAGAGTATTTACTGATATATTATTATCTCTAGCTATAGACCATAGAGTATCTCCTATTTTAACTGTATATGTGTTTTGATTAGTATTATTACTATTATTATTTGGTATTAATAACTTATCACCTATTTGTAAATTTATAGTAGATAGATTATTTAAGTTTATTAAATCATTTACATTAGTATTAAATTTTTTAGCTATTAACCAAAGACTATCTCCTCTTTGTACTATATAAATATTAGGATTATCTTCTATTTGTTCTTCATTATTATTAGTAGAAGGTACTATTAGTTGTTGACCTACTGATAAGTTATTTGATGTTAGATTATTTAATTCTTTTAACTGGTCTACTGTAAGATTATATTTAGTTGCGATACCATATAAAGTATCCCCTCTTTGTACTGTATATATACTTGTATTAATAGGTATATCTGGATTAGTATCAGTATTATCGTTATCTTCTCTTATTACTAATAATTGTCCTATAGTAAGAGTATCTGAAGTAAGATTATTTAATCTTTTTATTTCTGATACTGTTGTGTTAAATTTAGTCGCTATACTATATAAGTTATCTCCTCTTTGGACTACATATGTATTACTAGGTATAGTATCATCTATTATAGTGTTTGGAGGAGTATATGGGACATTAGAGTATTCCGCAATAGCTTTAACTACTCCTTCTACATAATCATTTAAATTATTTCTTAATTTAGATGCATCTTTTGCGTTATCTATAAAACCATATTCTACTAATATAGATTCTAAAGGATCTGTTTCTCTAATTATATAGTAATAATCTTTATTAGGATTTTCTGGTAATCTTCTTTGATATACTTTTCTTTTTAATTGACCAGCATTGCCTATATTATCTAAAGCCATTTGAGCTAACTGTGAACTATTTCTTAGTCCATAAACTATTTCAGCACCTTCTCCACCACCGGCATTTATGTGATTAGATACTAATATTACATTGGGATCTTTCCCATATAGACTTAGTACTTTATTAATCCTTTCATTTTTGGGTAGACTAGTATCAGAATCTCTTGTTAGTACTGCAGGTATGCCTAATTCTTGTAATCTTTGATACATATACTTTGCTGCTTGTAATGTTAAATCTTTTTCTTTTAAACCATTACCTAAAGCACCAGGATCACTTCCACCATGACCTGCATCTACAATTACTCTTTTAGTTATACGTTCATACATTTAAATCACCTATAATAAATTATGATAGATGTTTATTTTTGTGAATAAAAAAACTATTAAATATTCTTTAATAGTTTTTCTTTTTTCTTTTTTTATCAAATACAAGTATTTTACAATCTGACTTTTCAGTGTTTTTGCTATCACTTTTAATTATCTTATTGTCTATTAATTCATCTAAATCAGATGGTTCATTAGAAAATAGTTGATTTTTCATTATTTTTCTGACATTTAAATATACTAATTTTTCATATAAACTATGCTCTATTGAATACTTTATATCGTCTTCATCTATATTAGTATCAAAATATACATTTAGTGATTCAAATTCTGTAGGCATATTATTATATTTTTCTACCTTATCTAATACTCCTAGTTCATCAGCAACATAATATAATAAATCTAATTGGCACATATTTGTTCCGGATGCTTGCATATAGTTATAGGCCATATCAATCATATTATTATATCTTTCTTGTTCATCTAATTTGCTATAATTATCCCAATTCTTTTGAATATCTTTAATTTTATTTCTTAGTTCTTTAACTAAATGTGGATGAATACAAATATATGAACTTAACATAGGATCATAATTTTCTATAAAATTAATAATATAGTTCATTTTACCTACTTCATTTATTTTTTCAGGAGATTTAAACTCATTATGTAATAGTTTTTCTAAGTTGATATTATTCTCTTCAAAAATATCGTCTAGCATACGACTAGCATAATACTCTAAAATAATAGTACTTTCATTGTACATATCAAATATTAAGAAAAAACCTTCACCTAAACTTTTATCTATGTCTTTATCTTTACTTTTAAAATGGTTAACATCATATTTAAATCCGACATATGCAGCTTGATTGCATGCCTTATATTTAAGTGACATGTCTCTTGGAAGTAATTTTGCCATAATAATATTTAATTCTAAATTATTAATGTCATCATGATTATTATTCAAATAGTATTCCGCAACTGTGATAATAAACATGGGATTATGTCTAAATTTAAAAATTAGAAATTTTACAAAGCTATAATCATTTTTTAATTCATCAGAACATAACTTATAAAGTTTATGATCATTAGTACAGTTTATTACTTCAATCATAAAATCTTTATCATTTTCTAATTCTTCAATATCATATTCTAATATATCTTCTCCATTAATATATTTTCTAGCCAACGAACTATAATTTTTATTCATATTAGTCCTCCCGAAATTTACAAGTAGTTGTATAGGCATATATTTTATCACTACTTAATTATTTCGTAAACAATAATATTATTTTTGTTTGAAGAAAATGTATATTCTAGTTTAATACTGTAAATCATACACTCTATAAAAAAGCAGTATACTATTATTTCTTATCCTATAATTATAACTTCTGTATCTTTTGAATTGTTAAAATCTGTCAAAATATTATTTGTCCATAAAATAGTATCGTATGTAAATTAAAGTCTAGTTTACATTTTTATACTTTATCCATAATAAATATACATTATTTTTTTACATGTAAAAAGTTGTGTTAGATATTTTTCTTTTGTTTTAATCTATCTATTATATTTGCTCTTATAGCATATCTTTTTTCTTTAATAATATTGCGATTATTAGTGATACTAGTACTGATACTAATAGTAGTATTATTACTGCGTTTGGATTTTTACTAATGCTTCCTAATGGAACATTCATTCCTAAGAATGAAGATATTATAGTAGGTATTGATAATACAATAGTTATACCCGCTAGGAATTTCATAGCAACATTTAAGTTATTAGAGATTACTGTTGCGTATGTATTGGATATTGAAGATAAGATATCCTTATATATTCCACTCATTTCTATAGCTTGTTTATATTCTATTACTGCATCTTCTAATAGGTCTACATCATCTTCATATAGAGGTAAGATTATTCTTTTAGATAGTTTTTCTAACACTGCATCATTGGCTTTTAAAGAAGTCATAAAGTATACTAATGTTTTTTCTATTTCTAGCATATCAAGTAATTCTTTATTAGATGTTGTTTTCTTTAACATTTCTTCTGTTTCTTTTATATCTATATTTACTTCTTTTAAGGCTTTTAGATAACTAGATGCAGCCTTTAATAATATTTGTATTAAGAATCTAGTTTTTTTAGCAGTTCTAAAATCTTTAACTCTTCCTTTTCTAAACTCATTTAATAATGTTGTTTTCTTTACAGAAATAGTTATTACATAATTATTATTGGTTATTATTATACCTAATGGGTATGTCCTATATTTTGATTCTTTTTTATTTGTTAGATATGGTATATCTATTACTATTAGTGTAGCATTGTCTTCTTGTTCTACACGTGGCAATTCTTCTGTATCTAGCATTTTTGTTAATAAATCTTTATCTATTTTTGTTCGTGCGGCTACTCTATCTATTTCTTCACTAGTTGGAGCAGTTAAATCTATCCAACAATCCGCTACCATTTTCTTTATTTTCTTTACTTTTTTATCTTCTTTTGATGTTTTATATATTTTTAGCATAGTATCACCCCTTAACTGTGTGCTATTATAACATATTTTTTCAAAAAAAAGAAGTTCTAATTAATTAGAACTTTTTCCTAATGTTACTTTTGTCTTATATTCTTTTTTATTCCTTATATAAGTTACTTCTATAGTATCTCCTGCTTGATGTTGATATAGTTCATATCTTAAGTATGCAGTATCTTTTACTTTATTGCCATTTATTTTTGTAATTACATCTCCAGATTTTAAATCTGATTTATCTGCTCCACTACCCTTAGATATTTCTACTACTACAACACCTTCTTTTATATTAGTAGTATCTATTTGAATATCATTTCTATAAAGACTTGATGTATCTGTTACATTTGCCATACTTATACCTAGTCTTGGCCAAGCTATTTTTTTACCTTGTTCTAATGATTTAATATGACTTTCAGCATATTCTATTGGTATTGCAAATCCCATACCTTCTATTTCATCATCTACTAACTTCATAGAGCAAATACCAATTACTTCTCCATTAGCATTTAGTAGTGGTCCTCCACTATTACCTGGATTTATTGATGCATCTATTTGTAATACTCTCATAACCCAGTCATTACTTACTGTATTAGATACGTTTACTGATACCATTCTATCTTTACCTGAAAGTATTCCAGAAGTCACACTTCCTCTATAGTCTTCACCCATTGGTGATCCTACTGTAAATATTGTATCTCCTAAATTCATACTTTCACTTTTTCCTAAAGTTGCAACCATTTTAACTTTTGATTTATCCATTCGAAGCACTGCTAAATCTAAGTAGCTATCTCCACCTAACACTTTAGCTTCTACTTCTTCATCATTTGACATAACTAACTTAACGCTGTCTACTTGACTAACTACATGTTGATTAGTTAATAAATATCCATATTTATCATCAACCTTATATACAAAACCTGTACCTGTTGATAATAAATTATCATTCTTATATCCTTTTATTAATACAACTGCATCATATATTTTTTCAACAGATGCTGCTAGAGAATTTTTTTCATATATTTTAGTACCATTTTTAGTAATTATTGTGTTATTGCTGGTACTTAAAACGTTATTTATTATTGGTGTCCATTTTAATAATCCTATAGTTATTAATCCGCCCATTACGAAAGAAAATACTATTATTGAAGCTAATTTAGTTGTTTGCTTGTTCATTATCTTTACTCCTTTCAATCTTAGCTAGGTCCTTCCAATTTAATGGGAATCCCATTCTATCTAGAACCTTTTCTATTCCTATAGATTTTAAGTTATAGTTAAGAGTTTGTATAGTGTTTTCTATTTCAATTGTCATATTTTTATATTCTTCTTTTCTAATCATTTGTTTTATGATTATTAATAAGGCAAAAAGATCTGATTTACCATATACATATTCATCATCTTGTTTTCTTATATTTAGTAATTTATGATATACAGTATCATTTATTTCTTTTTGTGTTTTATTTTCGAATAATATGTCTTCATGAGCACACAAATTTCTGTAGTTTGCAAGTATTGGTAAATATATAATTAAATCTTCTACTTCTACCCCATATACTTTGCATATTTCTACTTGATCTTCTTTTTTTAATATTGAGAACATTTCACTTACTATACCAAAAGATAATACTTTTACTAAAATCCATAGTGGTATATATCCATAATTAGATACATAATGTTGAGTTGCAGTGTGCTGTGATCCATTTACTCTTATTTGTCTTTTCATCTTTTTGATTAAATCAGCAACTTGTCTTTGTTTTTCTGGAGATGTAGTAAAGTTTTTACTTTTTAAGTAATCTCTTTCTTTATATCCATATTTTTTAGATAATTGGTATGATGTTATTGACTTTAAGTTATTTTCTATTACTAATAGGTATTTGAATAAGATATTTCTAAGTGTTCTATCGAATAAAAATAGACTATATAATTCTTCAAAAGTCATTCCTTCTACAAATCTTTTATCCATAGTTGATCTATAAAACAGATGTCTATATCCATTAAGAAAGAAATAATTTTCTCTTAAAAGTACTTCTTTAGCATATTTCTCATCAAATACAACCATACCTTTATGTTTAAATATTTCTAACTGTTCATCTAAGTTTTTAAATTGTTTCTCTATCATATTCTCACCTATTATAAATTATATCACATTATTACTTAAAAAGAATATTTTTTTACTAATATATGATATAATTTTATTAACTACGTATATATATCATTTTGGGGGGATATTTATGCCAGCAACTATTACTCATGCATATTTTTCGGAGGATATTTATGATGTTTTACCAAGCCACATTAAATCTTTAGTTAACCCTAATAGAATTAGAATGTTTGGTCAAAGTACTGATCCTTTAATGTTTTATAATCTTTTTAGTTTAAAAAAAGGAAAAAACATTAGAGAATTAGATCATTTCTTTCATGGTAACAGAACTAGAAAATATTTTATTACTTTGGTTAAGTATATTAAGAAACATAATCTAGAGTATGATGTCGATACTATGTCTTTTTTAGTAGGTTTCATATGTCATTATGTATTAGATTCTAATGTTCATCCATATGTATTTTATAAGACTGGAAAATTTGATAAAAATGATCCTGATACTTATAAATATAATAATATCCATACCTTCATGGAAACCTTTATAGATAATTATTTAGTAAGAAAAAGAGAAAATATTAATCCATATAAATTTAATATCGGGAAGTTTTGTTTTGATACTAGAAAGTTTTCTGATGAATTAATTAGAACTATCGATTATAGTTTTACACGTACTTATAATGTTCCTAATATGGGGAAAATTTATTATAAAGCAGTTAAACAAATGAAGTTTTCTTTAGTAGTTTTTAGAAAAGATAGATTTGGTATAAAGAAATTTATATATAAATTAGTTGATACTTTTACACCTAGAAGTATGTTTAGATTTGAAGCAATTAGTTATCACTATCCACTTACAGATAGACACAACTTTTTAAATAGTAATCATGAGGTATGGTCTAATCCTATTGATTATAAAATTACTAGTCGTGAATCATTTTTAGATTTATATTTAAAATCAATTAAAGAAGCTAGAAGTATTATTATTAATACTTTTAAATATATTGATGGAGAAGATATTAATTTAGGAGATGTTTTTACTAATAAGAGTTATGTTACTGGACTTGATTGTGATTTAGGTAATGATGTAAAATATTTTGAATTTTAAGTATATTTTTTTTAATTAATTTCATAATAATCTTAGGTGATTATATGTTTTATAGATATGAAATTAATGATGATATATTATACTTATATCTTACTATGAATTATGAATTTTCTCGTGAATTAGGACTTAATTCAAGTGACAAAGAGTTAAAACGAAGAACTAAAAACTTTATTAAGAATAATCATATTAATTTTAATAATGGAAAAATATATTTAATTGTGGATGGTATTGTCGTTAAGAGTTTTGAAATTAATGATGAGGAAAACATAGAGACTTTAAAGGAAAACTTATATTACTCTAATGATCATTATCTAGTTACTATTAAACTAGATAACGGAGCTATTATTGAAATGTCTTTAAAGGATTATTTACTTGGTGTTTTAGCAACTAATTCTGTAGCTGATTTAGATATAGAAGTTATTAAGTCTTTAGCTGTATTATTTAGAACATATGCATTTAAAGAGATGCATGAAAATAAAATTATTAATGCTACTAATAATATAGCTATATATAAACCTATTTCTTACTATAAGTTATCTTTAGCTACTAACTATAGTAAGATGTTTAGTCTATATGAAAAAGCTATTGATGATACTGATTGTATTTTTTTAACTTATAATGATTATTATATTTTACCATTTGTACATGTAGCTAATAATGGTATAACTCTTAGTGATAGTAGGTATCCTTATTTATCTAGTGTTAATAGTTTATGGGATTTTTCTTCACCTTATTTTGTGGAAACTACTAAGTTTAGCTATGAGTACCTATCTAAATTATTTAAATTTGATATAAAAAAAGATACTCCTATTGAAATATTAGAAGTATCTCCTTATGGAAAATTATTAAAAATAAAGATTGGTAATAATACTTTTGATGGAAAAAGATTTATTAATATGTTAAATTTAAAGTCACAGTATATTAATATAATTGTTAATACTAATGATATTGCATTTATTACTAGAGGATTTGGTAATTTCTTAGGAATTAGTTTATATGGGGCTAATTGTTTAGCTAGTAATGGTTGTGATTATTTAAATATTTTACATTATTATTTTCCAAAGACTAAATTTAAAAAATATATAAAAGAACTTTCCGATTAGAAAGTTCTTATTTTTTTTCTTTTGTTAAATCTGTTAAAGCAATATCTGCTTCTTTATATAGTTCTACTGTAGTATTTAAATATTTAGAATATCCTTCTACTGTAGATATAAAATCATTTAATTCAGTTATATTATTTTTTTGTAGGACTTCAGATAATTTTTCTGCTGATGAAGATATTTCATTAGCTATTTTTAATATTTCATCATAAGTAATATTTTCTATCATTAGTTTAATTCCTCTGTAACTGTTTTATTCTTTTTTTCTTTAAGTTTCTTACTTGTTTCAATTACTATAGCTTTATAATCTTCTATCTTTTCTATATAATTCAAATTATCTTGATTAGTCCATTTTTCTTTCATTTCATTTATTGAATCAAATATTTTATTAACAGCATCTACATACTTAGCATAATCACTCATATAATCCCCCCTTATATTAGAATAACTTTAGAGCCATTCTTTAGGTCTGTTTCCCTTACTTTTTGATTAACATCATAAATCTTGCCTGTTTCTTTACTAAATAAATTAGTATACTCTTTTATTTCATAAGCATTATCTGTTAATTCTACTAAACCTTCTTCTATTAATTTTTTTATAGTACCTATAGTTTTATTAATAGGAATATACAGATCATAGTTTTTTTCTATTAGAGGAATATATAATTCTATTAAAATTTTATTTTTATCCATAATATCCTCCTATTCATCTATAATGAATTTAATTTGCGTAGCTTTACCTTTTTCAATTATATAACCAAATTGAGCATCTATTTCTTCTCTTAATTCTCTTGAGTTAGTAGTTACTCTTAGTGTAAATTGATTAGATATACCGTTACCTATCCAAATTCCTTCACTTAGATCAAAACTATTTTTATACCACTCTTCATATGTTATACTCTTAATATTCTCAATAGTATCAACAATTATGAATTTAAATACACCTAAGGCTTTAGCTTCTTTTATTATGTTAGTAATACTTGTCTTTTCTTCTACTGTGATTTTATTTAAAAGATCATTTATTCCATTGATAATACATACTGTCTTTGGAATAGCTTCTAAGTTTTCTGGTGACATTTTACTGTCTACTTTTACTTTATTGAATAAATCATTAAGCGCTTTTAATGTTCTAGTACAAGTATTTGTATCATAAATAATATCTTTTAGTGAGTCTTTGTTTAAAGAACTTAGGGAATCCATTACTAAGACATTAGTGTTTTCTATTTTATTTATTACTTTGATTAATCCTTGAATAAATATTGTATTACTATCAATGTCTTCTCCAGTGATATTGTAGCAACTACTCTTAATTAAGTTTATAGTTGCAGTTTTTAGGGATTCTTTTTCTATACCTACTGGTATAGTTGTTATTGATCCTATATATTTTTCCACGGTATCAAATGTAACAGCTTGTGGTAGTACCGGTATTTTTTCTGCTTCTGTTTTACATACATCTTGCAGTTTTCTACATACAACTTTAATATATTCAGTTAATTGTTCTTGACGATATGGATAAGCAGTTTGAAATTCAAATACTCCATTCAAATCAACTAGTCCACGTCCAAATACTTTTGATGGTTGTTTATTTCTTACACTACTTAATACTGCGGAATAATCAGTTGCATCATTAAATTGTAATACTAAATTTTGACCAAAGTTTTGTTTTAATTTATATCTTAATGTATTAGGTCCACTTGTTGTTATGATGAAGACAATTCCATATTTTAAACAATCTCTAGTGATTTGATTTACTACATCCTCATATTGTGGATATGTATCCATAAATCCTTCATAGTTATTAATTATAACTGTAATCATAGGGATTTGTATTCCTCCATGATTTATATAGAAATCATATGATCCATTATACTCTACAAATAATTTCTTTCTTTCTTCTATTATTGCTACTAATGTTTTGAATAAGTTATTTATTTTTTCTTCATCATTTGCAAGTAATATTTCTCCTACATGTGGTGCTTCTTTGAACATTGTTAATGTTTCAGCTCCAAAATCCATAATATAGAAGTTAATTTCATCAGCATAATGTGTTGTGATAGTTGAATATACTATACTTGATAACATTAATTCTTTTCCACTACCTGTAGAACCATAAATAATTGTATTTCCTTCTTTTGATAAAGGTAATGTTAATACACCCTGAGATTGATTATCAGGATCGTCATATTCTCCTATAATAGGATTAATTACATTCTTCTCTGCTAAAAAATTATATTTTTCTTTTAAATCTTTTATATAGATAATATTTGGAATTCTATCTAACCATAATTGCGGTATAGAAATATTTTCTCTTTTAGCTTCTGCAACTATATATCTTACTATATTAGTTATTTCTTCACCTTTAGATTCTACTGCTTCATTATTATCTTTTGTATCTAAGTTTTTAATGTGATTACCAACATTGTCTAAGAATTCAATTGATTGATCAACTTTTTTCTTTCTTTTTTCTGTTGGATAATATTGAGCTCCTGCCCAGGCAGCTTGTCCTAAAGCAAATAATTCATTATACCCTACTTGTAGATAAAATCTTCCTGGATTCTTTAATGAAGCTGCATCTGGACATTTAATCATATCCATACTATCTGCTTTATCTTGAACTTTTAGACATACTCTAAATTTTGAGTTTGACCAAATTTGATCATTGACTACTCCAGCTGGTTTTTGTGTTGCTAGAATTAAGTGAACTCCTAGTGAACGTCCAATACGAGCAGTTGATATTAATTTATCCATAAATTCTGGTTGTTGAGTTTTTAACTCAGCAAACTCATCACTTATAATAAATAAATGTGAAACAGGTTCATCTACTAAACCTTTTCTATAAAGTGCTTGATATTTATATATATCTATTGTACTTTCATTTAATTTATCTCTAGCAATATTAAATACTCTTTGTCTTCTTCTTAATTCACTTTCAATAGAAGCAAGTGCTCTATTCATTTCTACTGTATCTAAGTTTGTAATAGTACCTGCTAGATGTGGTAATTTCATTCCTGTTTCTTTATTTTCAAAGGCTCCTGTTAGTCCTCCACCTTTATAATCGATAAGTACGAATGATACTTCAGATGGATGATAGTTAATAGCCATTGATAATACATAACTTATAATAAATTCTGATTTACCAGAACCTGTCATACCTGCAATAAGTCCATGTGGTCCATAGAATTTTTCATGTAAGTCTAGTTTAAATAATTCATGTGACTTATCTACACCAACTGATGCTTGTAATGATTTAGTTGGATCATTAGATTTCCATCTATTTAATATATTTAGTTGTTCTATCATACCAACATTGTACATCTCTAAGAAACTTATACTATCTGGTAAATTTCTATCTTCTTTAGCTATATCTATTGGAATATTAGCAAGTATTTTGCAGCAATCATACATATTTATATTTGGATCATAATCTGCTAAAAATTCTTTCTGTTTATTAGAGACTAATTCATTTTCAAATATTCCTGATTTTTTATCACCAATACTTATGAATGTATTACATTCATTTGGGATATTTATCAATCTAGGACTTATTACTATTAAACTAAATCCAATATTTATTTGCATTCCAGTTACGTCTTTTATTAATTCAACATCTCTTACTGATTTATAATCATCTGTTATAATTACATAATATGGTTTGTATTTGTGATAATCATCTGTATTAAGTTCCATCTTACCATTATTATCTTTATACTTACGATGTTGGATTTCTTGTTCTAGGTATAGAGATATTTCCTTTGCTTCATCTATATTAGCAGCAAAATACCTTGTTGTTTTATCATTACTCCAACAATGTGGTAATACTTTTAAATAATCCCATGTTGATTCATTCTTTTCATTCGTTAGCATAATTATTTTTAAGTCTTCATAACTATGATAAGTAATCATTTGTAGGATTAATCCTTCTATAAATTTTTGTTTATTAGAACCATTACCAATTATCGCTGTAATATTTCTTTCCACAAAAGATGTGGAAATTGGAACATTTTCTAATATTCTAGATTCTGCTCCTAGTTTATATACTTCTTTAAGTAAGTTATCATCTTCTAGGGCAAAGTGTTCTTCTGGAAAAGATATTGTTCCTTTTAATTCAGTTGACCCAATACCTAATCTTAAGTCTAGGAAGTCACTTTGATCTATTTCTCTTTCCCATAAGTTTCTTTTCTTTGAATCAATTATACTTTTAGTTGCATCTAATGGTAAGTAATTATCAATTAGTATTTGTCTTTGAATTTTCATTTCTGAAGCTATTTCTTCTCTTTTGCCATTTATGTACTCAGTATATTTATTTTGTCTTAATTCTTCTTTCTTTTTTTGTAATCTTTTTTGATATCTTTTAGAAAGTAGTGGCCATAATAACATTGTTGAAAGCATAGCAAATGACATGATTAATGTTGGCAGAGCTTGATTTAGATCTCTACTTCCATCTATTACACCACTTAATGAAGAATATCCCATTCCTACTGAAGTCATTGCCATAGTCATCATTGGCCCTATTGTATATATAGCCGGCATTTTTTCTTCTTCTTGTTTTCCTGGAGGCGGATCTATTGTGATACGTACATCTTCTATTTTGGTTTTAAATCTAGGCGCTCTATAGAAATAATCATCTTCTTTGAAAAATTCAATTCCTTCTTCATCTGGATTATCCATTTCCATTTGTGTTTGAACTGTAGGAGCAATTTTCTCAAACGTATTTGTATCAAATTTAATAAATTCTCCTATATTATTAACTATAATAGAACTTTCCATGACTATTATTTTTAATCCCATGATAAAAATAATATCCCCATATTCTAGTGGTTTAGAAGTGATTGCTATATTATTTACATATGTCCCATATTTACTATTTAAATCTTGTACTACCCATTTTCCATTGTTATATATCAATCTTGCATGTTGTTTAGATATTAACGGATAATTATAATTTATATGGGCTTTAGAATCATTACCAATAATTATTTCTTTGTTTCCTTCAATTTTTAATCTGTTAATACTTTTATCTATAGTTGGTGAACAATATAAAATAACATATTCATTCTCGGTGTTTATTTTTAAAAAGTATAAGCTATAATCCTTTAAATATGCTGATTCTACTTCTTTATCACCTGACATAATTCTAGTTTCAAAGTCACTTTTTATTTTCCATTTATCGTTTTCTGCTTCTACATTTATTAAGTTTCTTATATTACCAAGATAATCATTATCAGTAATCCAATAATTTCCTGATACTTCAGTTGGCAAAGTAAAATTATATATTTGTGTTTTTTTAATAAGTCTAACTATCACACATATCACCAACCCTTTTTCTTATCTTTTATCCTAATTTTATTATATCTTTTTTTTATATTTTTTACAATATATAAAAAACATTATATTTAGTATTTTTGCCTATACTTATTAGTTTTGTTTGCATATTTTATAATGGTGATATTGATGATTAGTTGGTTTTTTCATATTTCGCCTGTATATCAGGCATTAATTGCATCGATTTTTACATGGAGTGTTACCTTGTTAGGTGCTTCTATTGTATTCTTTTTTAAGAAGGTGAATAAGGGTATAATGGATGCTTTGCTTGGTTTTTCTGCAGGAGTTATGATTGCGGCTTCCTTCTGGTCTTTATTAAGTCCAGCTATTTCTATGGCAGAAAGTTTAAATATAAATATTTATCTATCTGTTTTTTTAGGCTTCTTTAGTGGTGGATTGTTACTTTTTATTGGTGACAAGATATATTCAATTTTTTCTAGAAAAACTAGTATTAGTAATAATAAAGTAAAACGTTCTATTATGCTTATTTTTTCTATTACACTTCACAATATTCCTGAGGGTATGGTTGTTGGGGTTGCTTTTGGGTCTTTAATATATGGTATTAATGGAGCTACACTTGCATCAGCTATTACTCTTGCTATCGGGATTGGTCTACAGAATTTTCCTGAAGGTAGTGCTGTTAGTTTGCCTCTTAGACGTGAAGGATATTCAAGATGGAAATCTTTCTTCTATGGTCAACTCAGTGGTATAGTCGAGCCTATAGCAGCAGTTATTGGAGCTATTTTGGTATTGCGAATACAAACTCTTTTGCCATTTCTTTTATCATTTGCAGCAGGAGCAATGATATATGTAGTAGTTGAAGAATTAATACCTGAAAGTCAATCTAATAAACGAAAGGATTTAATGGCTTTATTTACTTTAATTGGATTTTCAACTATGATGATGTTAGATGTTTTATTGGGATAAAAAAAATGAAGTAGTTTTCTACTTCATTTTAATTAACTTAACTTTTGTTTTTGAATCTCTAATATTTGGATATATTTTGGCTACTCTAGCATTTGGATAATACTTATCCATAATTCTATCAAAAGCATTTTTTGGAGCCATATCATTTAATCTCTCATAGTATCTTATAACTGCAAACGCAGAAATAAATGCATCTATTAATAAAAACACTGTAATTATTATTGCGACTTTTAGTCTGTATCTTGGCTTAACATTATTAATTAGTTTTATTATTTGTGGATATAAAAGTTTTACTACCATCAGGGTTGCAATCCCCCACCATATCATATGATATACACTTGTTCTTCCATCAAAGTTTAGGTAATATTCACTATAATTCCATGATGATGTATTAAATACTGTTTCTTGTATCCATGAACATAAGTATTCTATTACTCCTCCATAGAAAAATCCTTTAAAAAATATGATGTAACTTTTTTTATCGTTCTTTAAGAGCATACATATTATAGCTACTGCTACTCCATATACCGGATTTAATGGTCCATATATTAGTCCCCTTCTACTTTCAAAATGCCCTCTTTGGAAGAAACATAGAATTGTTTCAAATACACATCCTAAGAAACATCCTATTAAAAATAGCATTATAACTGTATAAAAATAATTAATATACTTCTTTTTGTTCATACTACAACACCCTTTTCTTTATTCTAGCATTTTTTTATAAATATTTCATCATTTATTTGTTATTTGTCTGTGGGATGGTATTTTTCCTTCTAAAGTTTTGTAAATGGAATCTGCTCCTATAAATGAAAATAGCCCTACCCAAAGGCTTGTTGACATATCTATTGTAGTAAATGTTTTGCAAAATAGTATTCCACATATTATATTCACAAAAAAGCTATATATCATTAAGTATTTACTAGTCTTAAATAATACCTTTGTTTTTTGAATAAATGTACACGTTATAGTACTTAGCGCAATTGATATTATTAATAATTCTTGTAGATATTCTAATTTTAACATAATACCTCCTTGTAGTAATATATGCAGACATATTCTTTTTGACAAAAAAAGTATCAAAAGATACTTTATTTTTTTATTAATCTACTTATTAATTATTTTATTAAGTTGTTCTTCTGTTACATGTGATTCCAAAATACTTTTTCTACTCTTCAGACCATCTATTAATTCTTGATCATTTATACTATCAATAATTTTATCAATATCTAGATCTGTTCCTACGGCACATATTAATTCAGATAAATAATAATCATCTTTCTTTTCTATATAATAATCTACTATTTTATCAAAATTAATATTTCTTTTTGAATAATTAAATGCTAGTCGCCATAACCATTCTCTTTTATCATTTTTAATACATATTTCAGACAATTCATCAAATTCTTTTTGTGTAAGATGCGGTGGTAATGGTGCTTGAATATATTGAACAATAAATTCTAGTAATTCATTTTTTGTTAGATTATCCATTATGTTATTGAAGTATTCATTTTTAGTGATACAACTCATTACTGCTGCCCATCTTTCATGGGAATCCATTTCTTTTTCATAATCATTTTTTAGATTTTTTATATGTTTTTCTAACATTTTAGAATTATCATTAGCCTTTGGAATCTTATCTAACTTTTCGATTAAATTCTTAATCTTTTCCTTTTTTATGGTTACATATTCATCTACTCTATTAGGATTATTTTTTAAAACTTCTTTTATCTCTCCTATTAAACTTTCTATTTTTTCCACATTTTCTTGTGGAATATTTTTTTTATCTATTTTAGCAAGTTCTTCTACTAAAGTTGACGCTGTAATGAATCTGTTAAAAAACTTATAACATATATTTAATAGTTCTATATTTTTCATATTTTCACATCCTTAAATTGAATATATTTTATTCTAAAAAAATTACTTTTTTCTAATCTTAATACCTAACACACCATATTTTTGTTGTTCTTCTTTTGAATAATACTGTTCCATATCTTTTGGATCTGCAGTATCATTTTCATTATATCCCATAGAAATTTTATCAAAGTGTTTATATAGTTCATCAAAAGATGAATAATGATATAGGTTTTCAATTTCAACTAGCATTTTTTCTAATGTTTTTCTATTTGTGAATTCAATTAAATCATTTATTTTTAGCAATTGTCTTTTTTCATCATTTAATCTCAATTCAATTGTTTTAGTTCCATCGCTAATTTTTTTATATGGTTCATTATGTAATTTCATTTCATGTTTCATAGTATCACCTCTAGATTTAATTATACCATAAAACTTTATTTTTGTAGTATACTCATAAAATACGACAATAGTTCAATTTTTATGTTGATTTTTCTAGCATGCAAAAAAGACCATTGAATGGTCTTTTTTTTGAAACAATAATTAACGTTTTGAGAATTGTGGTGCACGACGTGCTTTCTTTAAACCTGGTTTCTTACGTTCTTTCTTACGTGGATCTCTAGTAATGAATCCAGCAGCTTTAAGTGCTTTTCTGAAACTATTTTCAGAATCAGCTGGAGTTGTACTATCATATTCTAATAATGCTTTTGTTATACCGTGACGGATAGCTCCAGTTTGTCCAGAGAATCCTCCACCTTTTACTTTAGCGTCTACGTCAAACATTTCTCTTGTATTTGTAACATCAAGTGGTTGACATAAATCCATAACTAATACTTCGAAAGGTAGGTAGTCATGAACGTCTTGTCCATTAACAGTAATTTTTCCTGTTCCTGGAGTTAATGTAACACGAGCAACACTTGTTTTTCTATGCCCTGTTCCGCAATATGTATTTTTCTTTTCTTTTGCCATAACTTAAACCCTCCTATTTAACTTCAAGCACTTCAGGCTTTTGTGCCTCTTGTTTGTGCTCGCTTCCTGCATATACGAATAATTTTTTGTACATTTGTCTTCCAAGTCTATTATGTGGAAGCATACCTTTTACAGCTCTTTCCATCATTTCAACTGGATATTTTTCTCTCATTACTTTTGCTGTTCTTTCTCTTAATCCACCTTGGTACATAGAGTGATTATAATACATCTTGTTTTCTAATTTGTTTCCTGTAAGATTAACTTTTTCAGCATTAATAATTATAATGTTGTCTCCACAATCAATATGTGGTGTATAAGTTGGTTTATGTTTACCACGAAGGTATACAGCTGCTAAACTAGCAACTCTACCTAAGTTTTTACCTTCAGCGTCAATTACATACCACTTACGTTCTACTGTTTCTTTTTTTTGCATATAACTTTTCATAATTTTTTCTCCTTTACTTAAATCAGGTTTTCCCAGGACCTAATTTATGTGGGGATATTTCGAATGTACCAGTTATGATTATACTAAAAAAGTTCAGAAAAATCAATACTTTTATGAACTTTTTTACTATTATTCCTTGTACTCTACCTTATTTAAATATAATCCTACTGCAGGGGCAGTTTTTCCATTTTTACTTCTATCTTTACTTTCTAAAATTTCTTTTACCTTAATTGGTTTTATTTTTTCTTCTCCGACTCTTATTAAGATACCAACCATATTTCTTACTTGATATCTTAGAAAGCCATTTCCTTCAAAAGTTATGCATATTTTATTATTATCTAGTTCTTCTATATTTGCTTTTGTGATTGTTCTAATACAGTTTTCTTTTTCTTTATTATCAGTGACGAAGGCTCTATAGTCATGTTCTCCTATTAGGTACTTTATAGCTTCTGTCATTTTATCTATATTTAGTTTGTAATTATATTGAAATATATAGTTTCTTTCTATTGGATTATATTCTCCTAAATTTATATAATATTTGTATTCTTTGCTTTTTACGTTATAGCGAGCATGAAAATTATCATCTACTATTTTTGTTTCTATTACATGAATATCATCTGGTAAATTACTATTCATAGCTCTTTTTAATTTGTACTCTGTTATTTCTACATCTATATCGCAGTGTCCATATTGACAGTTTGCATGTACCCCTTTATCTGTTCTTCCTGTAGAAGTTATTGTTGTTTTTTTACCATTATTAATTTTTGTAAGAGCATTTTCTAAACATTCTTGAATTGTTACTAATCCTGGTTGACTTTGATAACCTGAATAGTTTGTTCCATCATAGGAAAACTTTATTAAAAACCTCATAACTCCTCCTTTTATCCACAGAATTTGTGGATATTTTATATATGTTTATATATATCTTTTATAATATCTCTTATATCTTTATGATAGCTTATATTTACATTTTTCTTTTTCTTAGCTAAATATGTAAATAAGACTATATCTGGTATCTCAAATCTACTTCTTTGAAGATAATTTACTCTTGTATATGTTTCCTCTGTTTTTCCCTCTAAGAATACTTTTTGGTTTTTTATAAAAATCATTTTATTTGTATATTTATATAATATATTACTATTATTACTATGTAGTATGATTGTCTTTTTGTAACTATCTTTTAATTTTAATAATAACATATATATTTTCTTTTGATATTTTATATCTAATTCTGTAAATATATCATCTAATATTATAATATCTGGATTAGATAATAGACTAATTGCTATTGATATTAATCTTAATTCTGACTTTGATAAACTATTTATTGTTCTATTTAAATATGATTTACTAAGCCCTACTATTTTTAGAGAATCTTCTATCTTTTTCTTTGGATCTTTTACCACTAATCTTTTATCTAAGATAATGTATTCCATGTTTTCTATTACTGTATCTAGATATGGTTGTTTTATAAATTTAGATTCAACTACACTTATCTTTCTTTTAATAGTATTGTAGTTTGTTCTTAACAACTTTTTGTCATTAATGTATACTTCTCCTTCAGGAAAATAATTTAGTGCTATTATATCTATGATATTATCTCCTGTTATACCTGTAATATCTTTACTATTTATAGAAAATGTTAAATTATATTTATTATTTTTTATTTCTTTAAACTTTATTTCCATAGGATATCCACCATCCTATCCATATCTAATTCTATATCTTTTATTAGATCATAATCTCTAAGTTTAACTGACAAATCTATCATAAAAGGAACTTCTAAACCTAATCTATTTAGAATATTATCTTTTTCCAATACTTCCATTGGTGTTCCCTCTAATTCAACATTTCCTTTTGATAAGATGTATATGTAATCACAGTTAAGTGTATCTTCAAGATTTTGAGTTGACATAATAATAGTCATTTTTTCTTCTTTTTTTAGATACTCTATTATATCTAGTATTTCTTCTTTTTCTTTTTTAGTCATTTTAAGACATATATCATCTAATAATAATATTTTTGGTTTTAATATTATTTCTTTAGCTATTCTTAGTTTTATATTTGTGAATTCATCTAAGTCATTTGGATTTACTTCTTTGTATTTATTCAATTTAAATAATTTAACTATTTCATTATATCTTTTATTATTTTTGTCTTGTAATAAATATAATAATTCTTCTTCAACTGTTTTTTCTCTATAAATATTATTATCTGAATATATTACTGTTCCAATTATTTTTTTTAGTTCTATAATGTTATATTCTTCTATGTATTTATTATTTATTAAAACGCTCTTTTTAGTTGGTAATTTTTTACTTAATACTTTAATTAATGTAGTTTTACCACTATTATTAGAACCTGAGATAGCTATAAACTCATTTTTTCTTACTTGAAAATCAATATTATTAATTAGATTACTATATTTTAAGCCTTCGGCATTAATAAAAAAACTCATAAGCTACCTCCCAATGTTTTATATTATATAATAAAATTAAAAAAAAGCCAATTGTTAGCTTTCTTTTTTCTTTTTTTGTATTCTATATATTACTCTTAACATGAATTTGTCAGAGACAAATCTTGAAAAGAATTTTGACATTCTCATTCCAAATCCAGGAATAATTAGCATTTTCTTTTTAAATAAGTTATCTATTGCATATTTAGCTACATATGTACTTGTTAGTGGTTTTACTCCAAATTTAACTCCAGCTACATTATTAAAGTTAGTGTCTACTGGTCCTGGACATAATACTGATATATGAACATTTTTTTTCTTTTTCTTTTCTTCATAATACAATGCCTCAGATAGTTGATATACATATGACTTTGTTGCGTAATATGTACTCATTAATGGGCCTGGTTGAAAAGCTGCTGATGACGCCACATTTAGTATATATCCAGAATTTTTCTTTTCCATATCTTTAAGAAAAGATTTAGTTAGGATATGAACTGCCTTTATATTAGTATTTATCATATTTATTTCATTATTTAAATCTGTCTCAGTAAAGTACCCAAAGTCACCATATCCAGCATTATTGATCAAAATATCTATATTTTCTTTTTTTGTTAGGATATATAATTCTTTTACTTTTTGTTCTATAGATAAGTCAGCCACTATGATTGTTACCTTTGTAGGTAAAGTTTCTTGAATTTTTTCTAACTTTTCTTTATCTCTAGCTACTAGTATCAATTCATATTTTTTTGTTGCTAGATACTTAGCCATAGCAAGTCCTATACCAGATGATGCTCCTGTAATTAATGCTTTCATTAAATCACCACCCCTGTTTATTAAAGTGTTACTGGATTCAAATTATTTTCATTTGTTTGTGTATTTTCATTTGCTTGTTCATTTAACATTTGATTTAATTGGTCTCTACCATTTCTTAATCTATTAGCAGCATTTCTACTCATTACGATAGCGTTTGCTCCTACTAGACCAACACTTCTTTGTTGCATTTCGTTAAGTATTGCATCATGTTTTGCTTTTTTCTTCATGTAATGTTTCTCTTTAATTTCGTATACAGTATTTAAAACGCTATCTTTTACACCTTTTAAACCTGCTGCATTTGGATCTAATCTATCCTTTAATGTTTGTGTATCATTTAATTTACTAGTGTAATAATCTACATTGGCTTCTTGTTTAGACATTGCTTTATTTTTTAAGTTTTTGATAACTCTTTTACTTAATATTACATTTCTTTGTATTCCAGAAATGCGAGTTTCTTTATTTTTTAACTTTTTAATTTTTTCTTGACGTCTTTCAATCTTTCTGTCTACTCGTTTTTTTGCACTTGTTGATTGTAATTGTTCTTTTAAATCATTTAAATCTTCTATTTGACTTTTAATTGCTCTTACCTTTGCTTCTTTACTATCATAACGTGCATCTAATGCATCAATAGGAAAAGTATCTCTATATTCATATCTATTTGTTCTTTCGTATTCACGCTTTTCTTGTTCTATTTTTTCAACTTCTTTTTTCAAAGAAATTAATTTCTTTTCATCATGCGCTAATACAAATTTTTTATTTTGTATTTGTCTATCTAAAGCAGATATTTGTTTATTTAAATCTGCAATTCTGTCATCTAAAATTTTTACATAAACAGTTCTTGAATTATTCATTTACCTCACCCTCATTTTCAACAGTATTAGCTATTGCTTCTTGTACTATACTCCATTCTGTTGGATCGCTTATTTCTAGTAATCTATATTGATCATCTATTTTTTCAACTATTGATATATATACTTTTTCTTCGTCTGCACTTACTTCTTCTCCGAATGAATATATTATGTAGTCTTTGTCAGGATATGCATCAACGCTAAAAATATCTATTACTTCAGCCTTGAATTTTCTTCCATCTTCTGTTACTACTTCAATAAAATTGTCCATGATATCACCAACCTCTTTGGCTATATTATACTATATATACTTAACTTTTGCAATTTTATGCGAAAAAAAAAGACATTTACATGTCTTATTTTTCTTCTTTAGTTTCCTTTTTTGTAGTTTTCTTAGTTGCTTTCTTTTCTTCTTTTTTTGCTTCTTCTACTAATCTTAAAACAACTATTAATGCGTCATCTCCGCGACGTTCAGTTAATTTTAGGATTTGAGTATATCCACCATTACGGTTTTCATAGCGTTTAGCTAAGTCATTAAAGATTTTATCAACAGTTTTCTTATCATTATGTAAGAAAGCTAAAGCTTTACGACGTGAAACTAAATCACCTTTTTTACCATAAGTAATCATTTTATCAACGAACTTACGTACTTCTTTGGCTCTAGTTTCAGTAGTTTGAATACTTTCGTTATTAATAACTTGTTTAGTTAATGTTGCTAACATACTTCTTCTATGTTGATTATCTCTACCTAATTTTCTATATGCCATAGTTATTCCTCCTTATATTTTAGTCTTCATCACGTAATACTAGTCCCATATCTCTAATTTTGTCTAATACTTCTTTTAGAGATTTCTTTCCTAGATTACGTATTTTCATCATATCTGATTCACTCTTATTAACAAGATCTTGTAAAGTATGAATTCCAGCTCTCTTTAAGCAGTTATATGCTCTTACAGAGAAGTCTAAATCTTCAATTGAAGTTTCTAATGCTTTTACTTTTGGATCTTCTGTTTTTTCAATCATCATTCCTGTTACATCAGCAATTGCTGATAGGTCAGTTAAAATATTGAAATGTTCTATTAATATTCTTGAAGCTAATGCAATTGCTTCTTCAGGTTTGATAGAACCATTTGTCCAAACATTTAATATTAATTTATCATAGCTTTCATCTTGTCCAACACGAGCGTTTGCTACTTCATATGAAACTCTTTCAATAGGAGAATAGATAGAATCGATTGCGATTTCTCCAGCTTTTTTAATGTCATGGATTTTCTTGTTATCTTCACTTCTTACATATCCACGACCGTTTGTTACAGTCATTTCCATGTTGAAAGTAGCTCCTTTAGATAATGTACAGATAACTTTATCTTTGTTTATAACTTCGATATCAGCATCACATTCAATATCTCCAGCTGTTACTTCTCCTTCTTTGTTAGCACTAATACGTACTACTTTTGATTCGTTAGAGTGGTTTTTAAATACTACTCCCTTTAAGTTTAATATAATTGTTGTTACATCTTCATATACTCCATCAATTGTTTGGAATTCATGAAGAACACCATCGATTTTGATACTACTAATTGCACTACCTGGAAGAGATGATAACATAACTCTTCTTAATGCATTACCGATAGTAGTTCCAAATCCTCTTTCTAATGGTTCTAATTCAAATTTACCATAGAAATTACTTTCTACAGAATCTGTTATTTTATACATTGGTTTTTCAAATTGTAACATGAAACTAACCTCCCTCATTATTAATTATACACGTGGACGTTTTGGTGGACGACATCCATTGTGTGGTATTGGTGTAACATCAATGATTGATGTAACTTCTAGACCTGCAGTTTGTAAAGAACGTATAGCAGTTTCACGTCCTGGTCCTAAACCTTTAACACGAACTTCAACTTTACGCATTCCCATATCATATGCAGCTTTACCAGCAGCTTCTGCAGCCATTCCAGCAGCGAATGGAGTTGATTTTTTACTACCTTTATATCCGATAGCACCAGATGATGCCCAGCTTATTACGTTACCATCTTTATCAGTTAATGTAGTAATTGTATTATTGAATGTTGAATGAATATGTGCAATTCCTTCAGGTACATTCTTTTTAACTTTTCTTTTTCTAGTCTTGTAAGCCATCTAGTTTACCTCCTTATTTATTTTAATTAATTATTATGCTTTTTTCTTGTTTGCTACTGTCTTACCTTTTCCTTTACGTGTACGAGCATTACGATTTGTTCTTTGCCCTCTTACAGGTAATCCTCTTTTATGACGACTTCCTTCGTATGAGTTAATTTCCATTTTTGTTTTAATGTTCATATTAACTTCACGACGTAAGTCTCCTTCAGTTAGATGTTTGTTAATTTCATCTCTAATTTTAACTAAATCTTCTTGTGATAAATCTTTAGTTTTAGTAGTTGGATCAATTTCTACAGCTTTTAAAATTTGTTTAGCTAAGCTTTGTCCAATTCCATAAATGTAAGTTAATGATATACATATATGTTTATCATTTGGAATATCTACACCTTTAATACGTGCCATATAATAAACCTCCTAAATTAATTATCCTTGTCTTTGTTTGTGTTTTGGATTTTCACAAATTACTCTTATTTTACCTTTGCGTTTTACTATTTTACATTTTTCGCAGATAGGTTTTACTGATGCTTTTACTTTCATAATATCCCTCCTATTATTTACGATAGGTAATACGCCCACGTGTTAAATCATAAGGCGATAGTTCTATCATTACGGTATCTCCTGCTAAGATGCGAATATAATTCATTCGAATTTTACCAGAAACGTGAGCTTCCACAATGTGTCCATTTTCCAGTTGTACTTTATACTTTCCTCCTGGTAGAATTTCAAGAACTTTACCTTCTGTTTCGATTGTATCTTCTTTTGCCATCTTTTCACTCTCCTGTTAAGATTTCGTAGCCATCTGCTGTTACTACTATAGTGTGCTCAAAATGTGCAGCTGGATGACCATCTTCAGTTACTACAGTCCAATCATCATCTAAGATTTCAATATCTGGACTTTTTGCAGTTAGCATTGGTTCAATAGCAATTACCATTCCTTCTTTTAATCTAGGTCCTGTATTTGGTGTTCCGTAATTTGGAACTTCAGGATCTTCATGTAGATTGCTACCAACACCATGTCCACACAATTCTTTAACTACTCCTAAGCCATTAGCTTCTGCATAGTCTTCAATTGCTGAACTTATATCACCAATTCTATTACCTGGTTTTACTTGTTCTAACCCAACAAATAATGCTTTTTCAGTGTGTTCCATTAAATGTTTCTTTTCATCAGATATTTCTCCTATGCTATATGACCAAGCTGAATCTCCATGATAACCTTTATAGCAAGCACAAATATCTAAAGTAACTATATCTCCATCTTGTAGCTTTCTTTTACCAGCAATACCATGAACAACTTCATCGTTTACTGATATACAGATAGCAGCAGGGAATCCTTGATATCCCTTACAAGATGGGATAGCTCCTTCACTTCTAATAAACTCATCTGCTAAGTCATCTATTTCTTGTGTTGTAATTCCAGGTTTCAAATAAGGTTTTAAATATTGATGGGTTTTATATACAATATTACCAGCTACTCTTAAAAGTTCTATTTCTCTTTTACTTTTAATAGTTATCATTATTTATCATCTCCGCTGATAATTTTATCGACTTTTTTGAATACATTTTCAACAGTATCATTACCGTCTACTTCATGTATTACACCTAATTTTCTGTAATGTTCTATTATTGGTTCAGTCTTTTCTTGATACATTTTATATCTAGTTTGAAAAGCTTCCAAATTATCATCTCTTCTTTGATATAATTTTCCACCGCAATTATCACATACAGATTCAATTTGTGGAGCACTTTGTTCATCATTTATATTAAATATTGATTTACAGTTCTCACAAATTCTTCTCCCTGTTATTCTTTTCTCTAATGTTTTTTCTTCGATGTTTATGACTATTACATGACCAATATCATATCCTAAGTTAGATAAGATTTTATCGTATTCAATTGCTTGATTAAGATTTCTTGGAAATCCATCAATTATGAATCCGTTTTTACAGTCATCTTTATTTAGACGATCTTCAATTAATTGGTATGTAATGTCATCTTTTACTAACTCACCACTTGCTAGTGTTTCTGCAACATAGTGTCCTATTTCACTATCTTCTTTAGAAATATCTCTTAGGATATCTCCAGTAGATATGTGAGGAATTCCATATTTTTCAACAACTAGCTCAGCCTGAGTTCCTTTTCCAGCAGCAGGGGCTGCTATAAACATAATATTTTTCATATTTACCTTCTACTATATCCTCTCTTATAACTTCTTGTTAGGATACTTCCTTCCAATTGTTTATAAGTTTCTAAAGCTACTCCTACTACGATTAATAGTCCAGTACCACCAATTGATACACTTGTAGGTAAACTTGTGAATTTTGAGAATACTATTGGTAGTCCTGCAATTATTACTAAGAATGTTGCTCCTAGTATTGTTAATCTTGATAGGACTTTGTTTAAATGCTTTTTAGTTTCTTCACCTGGTCTTACTCCTGGTATATATCCACCGTTTTCTTGTAAATTCTTTGCAAATTCTTCTGGCTTTAATTGAATAAATGTATAGAAGTATGCAAAGAAGAAAATGAATATAACATATAGTAAGAATCCAACTGGAGTAGTATATGTTAAATATTTTTGAACAACTAAAGTAAATGTTTCTTTCTTAATTACTTGTGCAAGTATACCTGGGATTGTTAATAAACTTGATGCAAAGATTACTGGTATAACACCTGCTGAATTAATTTTGATTGGCATAAAACTTTGAGCTGCTCCTCCATATGCACTTGTTGATTTATTTGCATATTGAATAGGTATTCTTCTTTCTGATTCTTGAACAAAGATAACACCAATTACTACTAAGAAGTAAATAATTACAAATAGTAAGAATTTTACTATTCCTAGTGTTATAACTTGTGCAGTTCCTTCTAATGTAACTAAACCATTAAAAGCATCTACAAACATATGAGGAAGTGTTGCAATGATACCAGCCATGATAATTAAACTGACACCATTTCCAATTCCTTTTTGTGTTATTTGATCACCTAACCAAAGTAAGAAAGATGTTCCTGCTGTTAGTACTGTTGCTATATATAAGCATTCTTGAACATTTGCAGTTTTTCCTACTAATGCAAAAGCTAAAGCATAACCTTCAATAAAAGCAAATATAATACCGATATATCTAGTTATTTGATTTATCTTTTGTCTACCAGTAGCACCTTGTTTACTTAATTCAGTAAGGTATGGAATAATATCCATTTGTAATAATTGCATTATGATTGATGCTGTGATATATGGCATAACTCCTAATGCAAAGATTGAGAAGTTTTTAATAGCTCCTCCTCCTAAAGTATTTAATAACCCTAGGAAGTCTAAATTATTTGTTAAATCTGTTGTTCCAGGAACCCTAATTGAAATACCTAGTATGAAGATCATTAATGCCCCAAGTGTGAAATAAATTCTATGTCTTAGATCTTTATTTGTTGAGGTAAATAATTGCTTCATAGATTTAAACATATTAGATCACCTCAGCTTTACTTCCTGATTCTGCGATCTTTTCTAAAGCACTCTTAGAGAATTTGTTAGCTTGAATAGTTAATTTCTTTTCTAAGCTACCATTTCCTAATACTTTAATTCCACTTAATTGATTTTTTACAATTCCCATCTCTTTTAATAGAGCTGGAGTAACTACTGTACCATTTTCGAAAGCGTTTAAGTCTTCTACATTGATAACAGCATATTCTTTCTTGAATAAATGATTTGAAAAACCTCTTTTTGGAAGTCTTCTATATAATGGTAATTGTCCACCTTCAAATACTGGATTGATACTACCACCACTACGTGCTTTTTGTCCTTTTTGACCACGTCCACTTGTTTTACCAAGACCACTACCTGAACCACGTCCTACACGTTTTTTACTGTGAGTAGCACCGATATTTTTTTCTAATTCATGTAACTTCATTATCCTAATATCTCCTCTACTGTTTTGCCACGTAATGCTGCAACTTGTTCTGGAGTCTTAATAGACTTAAGTGCGTTTAATGCAGCTGTAGCTGTATTTATTTTTGTTCTTGCTCCTAGTGATTTAGAGACAATATCACGAAATCCTGCTAATTCTAAGATAGCACGAACAGATCCACCAGCAATAACTCCTGTACCAGCTGGAGCAGGTTTGATTATAACTCTTGCAGCTCCAGAGTATCCGATTGCTTCATGAGCAACTGTTCTTCCATCAATTAGAGGTATTGTGATCATTTTTTTGTTAGCATCTTGAATTGCTTTTTTAATTGCATCAGGTACTTCATTAGCTTTACCAATACCTAATCCAACTTTACCTTTACGGTCACCTACAACAACTGTTGCAGAATATCTTCTACGACGTCCACCTTTTGTAACTTTTACAACACTTTTAACGTCGATTACTAATTCTTCAAATTGTTTTTCTTTAGGTTCACGAGTTCTTTTTTGCATAATACCCTCCTATTAGAATTCTAATCCATTTTCACGTGCAGCTTCTGCTAAAGCTTTTACACGTCCGTGATAAAGGTATCCACCTCTATCAAATACTACTTTTGTAATTTTTGCTTTTGTTGCTTTCTTAGCTATTGCTTCACCAACAACTTTAGCTGCTTCTACATTACTTCCATTTTTGATTTTTAAATCTTTGTCTAATGAGGAAGCAGATACAAGAGTAGTTCTAGTTTCATCATCGATAATTTGTGCATATATTCCAGTGTTAGAACGGAATACTGATAATCTTGGTGTAGCACTTGTTCCCATCATATTCTTACGAATTCTTTCATGACGAGCAACACGCATACTGTTACGAGATTCTTTTTTTATCATAATTTGATTTCTCCTTTCCTACTTATTAAGCAGCTTTCTTTCCTTCTTTACGGCGAATATGTTCACCTTTGTATCTAATACCTTTTCCTTTGTATGGTTCAGGCTTTCTTACTTTTCTTATATTAGCAGCAAATTCTCCTACTTTTACTTTATCAATACCTTTTACAGTGATTTCAGTATTACCATTAGCTTCTACTGTTAATCCTTCTGGTACTTCCATTTCAACTGGATGAGAATATCCTGCGTTGATTACTAATTTGTTACCTTGAACATTGAAACGATAACCTACACCAATAATTTCTAATCCTTTAGCATAACCATCAGTTACACCAATAATCATATTACTGATTAAAGCGTTCATTGTACCATGCATTGCTTTAGCACTTTCGTTTTTACGTTCTAAAGTAATTTCATTACCTTCTTGTTTCATTGTGATGTCTTTTAACATTACTTGTTCTAATGATCCTTTAGGTCCTGTTACTGTTACGATTCCATTTTCTTCTTTAACTGTAACACCTTCAGGAACTGTAATTATACGATTTCCAATACGGCTCATACTTTACCTCCTTTAAATTTTAAATTTACCACTTATAGTGGGTTTCAAATTTTTTATTTGTATTACCAAATATAAGCTAGAACTTCTCCACCTACATTTTGTTTACGAGCTTCTTTGTCTGTCATAATTCCTTTTGATGTAGAAATGATTGCTATTCCTAATCCGTTTAATACTTTAGGAATTTCATCATTCTTAGCATAAACACGAAGTCCTGGTTTGGAAATTCTTTTTAGCCCAGTGATAACTCTTTCTTTTTTATCTGTATATTTTAAAGTTAAAAGAATAGTTCCTTGAGCATCTTCTTTAACTACTTTATAGTCTTTAATAAATCCTTCATCTTTTAAAATCTTAGCTATTTCAACTTTGATTTTAGATGCTGGAACGTTAACTTCTTCATAACGCATTTGATTTGCATTACGTATACGAGTTAACATATCTGCAATTGTATCTGTTACTACTGCCATTTTAATTCCTCCTTTCGCGCTTACCAGCTTGATTTTTTAATTCCTGGTATTTGTCCTTTATAAGCTAATTCACGGAAGCAAATACGGCAGATTCCGAATTTACTCATAACTGCGTGTGGACGACCACAACGAGAACATCTAGTATATTCACGTACTTTGAATTTTTGTGGTCTATTAGCTTTTACTATCATACTTTTCTTTGCCATAATATTCCTCCCATTTACTTTCTAAAAGGAATTCCAAGTCCATTTAATAAATCGAATGATTCTTCATTTGATTTAGCTGTTGTTACGAATACGATGTCCATTCCACGTACTTTTACAACATCATCATAATCAATTTCTGAAAAGATTAATTGTTCTTTAATTCCCATTGTATAGTTTCCTCTTCCATCAAAAGCCTTTGGACTAACTCCACGGAAGTCTCTTACTCGAGGTAGAGAAATTGATATTAACTTATCCATAAAGTTATACATATTTTCTCCTCTTAAAGTAACTTTACATCCGATAGCTTGTCCTTCTCTTAATTTGAATCCAGCTATTGATTTCTTAGCTCTTGTTACTACTGGTTTTTGTCCAGAGATCTTAGCTAAATCAGCTACTGCTGCATCTAATAATTTAGAATTAGTAGTTGCATCTCCAGCACCAATATTAATAACAATTTTTTCTAACTTTGGTACTTCCATAATTGATTTATAATTATATTTTTCTTTTAAACTTGGAACAACTTCATTTAAGTATTTTTCTTTTAGGCGGTTCATAATTTACCCTCCTTCCAATTAATCAAGCTTCTCGTTTGATTTTTTTGTGATTCTTATTTTTTTACCTGTTTTTGTATCTGTTGTATGTCCTATTCTAGTTCCTTTTTTAGTTTTAGGATCAATTATCATAACATTTGATGCATGAATAGGTGCTTCTACTTCTACGATTCCACCTGTTTCAGTACCAGTTGGTTTTTGATGTTTCTTAACAATGTGTACTCCTTCAACTATTACTTTATTTTCGCTTCTTAATGTTTTAATTATTTTTCCTTCTTTACCTTTATCAGAACCAGCGATAACTACAACTTTATCTCCTACTTTAAAGTTCATAATTTATCCTCCTCTTATAGTACTTCTTTTGCTAAAGATACGATTTTCATATAATCTTTATCACGAAGTTCTCTTGCTACTGGTCCAAAAATACGAGTTCCTACTGGACTCTTGTCATCACGAATGATAACGCAAGCATTGTCATCGAACTTAATATATGATCCATCTTCACGACGAACGCCTTGACGAGATCTAACGATAACTGCTTTTACAACTTTTCCTTTTGGTAGTGGTGAGTTTGGAATTGCAGTTTTAACTGTACCAACTACTACATCACCAATGTTACCAGTTTTAACTTTACTTCCACCTAATACACGGATGATTAATAATTCACGTGCACCAGAATTGTCAGCAACTTTCATACGACTTTCTTGTTGTAACATAGATTATTCCTCCTTCTTCATCTTAGCGTTAAATAATAACTGCTTCTTTTACGATTTCTTTTAAATAGAAATGTTTAGTTTTTGACATTGGTCTAGTTTCAGCTATACGAACAGTGTCTCCAACTTTTGCGATATTTTTTTCATCATGTACACAATATTTTTTAGAGCTTTTAACTCTTTTGTGATATAACGGATGGTTTTTATAAGTTTCAACTAAAACGCTAATTGTTTTATCATTAGTTGCGCTAACAACTTTTCCAACTAATTCTCTTTTAATTTTCTTTTCCATTATATAACCTCCTATTCGTTACTCTCACGTTCTTTTAGAACTGTTTTAAATCTTGCAACGGTGTGTCTTAAATCTCTTATTCTAGAAGGTTTTTCTAGGTTTCCAGTTGCTTGTTGGAAACGTAAGTTAAATAATTCTTGTTTAGCTTCAACTAATTTGTCATTAATTTCTTCTGTTGATAATTCTCTTATTTCTTTAACCTTCATTCTTTTCACCACCATTTTCTTTCATTACGAATTTTGTTGCTACTGGTAGCTTGTGTGATGCTAAACGTAATGCTTCACGTGCTACTTCTTCTGTAACTCCAGAAATTTCAAACATGATTTTTCCTTCTTTTACAACAGCAACCCATCCTTCAACGTTACCTTTACCTTTACCTTGTCTTGTACCGATTGGTTTTCTAGTAAGTGGCATGTGTGGGAATATATTTATCCAAACTTTACCACCACGTTTCATATAACGAGTCATAGCTACACGAGCTGCTTCTATTTGATTAGCTGTGATCCATGCTCCTTCTTTAGCTTGAAGACCAAAATCTCCAAAACTTAGTTCTCTATTTCCACGAGATCTTCCTTCGTAAGGTAATCTATGAACACGACGATATTTTGTTCTTGACGGTATTAACATATTAATTACCTCCTTTAGATTTCTTGTTTAGGATTTCTCCTTTATAGATCCAAACCTTTACACCGATTTTTCCAAATGTTGTATCAGCTTCAGCTGTTGCATAATCAACATCTGCTCTTAATGTATGTAGAGGAATAGTTCCTTCTGTATATCCTTCGCTACGAGCCATATCTGCTCCACCTAAACGTCCAGATACACTTGTTTTAATTCCTTTAGCTCCAGCTCTCATAGCATTTCTGATAGCACGTTTTTGAGCCATACGGAATGATGCTCTATTAGTGATTTGATTTGCGATTGAATCAGCAACTAATTGAGCGTTCATATCAGCTTTCTTAATATCAACGATTGAGATTTGAACATTTTCATCAGCAATCTTTGATAGTTGTTTCTTTAATTTTTCTATTTCTTCTCCACCGCGTCCAATCATGACACCTGGTTTAGAAGTGTGAATAACAACTTCGCATCTCTTGGCATTTCTTTCGATTTCAACTTTAGCAATTCCTGCATTTTTTAAGTTTTCTTCTAAGTATTCACGAATTTTAATATCTTTTAATAATACTGTTGAGAAATCTTTATTGTTTGCATACCATTTTGCTTCCCAGTCTTTATTAATACCAAGTCTTAGTCCATTAGGATTAACCTTTTGTCCCATTTTGTAACCTCCTTATTAGTTTTTTGTAGCCACTACTATAATAATGTGACTAGTTCTATGATCTCTATGTCCGATATGAGAACGTGAATCAAAGAAATGACGTTTCATAACAGGACCAGCATCTACTCTTGCTTCTTTTACATAAAGTGTAGCTTGATCTGCACCATTATTATTAACAGCATTTGCTATAGCAGATTTTAACACTTTTGTAGTAAGTCTAGATGACTTGCTGTTAGTATTAGCTAATATATTTAAAGCTTCACTTACACTTTTACCACGAATCATGTCAGCTACTAAACGAGCTCTGATAGGTGATACTCTAAGTCCTCTAGCTATTGCTTTTGCTTCCATTTATTTACCCTCCTAGTCATTTTTTATTATTTTTTGTCTGAACCATGTCCACCAAATTTACGTGTTAATGCAAATTCACCTAATTTATGTCCAACCATGTCTTCAGTAACATAAACTGGTATAAATTCTTTACCATTGTGAACTGCGAATGTATGTCCTATAAAATCAGGAAAGATAGTGGAACGGCGTGACCATGTTTTAATGACTTCTTTTTTTCCAGATTTATTTAATTCTTGAACCTTTTTTAATAATCTATCAAAAACGTAAGGTCCTTTTTTTAAACTTCTTGCCATTTATTAATCATCCTTTCCTATTTAGTACGACGACGTACGATAAACTTATCAGATTGTTTTTTCTTACGTGTCTTTAATCCAAGTGCAGGTTTACCCCAAGGTGTCATTGGTGATTTACGTCCAACTGGAGCACGTCCTTCACCACCACCATGTGGATGGTCATTAGGGTTCATAACAGAACCACGAACTGTAGGTCTAATACCTTTATGACGATTTCTTCCTGCTTTACCAACTCTTACAAGTGATGAATCTTCATTTCCAACTTCACCAATTGTTGCCATACAAGTTCCTAAAACTTTTCTTTGTTCACCGCTTGATAAACGAATCATTACATATTTATCTTCACGACCAAGTATTTGTGCTGAAGCTCCTGCTGATCTAGCTAGTTCTCCACCTTTACCAGGACGTAATTCAATATTATGAATCATTGTACCTACTGGGATACTCATTATTGGTAATGCGTTACCAACTTTTATATCTGCTTTTTCTCCTGCTTCAATAACATCTCCAACTTTTAATGTTTTTGGAGCTAAGATATATCTTTTTTCTCCATCTGCATAGTTGATTAATGCTATGTTAGCAGTTCTGTTTGGATCGTATTCAATACTTGCTACTGTTCCAGGTACGTTTAATTTATTTCTTTTGAAATCAATGATACGATATTTTCTTTTAGCTCCTCCACCTTGGTGACGAACTGTTATCTTACCTTGATTGTTACGACCACCATTTTTCTTAATAGTGATTGTAAGTGATTTTTCTGGAGTACTTTTAGTAATTTCTTCATTTACTAATGTACTCATTTTTCTACGTCCTGGTGTAGTAGGTTTATATACTCTAATTGCCATAATTTATTTTCCTCCTTCTAACCAAGATCAATTGTTTGTCCTTCTGCAAGAGTAACAATTGCTTTCTTTGAACGATTTGTTAATCCTGTGTAACGACCAACTCTTCTTTTTTTAGGTTTAACATTTAATGTTCTAATTGAAGTAACTTTAACATTAAATATTTTTTCGATTGCATTTTTAATTTCTATTTTATTAGCTTTTGGATCTACTTTGAAAGTATATTTACCTTCAGATCTAGCTATTTGTGATTTTTCAGTAATTACTGGTGCTTTAATTATTTCTAAGTATTTAGTATCTTTCATTATCTAAGCACCTCCTCTATTTGATTTAATGCATCTTCTGTTGCAACGATGTAATCAGTTCCAACAACATCTAATACATTGATTTCATCAGCTGAGATTAATACGATATTTTGTAAGTTTCTTGATGCTAAAATTAAATTTTCATCAAATTCTTTAACAACGATTAACACTTTCTTATCAGCTATTTTTAAAGATTCAAGAATTTCAATCATTTCTTTAGTTTTAGGTGTTTTTAAAACTAAATTTTCTAAAGCGATAATTGCTTTTTCGTTAGCTTTTTCTGATAAAGCAGATTTAATTGCTATTCTTCTTTCTTTTCTATTTTGTTTTTTACTGTAATCTCTTGGTACTGGAGTTCCATAATTTCCTCCACCTACCCATTGTACAGCTCTAATTGAACCTTGACGAGCACGTCCTGTTCCTTTTTGTCTCCATGGCTTTCTTCCACCACCACTTACTTCAGATCTGTTCTTAGTTTTATGTGTTCCTTGTCTTAATGAAGCTCTTGCTAAAATAATTGCATCATATAAAACGTTTTTATTTGGAGTAATTCCAAATACTTCATCATTTAAATTTATGTCCTTAACTTTTTCACCTTTAAGATTTAAAAGATTTACTTTTTTCATCTACGATTCCTCCTTTCACCACATTTATTTAAAATTTATTATTTATTCTACTGTGATGATTTTATTCTGCTGTTTCTTCAGTAGTTGTATTTACTGTTTCAGTTGCAGTTTCTTCAACTGGTGTTACTTCTTCAACAACTTCTTCTACATAAGTGATTAAGTCTGCTGCTTCGTTTTTAGCACCTGGTTTTTTAACTGCTGTACGAATCATAACTAATGATTTCTTTGGACCTGGAACATTTCCCTTAACTAAGATTACATTGTTTTCAGTATCTACTGAAACAATTTCAAGATTTTGAACAGTTCTTCTTACGTTACCCATTTGCCCAGGCATTTTCTTACCTTTTAATACGTGCATTGGTAACATTGTTCCTAATGATCCTACTCCTCTATGGTATTGTGAACCATGTCCCATAGGACCAGTAGATTGGTTATGACGTTTAATAACACCTTGGAACCCTTTACCTTTAGAAGTTCCTGTAACGTCTACTATTTCACCTTCTTCGAAAACATTTACACTAATTACTTGTCCTAAAGTGTAATCGTTAACGTTTACTCCTCTTATTTCTCTTAAGAAGCGCTTAGGTGCTGTGTTTGCTTTGTTTGTATGACCCACTTTAGCTTTGTTACTTACTTTTTCTCTTACTGTTTCAGTAGCAAGTTGAACAGCGTCATATCCATCTTTTTCTACTGTTTTAATTTGAGTAACAACATTTGGTTCTACTTCAATAACAGTAACAGGAATTAACTTACCGTTCTTAGTAAATACTTGAGTCATCCCAACTTTTTTACCTAAGATTCCTTTCATTTTTTCTTCCTCCTAAATTATTTTGTTTTGATTTCGATATCTACTCCGCTTGGTAAATCTAAATGAGCTAATGCATCAATAGTTTCCTTGCTTGGATTTTTGATATCAATAAGTCTTTTGTGTGTACGCATTTCAAATTGTTCACGTGAATCTTTGTATTTGTGTACAGCTCTTAAAATTGTAAATTTTTCAATTTCAGTTGGAAGTGGAACTGGTCCAGAAATTTCTCCCCCTGATCTTTTGATAGTTTCAACAATTTTTGTTACTGCACTATCTAATACTCTGTGATCGTATGATTTCATTCTGATACGTATTTTCTCTGTTGACATTTAAAATCCTCCCTTCGCCTATATCTGGTATAGACTTGCTCCGTGCAAATAACCCGATAACCATTTAACAACTTAACCTGGTGTATCGACAACCTCACACATCTAAGCAGTCACACGTAATTAAGTATATCACGTAATATGTTGTAAAATCAAGCTTTTTTTGACATTTTTTTATTTTTATTTTTTTGTTGTTTGGATACTTTTTCTATAAAATAATAAAAAATCTTAATTTTTGTTATTAAGATTTCTTTTGGATTTGGATTTACCTATTATTTTTAATGAAGCCGGAATGACTGATGCCGCTCCAAATTTTGTATTTATATCATCAATTGTTTTTTGTATTTCACTTTCATCACTATCTTCATTATTTTCAAATAAAGATAATTGATGTTCATTTTTGTTTGTAAAATCCGATAGTCTTACTCCGATTAACCTTATTGGATCTTCTCGATAGTTTTTATCAAATATTTCTACTACCTTTTTATATATAGTCTTAGTACTGTTTGTTGGATTGGTTAATTTCTCTTGGGCTGAATAATTATTAAAGCTACTATTTTTATATATAACAGCTACTGTTTTAGCGTATTGTTTCTGATATCTTAATTGTCTCGTTACTTCTTCTGTTTGTCTAAATAGTATTTCTTTTAATTTATCTGGATCTACAAAATCATAAGGTAGCGTTTCTGATACACTAATACTTGTTGTGGTATTACTCCGTGGTATCACTTTTGAATCATCTAATCCTAATGAAGCTTTTTTTAAATAATCTGCTTGATTTTTAAAATACTTTTTCAACTTCTTTTCATCAGTTTTTGCTAATTCATATATTGTATTTATATTAAGACTATTTAATACTTCTGCTGTTTTTCTACCTACCATAAATAAATCTCTAACTGGTAGCGGCCATAATTTCTTAGCTATTTCATCTTCTAATAGAGTATGAACTTTATCCGGCTTTTCAAAGTCAGATGCCATTTTAGCACATAACTTATTATTACCTATACCTATATTTACGGTGTAACCAAATTTTTCTTTTATTTCGTCCTTTATTTTATGAGCAAGTTCTATATAATCCTTATATATATAATTCATACCTGTCATATCAAGAAAACATTCATCAACTGAGTATTGTTCTAAAAGAGGAGAAAAATTTGATAAATATTTCATTAATTCATATGACTTTTTATAATACCATTTGTAATCTGGATTATATACTTCTAAATCTTTACATTTCTTTTTAGCTTGATAAATAGTTTCTGCTGTTACTATCCCATATTTTTTAGCTACTGGTGATTTTGCTAAAACTATACCTCGCCTTTCTGTTTCAGAACCCGCTATAACCGCTGGTATTGTTCTTATATCTTTTTTATATCCTTCATTTAATAATTTAACAGCACTCCAAGATAAGAAGGCATTATTTACATCTATATGAAATATTATTCGTTTATTCATAGTATCCCCTCATAATAATTATAGAACATTTTTTCTATACAAACAATCGAACATAGATAAATAAATGTTACCTATTACTTTACATATTATTTTTTTGTTTTAGTCCATACTATTTTTAGAGGGTGATTATATGAATAAATACGAGATAAATATTTATGAACAAATAGCAAAAAATATAAAAAAATATAGAAAGAAAGCAGGTATCACTCAAGCTGTTCTTGCAGAGCGTGTTGGAGTATCTCACGAATTTATAAGAAGAATTGAATCTCCTAAAGGAGCCAAAACATTTTCTGTTGATACTATCTGGAAAATATCTTTAGCTGTTAATGTTAATCCTGGCAAACTTTTTGATATAGATATGGATGAATTAATAAATAAAAAATAGTTCTACTTGAACTATTTTTTTATATTATATTTTCATTTAAGCAGAATACTGCATATATTGGGATATATCTTATATCCTTTTTTGTTAGAAAATTATTTTCTGTAATTCTATATGCTTCTTTTACCGTATGTTTTTTCATAAATACTGATAATGATTTAGCTTTAGAATTTGTACGTGTTGTTATTTCTATTGGAATTATTAATCCCATTCTGTTTTGAATTACGAAATTAACTTCTGCTTTACCTTCTGATTGATAGTAGTATAGAGCATACCCTGCTTCTACTAATGTTTTAGCTATATGGTTTTCATATAATATTTCTTTTGAATTCTCATCACTAATAAATTTCTTTGTATTTAGATGTAACATAGAGAATAGAATTCCATCATCTGGGAAATATAATTTAAAACAATCTGTTTCCCTATGACTACTTAATGGTGATTTTACTTCTTTTAATTTAAAACTTCTATATGCCAATTGGTTATCAATTATATAATTTATGGAATTTTCATATTCTTTTGCTCTTTTACCTGTACCCATTAGACCATATTGAAATTTTTTATTATCTTTTTTTAATTGCTCTGGTATTGAATTTATTACTTCTAGTCCTCTTTGAATATCTATTAATGTTTTATTAATAAGCAACTCATGTTTATATGTATCGAGAATTTTTTGTTTTATAGCATCTAATTCATATGGACTTCTACCATCGATATTTGCTTTTATTACTTCTGGTAATCCTCCAGTCATTAAATACTCATGGAATAGATCTAGGGCAATTTTATGAAAAGGACATGTTTTTCTTTTTGTGAATGATTCTTTTATTAATTCAGCTAGAGCTCTTTCATCTCTAGCCCATAGGTATTCTTCAAAATCCATTTCATTCATACCTTTAAATTGTAGTTCTTCTCCTTTAAAATCTTTTAGATTCTCCCTACGAGAAGTTATAGTAATAATATGATAATTACTTTTTTCACTTCCAAATAGTTTTACACCTTTAATAATATCTATATCATTAACATTATCAATTATTATTAAGGTATCATCTTTTAGGATTGTTTCATTAGATAATAAAGATAAATTAATAATTATTTTTTCTGTTGATTTTTCTTTGATAAATATTTCTTTTAGTTCTTTATTATTTAGGGCATTGAAATAAATTGTATTTTTGTATTCTTTGTTTCCAAATTTTAACACAGTGAAAGTTTTACCAATTTGTTTAGGTCCATATAGTACTAAAGGTTTTCTAATAATATCATTCTTCCATTTTTGAAGAAAATTTTCTATCTTTCGTTCCATAAATTGTATTCTCCTTACATATTTTATAAATTAAGTATACTTCTATATTTTTTAAAAGTCAATAAATAAAAAAGACATTAATAAAATGTCTTTTATCCTGTAAATGGTTTGGAAAATTCTAATCTTAGTTTATCTGCTACTGTGACAATAAACTCTGAATTAGTTGGCTTAGCTTTATCTATATCAACACTATGACCAAATATATCTTCCATTAGCTGCCAATTACCTCTATTCCAACTAACTTCTATTGCATGTCTTATAGCTCTTTCTACTCTTGATACAGTAGTTTGGAATCTCTTAGCAACTTCTGGATATAGTTCTTTGGTTATTCCTCCTACCATTTCTGGTTTTTCATATATTAGACTTATACTTTCTCTAATATATTGATATCCTTTTATATGTGAAGGTACTCCTAATTCATGAAGTATCTTTGTTATTGAAATATTTAAATTATTATGGAACAGATCTATGGATTTATTTCCATATTTTACTCCTTCAGCGACTTCTAATATTCTTTTTTCTAAGTCACTTAATTCGAATGGTTTTAGTATGAAATAACTTATGCCTAATTCTGATACTTTTCTTATCATATCTTGAGTATTATAAGAAGTTAGAACTATTACTTTCTTTTCTATTTGTTTTTCTTTCATTTCTTCTAATACTGTAAGACCATCTTTATTAGGCATTATTAAATCTAATAACACTATGTCATATTCATCTTGTTTCTTTTCTATTATTCTGAATCCTTCTGATCCATCATATGCTTCTAGTACTACTTTAATATCAGGATTATCTTTGAAGTATTCTTTAATCATCCCAATAAGGCTTTTGTTGTCATCTACTACTAAGATTCTTGTTTTTTTCATTTTCTCTCCTTTTCTGTACTACTCTGCCTTATTTAGTATATAACAATATGTCAAAAATTGATAGATAAAAAAATGACAACTTTTGTCGAAAGTGTCAATTTCTTTTATAGTTTATTTATAAACTTATTTAGATTTTCTATTGATAGACTTAAACCACCTAATAAAAATCCGTCTATACATTTTATATTTTTTAAAACATCAATATTTTCATTATTAGCACTACCACCATACAATACTTTATTATTTGGTAATTGTTCTTTTATTAAGAATATAACTTCTTCTATTTCATCATTACTTGGAATTAATCCAGTACCTATTGACCATATTGGTTCATAAGCAATAATTACTTTATTTTTATCTTCTTCATTTAAATCAATTAGTGATTCTTTTATATCAGTTATTATTGTATCTTTATATGTATTAGATTCTCTTTCTTCTTTAGTTTCTCCGACACAATATATAGGTGTTATATTATTTTCTAAAAGTTTTTTTATCTTTTTCGCAATATCACTTGGTTTTTCCCCATTATATTTTCTTCTTTCAGAATGTCCAACTAGAGAATATTTTACATCAAGAGATTTTAATTGTTTAGCTGATACTTCTCCCGTATATGCACCCATTTCATTTTTACTTACATTTTGACTTCCTAAGTCAATTCTATTTGAGTTAAATAATCCTAAAAATACATTACTAGGACATAATATTATTTGATTAGATCCTTCTATTTTTTCTAAATTTTGTTGATAAGTTAGAAATTCTTCTTTAGTTAGATTACATTTATTATTCAGAACTATTATCATTTTTATTACCTCTTAATTTATTAATAACTTTATTTATTATATTCTTATTATTTAATTCTTCTCTTGTTTTGATTGCACGTTCATATACTTCTAATACTTTATCTGCATAACTTCCGGAACTACAGTGTTCTGCACCTATTCTGGCTTGATTAGCCATATTTTGATATTTATCTTTATCTTTATATAGGTCTAGGACACATTCCTCATATTCTTTGTTTGTAGTAAATAGTTCTCCATTAAGACCATCTACCACTGTTCCTTTAAATGATTCATCATCAATACATAATGCAGGTATTCCGGTAGCCATAGCTTCTATCACTGTTAATCCTTGTGTTTCTGTAGTAGAGGCAGTGGCGAAAATATTAGCGCAATGATAATAAACAGGTATTTCTTCCCATGCTGCTTTTCCATTAAAGATTGTTGTTTTATCTACACCTAGTTTTTCTGCTAATTTTTCATACTTTTCTTTATCTGGACCATCACCTACTATTAATAATTTTAGATTAGGTATTTTTTCTTGTAATACTTTTTGACTCTTTAATAAAAATTCAACATTTTTTTCTTCAGCGAGTCTACCAACAAAAATTATTACATAATCTTTTTTAGTTAACCCTAATTGTTTTTTTAGACTATTAATTTCTTTTGAGTCAACATTTTCTACAAAGAATCTATCAACTTCTATTCCAGTAGGAATAATGTGAATATTTTTTTTGAATTCATATTTTTCTTTGAATAACTTATATATTTTATTAGTTGGGACAATTAATTCTGTTGCAGTTTTATCACAATAGAATTTAGTTAAATACTCAACTACTTTTTTACTTGATTTATCAAAATATCCATGAGTTATGTAATGCGTATAATCTTCATATAATGTGTGATATGTATGAACTAGTGGAATATTAAATTGTTTAGCAAATAATCTAGCAAATATTCCTATACCAAATTCTGTATGTGAATGAATTACATCTAGATGCCAATTCTTCATAGTGTTAATCATAGTGATTGGATATATTCTACTAATTCTGTAATCATATATTCCGATTGGTATACCAGGAATTTTTATAATATGATTTTCTTCGTCAATTTCATACTTTAATGCTTTACTACTTACTGTTACAACATATACTATGTGTCCTTTTTTCTCTAGTGCTTTTTTTAACATAGCAACGCTAGTTGATACACCATTTATATATGGTGGATATGAATCTGTAAATAATCCAATTCTCATCTTAATCACCCTTCTTTTCTAAACTGAAAGCTAATGCTCCAATGATCATACCTAAATAATAAGTTATAAATCTCCATACTATTAGAACTCCTGAGATAACATTTTTATTTAAAAAGTTATTAAAGAAGTTTAAGAAGCCAAATTCAATTCCTCCACTGGCTCCTGGAATTGGTACAAAGGCACCTATTATTAATACATATGCAGATGCTACTAAACTATCAGCAGCATTCATACTACTGTAATCTTTTAAACTATACACGATAAATAGTGGGATTATATATAAACAAGCTAGACTTAGCATATTTAATACTACTCCCCCTACAAATAATTTTTTTCTTTTTCTTAATTCTTTTGCACTATTATGAAACTCTTCTAATTTTTCATTCCATTTTTCTACTGTTTCTTCTTTATTTTTTACTATTTTAATCTTTACTAATAAGTTAATTATAAACTTACTGATCTTTTTAGTAAGTCTTCTTGAGAAAGTTATTATAAATAATGCTACTACTACCATAGTATTAACAAAGAAACCTAATAGCGTTAACTCTCTTAAAATACTTGATTTTGGAAATATTCCAAATATTGCATTATAAGTAACTGCTATTAAACCAAATATAACTAAAGCTATTTGATAAAATATAAATCCTTGAATTGTAATAGTTGCAGCTTTGCTTGCTTTTATATCATGTTCTGTTAACATGTATATTTCCATAGGTTGTCCACCTGTTGAGAAAGGTGTTATACCATTAAAAAATTGTACTATTACATTATGTTTTATAGCTTCTATTAAAGATACTTTGTTTGGATTATTTATAGTCTTGTAGTTAACATATGCTTTTATAATGATAGATAACGTGAAGAATAATATAGCTAATAATATGTATCTATAATCCATACTTGATAGTGTTTTTACTACTTTATTAAAATCATCTTTTAATACTAAATATAACACTAGCATTGTTATAAATAATAATATAATAGTATTTTTTTTGATACTTTTAATTATTTCCATGCCTAATCATTCCTTGTTCTTTTTCTAATTCATTTTCTTTCATGAATACAAGTTTACCATTATCTTCTCCTAAGTTTTCAAATTCCAATTCAGCTAAGTTAGCAATTAAATTCTTATTAGTTGGTTCTGTTACTATGACTACTAATTGCATATTTAAAGCATTAAAAGAATAATCTTTTGCCATATTTATTATTTTTCTTTTACCTGTTGTTTTTTCTATATTTGCAAATTCTAACGTTGCAGCTTTTCTATCTTTTTCTGCATAGATAAAACAATAGTCTTTTAGTTCTCCCTTTTCTTCTAAGAAAAGACATTCTTTTATTACATTGTCTGATTTATTATTACTTAATAAGTCTACGATATTATTATCGATATTATTACTTTTATTGAAATTATCAAATAGTTTAATATGTTCACTATTATTAGGGTCTAAGATAAATAGTTTCTCTATATTCATGGTTTCACCTACTTTATTTTATTGCTTCTAATCCTGGTAATTTCTTACCTTCAAGATATTCTAGAGTTGCTCCTCCTCCAGTTGATGCATGATAAACTTCATTTTTTAAGTTAGCATTTTTATAGGCAGCAACTATATCTCCACCACCTAGAATTGCTTTTATATTATTGTCTGTAATATATTCTAAAAGTTTATCAGTTCCTTTTTTATACTTAGAAAATTCATATACTCCTAACGGACCATTCCATATTACTGTTTTAGCATCACTTAAATACTTTTTAAATAATTCTAATGTATTAGGTCCAATATCTAATCCCATTTCATTATATTCAATAGATGCTATATCTTTTACTTTATATTCTTCTTCATTAGAATATTCAGTAGTAACTGCGACATCTACTGGTAAGATTATTTTATCAGGATATTTATTTATTACTTTTTGACAAAAATCAATATTATCATTATCAAGTAGAGATGTACCTATTTCATAACCTTCAGCTTTTAAGAAGGTAAAGGCCATTCCTCCACCTATTAAGATCTTATCTGCTTTTGTTACTAAGTTTTCAATAACACCGATTTTATCACTAACTTTTGCTCCTCCAAGGATAACAATAAATGGTTGCTCTGGGTTATCTAATTCTTTTAAGGCATTTAATTCTTTTTCTATTAAGAATCCAATACATGAAGGAATATTAGATGCAATACCTACATTAGATGCATGTGCTCTATGAATTGTACCAAAAGCATCATTGATAAATATATCAGCTAAACTAGCCCAGTATGCTCCTAATTCAGAATCATTTTTACTTTCTTTCTTACCATCTAAATCTTCATAACGAGTATTTTGAATAAGTATAATTTCTTTTTCTTTCATAGAAGATACTGCATGTTCTAATTTTTCTCCACGTGTTTCATTGATAAAAGTTACTTTTCTATCTAATAGTTTACTTAATTCTTTAGCTACTGGTTCTAAATTGTTTTTTTCTAAGTCACTTTCTTCTTTAACTCTTCCTAAGTGAGATAGTAAAATTATCTTACAATTATTATCTAAGCAATAATTAATTGTTTGTAAACTTTCTTTGATTCTATTGTTATCTATTATTTTTCCATCTTTCATTGGAACATTAAAATCACATCTAATTATTACTTTTTTATTTTCTATATTCATATCTTTTACTGTTTTCATAGGCTATTTTCCCCAATCATATATAAATTATATCATTTTTAATGATAAAAAAAAAGAAGATTTAAATAAACTCAATAGGTTAGACAATTTATACCTCTTATTAAAAGACTGTAACTAAAATTTATGTAAGATGATAATTCTATTTTTATCATATAAAAACCTCATTTCTATCTTTTATAAGAAATGAGGTTAATTACATTTTTTTATTGTGATCTTCTAGCAAGTCTTCCGTTTGAAGTAAAATATAGTCTTGACCCTTCTTCAAATAGTATTCGTGTTGGTCCTACATCATTCATAAATGATACTGTAGATTCATCTACGTTAACAACTGTTTTTGGAATTATCACGGTAATATTTGTGTTATATTTTACCGAATCAAGAGATCCACCGCGTAATGTTTCTACACCGTCTGCAATTGTTATGGTTCCTGATTTCTTTGTCGGAATATACCATAATTCTTTTCCATCTTTACTATATAAAATACCATCTATTGTTTTATAATTTGGATTAGTCTCTTTTACTGATATTTCTTCTACTGCTGTGTATATATATAATGCATGTGCTAGTGTGTTACTGCTCATATTCCCAGTAAATGACTGCGGAATAGTTGTACTTAGTACGAAACTGTCTGGAAGTATTAATTTCTTTATATATTGATTTCTACCAAATGACATTTGATCTAAGTACTTTACTCCCTCTGGCATTTCATATGTATCATTTGATTTATTGTTTGGATAATCAATCATTCTAGTTCCATCTATTGTATATAATACATCATCTATTGCTTTAAAATATTTGTTTTCCTTGTCTACTGCAAATTTTTTATGATAATATTGGGCAGTCGCATAAAAAACATGTGTTCCCTCTATACTACTAGCACCAATTGTTTTTACTGATTTAGGTATTACTATAGTTTCGTTTTTTAGATTTAGACACTGATTAAAAGCAAAATTGCCAATTGACTCTAGTGTACTTGGAAGTGTTAGGTAACCATCAAAGCCTGAACATTTTTGAAAAGCTACTTCTCCTATTTCTTTTACACCTTCAGGAATATTTAAATCTCCTTTTAAATTATTGCAGCCATTAAACGCATAACTACCAATGTATGTTAACTTTGATGGTAAATGTAGAGTACCGTTTAATTTTGAACAACTTTGAAAAGCTCCATCTCCTATATATGTTACATTATCTGGAATAATTAAATCTCCTTTTAGATTACTGCAGCCATTGAACGCTGCTCTACCAATATATTTTATTGTAGATGGTAAAATTAATTGTCCGTTCAAACTTGAACAACTTTGGAATACTCCATTTTCTATTATTTCTACATTATCTGGAATAACTATATCTCCTGTTAATTTTGAACATCCACTAAATGCTAATGGCCCTATTGTTTTTAATGAACTTGGTAAATTAAGGTTACCAGTAAGTCCTGAACACTTATTGAATGCCTTATATTCAATTCTTTCGATACTATCTGGTAAATTTAGTTCACTTGTAATTCCAGTACAACCTGCAAAAGCAGAACGTTCTATAGCTTTTATACCATCTTCTATGGTTATACTTTTTATAGTTGTATTTGAAGTACTTGTTGTTCCAAAAATATTATATACTCCTGTCTGATATGCATTACCAACTGAATACACCTCATATCCATCATATTCATGTGGGATTGTAAGATTGGTTTCTGTCCCTATATATCTTATGAGTTGAATTTTTCCACTTTCTAGTACTATATAGATAAATCTACCATCTTCTCCTACTTTTTCGTCTTCTGGAGTAAAAATGTTGTTTATTGATATATTAACTTCTTTTTGTTGATTTTCTATATCTGTTACCTTTATTTTTTCTTTTATATTTTGATTATATTCTTTTGTAAGAGTCAATCCATCTTCTGATAATGTCCATCCATCTAGTTGTTTTAACTTTTTATTTGAAGTTATTGTTACTGTAACAGTTTCATATGTAGCACCTAGTCTATCATATGATGTCTTTATTTCTAACTTAACATTTTGGTTGTTATTATTTGTTTTTCTCTTAAATTCAGTTTTGTTGATAGAACTACTGTTATCATTATTATTGACACTTGTGTTTCTAAAAGTAAATTTTGCAGGTGCCTTTATTTCTGATATAAAACTTACTTCTTCTGTTGGTAGTTCTGTTGATTCATCAGATTCATCCAACTTGTTATTCTCATTATCTTCATCATCATAGTAATATTCATAATCTTCATTTTTTGTTTTATCTTCTATATCTGGTTTTTTACTTTTTATGGCAATATATGCTACTAAAAGTATTAAAAGAAGAAATAAAATTATTATTAAAAGCTTCTTTTTACTTGTTTTTTCTTCACTCATACGACATACTCCTCTATTATTTTAAGTATAGCACTATTTATATGCTTCCGCAATAAAAAAACAGCCTACGCTGTTTATAATTCCATTAAGTATTTAGCTGTTCTAATCATTTGTGATGTATAACCATTTTCATTGTCATACCAAGATACAACTTGTACTTGATATGTTTCATCATCTATTTTAGATACTAGGGTTTGTGTAGCATCAAATAATGATCCACATGTAGTTCCGATTATATCTGTTGAAACTAATGGTTCTTCTGTATATCCAAATGAATCATTTGAAGCTTCTTTCATAGCAGCATTTATTTTTTCTACTGTAATATCTTGTCCTTTAACAACAGCTACTAAGATAGTAGTAGATCCTGTTATTACAGGTACTCTTTGAGCAGAACCAATTAATTTTCCATTAAGTTCTGGAATTACTAATCCAATGGCTTTTGCTGCCCCTGTTGAGTTAGGAACAATATTTGAAGCACCTGCTCTAGCTCTTCTTAAATCACCTTTTCTATGTGGTCCATCTAAGATCATTTGATCTCCAGTATATGCATGTACTGTTGTCATAATACCACTTTCAATTGGAGCAAGTTTATTTAGAGCATTTGCCATTGGAGCAAGACAGTTTGTAGTACAAGATGCACCACTGATAATATTATCTTCTTTTGTTAAGATATTTTCATTTACTCCATAAACAATTGTTTTTAAATCATTACCTGCTGGTGCAGAAATAATTACTTTTTTAGCTCCTGCTTCTATATGAGCACTTGCTTTTTCTTTGGATGTAAAGAACCCAGTACATTCTAATACTACATCTACATCTAATTCACCCCAAGGTAAATCTTTTGGATCTGCTTGTTTATATATTTTTATTTCTTTCCCATCTACTATTATTGAATCTTCTGTTGAAGTAACTGTATGTCCTTCATATCTTTTTTGTGCTGTATCATATTTTAGTAGATGGGCTAACATATCAGGACTTGTTAAATCATTAATGGCTACTACTTCATAACCTTCTAGTTCAAACATTTGTCTAAATGCAAGACGACCAATTCTACCAAAACCGTTAATTGCAACTTTTACCATATTCTCACTCTCCTTAGTATAATTATATAATCTATATTTTTCTTTTTCAACAACTTAGATTTTTTTTGACATATTTAGACGAAAAAATATCCACAATTTTTGTGGATATTTTTAATCGTGGAAACAACTTCCTCCAATAAATTCTCTAAGAATAGAGTCTTGTGGTATTGCATCTGCTGGTATCGGTAAAAACAATCTTAAGAAATTAAGTAATCTCTTAGCATCTTCATAATATGGAGAATCATTTGGAACTGAGTATAGAAGTGGTTCAACATATGTTTTTAGTACACCTAATTCATATATTAATGCTGAGTTAAATACAAAATCCGCTTCATCTTGAAATGGAAAAATATATTTTTCTTCTCCATCTCTAACACTTGGCCATGCTTCCAATGTGTGCTCAACTTTATAGTTTCTTGTTCTATTATCTCTAATAATTCTTCTAAGCAATCTATTATCTGTAGTTGATATTCTATTATGATCATCCATATTTAATTCTGTTAAGGCTGATATATATATTTTATATTTCTTATCTCTAGATATATTAGTTAATATTTTTGTATCTAGAGCATGTATTCCTTCAATAACTAGAATATCACTGTCATCCATTTTCATAGTTGTTTTATATTCTTTTTTTCCTAATGGGAAATTATATGTAGGATTCTTTATTTCGTTTCCCTTTAATAAATCTGCAATTTGACTATCAAATAATTTCATATCCATGGCATCTAAACTTTCATAATCTGGATTTCCATCTTCATCAACTGGAGTATCCTTTCTGTCTAAGAAATAATCATCCATTGATAAAACCCTTGGAATTAATCCAAAACTAGCTAAGTATGTACATAGTTTTTTTGAAGTGGTTGTTTTTCCTGAAGATGATGGACCTGCCATAAGTACTATCTTTATTTTATCTCTTTTTCCACTTATTTCTCTTGCTACATTAAGCAATTTATTACTTTGTAAAGTTTCATCTACTCTTATTAAATGATTTATATGACCTATAGCCAATATATTATTTAAATCTGTTGCATTATTAATTTTAATTGTATTAGCCCAATCTCTACATTCTTTAAATACATCAAACATTGCTGGATGATGTTTATATTCAGGAATTTTGCTGTTTACATATATAGTAGGAAATCTTAAAACTAACCCATCATCACTTATATAAGTTAAATCAAAATTCTTTAACTTGGATGTTGATATAGGCATCAATGTATAGAAATAATCATATAGATTTCCTAATCTATATAAATTTACATAATCATTAGTGTTATATCTCATTACACCAGCTTTTGATTCGTTATTTACACTCTTAAAATAATTAATGGCCTCTATTCTATCAACTGTCACATTAGTAATTGGCATATCTGCATCTACAACTGATTTCATTGTATCTTTTATATTCTTTAATTTTGCCTCAGTTAGACGGAAATTAGTCTTTATAAAAATACCTTTATCTATTGAATGTTCAACTTTTATATCAGCTGCTTCTCCATATAGCTTCTTTATTGAATATATTAATATATAAATTAACCCACTGACATGAATTCTATTACCCGTTTTTGTAGTTAAGTCCAAAAATTCAATATTTGCGTCTTCTGTTACTTCTGTTGTTAATTCTCTTAATCTATTATTTACCTTTGCAGCTAGTATAGGATATTTAAAATCTTTTTCATAGTCTTTTGATATTTCTTCTAGTGTCATACCACTACTAATTTCATATTCCTTGCCATTAACAGTTATGTTGATTGCATTAATCATATTTATCACCCTTTTTCTATTCTATTTCATTATAACATACTTTGTCGTTTTGTTATATGAATATTTTTTGTTCTTTACATTATACTATTTATAGGTGATAAATATGAGTTTAATTCCTATGGTTTTAGATAAAGATTTAGATGGAGAAAGAAGTTATGATATTTTTTCTAGATTACTTAAAGAAAGAATAATTTTTATTAGTGGAGAAATTAATGATAATTTAGCTAATAGTGTAGTGGCACAAATACTTTATTTAGATTCGCTTAATCACGATGATATTTCTATTTATATTAATTCTCCAGGAGGTAGTATAACTTCAGGTATGGCAATTTATGATACTATGAATTTTGTTCGAAGTGATGTATCTACAATATGTATAGGTATGGCAGCTAGTATGGGAGCGTTTTTACTTTCTAGTGGAACCAAGGGAAAAAGATATGCTTTACCTAATTCTGATATAATGATACACCAACCTCTTGGAGGTGCTAGTGGTCAGGCTACTGATATAAAAATTGTTTCTGATAGAATTATTGGTTTAAGAAAAAAACTTAATAGAATTCTTTCTAAAAATACTGGTATTAATATAAGAAAGATAGAAAGAGACACAGAGAGGGATAATTATATGAGTTCTAAAGAGGCTTTAGAGTATGGCATTATTGATAAAATAATAGAAAAAATGTAGATTACTCTACATTCTTATTTTTTTCAAATTTCATGGCTAAGTCTTTTATTTTTCTAAATCTATGGTTTAATCCTGACTTAGTTATTGGTTTTCCTGTTTCAATAGATATTATTTCACTTAATTCTTTTAGAGAAGCTTCTGGATATTTTTTTCTATATTCTAAAGCTTCTTTTGTTTTATCATCTAATAAACTTACTCCTAAGTTTTCTTCAATAATCTCTATTTGTTTTATTTGAGAAGTTGCTGATGCAACTACTTTATCAATATTAGCTTGTTCGCAATTATTAAGTCTATTGGCTTGATTTTTTTTATCTCTATAAATCCTAACATTTTCAAAATACATAACGGCATTATTAGCTCCTATTATTTTTAAATAATCGCTTATTTTTTCTGCTTCTTTTATATATAACATATAGCCTTTATCTCTAGTTAATAGTTTAATATTCAATAAAAATACATTTAATAATTTTTGGACAAATACTGCTTCTGTAGGATTATTAATTAATAATTCCATATGATATCTTGATGTTTTTGGATCATTTATACTTCCTGAACATAGGAATACTCCTCTAAGATATGATCTTATTTCTTCATTTGCTCCTACTATATATTCAGGTGGAGTATCTAAGTAATTTCCATTATCATCTAAATATCCTAAATCTTTTAAAATGAAATCTTGTTTTTCAGTTAATGATAATAAATATAAATCTTTTTTACTAAAATTAACATTATCTTTTATTTCTTTTTTTAAATTAATTTCATATATATTTTTAAAATAGTCTATGATTATATCAGCTATTTTTTCATTTTCAGTAGTTAAGTGTAATACATTATTATTTATATAACCATTATTTCTTACAAAACCAGATAATAAAGCTATAGTTTCTGATTTAGTTCCTTTGATAGTAATTATTTCATCTTTGATTTTTGTAGTATATGACATATTATCTCCTTAAAATATAATCAACTATCAATGAACTTAACTTTAGACTATTATGTCTTAGTGTAGAATCTTCTACTATTATCAAATCATCTTCTATTAGTTCTACATTTAATTTTTTTAGATTATCATAATCTATTTTTACTGGATCTTTTTGTTCTTCTGTTTCATATTTTTTGGCTATTTTCTTTTTAATTTTTGTATTACTTGCGATTACTACATCTACTGTTCTTTTATCTAAATATCTATTTAGTAACTTAACATGATCACTTACAGTGAAGTTATCTGTTTCTCCTGGTTGTGTTACTGCATTACATAAATACATAATTGGAGCTTCTGTTTTATTTAGGGCAGTTTTAACTTGTTTACAAATAATATTTGGTAAAATACTTGTATATAAACTTCCCATACTAAATATTACTAAATCTGCTTCTTTGATTGCAGTTATTACTTCTTTTAATACTTTTGGTTCTTCTTTATAATAAATTTTTTCGAATTGATGATGAGCTTTTGTTATTTGTTCTTCTCCCTCAATGATGTTACCATCTTTATCTAGTCCCATCAATGTAAGAGTAGAGTCTTCTGATATTGGTAAAACTGTATGTCTAACATCTAATAGTTTTCCTAGACAAGCAATAGAATCTTTAAGTGAACCTGTAATATCTAACATAGAAGTTAAAATTAGGTTACCTACTGCATGTCCGTCTAAATCGCTTGATGTTTTAAAACGATATTCCATCATTTTTTTAATTGGATCATCTATCTCAGATAAAGAAGTTATTACTTTTCTTATATCACCTACCGCAGGTGTATTAAATTCTTTTCTAAGTTTACCAGTTGATCTACCGTTATCAGATACAGTTATTACAGCTGTTATATCGACTGGGAATTTCTTTAAACCTTTTAATAAATAAGAAAGTCCTGTTCCACCACCTAATACAACGATTTTTTTATTCATAAGAACCACTCCTTAAATTATTTGTTTTTATATAACATATTATTCTTTGATTTTATTTCTATGATTATTCCGCATATTATAAATATTATTGATACTAATTGGGCTATCTTTATTGGACCTAACATAAGTGAATCTGATCTCATTGATTCAATTATTACTCTTATTAGTCCATACCATATTAAATAAAATCCTGTTAACATTCCTGTTTTTAAATTTTTATTTTTTCTTAATATAATCATTACACTAAAACCTATTAAGCATAATATTGATTCATATAGAAAAGTAGGTTGCCTATATTCACCCATTATATACATTCCATCTATTATGAATTCTGGAATAAATTGTGATTTTAAATTAGATAGTGTAGTAACATTTCCAAAGGCTTCGCCATTAAAGAAATTCCCCCATCTTCCAATAGCTTGGGCTACTATTACTCCTACTACAATTATATCTAACATTTTTAAACTATTAACTTTATTCTTTTTACAATAAATAAGTGTGACTATTAATCCAGTAAGTAATCCTCCATGAATTGCAAGTCCACCATTCCATACTTCTAATATTTCTAATGGATTTCCAATATAATAATCTATATTAAATAATACATAGTAAATTCTTGCACCTAATATTCCTAGTAATACAGAATAAAAAGCTAGATTAGTTAAAAATTCACTATCAATTTTTTCTCTTTTTGATTCTCTATAAATCAGAGTAAGTGCAGTTATTATACCTAAAAAGATACATATAGAATACCAATATATTTTTACTATTCCAAAATCTATTGCGATTCTATCCATGACGTTTTACCTTCTTTAATATCTTATTAATTATTCCTTCCATAATTAAATTCATTATTGAAAGTAGTATAGCTACTAAAAGTGCTATATAAATATTATGTAACTGAAAATGTTTACCTAATAATAAGTCAACTATTTTTAGGATGAATAAATTAATACATGGATAGAACAATCCTAAAGTAATTCCTGTTATTGGGATTGTTAGTGTTACTAGTATTGGTTTAACTGTTTTATTTAATAAGTATATTATTAAGACTATTAGTGTTGAATATATGATTAGATTATTTTCATCTATATATATACTTTTAAAAAAACTAGTTACAAAAACAAATACTATTATATATCCAACCATATATAAGAGCCATTCAAAGGCTCTATTTATTCTTACTTTATTTTTTTCTTTTATTATTAGACGCATTATATCACCTCTAAAGCATTTCTTTTAGAAATTGTCCAGTATATGATTCTTTAACTTTGACTACTTCTTCAGGTGTACCTTGAGCTACTATAGTACCTCCTAAATCTCCACCTTCTGGTCCTAAATCTATGATGTGATCAGCTACTTTTATAACATCTAAGTTATGTTCTATCACTACTACTGTATCATTATTATCTACTATTTTTTGTAAAATTGCAAGTAAGCGTTTAATATCATCTGTATGTAATCCTGTTGTTGGTTCATCTAGTACAAATAGTGTTTTTCCAGTTGCACGTTTTTGTAATTCTTTAGCTAGTTTTACTCTTTCTGCTTCTCCACCAGATAAAGTTGGAGCGCTTTGTCCTAGTTTAATATATCCTAGTCCTACATCTTCTAATACTTGTAATTTATTTTTTATTTTAGGAACATTTTCAAAGAATTTTAGAGCTTGCGTTACTCTCATATCTAGAACATCAGCAATATTTTTTCCTTTATATTTTATGTTTAGAGTTTCTCTGTTATACCTTGTACCATGACATACTTCACAAGGAACATAGACATCTGGTAGGAAATGCATTTCTATTTTTTTAACTCCATCTCCTCTACAAGCTTCACATCGTCCACCTTTTACATTGAATGAGAATCTATTCTTTTCAAATCCATACATCTTGGCTTCTTTTGTGGTAGTAAATAGTGTTCTTATATCATCAAATACTCCAGTATATGTTGCGGGATTACTTCTTGGAGTTCTACCTATTGGGTTTTGTGATATTGCAACTAACTTATCTATGTTTTCCAGACCTAATATTTTTTTGAATTTACCAGGTCGTTCTTTAGAACTATATAATTTTTGAGATACTTCTTTACAAAGTATTTCATTTATTAAACTACTTTTACCACTTCCAGATACACCTGTTATACACACAAGTTTTCCTAAAGGAATATCTACATCTATATTCTTTAAGTTATTCTCTTCAGCACCTCTAATTTTTATATATTTCTTATTTCCTTTTCTTCTTGTTTTTGGTACTTCTATTTTTTCTTTACCACTTAAATATCTTCCTGTAATACTATTATCATTTTTCATTACTTCTTCTGGTGTACCAGCTGCAACTACTTCTCCACCGGCATCTCCAGCTCCTGGACCTATATCTACTAAGTAATCACTTGCTAACATTGTATCTGTATCATGTTCTACTACTACTAGAGTATTCCCTAAATCTCTCATATCAAGTAATGATTTTATTAATCTATCATTATCTCTTTGATGAAGTCCAATACTTGGTTCATCTAATACATATAATACTCCTGTCAGTCTAGATCCTATTTGAGTTGCTAGTCTTATACGTTGTGCTTCTCCTCCTGATAATGTACCTGCGCTTCTACTTAGTGTTAAATATTCAAGTCCAACATTAGCTAAGAAATCTAATCTATCAGTTATTTCTTTTATAAGAAGTCTTGATATTTCTTGTTTTTCTTTTGTTAATTTTAAGTTATTAAAGAATGGAATAAGTTTTTTTATACTCATTTCTGTTACTTCATAAATATTTTTATTACCAACTTTTACTTGTAATACATCATCATTAAGTCTTGCTCCATGGCAGGTATCACAAGTGTGTTCTACCATATAGTTTTCTAACCATTCTCTAATCCAAGTAGAGGTTGTAGACATATATCTTCTTTCTAATCTATTTATTATTCCTTCATAGAAGTCCATTTTATCTCTTTTTATTCCACCTTTTGTAGAATATTTAATTCTTATAGGTTCATCACTTCCATAAAGAATTAAATCTTGATTCTTTTTAGATAATTTAGACCATGGCTTATTCATATCTATTTTATAATGTTCACATAAGCATTCTAATTCCATAAATTCAATTGCTTCTGGGTCATCTGTTAGTGTTTTAATTACTCCTTCATTTAAACTTTTAGATTGATCAGGAATAACTAAGTCTGCATCTATTTGTAATTTTACTCCTAAACCTTTACAATCTGGACATGCTCCATATGGTGCATTAAAACTAAATAATCTTGGTTCTAATTCTGGTAGAGAAAATTCACAATATGGACAAGCAAATGATTCTGACATAACCACTTCTTTAGCATTATCTCCTAATATACTAATTACTACTTTTCCTTTTGATAGTTTAGTTGAAGATTCTAGAGCTTCAAACAGACGTGATCTTATATCTTCTTTTATTACTAATCTATCAACTATAACATCAATATTATGTTTTTTATTTTTATCTAGAGTAATATCTTCAGATAAATCATAATTTTCTCCATCTATTCTTACTCTTATATATCCTTCTTTTCTAAGATTATCTAATAAGTCTTTTTGAGTACCTTTTTCTCCATGTACTACTGGAGACATAATAATTATTTTAGTTTTTTCTTCGTATTCTAAGACCTTATTAGTCATCTCTTCTATGCTTTGAGATGTTATTGGAATATTATGATTTGGACAGATAGGTGTTCCAACACGGGCAAATAAAAGTCTTAGGTAATCATAAATTTCTGTAACTGTACCAACTGTAGATCTTGGATTATTATGAGTAGTTTTTTGATCTATTGATATAGCTGGTGATAAACCTTCAATAGAATCAACATCTGGTTTTTCAGAGCCACCTAAAAACTGTCTAGCATAAGCAGACAAACTTTCTACATATCTTCTTTGTCCTTCAGCATAAATTGTATCAAATGCTAAAGAACTTTTACCACTTCCTGATAAACCTGTCATTACAATAAGTTTATTCTTTGGTAATTCAATATTTACATTCTTTAAATTATTTTCTCTTGCACCTTTAACTACTATCTTATCCATAATCTCTCACCTGCAACATATTATATCATACTTTTCTTATATTTTATCAAAAAAATAATGGTATTATTTTACATACCATTATTTATTATTTTTATAACTTAATACCTTAACCATCCCTTTATTTATTTCTTCTTTTGTTGGTAGAGTTTCTTCATTATAGGTATTAAGATATGAACGTACTCTATTTAGTATTTCTATTTGTTTTCTTTTTTTATTAGATTCATTTATTTCTTCATATTGAGATTTTAAATCATAACTATTTTTAACGAACCATTTCATCTTTATATCTTCTAGTAGTTTAATTTCTTGTTCTGTTAATTTACTAGTTGTTTTTCCTTTGTATGTTTGACGTTGATCAGAAATCCAATGTCCTATATCTATGCCATTTTTATCATAAATAACACCATTTGTGGTTTTAAATGTCTGAGATATTTCCAAGTTCCCATAACGGTTATAGTATGCTTTTGCTAGATTATATTTTTCTTGCCATTTTCTTGGTAATTTGACTTTCATACTATCCCCCCTATTGTATATTCTTTTTATAAATTAATACCTTTTTATTTTCTTCTTTTGCTTTTTCAGTTACTATTCCTATTTCTTCTAAAAGTTTTCTTATTTCATCACTTAAATTTGCACATCTTCCTTCTTGAAAAGTATAATACTGTTGCTGAACCCAAACACCTAGCACTATACCATTTTCATCATAATCTATTCCATTTTTTGTTTTAAATGTTGTTGGCATTTCTAGGTGTCCATAATGATCATAATAAGCTTTTGCTAAGCAATACCTATCTAGCCAAACTTTTTTAAATGTATTTTTCATGTATTTTCCCCTTTTAATAGACTCATCCATCAATGTAGGCTGTATTATAACATAAAATTCTTTATTTTTCAAATAATAAAAAAGCACTAATATGTTAGTACTTTATTTAGATAATCTTAACTTAAACTTACATTTCTTGCATAATTCTTCACATGGTTTTCTGTCTTGAAATGATTTTTTTAGTTTTTGATATCTTTCTCCATTTATAATATCGTCTAATTTTTGCTTATAAATATTCCCTAAATTAATTATTCCATTTGAATCTAGGCAACACGGTATGACTGTTCCATCTACTAATATTCCAATATGTGTTTTTAGAGCATAACAATATCCCTCTGAATCTTCTCCAACTAGTTCTGGCCAGTCGAATTCATTATCTTTATCCACATAAATTGTGTCTTTTATTTTTACATTGTTTTCAGTTTTTAACTTTTCCACTGTTTCTTGGGATAAATTATAAAATTCTTTTAACTTTTCCACAGTTTTTGTTGATTTTTCATCTAGTTTATTATTATTTAGAGTCCATAATCTATAAATAACAACAGTTTCTGTGGATAATTTATTTACTGATTCAAAAATATCCTCTAAATAGTGTGGAAGATTATTTTCACTGTGAAGAGAGAAATTTATTTTATGAAGAGCTTTTTTATCTTTTATTTTATCTACTACTTTAGGAAATAGTGTTCCATTTGTTGTGATATTTACTTTTAAATTATATTTTTCTGCAAGATCTAGAAACTTATCTATATCTGGATGAAGTAGAGGTTCACCTTTTACGTGTAGATATATATAGTTAGTTTTATCTTTTATTTCTTTTAAGATATGTTCAAATTCTTCTATAGTCATAAATCTTTTTGCTTTTTTAACTTCACTACAAAAACTACAGTTTAGATTACAATTATTAGTTATTTCTATATATATTTTTTTATACTTCTTCATAATTAATCCCTTCATTCAATAGGATTATACCACAAAAAAAGAGATTAATCTCTTTTTTAGTATCCTGTTACTTCATGATAATCACAGTGATCAACTTTTTCCTCATCAGTTCCTAAGAACATAGCTTTATACTTCCAAGTTTGATTTGCAAGTAAATTGTTAGTATTATCTACTGCTGTTCCTAAATTATTTCCTTCAGCATCATAACAAATAAATTCTATTTGAACATATGAATAATCTTTATCCTTATTATTTTTCACTGATCCTTCTATATAGTATCCAATACCATAGTCTCCTACATAACTCTTATCAATTTCATAACTAAACTTCTCCGTTTTATCTGGTGAAGTTGTATTTTTTCCATTACCAGATGTAGATTTTGATGAATCAGATTCTCCTCCTGATGAAACAACTGCTACTAATACGAAAAATACTATAATTGCAATCACCCATTTTGGAATTCCTTGTTTTGATCCGCAATGTGGACATTTTTTTGCTGCTACATTTATTTCTTCTTTACACTTTTTGCATTGTTTCGTTTTTTGAACTTTATTTTCCATTTTTCTACTCCTTTCTAATCTATACATATTGCGACTATTTTTGATATAGATTGTATTTATACTCATTATAGACTGTATTTCTAAAAAATACAACTAGTTTTTGTAAAATTATATTATAGATTTATAGGAGTATTTTATGAAAAATTTAAAAAAGTTACGCGATAAGTTAAATATCACTCAAGTAAGGTTATCTGTTGCGATAGAAGTTTCTCAGGAAACTATCTCTGCATATGAAGCAGGTAAGGCTCTTCCTAGTGCGGAAACATTAATTAAAATGGCTAATTTTCTTAATACTTCAGTTGATTATTTATTAGATTTAACTGATAATAGTTTAGCTGTTAAAGATATGAAATCTAATAGTTACGATGAATTAATATCTATTTATAATAGATTGGATAGCGAAGGAAAAGAAGATTTAATTAAGTATGCCCGTGTAAGAGAATTAATGAAATAAAAAAGTCCACAAATTTTGCGGATTTTTAATTGCTTCTCATTTCAAATAATATATCTCTAAGTTCCATAGCTCTTTCGAAGTCTAAATCTTTAGCTGCTTGTCTCATTTCTTGTTCTATTGCGTCGATGTTTTTCTCTATTTCTTTCTTAGTTAGTTTCTTTTTATCATCTTTTACTTCTGCTACATTAGATACTACTTCTCTTATTTCTTTGATGATAGTTTTTGGAGTAATACCATGTTCTTTGTTATATTCTTCTTGTATTTTTCTACGACGGGCTGTTTCTTCTATGGCGGTTTTCATGGAATCTGTTATCATATCTCCGTACATAATAACATGTCCTTTACTATTTCTAGCACAGCGACCGATTGTTTGGATTAAACTTCTAGTACTACGTAGGAATCCTTCTTTGTCAGCATCGAGTATGGCAATTAGTGATACTTCTGGTATATCTAAACCTTCTCTTAATAGGTTAATTCCTACAATACAGTCATATTTACCCGCTCTTAGATCATGTATTATTTGTAATCTTTCTAGAGATTTTATTTCTGAATGAAGATATGCTACTTTTATATCTAATTCTTTTAAATAGTTAGTTAATTCTTCAGACATTCTAATAGTTAGAGTTGTGATTAATACTCTTTCATTCTTTTCTATTCTTGTTTTTATTTCATCTACTAAGTCATCTATTTGTCCTTCTGTTTTTCTAACTTCAATAGTAGGATCTAGTAGTCCTGTAGGTCTTATGATTTGTTCAACATAGTTATTATTTGTATGTTCTAGCTCTAAATCTCCTGGAGTTGCGGATACATATATAGCTTGATTTATCTTTTTTTCAAATTCATCATACTTAAGTGGTCTATTATCTAGAGCACTTGGTAATCTAAATCCATAATCAACTAAGTTTTGTTTACGTGCTCTATCTCCATTATACATTCCTCTTACTTGTGGAAGTGTAACATGAGATTCATCTACTACTAATAAATAATCATCTGGGAAGAAATCCATTAAGGTAGTTGGAGTTTCTCCTTTTTTTCTTCCGGCCATTGGAGCAGAGTAATTTTCTATACCAGAACAGAATCCAGTTTCTTCTAACATTTCTATATCATAGTTAGTTCTTTGTTCTAATCGTTCAGCTGCGACTAGTTTATTATCAGCTTTAAGTTCTTCTAATCGTTCTTGCAGTTCACTTTTTATTCTTTTAATAGCTTCTTTTAATTTATCATCACTTACTACAAAGTGACTAGCTGGGAAAATACTAATTGTTTTCTTATTATTTATAACTGCACCTGTTAGTGTATCTATTTCACTTATTCTATCTATTTCGTCTCCAAAGAATTCTATTCTATATCCTCTTTGGTTTTGATAAGCAGGTATTATTTCTATATTATCCCCTCTTACCCTAAATGTACCACGTTTAAAATCTAAATCATTTCTTTCATAAAGCATTTCCACAAGTTTTGTTAAAACTGTGTTTCTTTCTAGTTCTTCTCCAACAGATAAAGTTAGCATTTTACCTTTATATTCATCAACTTCACCTATACCATATATACAAGAAACTGAAGCTACTACTATAACATCATCATAAGATAATAAATTACTAGTAGCCTCATGTCTTAATTCATCTATTTCATCATTTATTGAGGAATCTTTTTCTATATAAGTATCAGTAGTTGGGACATATGCCTCTGGTTGGTAATAATCATAATATGATATAAAGAATGATACATGGTTATTAGGGAATAGTTCTTTTAATTCAGAGTATAATTGACCTGCAAGGGTCTTATTGTGAGCAAGTATTAGAGTTGGTTTATTAGTTTCTTTAATAACATTCGCAATAGTAAATGTTTTTCCTGTACCAGTTGCTCCTAGAAGAACTTGTTCTTTTTTACCAGAGTTTATTCCATCTACTAATTGTTTAATTGCTTCAGGTTGATCTCCTGAAGGTTTATATTTAGATACTAAATTAAACATATAACCACCTCCTATAAATCTGTCCATATTTTAACATTAATATGTAAATAAAACAATATGTTTATAGTAGTTTAATAAGTATGGTATAATGGTATAGAATAGAGGTGTTTATATGTTTTGTCCTAATTGTGGAAAAGATAACAAAGATGGTAAATTAGGTTATTGCTTGTCATGTGGTACATCTTTTAATAGTCCAAATGTTGAGAGAGTAAATACTAGTACTGATGATTCAACTAAAAGCAAGGCTAGTTTTATGAATGCTATTATAATTCTGGATGCAATTTTTATTACATTGGCTTTAGTTTTGAATCTAGCTTCAACATATATCTTTAATTTTACCAGGGAAGATTATGGTTTTGCTTATTTTCCAAAATCTCTGTTTTCTGTTTTTGTAGATATATTTTTTATAATTATATATTACATTACTACTTCTACCGCTGTGGCACTAACATTTATTCTTATTATTGCAGTTTTAGGAAAAATAATTTCTAAATTATTTAAAAGGTGATACATAATTATATTCAGATATGGACCTTTTAGAGAAGATGTCTAGTTATAAAGTTAGTTAAACTAACTTTTTTTGTGGATGTTTTTTCTATTTAATTGATAACTATTTTCATATAATACTCTAGGAGGTTTTTATGAAAAAGGGTGAGAAATCTAAGATAGATGGGATAGAAAACTTTTTATGTCCTTTTACTGATTTATATATAACACAAGGTGCTGGTGAAGGTACACATAAAGGTACTATGGGTGTTGATGTTAGAGGATTAAAGTCTGGTGTTAAATATGATTATTATTCTCCATGTACTTTGAAATGTATTAAGACATACCCAGAATCTGGTCAAGTTATGTGGCAATCTACTAAAGAAGTCAGGTGTGCAAATGGTTATATTGGAATAGTTACTTTAATGACTGCACATGATGACTCTATGAATGCTTACAAAGGATTAGTTGTTCCACAAGGAAATAAACTAGGTAACATGGGTACTAAAGGTAATGCTACTGGAGTACATTGTCATATAGAGTGTTCTTTTGGTAGTGATACTTCTTGGTTTAGGAATAAATATGGTATATATATGTTTAATAATGAGAAGGATTTAGATAGTATTTGTTTTTTTGATAATACTAATATATTAAATAGGAAAGAGTATTTGAAACCAGTGTATACTTCATCTATAAAAGTAGAAAATAAAGATAATTATGTTAATTTACCTAGTAATATCGATACATGGAGAGTATATAAATTAAATAGTAGTCCTGTTAAGAAAAATTCTATTGGAATGTTAAAACCTAGTAAATTTGGTGGCCTTAGTTATTATGTATATAGTTATTTAGATAATGGTAGTACTTGCGAGATTAATACAAGAGATTATGGTCGTGTTAAAATATATATAAAAGATACACCTGCAGTTATTACTATTGGATATAAAATGTATTAAAAAAGCTATAAGATATTCTTATAGCTTTATTCTTTTGTAAAGTATTTATATATTTTATTATTTCCTACTTCTCTTATTATTGATTTATCATAAAAATCATCTAGGTTAAATTCTTTTAATAATCTTTCTCTACTAGTACTTGTAGTGTATAGACTTACTAATGTACCTGTAGTAGATAATTCTAAGTCTTCTGCAGTTAATTTGAATTTTAATTTTCTATTTGTTCTATCTTTTAGTTCTAATTTGAAATTATCATATGAATTATGTTCCCATACTCCATCATTATTTACTGACACTGTGATACTTCCAATATCTCCGTTATATAATTTATCTTGTAGTTCATCTAAAGATTTTATTCCTTCTATATCTATTTTTGCTTCTATAGCTCCTGTTACTACATTATCTTTATATAAAGCTGGATAGAATTCTGTATTTATAATTAGAGTAATATAATTTTTTTCTTCATATAATCTATGTCTTATATTTATTTCAGTGAATTTTTCTTCAAATTTTATATTATTAATTTTGATCATAGGTATTACCTCCCTTTTTCTTGTTTTATTTTACTATATCATTATTTTTATTTCAAGAAAAAAAGAACCTAAGTTCTTTTATCTATTATCCCATCTTGAAGGTAGTTGTACATATGTTGTTGGGTTAATTGTACTATTTTGATATGAAGCCCATGTACATCCTCCACCTTCTGACTTCCAGTCACATGAAGTTATTTCTAAGTGTAAGTGTGGTCCTGTTGAATATCCTGTAGATCCCATTCTACCAATTTGTGTATTTGGAGTTACTATTTGTCCTACACTAACAGACCAACTACTTAAATGCGCATATGTAGAATAGATAATTCTTCCTCCTACGTTATGTCTTACCTTTAGAACTAAAGCACCATATGCATCATAATATTTGGCACTTACTACACCCGATGCAATTGGATATATAGGTATTGTTTTATTACTACTTGATAAATCTACACCCATATGTGATCTTCCAGCATACCACTGAGTTACATATCCATATTCCATAGGTCTATAGAAACCATTTGTACTTGGTGTTGAACCTATTGGAGCATTTCCTCCTGATGTTTTAGGTGTTAAACTAGCATAGTATCTAGCAGTACATGCTTGTACAGATTCATTTACTCCACAACCCATTCTTTGTAAATCTTTAATTTGTTGTTTTGCAGCTTTTATTTGTTCTTCTAATCCTGGCATTGCGGCTTTTAATGCAGCTGTATCAGCATTAATTCTTTCTTTTTCACTCTCTAGTTCTTTTTGTAGTTTCTTTAATTCTTCTTTTTTTGCATTAAGTTCTTTTTGTTGTTGTTTATTTTTTTCTATAAGAGCTTTTAATTCTTTCATTATCTTATCATTATAATCTGTTAATTGTTCTACTACAGACATTCTATATATCATATCTGTTATATCTGTTGCTCCAAAAGCATATTCTAAATAGATATTTTCACCATTAGAAATTTGATAATATTCCATTATCTTTTTACTTTCTTTAGTCTTTTTTGTTATTTCTTCATTACTTTTATCTATTTCTGTTTGTAATTCTTCTATGTCATTTTGAGCTTTTTCTATTTGAGATTCTATAGATGCTATTTTCTTTTTTATTTCTGCCACTTCTTTATCATTTTTAGCAACTTTACTTTTCTTTTCTTCTAGTTCTTTAGTATATTTTTTTACTTCTGCCTGAAATTGTCCTATAGTTTTAGCTTGTGTATCTATCGGTAGTACTATATAAGATACAGTAATTGATAAAACTATAAGTAATGTGAATATTCTTTTTAATTTCATTATATTTTTAAATACTTTCTTACGGCACCGGCACTACCAACCATACCTACTAGAATACCAATTACTACTACTATAATTGATGTTTGATATATAAATGGTTCTGGTTTTATTAATTTAATTAACTCAGAGAATAAATATCCATCAAAGTGTTTATAGAATGCTAAGTATCCATATGTTGTGAATAGTACTGGTACAATAGATCCAAATAATCCTAAAATCATACCTTCTATAATAAATGGAGTTTTAATAGTAAAATTACTTGCTCCTACTAATCTCATTATACTTATTTCTCTTTTTCTTGCTGAAATAGTTAATTTAATTGTATTGATAATTAAGAATACTGTAACTACTACTAAAGCTATTACTACTCCATATGTTACTTTTTCTACTGATGAGAAAGCAGTTACTAGTTTATCAACCATTCCTTCTCCATATCTAACTACTGATACTTTATCAATTTCTTTTATTTTATTAGCAGTTACTGCTATCTTTTTAATATCTTTTACTTTTACTTGGAAAGTATCTTTTAATGGACTTTCTTCATCGTCCCATTCATTAAGTACTGTGTTAAACACTTCTGATTCTTTTTGCATTTGTTCTTTTACTTCTTGTTTTGATTGAAAACTATATTTTTCTATATTAGCAGTTTCATCTAAATCCTTCTTTACTTGTTCTACATCTTCTGGTGTAGCTTTATTATCTAAGAATACTACTATAGTAAGATCTTTTTCTATTTCTTTAGTAAAATTTTGAACATTTAGTGATGCCATTATGGCAATGGCTACAATTATTAATGTTATTGTTATACAAGAAATAGATGCAAGAGATAAACTAAAATTTCTAATTACACTTTTGAAAGAATCTCTAATACTTCTTCCTAACATTCTAAACAGTTTCATTGTCATATGTTCCTTTCTGTTTAAAGTTTACTAGATGTCCATCTTTTAATGTTATTACTTGTTTTTTCATTCTATTAACTATGTCTTTATCGTGAGTTGCCATTATTATTGTTGTTCCACGTGATTTATTAATATCTTCTAGTACTTTCATTATTTCCATACTACGTTCAGGATCTAAGTTACCAGTAGGTTCATCACATAGTAATAATTTAGGATCATTAACTATGGCACGAGCTATCGCAACACGTTGTTGTTCTCCTCCTGATAATTGATCTGGGTAGTTATGAACTTTATTCTTAAGACCAACTTCTTCTAAAGCTTTTAAAACTTTAATTCTTGTTATATCTTTTTTAGCTCCAATAACTTCCATGGCGAAGGCAACATTTTCATATACAGTTAACTTTGGTAATAATCTATAATCTTGGAATACTATTCCTAATTTTCTTCTAAGCTTATAAACTTTTTTATTTCTTAGTTTAGCAACATTTAAACCTCCAACTATAATTTGTCCATTAGTTGGTTTTTCTTCTCTATATAACATTTTAATAAGGGTACTTTTACCACTACCTGATCCACCTATTACAAAGACAAATGAACCTTTCTTTATAGCTAGGTTTAAATCATATATAGCAGTTACACCATTTTTATATTTTTTTTCAACATTTTTTAACCTAATTAAATCCATATTTACCTCCACTAGTATAAAACATTATATCATAATTTTTGACAAAAAAAAAGAAATATGCCTAAACATATTCTTCCATTTTTTCTAATTTACATTTTTAATTTTTTACAATCTCTAAAGACATTTGTTCCTAGTATTATGTTTTGATTTTTTATTATTAGGTTACCATCTAGATTATAATCTTCTCTAAAGGCATCTTTTTCTATTTCTTCTACACTGTCTGGTATTATTAAGTCCCCAACTAGATTACTACATCTACCAAAACTTGCTTCTGTTATTTTCTTTAGATTATTTGATAATTTAATTATTCCATTAAAACCTGTATCTCCTAAAAATGCAAATTTTTCTATTTCTTCTACACTGTCTGGTATTATTAAATCTCCTGTTAGTTTTGGACTATATCCAAAGGCACCTTCCCCTATTTTTGTAACACCTTCTGGAATAATTAAGTTTCCAGCTAGTTTTTCACAATATGAAAAAGTATACTTTTCTATTACTTTTATATTCTTAGAAAGAGTTAAGGTAGTAATGTTATTGCAATGTTGAAAAGCCCATTCTCCAATTGATTCAACACTATCTGGTATTACTAAGTCTCCAGATAATTTTTCACATTTTGTGAATGCTACTCTTTCTATCTTTTTTAATGTATTAGGTAATTTTATGTAACCATCAAGTGATTTACAATTTCTAAATGTTGCGGCTTTTATTTCAGTTATACCTTCCGGTATTATTAAGTTTCCTGTTAGTTTTTCACAATTATAAAAGGCACCTTTACCTAGATATTTTAAATTTGTTGGTATTTTTATATTTCCTATAAGATTTTGACAATTATAGAAAGCTTCATCTCCATATATTTCTATTGAATTTGGAATATCTAAATTTACTAAACCTGTACAATTATAAAATGTTCTATCTTCAATACTTTTTATACCTGATTCTATTTTTACACTTGTTATAGTATTATTCTCTGTTTCATCAAAGAAATTTAATAAATTTCCTTCTTCTGAAGTATTACTATTTCCTATTGATAATACTTTATAACCATCATATTTAGATGGTATTGTTATTTCTGTTTCTGTTCCTATATATCGTAGTAGATTAATCTCTTTTTTATTGGTTCTTCTGTATACGAATTGACCATCTTTTCCAATTATTTCTTCTGTAGTATTAATTTCTTCTTCAATAGCATTAGTTTGTTTAATATTATTCTTTATATTAGTTACTGTTTCTGCTTTTTTATTAGAATTTTCAGTATTAGTACTTACTATTTTCTTTTCTATCGTTGGTGTTGTTTCTTGATATGAAATTGGTTTTTCTTCATCCTCTTCAATTCGTGGTTCTATTTTTTCCTCCTCTTGGTCATTTTTTAGCTTTTCTTCATTGCCATTAGTTTCTCGATAGTTATAATTTTGATTTTTATGTTTCGCACATGAAAACGGGATAAATATTATGGCAATTATTATTAATATTCCTATACTTATCTTTGCTTTTTTATTCATACCTACACCTCTTTAGCCTACACTATCGATTATATAAGAGTTTTGAGGTATGTCAATTAATTTCAAAAAAAAAATTAGTGTAGTTTACACTAATTTTATATTTTATAGTTGATTTCCACAGTTAGAACAGAATTTTCCACCAGTTACTGGTTGTCCACAATTAGGACAGAATTTTCCTGCTGCAGGTTGTTCTGTTATTGTTTCAGATTGTGCTGGAGTTGCTGGTTGCTCTGTATTTGCATATGGATCATAATTTTGTTGTGATCCTTGAGTATTTTGTGGGTTCATTGCATTTGTCATAGCTGCTCCCATCATATTTCCTGATGCCATATTCATCATACCAAGTCCCATAAATCCGTTGGCTGCACCATTTGCATTATTAGCTGCATCTTGCATAGCATTTGCTGCTGCACCAGTAAGTGTACCTTGTTGCATGAATGAATTTGAAGATAGTTCGTAGTTATCAATTTTCTTGTTAGATTCGTCATCTAGTGTTACTGATTCTACTACAAATCCTACGATACTTAATCCACGATCACGGATTGGTTGATCAAATACTTTTTCATCCATAGTGTTTTTGATTTCATCTGTTGCACTTGGTAATTCAAGTACTGGTACTTTATGATTAGAATTTCCTAATTCATTTAATACGTTTTGGAATGATCCAATAACTTCAGATCTCATTTGTTCTACGATTTCGTCTTTTCTGTATTCTTCTGCAGTTCCTGCTATTTTTGACATAAATGTAGATGGATCAGAAATTTTGAATGTATATTTACCAAAACATTTAACTTGTACTCTTAATGGACTCATTGATCCAGTCATTTGATTTGGAATTGGATGTGACCAATCTTGGAATGGTATTGGTGCTGGTGTTCCAAATTTGTTATCCATTATTTCTTTTGCATTAATGTAGAATACTGCTTGTTCTTTGCTTGTTCCACCATTATATACAAAACGAGTCCACATTTCTTTAAATACTCCACCAAAATCTCCTGCAAAGAATGAAGGTGATGTTGATTGATCGAATGTGTAAATTCCTTCTTCTGCTGTTGCATCTAAAATTTTACCACTTTCGAAAATTACTGCTATTTGTCCTGGTGCTACTTGAATAGCACTGTCTTTTGATATAATTCCATTAGGTGTAGATACTTTTTTCATTAAGATATCTTGTCCTAAATCCTCACATTTAATATAATCTTTCCATTGATCATGTAATGTTGATCCTACTGCTGCTGTTGCTGCTTTAATTAATCCCATATTTTTTTACCTCTTTCCTTTTAATTAATTTTAAAATCTGTGTCCTCCACCACCGTGGCTAATTCCACTACTTCCGTGGTGTGTAGATGATCCTCCACCTGTATCATGCTCTATTTTAGTTTTTGTAGTATGACTACTTATAAGAGTATCACCTAGATTTTTTATATCAACTGAATCTTTATTTAAATATTCAGATGCTGTTGTAGCTTTTCTTACTAATCTATTCTTAGCAATTAGAATTCCCATTATAATTCCGGTTAATATTAAACCTCCTAGTAATGAGAATAATATTATCTTTGCACGACTCATTTCTACTGATGAAGAATTGCTTGGTAATCCTTTTGATGCATAATCACTTATTTTACTTATATATTTTGAAGTTCCAGTATAATACTCTTCATCTGACATATATGAGTATACCTGATCTAGAGAACTTTCAATTCTATAATCATTATACATCTTAATTGCATTACCTGTTGTCGACATCCAAATTTCTCTGTTATCCATATCAATTAGAAATAAAACTCCATCCCTAGTTGAACCTATACCAAAGTCATTGTAGTCATAGAAATCATCTGCATAATCTCTAGCTGAAGCTTTATTATTTGAATTAATAGTTACTACAACTAAATCCATATTATGAATATTAATGTATGTATCTATTTCATCTTTTAATTTAGTTTCTTCATTATCAGTAAATAAATTTGCAAAATCATATACTTTTTCTTCTGAATTTACTGCAGGTGTTTTTAAAATTTTATCTTTGTTGTAATCATTTACTGTTATACCACTTGGTATTAAGTAATCAGCTTCTGTTCTTTCTTTTGTATTAGTACTTGCATTTACTGGTACTACCATAAACATCATTGTAATAACCAATGCTAATACTAATTTTAATTTTTGGATCATACTCCACCTCCTACACCAAAGGTTAATATTAAAAATATAATTATCGTTGTAATAATAAATATTACTATACTATAGATAATTGTCTTTTTTATATCTAGTGGAATATTTCCTACTAACTCACCTGTTTGACCATTCATAGCAAACGTATACATCTTTTCATTATATTTTATATTTACCATCCATACTGGTAATAAAATATAATCGTCAGCTTTCTTAGTTATTTGCATGCCATTAGTTGCAACTGTTTTAGTTTGATGAATAACTGTAGCTTTTGCAGTATCAACTGCCGTATTCATCGCTCTTAAATCAGCTCTTTCTTTGGCTTTATCCTTATCTACATCATACTTTTCAGCTAAGAATCCAGATAAATATGCATGATTGTATTCAACTAAATCACTGAAGTTAAATGGTTCTAACGAATCCATTAAATCATCATCAAATCTAGATGAACCATCTACTAAGATTCTTTCAAAATCCATAGTAGCATCTCTTTTAGATAAATATGTATCAGTTTTTGTATATCTATAGTTATAATCACTCCAATGTTTTACATCGACTCCATTAAAACTAATTGGTCCTGATACATTTAAATCATATGTCCAAAAAGGAATATATACGCCTGTTAATTTTTCAATATTTTTTGGTTCATTGAATAATTTAGGCATAAGTGGTCTTCCTTTTGATAAACCTTTAAATGCTGTTACTGCATCTTCTTTTACCTTTTTGAAAGGTATAATTTTTGTAGGAGCAATACCATCATTAATTTTATCCTTTAAAATGGTTGTGCTTCCGCAGTACACGCAGAATGTTGCTGTTGTTTGTTCATCCGCCATTACTTCTGCTCCACAGTTTTTGCATCTATATACATCTAGATCATCTAGTTTTTTTGTTGGTTTATTTTCATCTTTTTTATTTGCTTCTTCGCTACTAGCATTATTATGCTTTTGCATTTCTTCTAGAGAAAATTTTGAACCACAATACTCACAATCCCATAATTGATTCTTAGGGTTAAAAGTTATTTTGGCTCCACATGCCGGACATTTGTTGTCCAATACTTCCAAAACTATCACATCCAATCTTCACTTGTATTAATTATATCATAAATAATATATTTTTTATATTATTTTTAATATCTAACTATATCATTGAAGTTCCAAACTTTTTTTACTAAATCAACTATTTTAGTACTACAGTATGAACAACTTTTATCTTTCAATGATTTAACTGGAGCTCCACAATTCGGACAATTTATTCCTAATACTTTTTTATTACTATCTACTTTATCTATATCTATTACATAGATAAATTCTGTTTTAAATCTATCTTGAACTTTTTTAGTAATATTATTATCTTTTTTCATATTATATTCTAAACTAGTTCCAAAATATATAGTTGCAACTCCACCTTTATTTTCATACTTGCTAACTACAGTTTTATGGATTTTTATATTATCGTAGTTTACTTTAGATTCTTTTAAATCTTCTATTTCACTATTTACAAAAGTTTTTAATTTTCCATTTTTTATGCCATTTGAATTTTTCTTTTCAATGGCGTTAAGTCCATCAATAATATTTTGTTCACTAACTCTTTTTAATTCATTTATGTTTAAATCTGGAAAGTCTCTAATTATAGAATCCATATATATACTATCCATACTAGATAGTGATTTAGGTAATTCTTCATCTTCTATCCTAGCTTTTTCCATTACATCTCTCATAGAACTAAATCCATATTTATTTAAAGTTGTATTTATTTTATATCTTGCATAATAATAACAAAAAATTACAAATACTATTAATATTATTACACCTATTAAAAACCACATATTATCACCTCTTATAGTTTATCATATTAATTAATAAAAAAAAATAACATAACTGTTATTTTCCGCCTTCTACTTGATATGCATCTGTTACTACAAAGAAAACATCTTTATCTATAAGTTTTATTCCTTCAGTTACTCTGAAATATTCACGAGATGGTATAACGGCTAATAAAACTTTTCTTTTTTTCTCTAAGAATGCTCCTTTTACATCAAATGTTGTTACGCTATGTCTTAAGGTATTGATTATATATTCTTTTACTTTTTCATCTTCTTTAGTAATTATATAGAATGCTTTATTATTAGAGATACCTAATAAAACTTTATCAATAACTATACTACTTATATATAATAATATAATTGCATACATTACCATTGTCCAACCAATAAACACTCCACCAATTATTACTATAATTGCATTGATTATTAAATTTGAATTAGCAATTGGTATATTGTAATACTTATATAAGATATGACTTATTACTTGTAATCCTCCATTACTATATCCTGTTTTATAAATAAGACCATTGGCAAATCCAATTAATACTCCAGAGAAGATAGCAATTAAGAGCATGTCATTTGTATCAACATCTATTATCATTGCTAGTGGAGATGTTAATTCAACAAAGAATGGGTATACTGCACAAGCGATTAATGTTCCTGTTGTTTTTTCTGGTCCTAAGAATATTAAACTAAGCATAGTACAAATTGTTAATACTATTGATATTACAATAGCAGGATTTGTATTATAAAAGTTTTTTACTATTACTCCAATACCATTGACTCCTCCTGATACTATATTTGCTGGTAATAAAAATATATTATATACGATAGCTGATATTAATAAAGCAAATAGTAGTGTCACTATTCTCTTTACTATATTTTTCTTTCTTATTATTTCTATGGCGTTATCTATAGTTTTTTCCATTTACTCCCCTCCAAATACTTCATAGGCATCCGTTACTACAAAGAATGCATCTTTATCAATAGTATGAATACCTTCTTTTAATTTATAATAATCTTTTGTTGGTAAGACACACATTAAAACATCTTCGTTTTCTTTTTTGTATCCACCTTTTCCTTTAAAAATCGTTACTCCATGATTTAAGTATTTTAAAATATACTCTTTAACTTTTTCTTCTTCGGTGGTAATTATATAAAAAGCTTTTGAATCTGATATACCTAGTATTATTCTATCTGATATGATACTAATTATATATAATATAATAATTGAATACATAAGTTTATTAGGTCCAAATATAAATGCTGAAAATAAGACTATTAGTCCATCACTTAGAATTATACTTTTACCAATACTCATTTTACCATACTTCGCAATTATCTGATTAACAATATCAGTACCACCGGTTGTGAAACCTGCTTTAAATATCATTCCTCCACCAATACCTAATAATAATCCTCCAAATACTATTGATACTAATACATCACTTGTATCTAAATTTAGATATGTATTAATATTAGCAGTTAGTTTTACTAACACCGGAAATAAAAGTGATCCTACAACTGTAGCCTTTGTTTTTTGTTCTCCTAATGTAAAGTAGCATAATACTAATAAAAATATATCTCCTATTAGTATTATGGTGGAATTTTCTATATTAAATAAATGATTAATAATAATAGCAATACCACTAACTCCACCTGCAACTATATCATTGGGAACCAAAAACAGATTATAGGCTATAGCAACTATTATGCACCCTAAAATAAAACTAGTATATCTTTTAATAGTTGCTTTAGAATTTATTTCTTTTAGTAGTTGGAAATTATTATGTTTCATATTATAGCTCCTTTTTTAAATTTTCTTCTATAAATAATTCAATATCTCCATCTAGTACTTTTGTAACGTTGCTTGTTTCTGCATTTGTTCTATGATCTTTAACCATAGAATATGGATGCATAACATAACTTCTTATTTGAGAACCAAACTCTATGTTCATTTGATCTCCTTTTATGTCATTTAATTCCTTCTGTTGTTTTTCTAATTCTAATAATAACAATTTATTTTTTAATACTTTTAATGCTTGTTCTTTATTTTGAATTTGACTTCTTTCATTTTGACAAGTTACAACTATTTTAGTTGGTAAATGGGTAATTCTTACTGCTGAGTCTGTGGTATTTACCCCTTGTCCTCCTGCTCCTGTTGAACGATATACATCTATTTTTAAGTCTTTTTCATCTATTTCTATATTGTTGTTTTGTTCTATCTCAGGTGTTATATCTATTGATGCAAATGATGTATGGCGACGATTATTTGAATCAAAAGGAGAAAGTCTAACTAAACGATGTACTCCTTTTTCATTTTTTAAATAACCATATGCATTAGTACCCTTTACTTCAATAGTTGCACTCTTTATACCTGCTTCTTCTCCTGCTTGATAATCAAGAATATTTATTTTGTAGTTGTTTTTTTCACACCATCTTGTATACATTCTATATAACATCATCGCCCAGTCACAAGCTTCTGTTCCACCTGCTCCTGAGTGCACTTCTAAAATGCAATTATTTTTATCATATGGTCCACTTAGATATATATTTAAAGATACTTCTTCTAGTGTTTTTTCAATACTAGGTATTTCTTCATTAATTATATCTAGCATATCTTTATCTTCTTCTGTTAAAGATGATAATAATTCTAAGTTTGAAGTTATTTTCTTGTCTAAATCAATAACTTCAGAAGTTAGTTTCTTTAAATCATTCATTTCTGAAATAACTTGTTCACTATTTTCTTTATTATCCCAGAAATTAGGTTTTGACATTTCTTGTTCTAGTTCTTCTATTCTTTTTAGTTTACTATCAATGTCAAAGTGACCTCCATAGTTCTTTTGTTTTTATATGCATTTCTTCTAAATTTCTTATTAATTCTTTTGTTTCCATATATCCTCTTTTCTATTTTAATCAATATTTCTAAATTTATACTTATACCGTAACATATTAAGTAAATAATATCAAATTAATTTTTTTGTATATTATTTTAAAATACTGCATATATTATTATTGAGGAAGGTTCACTAGATAATGTGAAGATCCTCTGTATATAGATTAGGAGCCATTAGGCTCCTTTTTTTATATTTTTTCAATTATTTCATGGGCAGCTTTTTTACCTGCTTCCATAGCAAGTATAACAGTAGCAGCTCCTGTTACTATATCTCCTCCTGCATATACATTTTCTAGAGAAGTTTTTGATTCTTCTACTACTATTAGACCTCTATCATCTAATTTTATATCACTATATTTTAAAGCTTCATGATTAGGAGAAGTTCCTAAAGCCATTACTACCATATCACAATCTACTTTATGAAGTGATTCTTCTTTTTCAGATACACTTCTTCGTCCATCTTCACCAGCTTCTCCTAGTTCCATATCAACGACATTCATACCAATAACATTATTATTATCATCAGTTAAAATTTCCACAGGATTTGTTAACAAGTTGAAAATTATCTGTTCTTCTTTAGCATGTTCTACTTCTTCTTTTCTTGCTGGTAATTCTTCTTCACTACGTCTATACATTAGATGAGTTTCAATACCTAATCTTTTTAATGATCTAACTGCATCCATGGCAACATTTCCTCCACCAATAACATAGGCTACTTTAGCTTTTTTGATTGGTGTTTTTGAATCTTCTTTATAAGCATTCATCAAATTAATACGTGTTAATATTTCATTTGCAGAGAACACTCCATTAGCATCTTCTCCAGGAATATTCATAAATTTTGGAAGCCCTGCTCCTGTACCTAAGAATATGGCATCATATTCTTTTTTTAATTCATCTATTGTAATGGCATTACCTACAGGTACATCAGTTTTTATTTCTACTCCAAGTTCTTTTAGTTTATTAACTTCATTTTCAACTATTCTTTTTGGTAATCTAAATTCTGGTATACCATATGTTAGTACTCCTCCGGCTTTATGTAGGACTTCATATATCGTTACTTGAAAACCTTCTTTAGCAAGTTCATAAGCGCAACTTAATCCTGATGGTCCACTACCTACTACGGCAACTTTTTTACCATTAGATTCTTTTTTACTTACTGAAGTTAAATTATCTTTTATCGCTCTATCTGCAACATAACGTTCTAGAGAACCAATGGCAATAGCGTCACTTTTAAATCCTTTAATACACATCTTTTCACATTGTTTTTCTTGTGGACAAACTCTTCCGCATACGGCAGGAAGGGATGAAGATAGGGAAATTATCTCATAAGCTTCCTTGATATTATTTTCTTTTATAGCTTTTATAAATTCTGGTATTTGAATATTTACTGGACATCCTTTTACACATCTAGGATTAGCGCAGTGTAGGCATCTTGAAGCTTCCTTTAATGCTTCTTCATCATTATAACCATAACTTACTTCTTCAAAATTAGTAACTCTAGATTCTGGAGATTGGACTCTCATTTTAACCTTTGTATCATTATTCATGGTTAGCCTCCATTTGTTTCATTTTTTCTTGTTCTTCTTCTTTGTAAGTATTTAATCTTTTTAATGCTTTTTCAAAATTTACTTTATGGCCATCAAATTCTGGTCCATGGATACATGCAAATTTTGTTTTACCTTCTACTTCACAACGGCAAGCTCCACACATACCACTACCATCTACCATAATAGGGTTCATACTAACTATTGTTTTTAAATTATATTTCTTAGTTAAGTCACAAACATTTTTCATCATTATTACTGGACCTATTGCGACGCATATGTCATATTTTTTTATATTTTCTTCAAGTATTGTAGTTACAAAACCTTTAGTACCAAAGCTACCATCATCAGTTGCGTACATTACATTTTTTGAAACATCTTCTATTTTATCTTGTATCAATAACAACTCTTTAGATCTAGCTCCATATATTACATCTACATCTATTCCTTTTTCTTTTAAATATTTAACTTGTGGATAAACGGGAGCTATTCCTACTCCACCTGCTACATAGACTATTTTTTTATTTTTAAACTCATCAATGTTTGCACATATTTCATTTGGATTACCAAGAGGTCCTGTTACTGAGAATAGTTCATCATTAGTTTTACTTAATTCCTTTGTAGATGCTCCTACTACTTGATAGATTACTGAAAGTATTCCTTTTTCTTGATCATAGTCATAAATAGTTAAAGGAATTCTTTCACTATCCTCTTTAGCCATTAATATTACAAATTGTCCTGGCATAGCTTTATTAACTACTAGTGGTGCTTCTAGCTCCATTTCAAAAGAATTTTCATTTAGTTGTTCATTTTTTAATATCTTATACATATGATCCCTACCTTCTATATATTATATTATAACATATTCATAATATAAAAAAATAAAATATTCTAAACAATTTAGAATATTTTATATATGTTTTATTCTTTTTAATGAATTGTATGTACATTTTTTGTGATTAAAAGCCTATATTTTTATGTTATCTATAGTAGGTAATTCCTTAGATTCAATTAATTTTTGTCTTTGTTTTATTACTAAGTCTTTTACCTTTTTAACATTTTCTATTGAAACTAGATTTACAAATGAAAGATTAGTTTTATCTGGGTTAATCATATTTTTACCAATTGTCTTTATCCCTTCATTCTCATTTAAATACTCTACTGAAAGAATTAAGTCTCCATACTTTTTCTTTACATTTTCAGTTTCAACAATACTATAATTAACTAAGTATCCATACCAAACTTCTTTTTTTCTACCTTTATAAACTATAACTCTTTTATCTGTTATACAATATTCATCTTTTTTAACTTTTATATTCATTAAAAATAACTTACTTATAATACTATAGGCACCTAAGACACCAAATAGCGCTACCGCTAAAAAGATTACTATAAATCCTAGGCTAGTACCACTTTCTCCATCGCCTATTCCATGAGTCACACAAAATATCATTATTGTCTGAACTACTAGAGCAAATACTACCAAGAATATTTCACCTGATATATCTTTACTTCTATTTTCAGGATTTGGTTTACCAGTCCATATTATTTTTTCATTATCTCTTAAACATTCATTAAAATTATACATAATTAATTCTCCTCTTTTTATTTATCCACATAATTTGTGGAAATTTATTCACTATCTTTGATTAAATATTTCTATTATATTAATATATCAACTATTATTCCTAGTATAATTCCTGTGAAATAAATAATTGATGTGATCATAATATTTTCTTTCATGTTTTTGTTTGTTTTAAATAATAATAAGATACCTAAACCGCTTCCAGTAAGTAGGCCAGCAAGCATCATACCAACACTTATCATATTTGATAAATATAACTCTGTTATTATAACACTACCTGCACAATTAGGAATTAGTCCTACTAGGCTTGCTAAAAAGTAAGTAAAAATGTTCTTATGTAATAGTAAGTTAGAAACATTTTCTTCTCCTATTTTAAATATTATTATATTTATTAATACGTTTGCAATTAAGATAAATAGAGTTATATTTAGAGTATGTATAATACTTGAAGTAATTATATTATGTTTATTACAACTACAATGATCATGTTCACATACATCATGTATTTGTGATTCTGTAATCTTTTGATTTTTTCTAAATATTAAATCAATTGTGAAACCAACTATTATACCAGCAATTATTTTAAAAATAATAATTCTAAGTAGAATTGTTATATCTACTCTTTCGCTTAGCATAATTGGTAGCATTTCATCACTAGTAGATAAAAACACTGCAATTAGAGTACCCATTGTTATTACTCTTGCTGAAAATAAGTTTGAAGCCATAGAACTAAATCCACATTGTGGTAAAGCTCCTAATAATCCACCTACGATAGGTCCATATTTTTGATTTTCTGAAAGAGCTTTTTGATTTTTCTTAGTCAGTTTATGTTCTATAAATTCTAAAACTATAAACGTAATTAATAAATATGGTATTAGTTTAATTGTATCTATTAAAGCATCTTGTAAACAATCTAACATACTATCACCTTCATTCGATTATTTAATTTATTCACTGTTGTCCTCCTTTTATACATTTTTGACATAATCCATTAATAATTACACGTTCTTTATTAGGCTTAAAACTGTGTTCATTAAAAATATGATTAAATAATTCACTAATACAATCACAATCAACATGGTCTAAGTTTCCACACAACTCACATTTTAAATAGAAATGATTTGTTTTATCACATTCTTTTAAATATTCATAATAAGTTATATTATCCTTAGCTATATATTTATTTAGCCTGTTAGATTCAACTAATTTATCGATAAAACGATAAATTGTAGTTAAACCAACTTCAGAATTTAGCTCATTATAAATATCTTTTACTGTGAATGCTTTTTTTTGATTCTTAATTATATTTAATATTAAATCTTTTTGTTTAGTATTGTATGATTCTAATCTATTCATATTAACCCTCTAAATTGAAAATGATTTTCATATTCGATTATATATCCTTTTTTATATAATTGCAAGAAAAAAAGATTATTTATCCAATAATCTTTCTTAGTACTTTTATCTGACTCTATAATATCTATTTTCAAGTAAATCTAATGTCTTCTTATCTTCTTCTCCATCATAAAACTTATCAAGTATTTGCTTAAAAATCTTAGTATCTGGATCTACATAATTAAATAATGTCATTGAAGATTGTAGTTTTAAATTATCAGGGTATTTTAAAATATTAGATATTTTTCCATCTTTTTTATATAACTCTTCCGATATTTCAATTAGATGTTTTTTTAAATATTCATTCTCTAAATACGCCTGTGCTTCTTCTATTCCATCTATACCGAAAAACTCAGTAAATCCACTCATACCTAGTCCTTTTAATTGTGGAAATATATACCACATCCAATGTGAACGTTTTTTACCTTTTTTTATTTCTTCTAAAGCAATAGGGTATGCTTGTTCTTGTGCATTAATAAATCTTTCTAAATTATACATAGCTCTTATTCCTATCTAAATAATTATTTATATAAATTATATCATAGTTTTTTATTTCATTTCTATTATATAGACTTTTTTACAAATGTACCTTTACATATATTTATATAATTAATCTATTCTTTTGTTAAATTTTCACAGGTGGTTTATTTTCGGGAATTTGTGAATATGTACTTTCTAAAAGCTTTTCTCGGCTCATTTTTGTATAATATACATTTCTTGTATTTCTACCATCTTTATTAAACATATTTATAAAGTTTTCTTTTTGCTCCCTACTCATATCATCATTTTCATTATTTAAATCTATTTCAGTCACTTTATCAAATCCTAGAATTTCGTGAACAGCAGTAATATTTTTATTAAAAAATATTGGTGAAACAGCAAATAATGTTTGAATAGTAATATCTTCTAAACATATGCTTTGAAGTTTTGATAGAAAATCTTCTAATTGTTCTTTATAAAAATCATAAAAGGCTTCATCACCTAATTTATTCTTTAACGGCCTTAAATTCTTTGGTATAAGATGCATATGTAATGTGTTTCCAGTTCTCCCATAACTAAACATTTGATTAACAGGTGTAAATTTGGTAGATGAGTTTTCTTGTTCTGTTTGTTCTTTAATTTTATTTTTTATAAATTGCTCTATATTTTGTTCTGTTATATTTAATTTCTTTAATGTTAATTTTAAATCTTCTTCGTTCATTTTTTCAATAGATACTAATATGTGATTAATAGCAGATTCATTATTTGAGGTTTTTATATTCATCAGTATTCTTTTTATATTTTCTTTTAACATATCAATTCACCTTATATTTATTATATCATACTTTCTTAAAGCACAAAAAAAGATCTTTGTTGGTCTTTTTCAAGGTGTCTAAAAGGTATTTAATAATAACTATTTTAAAGATTCTATAAAATTATTTATTTCTTCATTGCTATTAAAATGGAAAGCATAACCTTTCTGATTATATCCGACTAGTAATATATCATCACCGTTTGCATAATTTAGTGAAAATACACTTTGACTATATACTTGACTTTGATCATTACTATTAACACTTATGTAATATGTAATTGATTTTGGAGGGCATCCAAACCAAGAATAAGTTATATCCTTATCAATGTATTTTGCTGTTTTTAATTTACTAATAATAGTATCAATTGTATTGTTTGATACCTCGGTATTTTTTTGTTCTGTCTCGGGTGGTTTATTTGTATTTGTGGTTTTAATTTCACATCTACTTACAAATGTTGTTATACCATCTTTTTGGACCGACGAGTGTAATAAGCTAGATAACTCCTCGAAATCAAAATCAGGATTTATACTATTATCTGTTGGTTTATTTTCTTCTATTGTTTCTGTATTTTTATCATTATTATCTTCTTTTAGTTTATTGTTTTCTGCTTGTTTATCAGCGTTGTTATTGCTTATATGTTTGTCATAACAAATGTATCCACTTAATGCTACTGCTAATGTCAATAAAATTACAGCTGCAATAACTAGCCTTTTGTTTTCTTTGTTATTTTCTTCCATCTTCATCAACCCTTTCTTTTATATTTTAATTATAACATTTTTTTGATAGAAAAAAAGACCTTTAACGGTCCTTTTCAATGTATCTAAAGGGTATCTAATTTATTCAGAAAGTAGCTGGATTTCTCCAACTTTACCTCATCGTAATATCAAAATATTCCGATCATTTAAAATATCTATACCCTAGGTTTTATTAATGGATATTTCCTTTTTATATAACCTTTTGTATTACTTATTTTATCTTCTTGGATTTTTAATTGTTGTTTTTTTTCTTCTCTTATCTCTTGTCTGAAATCGTATCTAGATGTTAAGTACCAGTCTTCAAAGTCCCAAAATTTAGCGGTACTATACATTTTCATAAATGCATAAACTCTCATGTGAGCAGGTAGTGAGAAAAGTTTTTTCTTAGTACTATTACTAAGATTATCTTTCATTAATAAAACATAGTCATCAAATGATTTCTTAAATTCTTCAATTACTTCTCCTGAACATCTTTCTATAAATGTATTAAATAATTTTTCTTGATATTCATGATTATCTTGTTTAGTTTCTGTAAAGCTTTCATTTTTTAGTTCTTCCAATTTAGAATCGATTGTATCAAAATTATAGAATTGTTTAAGTAGTTTATCAGAATCATCAACATGATGATCCCATTTCCAATCCCATTCACAATTTTCAATTGTTTCATATAATTCAGTTTGAAATTCTTTTTTTCCTTTATTATCCAAACTCTGATAAAATTCTTTAAGTTTGTTAATCTGGATAGTTTTAATAGACATTAATTTAAGAATGCTAAACCATCTTCTATAATCGTTTCTTAAATCTATATTCAAAAATTGATACTCTTTGTTAGTTTCTATTAATTCATTAATATAATCGATTCTTTCCTCCAATGATATGTTATTAAAGCTTTCTATATATTCATTAATAATTCTATCTTTATATTCTTCAATTCTTTTTCTTAATTCTTCTTTACTTCCCATATTAGTTCTCCTGTTGGTTAATTATTATAGACTTTTATCATAAAAAAAGCAATAGTTCATAATATTATTTATTTTACGAAAAAAAGGACTATTCAATTTTAAAATAGTCTTTTAAATTCAAATTTCAGGGTATCTAAAACGTATCTAAATTATTTCGTTTTTCTAGCCTTAATTAGACTATAATCATCTTTATCAACATTGCTCGAAGTTATTTCTTGAAAGCCAACCCTTTTTAATACTTCTATTTCATGTTCAACAGTAAGTGGTGTATCTATATGTCTATGATTTTCTATATTGTTTTCTAGTTCATATAATTGGCCATCTTCTATTTCTTGTGATAAAGCTATTTTGTCACAATTTATGAACTGGCCATTTTCTTTTAAACAATCATATACCTTTTTATATAGTTTGATTTTTTCTTCTAGTTTGAAATGATGAAGAGCTGATGTAGATATAACTGCATCATAATTATCTCCAAATTCTACTTCAAAGAAATCACCACATATAGTAGTTACATAATCTGCAAAACTTCTTTTATTTAATTCTTCAAGCATATTTTCGGTAATATCTATGACTGTTACCTCAGCACTTGGGAATAATTCAAATACATGAATTAATTCTAGTCCTGTCCCTGCACCCAAGTCTAATATTTTTTTAGTTTCTTTATCTAGGCTATCTCCTAATGTCTTTTTGGTTTCCATGTATGTACTATGGACATCATCATAAGAATCTATCTTTTCATTAAAGAATGTTCTTTGCTTTTGATTTCTTTCATATAAATTCATAATTATATCCCCCTTAAATTAATTTCTATGTTATTTCTGATTAAATCTTTGATTTCTTTATCAGTTAATTTAATACTATTTACACATAACTGTGTTGCAATACCATGAGTATAAAATCTTACTTCACGATATACCTTTTTTGCATCTTCTAAAGATATTTTATATTGTTTTACCATTGCATTAATAGTTTCCATGTTTCTATCAGTATTTAATACTTCGCTTACTGTTCTAGAACCAGCAAGATCTGCCATAAATAATGAAAAGAATACATTTGGTTCTTTTTTTGCATAAAAAGCATATGCATAACTTATTGTATATAAATAATCTTTTATATCTATATACTTACGAATAAATGATGAGTAATCTTTCCTTAAATAGAATTTAAGATCTTCTTTATACATATCAAAGTTTTCATAGTTTTTAAATATTGGCTGTGTTGAACATCCTATATATTTAGCAAGTTCTCTAACTGTTAGATTAGAGTAACCTTTTTCCTTTATAAATTCAACACTCTTTTCCAATATATCTTCTTTAGAAAACTTAATAGTTCTCGCCATAAACATCACCTCACATATGTATAAAATAACATTTGTTATTTAATAATATACACTACTTAATAAAATTTGTCAATATAAAAAATAACATTTGTTATTTTATTTTTAATGATTTAATATGTTTTTTAAGAAAAAAACGTATCTAAAACGTATCTAAAGTGCTTTTTTTGATAAAAATCACTTAAAATGTGGAACAAAGAAAAATCTCGCAATCCCTTTATTTATAAGGGAAAACGAGATTATTTACCACAACATTGTTTATATTTTTTGCCACTGCCACATGGACATGGATCATTTCTACCTACTTTTTTTACTCTTTTAGGTTTCTTTTTTGCAGGTTCACTTTCTGTATCATTAGTTATTTTCTTTTTTGATACTTCTTTTCTTTCAATATTTTGTCTTATTTCTGCTTTTAGTAAGAATACTGATACATCTTGATCTATTTTTTGTAACATAGCATCAAACATATCGAATCCTTCCATTGTGTATGCTCTTAGTGGATCTTCTTGAGCATATCCTCTTAAGTGAATTCCTTCTCTTAAATGAGACATTGTATTGATATGTTCCATCCAGTAATTATCTATTACTTGTAGAGTAATTGCTTTTTCAAATTCATTTGTAACTTCTACTGGAATTTCTTTTATTTTTTCTTCATATTCAGCTGTTACTAATTTGACTAATTTATCTATTACTTCTTCTGGAGATAACTGGGAAATCTGTTGTTTTTTAATATCATTTCTAAGTAAGTTTTCATTAACAAATTCTACTATTTCATTAAAATCTCCATCTGTTAGATATCCTTCTGGAGCTAAATGGGAATTTACTACATCTTCTAGATGATGTCTAAATGTTGAGATAATCATTTCATGAATTGAATCATTATCTAAGATTTTGTTTCTCTTATCATACATTATTTCTCTTTGATTATTCATTACATCATCGTATTGTAGTAAACTTTTTCTTATATCAAAGTTATTTCCTTCAACTCTTTTTTGTGCAGTTCCAATTGATCTTGTGAATGTTTTTGATTGAATAGCTTGATCCCCTAGACCCATAGTCTTCATCATTTCACCAATTCTATCTGATCCGAATCTTACCATTAGATCATCTTTCATTGATACGAAGAATTGAGTATATCCAGGATCTCCTTGACGTCCAGAACGTCCACGTAATTGGTTATCAATACGACGTGATTCATGGCGTTCAGTACCAACTACACATAATCCACCTAAATCTCTTATTTCATCTGATAGTTTAATATCTGTACCACGTCCTGCCATATTAGTTGCGATAGTTACTGATTTTTTTGTACCTATTTTAGAGATTATTTCGGCTTCACGAGCATGATTTTTTGCATTTAATACTTCATGTGGAATATGAGCTTGTTTCAATAATCCACTTATAAGTTCACTTGTTTCAATAGCTATTGTACCAATTAGTACTGGTTGACCTTTTTCGTAACATTCTTTAACAAATTCTATTATTGCTTTATATTTTGCTTCTTTTGTTGCATATACTAAATCTGGTGCATCAATACGAGCAATAGGTCTATTTGTAGGTATTTCTATAACATACATGTTATAAATGTTTCTAAACTCTTCTTCTTCTGTTTTAGCAGTACCTGTCATACCAGATAATTTCTTATACATTCTAAATAAATTTTGGAATGTAATAGTAGCTAAAGTTTTAGTTTCTTCATTAATAGTAACTCCTTCTTTAGCTTCTAGAGCTTGATGAAGTCCATCTGAGAAAGCTCTTCCTTTCATTAAACGTCCAGTAAATTGATCTACTATTACTACTTCATCATCTTGTACTACATAATCAACATCATTTTTCATTGAATAATTTGCACGTAGTGCTTGATTTATAAAGTGTACTAATGTTGCGTTATTTATATCATATAAGTTATCTATTTTAAAGAATCTTTCTGCTTTATCACTACCATCTTCTGTTAGTGTAACGCTCTTGTTTTTTTCATCATATACATAGTCATCTTCATTTTTTAACCCTTTAACAAATCTATCGGCATCTAAATATAAATTTGCACTATGCATTTCTCCACCTGAAATAATTAATGGAGTTCTTGCTTCATCTATTAATACAGAGTCAACTTCATCGATAATAGCAAAGTTTAGAGGTCTTTGTACTCTATCTTCACTTCTTATAACCATGTTATCTCTTAAATAGTCAAATCCAATTTCATTATTTGTAGAATATAAAATATCACAATTATATGCATCTTGTTTTTCTTTAGCAGTTAATTCTCTTCCATTTACTCCTACTGTTAGTCCTAAAAATCTATAGATTTCTCCCATCCACTGTGCATCACGATTAGCTAGATATTCATTAACTGTAATTACATGAACACCTTTTCCTGTTAATGCATTTAAATAACCTGGTAAAACACAAGTTAAAGTTTTTCCTTCACCTGTTTTCATTTCAGCTATATTACCATAATGAATAGCAAGACCACCAAGTATTTGAACATAGAAATGCTTTTCTCCAATTACACGAAAAGCAGCTTCTCTAGCAGTAGCAAATGCTTCTACTAGTATATCTTCTAATGTTTCTCCTTTTAATAATCTTTCTTTAAATTCATCAGTTTTATCCTGTAATTCTGTATCTGTTAATTTAGAGTATTCTTCATCTAAAGCCATTACTTCGTCTGCAATACGTCTAAATTTTTTTAACTCTTTATATTCATGATCTAATAATCTCTTTATTATATTCATCCTTTCATCTCCTTAACTTAATATTTTACCAAAAAAAAAGAAAGATTTAAAGATTTTTCTTTCTTTTTCTACTTATTCAGATTCAATAATACCATAATGTCCGTCTTTTCTCTTATAAACAACAGCGGCTTTATTAGTATCACTATCCTTATACATGTAGAATTGGTGACCTAAAAGCTCCATTTGTATTATTGCTTCTTCTTCATCCATTGGTTTTACTTCAACCTTTTTTCTTTTTAGAATTTGTTTTTCTTCTTCATCTTCTTCTTTTTCAAATGAAGCAAAATTAAACTCTTCAGCAACTTTTACATGCTTTGACATCAATTTTGTTTTGTTCTTTCTTATTTGTCTTTCTAGCTTATCAATAGTTTTATCTACTGCAGCATAGAAATCCTCCTGTACTTCTTCTGATCTCAAAATAAATGCTTTTAGTGGTATGGTAATTTCAACTGTCTGTTCATGGTTTTTTACTTTTACTATGACATTCGCGCGAACGTTTTCGCTATTTTCTAAGTACTTATCTAATTTAGTTAACTTATCTTCTATATATTCTTTCATAGCATCAGTTACTTTAACCTTATCTCCGTGAATGATAATTTCCATACTATCACCTCCTTATACCTGTAGTATAGCACAAATTATAAAAAAAAACTACTTATTTAATATTTGCAGTTTCTTTAACTAATTTTACATTTAAAGCTTGATATCCTTTACTTGTTTCAATTAGTTGGAATTCTACTAATTGATTTTCTGATAAAGTCTTATATCCATCAAGTTCAATTGCTGAATAGTGTACAAATACGTCTTCGTTTTCTTTATATTCTATGAAGCCATACCCCTTTTCATTGTTGAACCATTTCACTTTGCCAACTGTCATATACTAATACACCTCACCTTCTACCAATGCTTACTTTGGTAGATTAATCTTATCAAAAATATATGTCTAATTTTATAATTTCCGTAATATGTATTATGATTGGTATTTTTTGGTAAAATTATTTCTTTTTTCGACAAATTTCGACATTCAATCATAGATAAATTCATTTTATAGAAATTCCATTTTTTCCTTGTTTTTCAATGCTATATTGTTTTCGAAAACAAGGTGATTGTATGAAAAAGAGGTTTATAAATAGTTGTATCTCTTTAATAACAAAATATGGCAATTACTCAAAACGGGATATACAAAAATTAGAATATGGTTTAGAAGGTATTTATCTTACTTTTACTAAAATGGTAGTTATATTTGCATTAGCTTTTATACTAGGAATATTTAAAGAAGTAATTATAGTTTTAATACTTTTTAATGCTATTAGATATACCGGATTCGGATTTCATGCAGAAAAAAGTTATCAATGCTTAATTATTTCTATAGTAAACTTTATTCTTATACCTTGGATATTTTTAAATATTAAATTATCAAATATTATGAGCCTTTCTATAGCAATATTTTGTATTATCAACTACTTGATATTTGCACCAGCTGATACTATAAAAAGACCATTACCAAATAGGAAAAAGAGAATTATTAGAAAAGTAATAACTGTTCTTATAGGAATTATATATACTTTCTTAATAATAATTCTTAATAATAAGTATTATACTTCATTAGTTATATCGAGCATGATAATATTAATGATTGTTATTAATCCATTAACTTACATGATATTTAAACAACCTTATAATAACTATAAAAAACTATCATAGGCATAAATACTTTTGTATTTAGCAAATATATGTAAAGGAGGTAAATGTATGAAAAGATTCGCTGGATTACTTGCTGCTGTTGCTATGCTTGCTACTGGTGCTGCTTCTATGGGATGTATCTGGTATTTTATTGATGAACCAGAAGCAAACGGATTATTTAGAGACTAAAAAAACTAGGTATTATCCTAGTTTTTTTATACTTAATTTTTGAATATAATATGCATCTATCACTTCCTGTGATGCCTCTATCCAACTGTTTTTTGAAAGGAGTTTTTTTGCAAAATGTAGTCCATTTCCTCTGTCCTGGCCTTTTGTTGATACTCCTTTTTCATTTCTATTGTCAAATTTTTTATCTTTTTTGAAAGTATTTGATATAACTATATTTGCCTTATCTTTTAAGTCATATACTTCTACTAAAACATTTCTCTTTCTTGTTTCAGACGCTCCCTCTATTGCATTATCAAAATAGATTCCTACTAATTTACATAGTATATTCATCTGTTTCTCAGATAATTTATTGATGTTTGACTTTTTACTTATACTAACATCAAAAGTTAGTAACACCTGATTTTTTTGAGCTATTATAGTTTTGTAGTACATAAGGCCCTTAAGTCCTCCCTTAGGAAGATCTTTTAGTTCTTGTATAACTTCTCCTTCTAAGTTTATATTATCCTCTAATATTTCATCAATTTTGCCTTTCACTTTTTTATCATTCGTTAAGCATCTAAGGACAGCTAATTGATTCTTATATTCATGTCTATTAAGTTGTTCTTTTTCAATCCATTCTTCAAAATTTTGGATGTAACTAAATAGATTATCATATTCGTGACTTAATTTATTATAATTATTACTATTAATTAAAAAAATAACTGTTATAACAATTAGAAATATAGTTATCGAAACATTAGTTATATATTGCATATTCCAATTATAGTTTGCTGCTAGATTATATGCTAAATAACTTGTTTCTATTGTAAATAAAACTACAAATACTGTACTCAGTACTGATTTATTATTTATAATTCCATAATAGAAGTTTGATAACTGTTTTTTGATATAATTTCTGTTAATGATAAAGATTACGAATGCTGCAATTAAAATATTTGCTAATAGATATAATAAATTATTTTCTTTTATCTCTATAGCACTAACAAAATTAACTAAAACTAATGATAAGATTAGTTCTGATAAAAATGTAAAGAACATTAGTATTCCTGTTGATATTACTGACTGTTCAAATCTTAATCTAAAAATTCCCTTATACCCAATAGCGTTAATGATAAATACTATAACTGTATACATGGTAGTATAATGCGTTGTATTTATTATTACAGTAACTAATGACATGATGATTACTATTAAACTTGTTTTTGCACTTAAGACAGTTTTTTCTATGTTCAGCACTTTTTTTATAAAATATAGTCCTGTATATGTCATAATAATAGAGCATAAAAATTTAACAAATACCTCTAACAAGATTAAACAACTCCTTCTTTTTATTTCTTGATATTAATTCTGATTCTTCTTTATTCTTAAATCGTATAGTATTAGTTTTTCTATTATAGCTTTCTACCTGATTAATATTAACCGCTAGACTTCTATGACATTTGAAGAATCTATTATCTAATTTCTTTAATACTTGATTTAGACTTCCCTGTATGTAGAATTTTCCATGAGTTGTTTTGATTATACATATTTTACTATCTTGTTCTTTCTCTATGGAAATAATTGTTTTAAACTCTATATTATATGCTGTTTTCTTATATACATATTTTAAACTTTTATATTTATTATCATAATTTTTCATACATATCTGGAAAGCATCTTTTAGTTTCTTATCTGAGTTATCGACCTTGTTTATAAAGTCTACTAACATTAATCTTTTTCCTAGGGCTTCATATTTATACTCTGGAAAAGATGTAATTATTATAATCATCGATGACCAATCATCACATTCTTCTCTGATTAATCTTGCAGCATCTAAACCAGTTCCTGTATCTGTCACTATATCTAATAAATATATTTTAAATCCTAGATCTTTCTTTACTAGTTCTGTAAATTTCTTATCATACTTATCAAATGTATAACAATTATAATCAATGTCATAGTTCATCATGAACTTTTCTATTTCTTTTTCATATTTCTTTAATAGTACTTCTTCATCCTCACATACTATAAAACTTATCACACTATCACCCATCCTACACCGATTATAATTTTACCATATTTTTCCAGTTTATCAAACAAAAAATAAAAGAACAATTATTTTTTATTGTTCTTTTTCTTTGTATTAGTTTTTGCTTTCATTTTAGGCTTTATTTTCTTTATCTTTTCTTTGATTTTTTTTGTATGCTTTGGTGTCTTATCAGAAATAATAGTTGTATGTAAGACAAACCATAATACTATTATAAATATTATTATATATAGTATTTGTCCAACTATAGGATCTTTCAAAGTATAGAAAATAGATGCTGCTGCAAAAAGAATATTTATTCCATATATTATTAATACTGTAGTTCTTTGTGAAAAATTCATTCCTAGCAATTGATGATGTAAATGTTCACTATCTGCTTGAAATGGTGGCTGACCTTTCAAAAGTCTTCTTATTATTGCGAATAATGTATCTAGTATTGGTATTCCAAGTATTGTTAATGGAACAAAGAATGAGATAAGTGCAGCTCCTTTAAATTCTAGCAATGTAATTATAGCAATTATGAATCCCATAAACGTTACACAATCACCAGCAAATATTTTAGCTGGATAGAAATTATGTAATAGGAATCCTAAAGTAGAACCTAACATAATAAGAGTTAGGATCATTACTAAGCTTCCAGCTCTACCTTGATAGAATCCTATTATTGCGACTGTTATGTAGAATATTGTACATATACCACCACTTAATCCATCTAGGCCATCTATTAAGTCTATTATATCCGTACAGGCTACTATAAACAATATAGTAAGTGGATATGCTAATATTCCAAAATCAAAAGTAAATCCAAAAGCTGTTATATCATTTAAAGTAATACCTCCATAAAAAGCTATTACTGAGGCTGCAGCTATATGTGTTAAAAATCTATATTTAGCTTTTACCGGTTTTATGTCATCGATTATACCCATTAGAATAACAATAAAACTACCAATTAGAATTGCATTCATTTTTATACTGTGTTCACCGAAGAGCATATATCCAAATAAGAATGATAAGAATATTCCTAGTGCTCCTAATTTAGGGGTTGTTTTTTTATGAATATGTCTATTTCCTTCTGCACTGCTTGGAACATCAACTGCTTCAATATAATTAGCAACCACTTTCATTAATGGCATTATAATTGCTGAAAAGATAAATGTTATTAATACAATTTTACTTGCATCTAATATTTGTTCTTTCATAAAAGTCACTTCCTATTAAAATTATAACAAATTTATATTTAATAGCAAAGAAAAAACCAATTAATATTGGTCTTTTTCTAACATTTTAATATTTTCAAGTAATGTTCCAGTTCCTTCTACAACGCATGTTAATGGTGATTCAGCTATTAATACTGGTACTTTTAATTCTTTTTCAAATACTTCTGTTAATCCTTTTAACATAGATCCTCCACCAGTTAAAACAATTCCTTTATCTACAATATCACCTGATAATTCTGGTGGTGTTTGTTCTAAAACATTAGTTGCTGCTTTAATAATTTTATATATACTTTCATGTAAAGCTTCTTCTGTTTCTTCTTGTGTTATTTCTATAGTATCTGGAAGTCCAGTAATTAGATTTCTTCCTTTTACTTCTAATTTTTGTTTCTTATCTGGTTTATATATGTTAGCAAAGTTTACTTTTATATCTTCTGCTGTTAGTTCTCCAATTAGTAGTTTATACTTATCTTTTATATATTTTATTATATCTTGATCAAAAACATTACCAGCTATTCTTACTGAAGTTGATTTTACAATATCATTCAAAGATAGAATTGCTATATCTGTTGTTCCTCCTCCAATATCTATAACCATATTAGCAGTTGGTTTGGATATGTCCATACCAGCTCCTATAGCTGCTACTTTTGGTTCTTCTTCTATATATACACGTCTTGCTCCTGTACGTTCTGCTGCTTCTTTAATAGCATTTTTTTCTACTGGAGTAATATTAGTAGGACAACAAATTAATATTCTTGGTCTTGCAAATAATTTCTTAGCTTTAATCTTTTTAATAAATGAATTTAACATTATTTCTGTTATTTCAAAATCTGCAATAACTCCATCTTTCATAGGTTTTATTGCTTTTACTTTTCCTGGAGTTCTACCTAGCATTTCATTTGCTTCTTTCCCTACTGCTATTACACTTTTATTTTCTGTATCTATTGCGACTATACTAGGTTCATTTAATACTATTCCTTGTCCTTTTATGTAAATTAAAACATTGGCAGTTCCTAAATCTATTCCAATATCTTTTGCTAACATATGTGTCACATCCTTTTCTGTCCATTAATATTTTACCATAATTTTTTGATTTTATAATAATATATATTAAAAATTATTTTTTTTATGAAAAAAAGAGTATATTCACTCTTTTGTTTCTTGTTTTTTTAGTTCCTTATTAAGATAAAGATTAGGATTTACTACTTGTCCATTTGTATAAAATTCAAAGTGTAAATGATTACCTACTTCTTTATCTAATTCATTAGTTCCACTTTTACCAATCACTTGACCTTGGTTTACTGTATCACCTTTTTTTACTAGTACTTCAGATAAACTTTGATAAATACTTATATAATCATTATCATGTTTAATTTCTATTATTTTACCTAGTAACTCATCTTCTTTTATATCAGTTACTGTTCCATTTAGTACAGAGACAACTTCGAATGTATTTTCTGACACATAATCAATTCCAGAGTTTTGCATATAAGTATCATCATGATATATTATTGAATTTTCTTGATCTTTTGCCTCTGCTTGATAATCATAATAATTCTTACCTATTTTTACAGATTGATCAGTATAGGGATTAATAATTTTACTAGTTGTATTTATAACAGCTATATCATTACCTAAAATAGTCTTTGATACATATGTTATGTTTTCACTTAGATCATTTCCTTTTAAATTATTAATTATACCTGTTATTGAAACTACTGATACTATGGCCATTACTAATAAACTTGGTAATACATATTTTCTTAATTTTCTTCTTCTCATTTTTTTCACCTCATTATAAGTTTTAACCAAAAAAAAAGAATTATACTTTTTTTAGAAAATTTTTGATACAGTAAACAAATCTATTAAAAAGTTTGTTACTAAATATATCAAAGATATTCCAAGTAAAAAGTAAAAAATTCTTGCTTGTAGTATTTTATTTTTTTTAAAAATTTGATTTATATTTACAGAATCCATTGCCCATATGACTAGCATTGTTACTAGTATATATAATAATAATTTACCTAACATTATTTATTTTCCTCATAGCTATTTATTTTTTCTATTCTTCTTATATGTTTTTCTAGATTAGAAAATGGTGTTTCTATAAATGTTTTTACTATTTCTAAAGCTTCTTCTTTTGTTGTCTTCTCGCCAAACGCTACTATATTAGAATTATTATCTTCTCTTGTATATTTAGCTTCTTCTACATTTGATACTTTCGCACAACGAATTCCTTTTACTTTATTGCAAGCTATGCTTATTCCTATACCGGAACCACATATTGCTACTCCAAAGTCTACATTTTTGCTGGCAACTTCTGTTCCTAATTTAAAAGCGTAATCTGGATAATCCACAGATTCTGTGGAATTAGTTCCATAATTAATTACTTCATAACCTAATTTTGTTAATTCTTCTTCTAAATATTTTTTTAATTCATATCCTCTATGATCATTTGCTATTCCTATTTTCATATTTATCTCCTTATAAATATATAATACCACTTTTTTACAAAAATAAAAACTGCTTATTATTCAGCAGTTTCTGTTGTAGTAAATCCATATTTTTTATTGAACTTATCAACACGTCCAGCACGAGATGCTCTACTTTGTTTTCCAGTATAGAATGGATGACATTTAGAACAAACTTCAACGCTTATTTCATCTTTTGTTGATTGGCAAGTGAATGTTTCTCCACATGCACAAGTTACTTTACAATCTTTAACTTCTGGATGAATTCCTTTTTTCATACTATCTCTCCTTCCGCCATGACTTGTTAAGTCATAGTAATAAATGCGTTATTAGTATAACAATTATTTTATTATTTGGCAAGTTTTTTAGTGATTTTTTCCACTATTTCTGTGGAAATTTCTTTATAACCTATAGAATTTGGATAGTTATTTGATGGATTTGACAAATATTTTAATGGATTATTATTTATGTTTTCACTATATATGTATATTACATTCTTATTATTTTTATATAATTCGTTTAATTTATCTATTCCTTTTAATAAATAATAATTACTTGTATTTGGTTTATAATAACCAATTATATAAATATCTTTTTGATAGTATTTTCTTATTTCTTTTATTAAAATATTTAACGATTTATCTATATCAGTAATTATTCTATTTAGTTTATATTCATCCATATCTTCAGTAAGAGCTAGTCTATATATTAAATCATTTATACCTATCGACATAGTTAATATTTCACTTTCACGTAGTGTTTGTTTAAAATTATTATCTTTTACTTTTCTATTTATAACTATATCTTTATATAGACTATCTATTGAAGCATTTTTATCAGTGAATGATTTATTATATTTATTCAGTATATTATTTTTCTTTAAGTGATCTCTTAAATAATCACTATATCCATAATTTATTTGATAATAAGAATCTATCCCCTTGGAATATCCATCTCCTATAGATATATATGATATATTATTTTTATTATTAGTCTTGTATATTGTAAATACTGAGCTAATTATTATTAATAATAGAAGTGCTTTTTTATGTCTAATGATAATATTCATGTTTCCTCCACAAAAAAAGAAATATATTAGATTATATTTCTTTGATTGTTATTTTAGCACCTACTTCAGTTAATTTTTCTACTATTTGTTCATATCCTCTTAGAATGTGTTCAACATTAGTAATCTTTGTTTTTCCACTGGCAAGTAGGCCTGCCGCTACCATAGCTGCTCCGGCTCTTAAATCTGTTGCAACTACCTCTGTTCCTTTTAATGGAGTTGCACCCATAATTGTAGCAGTTTGGTTCTTAACTGTTATATCTGCACCTAAATTATTTAAGTATGGAATATGCATAAATCGATTTTCCCAAATAGTTTCTATTACTTTAGACTTTCCTTCTGCTTGAGTTAAAAGAATTGTAAACGGTTGTTGCAAGTCTGTTGGAAATCCAGGATATACAGCTGTTGTAATTGTAGTTGGTTTGTATTTCTCTGGCTTAGAAACTATTACGTAATCTTGCCCGACATCTAATTTTACTCCAACTTCTTCTAGTTTTGAAAGTAGAGATTCTATATGTTCTGGAATAATATTATCTATTTTTAAATTATTACCACATAATGCTCCCATTATTATATAACTTCCTGCTTCTATTCTATCTGGAATTACTTCATGGAAACATTTACCTAAGTGATCTACTCCTTCTATTTTTATTGTTGGAGTTCCTGCACCTGTTATTTTAGCTCCCATATTATTTAAGAATGTAGCAACATTTACTATTTCTGGTTCTTTTGCTGCATTATCAATTATAGTAGTTCCTTTTGCTTTTACTGCAGCTAACATAATATTGATTGTTGCTCCTACTGATGCAAAATCTAGATAAATATTAGCTCCCCTTAATTCATCAGCTTCTACTGTATATTTATTTTTTTCATTTGTTACTTTTGCTCCTAGTGCTTCAAAACCTTTTAAATGTAAATCTATTGGTCGTGCACCAATTGAGCATCCTCCAGGAAAATACATTACTGCTTTTTTATATTTTCCTAGTAGAGCTCCCATAAAATAGTAAGATGCTCTTAATTTTTTAGAAAATGATTCAGCTATTTCAATATTTTCCATATTTTCTGGATTGATAATAATACTTTCACTTGCTCTTTTAATATCTACTTTTAATTCTTTTAAAATATTGCATAGAGCATCAGTATCAGTTATTTCTGGAACATTACAAATAGTAGCTTCTTCATCAGTTAGAATAGCAGCTGGTATTAATGCAACTGTTGCATTTTTTGCCCCACTTATTCTGATAGTTCCTTTTAATTCTTTTTGTCCTTCTAGCTCCATTATTTTCATAATATTATTCCTCCTTATTATAGTTTATATTCTAGTACCAAATAAAGTTACTACTTGATCTATCTTTTCTTTTATAGCTTTTTCTCCACTTTTGATTATTTTTCTAGGATCATAGACATCTTTTTGTTCTTCTAGAAATTTTCTAACTTCTTTACTCCATACATATTGTAGGTCTGTATTAACATTAATTTTTGATATACCACAACTAATTGCTTGCTTTATTTTTTCTTCTGGTATACCTGAACCACCATGAAGTACTAGTGGTATAGGAAGTGCTTCATCTATTTGTTTCATTCTTTCAAAGTCTAAATTTGCTTCTCCTTTATAGAATCCATGCACACTACCTAGTGCAGGTGCAATTGCATCTATTTTTGTTTCTTCATATAATTTTATACATTCTTCTAGTTTAGCATTAGTTTCTCTTGAATCTTCACTGCTAATGTTTTCTTCTATATGACCTACTTCTGCTTCTACTGTGATATTTCTTTCATGTGCATAGTCTACTACTTGTTTTGTTATCTTTATATTTTCTTCCAATGGTAATTTTGATGCATCTATCATAACAGATGAGAATCCAGCATCTATTGCGTTAATACAGTTTTCTAGACTACTTCCATGATCCAAATGTAGACATACATCTATTCTTATATTTAAATCTTCTATTAGTCCTTTTACAATATTAGCTACTGTATTGTATCCTCCCATATATTTAACTGCACCTTCACTTACACCTAAAATCACAGGAATATTTAATTCATTACATTCTTCTAGAATAAATTTTGTCCACTCTAAATTATTTATATTAAAATGGGGTACTGCATATTTATTTTCTTTTGCTTTTAAAAGCATATCATTAAAGTTTACTAACACTTATATCACCTAATATAATTATAGGGAATTTGACTTTTATAGTCAACAATATTAAGGAATTATTGGGGTAATAATAAATATTTTACAGATAACATTAGTAATATTATTATGCCTAAGTAGATAGCTTTTTTTCCAAATTTATCACTTATCTTTTTACCTAGTATTAATCCTAGGAAAGTAAAAGTAAAACTTGTTATTGAAAAAATTAAATAAGCTATCGCGGGATTTTTTTCTGTTAGAGATAGGGCTATTCCTACTGAAAGGCTATCGATACTAACTGTTATAGCAAATATTATCATTGAACTTAGGTTATTTATAGTTACTTTTTTTTCTTCATTTCTTGAGATAAACATTTCTATAGCTAATAGTATAAATACTACTGAAACTATTATATTTGATTTATTTATTAAATTATTTATTACAGATGTACCTATTATTGATCCTAAAAGCGGCATTATAAAATGAAATATTCCTACTATTAGACTTAAAATAATTGTTTTTTTGAATTTTATATTATTTGTTCCGTATGCTAGAGCTAGAGAAAAAGCATCCATACTAAGTCCTACTGCAATAAAAAAATATATAAGTATCATTGTATCACCTTATATATTTTATTTATTTATAATATTAAAAATACTTATCTATTACTTCTTTGATGAATGATTTATACTCTATATCTGTAGTATCTTGTTCATCCTCTGCTTCTAATAAGCATAATGGTGGGAATAATACACACCAAAAGTTTTCTCCTAATCCATCTCCTAAAGTTATTACTAATGATTCATAATCTCCCTCTTCATATACTGTTCCTTTATATTCTTTTTCTGGGAAATGATTAATACCATAATTAATCTTATAGTTTTGGTTATTTAAAGTTTGTTCTATTACTTGTTTAAATTCTGGAAGAGTGTTTTTTATATATTCTCTTGAATTTTCTATATTCATATTTTTATTCTCTAATTCTAGTATATTATTACTTAAATTATAAACTATCTTCTTCTTAATTATTTGATCTTCTTTGGAGTTACTGTTTGCAATTACTCTAAATCTTATTGAGTTTTTTGGTATCACTACTTTTTCTTCCTTATTTAAAGATAGTATTGTTATTATAATAGCTAGAAAAATAATAATTTTTTTCATGTAAAAACCTCACTTTCAAGTATATAGTGAGGTTTTTATATTTTTTTATTCAATATTTTTAAAAATAAATACCATTCTGTCTTTTTTTGATAAATCTTTTTTTATTTCCACTCTTACATTATCTAGGTTTTCTTCTACTAATTTTTTTATATCGTCTGCTTGAGTATAACCTATTTCAAAAGCTATTATACATTTATCTTTCATATAGTTTTTAACTTCTTTTAATATTTTTTTGTAGCAATCTAATCCATCTATACCTGCGTATAATGCTAGATGTGGTTCATTTTCTTTTACTATATCTTCAATTACTTCGTTTGTTTTAATATATGGTGGATTACTAATAATTACATCATATTTTTTATTAACATTTTCGAAGAAATCACTTTTTATTAAATTAGCGTTGGAATTAAGATTTCCACAATTTATGTTAGTAACTTCTAGGGCTTTTTCACTAATATCTATTAAATCCACAGAATTTGTGGAAACTTTTTTTTCTAATGTAAGTCCTATTACTCCACTACCACATCCTAAATCTATTATATCCACAGGTTCTGTGAAGTATTCATTTATATATTTTATAGTATTTTCAACTAATTCTTCTGTTTCAAAACGTGGTATTAATACATTTTCATTAATATAAAACTTATTACCAAAGAAATTAACATTACCTATGACATATTGAAGTGGTTTTCCATCTTTCATAGCTTGCATTTCTTTTTTAAATATTTCTACTTTTTCTTCTTCCACATAATCATTTAAATGATTTAATAATTCTAGTGGATTTAAATTTAGTAACTCTCCTAGTAATATTTTTACGTAATCAGAATGAGTATACTCTTTTCCATACACTATTAATTCTTCTACTTTCATATATTTTCCTTATTTCTTTTTTTATAACTGATATATTTTTCTTTCTTTACATATAGGTCTGGGTAATCTTATAATATTGCCACATTCTGAACATATAAAATCTGATAATAAAATCTTACTCTTCTTCATTTCCAGCTAATTTTCTTTTTTGATCTTCTTGAATTAAAGCATTTATTACATCATCTAAATCTCCATCCATTACTCTGTCTAGATTTTTTGTAGTAAATCCAATTCTATGATCTGTAACTCTGTTTTGTGGATAGTTATAAGTTCTTATTTTTTCTGCTCTATCTCCAGAACCTATCTTACTTCTTCTTTCGTTACCTTCTTTTTCTAATCTTTCTTGTTCTTGTAATTCATAAAGTCTTGTTTTTAATACTTTCATAGCTTGTTCTTTATTTTGAATTTGACTTCTTTCATTTTGACAAGTTACTACTGTATTAGTTGGTAAGTGAGTAATTCTAACTGCTGAATCTGTTGTGTTTACTCCTTGTCCTCCACAGCCACTTGAACGATAGATATCAATTCTTAAATCATTTGGATTGATTTCAATATCTACATCTTCGTCTGCTTCTGGCATTACAAGTACTGTAGCTGTTGATGTTTGAAGACGTCCGTTTGATTCAGTAACAGGAACTCTTTGTACTCTATGTGAACCACTTTCATATTTTAATAATGAGTAAGCATTAGAACCTTTTATAATAAATTCTATTTGGGAAAAACCTCCTGCAGTACCATCTACAGAGTTATATACTTGATATGAAAAACCTTGTTTTTCAGCATATCTTGTATACATTCTAAATAAGTCTCCAGCAAATATATTAGCTTCGTCTCCTCCGGCTGCTCCTCTTATTTCCATAACAACATTTTTTCCATCGTTAGGATCTTTAGGTATTAATAGTATTTCTAATTCTTTATCTAATTCAATTTTTTCTGCTTCTAGTGCTTTTAATTCTTCTTTAGCCATTTCTCCTATTTCAGGATCTTTACTCATTTCTTTGGCTTCTTCTATTCCTTCTAATACTTTTTTATATTTTCTATAACATAGGACAGTATCTTCTATAGTAGAAACTTCTTTTGATAATTCTCTTGTCTTTTTGATATCACTTAATACTTCTGGGTCAGTAAGCTGTTTTTGTAATTCATCATATTTTTTTTCAGCTAATTCTAAACGTTCTATCATTTTATCACCCTTTCCTCTCAATCACTTGGTATTATAACATTTTTTAGTAAAAAAAACTAGATTTTTATTCTAGTTCTAATTCATCTTCATCGATTATTACTAAATCTTTTAATTCTTCATTAGTATCATCATCATATTCGTCTTCTTTATCATCATAGTTGTCTTCATCTTCTTCATCAATATCTGATGTTTCTATTTCTTCTTTTATTTCTTCGTCTTCTTCTTCATCTTCTTCATCAGATACTTTTACTACTTTATCAGATTTATATCTACTTCTTAAATCCCAAGTACCATCTTCTAATAAAATAAATCTTTTATCTGTTGCTAAAGCTGTATAATAATCAGCAATTTTATCCTCAAAAGTCTTTTTTGGAAGTTCTAATAATTCTATTATTTTTTTAAATAAATCTGCTGTATTTATTGGCTTTTTACTTTCTTCTAATAATAAATTTGTTATATCTTTATTTGATAATAATTCTAATTCTTCTTTAGACATTTTTTTAATGCTCATATTGTCCTCCTATATTTATTTAAAACATTATATGTATATGTTAATTTTTTGTTTAATATAAACACCAATAAACTTATAACATATATCATTATTAAATACAACACTTTTTTACATTTTTGATGGAACTTTTATTCCTAATATATCTAATAACATTGTATTTATGCTATAAATAATTTTTGTTAATGTTAACCAAGAAGTTTGTAAGTTATTATCTTCTTCTGTTAATATTTTATTTTCTGCATAAAATTTATTATATAGTGATGTTAATTTATACATGTAATCTGCTATATCATTTAATGATTTTGATTCTAGTGATTTATCTAATACTACTGGTAAGTTTAATATTGTTAAAGCTAAATCTTTTTCTGTTTCTGTTTTAATTTTTGTAATTTTATCCATAGATAAATCATTTGCTTTTTCTAATAAAGACTTCATTCTAATTGTTGAATATAGTAAGTATGGACCTGTTTTACCTTCAATTGATGCAAATTTTTCTACTTCAAATATATAATCTGTTTTTCTATATGGTATTAAATCTGCATACTTTAAAGCTGCAATTGCAACTGTTTTTGCTATTTCTTCTTTTTCTTCTTCTGGTACTGTTTCTGGATTAACTCTTTTTAATGTTTCTTCATTTACTAAATTTATTAAATTTTTTAGCGACATTACTCCACCATCTCTAGTTTTAAATGGTTTACCATCTTTACCATTCATTGTCCCAAATCCAATGTGTTCTAATACAACATTGTCATCTACAACTTTTCCTAGTCTTGCAGCACGGAATACTTGTTCAAAGTGAAGTGATTGTCTATCATCTACTACATACCACATTTCATCTGGATTATAGTTTTTCTTTCTTTCTATTATTGCAGCTAAATCTGTAGAATCATATGATTTAGATCCGTTTGATTTTACTATTAATAATGGTGGCATTGGTGCATTATCTTCTTCTGTTGCTACTTCTATTACTTTGGCACCCTCACTATCAGTAAGTAATCCTTTAGATTCATATATTTCTATTAAATCATCAAAGAATTCCATTTCATCGCTTTCACCATTCCATATTTCGAATGATGTATTTAAATCATCATATACTTTTTTAATATCTTCTTTTGAGATATCTACTATTCTTTTCCATAAATCATAGTATCCTCTTTCATGATTTTGGAATTTAGTTGTGATTTGTCTAGCTTCTTCTAAATATTCTTCATCTTCTTTTGCTTTTGTAGATGCAAGTGGATATATACGTTCTAAATCCTCATTTGTTATTGGTAACTCTATTTCACTATAGTCTCCATTATATTCTTCATTAAAATATTCTAATTCTGGATACATATCTTTTATTTCTTTGATTACTAGTCCTAGTGGTCTTCCATAATCACCTAAATGAGCATCACCTAAAACTTCATATCCTAAAGTTCTAGCTAATCTTTTTAAAGCTTCTCCTATATTAGCACTTCTTAAATGTCCTACGTGTAATGCTTTGGAAACATTTGCTCCACCGTAGTCAATAATCACTTTTTTAGGTTCTTTCTTATCTATATTTTCATCTAGGTTATCAGTTAATTTATTTAGACATTCAATTAAATATTCATCTGTTAAAGTAATATTAATAAATCCTGGTCCAGCAATATTTAAATTAGTAAATCTATTATCTTTTTCTAATTCCGTTACTATATCAGTTGCTATTTCACGTGGATTTTTGTGATATTCTCTAGCTAAATTCATAGCATCATTTATTTGAAATTGACCTAAATCTGGTCTACCTGATGGTTGTAGTACTAAATTTTCTACTTCATATCCAGCATTTTTAATTATTCCATTAATATCGTTAGTTAAACTTTTAATTATACTCATATTAATTCTCCTTTACTTTTATACTATATACAAATTCTTGGTTTTCTACTGAGAATTTTATTTTTATATTATGATCATTTATTTCTAATTTAATAGTTTTTAATTTAACATAAAGAGTTTTATTTAAATCCTTAACTGTTATTATTCCTTCAGTTTCTTTATTAGTATCAAATCTATATTCCATATCTAATGAACTATTACTTCGTCGTAATATATTCTCATCATATAAATACTCTACTTTTGTTTTCTCTTCTGTTGGTTCAAAATAAGTTAAGATATTTTTCTCTTTATTTAAGTTACCTATTAATTCGTATTTTGATTTTTCTTCTTGACTAGAAAGATCAATTTTTAACTTTAATTTAGGCATATAAACACCTCTTTTTAAATTTACAGTTTAGATTATAACATATGTTTGTAAATTTTGATACATATTTTTACTTTAATTTTAAATAATAGTAAGGAAAGGTGGGTTTTATATGAAAGTTTTAAAGAAATTTATTATTTATGTTTTTTTTATTATTTTATTAGGATTGGGTTTTGTTTTTATTTATGTTAAAAATTCTCCTAAATTAGAAATAAATAGTGCTAATAATATAGCTTTATATGATAATAATAAAAAACTATTTTTTCAAGGTACTAGATCTAGTAACTGGGTTAGTTTAAATAATATTTCTGATTATGTTATAAATTCTACCATTTATACTGAAGATAAAAATTTCTATAAACATCATGGATTTGATTTACTTAGAATATTAAAAGCTAGTTATATTAATATCACTAATAGAAAATTAAAACAAGGAGCTTCTACTATTACTCAGCAGTATGCAAAGAATTTATTTTTAGATTTTGATAAGACTATAAAGAGAAAATGGGATGAAATGTGGTATACAATTAGAATGGAAGATGATTATTCTAAAGATGAAATTTTAGAGGGATATTTAAATACTATTAATTATGGTCATGGTGTTTATGGAATTGAAAATGCTAGTCAATTTTATTTTGGTAAGAGTGCTAAAATTTTGGATTTAGCTGAAGCTTCTATTTTGACAGGAATACCAAAAGCTCCTAGTATATATTCTCCTTTGATCGATTATGAATCAGCTAAAAAAAGACAATTAGTAGTACTTAATGAATTATTAAAAAATAAAATAATTAGTAAAGGTGAACTAGAAGATGCGTATAATGAAAAGCTTAATTTTATTGGTGAAAAAGAAAGATCAGATTTAAATGTTGCTATGTATTATCAAGATGCTGTTTTTAAAGAATTAGAAACACTTAGTGAAATACCTAAATCTCTTAGTGACATTAAGGGTTTAAAAATATATACAAATTTAGATTTTGAACAACAAAAATACTTAGAAAATGTTGTGACTGAAACTATTCCTACTGATTCTAAAGTAGAAGTTTCTTCAGTAATGATGAATCCTGATACTGGTGGGATTATTGCTTTAGTTGGAGGCAAAGATTATAATACTTCTTCTTATAATCGTGTTGTTGAGTCATCTAGGCAAGTTGGTTCTACAATGAAACCTTATTTATATTATGCAGCTTTAGAAAATGGTTTTACCTCTTCTTCTGCTTTTACTAGTGAAGCTACTACTTTTACTTTTAGTAATCAAGATAACTATACTCCTAAAAATTATAATGATAAATATGGTAATAAACCTATTTCTATGGCGACAGCAATTGCATATTCTGAAAATATATATGCTGTTAAAACACATCTATTTTTGGGTAGCGATGCATTAATAAATGTAGCTAGACGTGTGGGTATTACTTCAAAATTAGAAGATATTCCGTCTTTACCTTTAGGTACTAATGAAATTAACATTAAAGAGATGGCTGCAGGTTATGCTGCTTTTGCTAATTTAGGATATAAAGTAAAACCTCATTTAATTGAAAAAGTAGTTGATTTAAAAGGTAATATTTTATATCAGGCTGATAATACTAAAGAATTAGTTTTAAATTCAAGTTTAGTTTTTATTCTTAATAACATGTTAACAGCTACTTATGATCCTGTATATATTGACTATAATTATCCTACTGCTATAGGATTAAATGCTAAACTTAACCATAAATATGCTTTAAAAAGTGGTACGACCAACACTGATAATTGGAATATAGGATTTAATAAAGACATAGTATGTGCTGTTTGGATAGGTTATGATGATAATAAGGAATTAGCTACTAGTGAATATAAATACTCACAAAATATATGGTACAAGTCTGTAGAGAAATATGAAGAAAATAAGGATAATGAATGGTATGAAACTCCTAAGAATATATCTGCTGTATTAGTTGATCCTATATCTGGAAAACCAGTAAATGAAAATGCTACTAAGAAAAAGTTAATGTATTTTATTAAAGGGAGCGAACCTCTTGTTACTGATCAAACTTTTGATCAAGGTGTTACAAATAGTATAAAAACATGATACAAATATTAATTACTAATGTTGTATGTTAAACATTATTTTGATATAATTACCTTAGTATAGAGGTGGTTATATGTTAAAGATAATATTAGGAATTTTGATACTAGTCGCAATAATGATTATAATTGGTATTATATGTTTTAATAAATTTCAGTTTACTATTATAAAAATAGATGAAGCAGAAAATAATATTGATATGCTTTTACAAAAAAAATTAGATTTAATGAAAAAATGTCAGCCTATTGTTAAGAAAAATTTGAAAGATGTAGAATTTATGGATGATATTGAAAGTATTATAGCTAATAAAATGAATCATTTTTCACTACACGATTATTTAAAACGTAATTATAATGAACTTTTTAAAATATTGGATGATAATGAAAAATTATATAAGAAAAAGAACTTAATATCTGTTATTGAAGATATCAATGAAAACGAATTAGAATTAGTTGCAGCTATTAAATTTTATAATGATAATGTTGTGATATATAATCAATTAATTATGACTTTTCCATCTAATATATTAAAAATATTTTTAGGATATAAAAAGAAAGATTTTTATAATAATGAAAAAAGAGAAATATTCGAAATTTTAAAGAATAAATAATGGTGGTTAGTATGAGTTTTATAGAATCTATTAAAGAAAGAGCAAAGAGTAATAAAGTTAAAATTATTTTACCAGAAATAGAAGATGATCGAGTATTAGAAGCTGCTAGTATTGTACTTGAAGAGAAAATAGCTGATATAATTTTAATTGGTAATAGCAATGAAATAGAAAATGCTAAAAATAAGTATAAACTTGATGAAGCAGCATTTATTGATCCTAGTACTTATTATGTTACTGATAAATTAATAAATATGTTTTATGATTTAAGAAAGAATAAAGGGATTAGTCTTGATAAAGCTAGGAATTTAATAATAAATAATCATATGTATTATGCATGTATGCTTTTAAAGATTGGTCTTGCTGATGGTATTGTTAGTGGAGCATGTCATTCTTCTTCTGATACATTAAGACCTGCTTTACAAATAATTAAAAATAAACCTAATACATCTTTAGTTTCAGCCTTCTTTTTGATGGATGTTCCAGATTGTAAGTATGGTGAAGATGGCTTATTCATATTTGCTGATAGCGGACTTAATCAAGAACCTAATGAAGATGAGCTTGCTGATATTGCCATAGAAAGTGCAAATAGTTTTAGATTATTAGTTAATAAAGAACCTAAGGTTGCAATGATTTCTCATTCTACTAAAGGTAGTGCTAATTGTGATAGTGTTACCAAAATGGTTAATGCTACTAATTTAGTTAAGTCTAAGGCACCATATATTAATATAGATGGGGAATTACAAGTGGATGCAGCTATTGTTCCTGAAATTGCTGAGGCAAAAGCTCCTAACAGTAATGTTGCTGGTCATGCTAACGTATTAATTTTTCCTAATTTAGATAATGGTAATAGTGCTTATAAATTAGTAGAGCGTCTTGCTAAAGCTAAGGCTTATGGCCCTATTACTCAAGGAATAGATATGCCAGTAAATGATTTAAGTAGAGGTTGTAGCACTTCTGATATTGTAGGCGTTATTTCAATTACTGCAGTTCAAGCACAAAATAATATAATATAAAAATATCCACAGAAATTGTGGATATTTTTTATTTTATTACTACATTGATTATAAAATCTATTAGCATTATAGATCCCATAATTATGGCGATTATAGTTTTTGGTTTTATATTTATTTTCTTTAACACTTTATCTAATAATGGTTGAACCGTATATAATAAGAAAGTTCCTCCAATAGCAAAGTTTCTACTAGCATCCCAATTAACTCTTTTATTAATATTTAAAAAATCATGTGTATAATCCCATAATAATTTATGTGAAAGTTTATCTATTGCGTAATGAGAAACATATTCTATTATTGTTGTTATTATCCAAATAAGTAAGAATACTAATACTATTGTTGTATCTATGTTTTTTATATTTTTATTTTTTGTTTTATCTACAATTAAATATACTACTATTAAAGCTAAAACATTTACTAATAATAATCCTATCCCATAATGTTGTAAGAAATAGTCTACTCTATATATTTTCGGAGTTGTATATTCTATTATTGTTGTATAGATAAAAGTTGTAATTGTAGATACCGATGTTAATAAATATATTTTATTACTAATGACATGTTTTTTATTTAGTGTTTTATGTAATAAAACTAGTAGTATTAACATACCAAAACCATATATTGGTAAGAATGGTCCAAATAGTACTCCTCTATTTACAAATTTGTATGGTGGTACTACGAACATTAACCATAATACTTCATATAACCATCCTATTAAACAATATACCATGAAAGTAAAATACCAATCAGGTAGTTTTTTTATTATATTTTTCATTATTCTATTCTCCAATCTATTTCTTTAATTCCATTTTTCTTTAAAAACTCATTTGTTTTTGAGAATGGTTTACTACCAAAAAAGCCATTACGTGCCGAAAATGGAGATGGATGAGCTGATTCTATAACTAAGTGTTTAGGATTTGTGATAAGGCTCTTTTTTTCTCTTGCATATCTACCCCATAAGATAAAGACTACTGGAGTTTCTTTTGTATTAATTATTCTTATCACTTCATCTGTAAATGTTTCCCAGCCCTTATTTTTATGTGATGTTGGCTGATGTTCTTCTACTGTTAGTACCGCATTAAGAAGTAATACACCCTCTTTAGCCCAGGGCTTAAGTGAATTTACTTCTGGAAAATGTATTCCTATGTCACTTTCTAGTTCCTTAAAAATGTTCTTTAGTGACGGTGGTTTTAATACTTCGTTGCTTACAGAAAACGATAATCCTTCCGCCTGATTAGGTCCATGATATGGATCTTGTCCTAGTATTACAACTTTTACATCATCGAAATCTGTATACCTGAAAGCATTAAATACCTCACTTTGTTTTGGATAAATAGTTTTATTTTTATATTCTTCTTTAATAAAATTTAATAAGTTTTGAAAGTATTCTTTCTTTATTTCATCGCTTAATAAATCATCCCATTTATTACCTATCATAATTACTCCTTATTTGTGATAACTCTCATTATTATTTATTTTGTATGATCTATATATTTGTTCTAAAAGAACTAATCTAAATAATTGATGGGGAAAAGTCATTTTAGAGAATGATAGAGCATAGTTAGATCTTGCTTTTACTTCATCACTAAGTCCAAGACTACCTCCAATTACAAAAGTTATATCACTATTTGTTAAATAGATTTGATCTATTTTTTTAGCTAATTCTACAGATGTTAGTTGTTTTCCTTCTATTTCTAGTGTTATAACATAATCCTTATCTTTAATATTCTTTAAAATTTTTTCTCCTTCTGTCTTTTTTACTTTTGTTTCATCTTGAAAACTTTCATCTTTTAATTCAATTATTTCAATTGATGTATATTTTTTTAGTCTTTTTGTATATTCCTCTATTCCATCTTTTAAATACTTTTCTTTAATAGATCCTACTGTTATTATTTTTAGCATATTCTTTTCCTTCTTTTTGTATATAATCATTATCTTTTAATTTGGCATAATCAACGAAATCGTCTAATAACATCTGATTATGTGGTATATTCTTATATTTATCATATAAATATATAATAATTGAGAGCATATCCTCTTTTCCATCTGGTGTTATTACTTGCCTTATTTTAGACTTATCTATGTTTATATTTGTTTTTGTATGCATATTCCAATCTTCCATATTATTTGTATCTATATTACTGAATTCTCCATACATTATCTTAGCAAACATCTTATTAATTGAGTCTGGTCTTCTATTCATTTCTACTTTGTTTTCATCCAGATCATTTGAATCATACTCTATTCCATCTTTTATATCTAATACTAAATATGATCTTTCTTTTAGATAATAGTAAAAATATTCAAATAATTGTTCTTTTTTCAACTGATCATTTAAATATTCATGTGATAAAAATTCATCTACCCATTCTGAAACTCTCTTATTATTTTCATAGGCTGTTAGGTTTTTATATTGATTTAATCTATCATTAGGACCATATATTCTATTCATTAGCCATCTTAACCATACTTCAGATAGTTTAATTACTCCCATTTCACCTTTACTAAAAAATATCTTTGGGGTTCTTTCTATACCAATGGCATTTTCACCTATACTTGCGATTAATCCTTCTTCTTGTATTTTTTCTAAATACTTTGTCTCAGTAAAGTGAAAAGATTCATTTTCATTTAGTGTATCTATACTTACTTTTTCCATATTACACCTCTATTAATGGACTTTCTTCATCTTGTCTAGCTATTCCTATATTTATAGTTGTTTTTCCCAATTCCTTTTCTAATTCTTCTAATGCCTTTTGTTCAGTATTATTTTTTTCACTTAAGTGGGCTAATAATATATTCTTGGTATTTTTACCTATTATTTTTTTTAAATACTTGGCTGTTGTTTTATTGGATAAATGTCCTTTATCACTTATTACTCTTTCTTTTAAAAATCTAGGATATGGTCCATCCATAAGCATTACTTCATCATGGTTACTTTCTATTATATACATATCTTTTTCTGTCATTTTAGCTAAGAATTTTCTATTTATATATCCTGTATCTGTAACATATACTAGTGTTTTTTTATTATATTCTATTATATACCCTACTGAACAATCTGTATCATGAGAAGTATGGATTAGTTCTATGTTTACATCTTTTATGTTAAAATTATCAGCTATGAAAATACATCTTTCTTTAGGAACCATGTCCTTTAGCTCATGATACATATCCTCAGGTATATATACATATAACTTAGTATTTTTTATTAATGAAGATAATCCCTTGGTATGATCTTTATGGCAGTGAGTTACTAGTATTCCTGAAAATTCTTCAAAAGAAAGGGAATTTTCCTCTAAACTTCTTTTTAAAGTTAAGTAGGAAATTCCCATATCTATTATTAAATTAGTTTTATTACATAATACTATTGTGCAATTTCCTTTAGACCCACTCGCAATTGTTTTAACTTTCATTTTAATAGAATTGCATTGCATTTAAAGGTACACCTCCTCTATATGGATATCCTTGCCATATAGCGAAATGTAAGTGAACTCCTGTTGCAGCTCCAGTCATACCCATTCCACCTATTACTTGGCCTTTTTCAACGTGATCTCCAACTTGAACATATCTACATCCTACACATAAATGTGCATACATTGAATAGAAACCATTGTGGTGATCAATTGTTATATATTGTCCATTTACGGCTTTTGATGATGACTGTATTACTGTTCCAGATTGAGCTGCGAATATATTAGATCCATATCCACATCCTGCAATATCTGTTCCATCATGTAGAACTCCCCAACGATATCCAAATCCACTGGATACTGAAGAACATGATGCAGGCCATCCCCATTGTCCTTTAGTGGCAATAACGTTTCCATATCCTCCTCCGGTGTAAGCTCCACCGCCATCTCCTGAGTAACTTGATTTTTTACCACCTTTTACAATTACTTCAGTTATTGGTTCTTTTATAACTTCAGTATTTACAGGAACTACATTAACTGTTTCACCATTAATTTTTTGTACTTTTTGTGTTACTTTATTTTCCCCTTTAACACCTTTTTGAATAACTTTTGTATATCCAACATCTTCATTATTATCATATTTTGTTTCTGTTTTATAATTTTTTTCTTCTCTAAATACTTTATGATCTTCCTCTACTACACTAAATTGAGGTTTTAATATTCCTAATGTTACTTCTTGTCCATCATATAATAAGTTATTTTCACTAGTAAATGTAGGATTAGCTATTAAAAATTCTTCTGTTGATATTTTATTATCAAAGGCTATATCAGAAATAGTGTCTCCTGATTTAACAGTGTATCTCTTTTGTTCTTCTGTTGTTCCAAAAAGTAAGTATTTACTTAACGTCTCTTTATCTTGGTAAATAGTTTTATTTACTGGTATATTATCTTTTTTTATAGTTATAGTATTTTTGATATATATCTTTTCTACTATTTTACCTACATCTTTAATTTCTTGTTGTTTACCTTCTTTATAAGCTTTATAATCGTCTTTATTTACAAATGATTTTACTGTATTATCTACAGAATCTTCAAATACTTTTTTATCTAGTACATATATTTTTTGCTTTTTTGTTTTTATTTTTTTACCTTGAGCATCTTTCGTTTCTAATCCATTAATACTTATTGTATAACCTTTAATAGTAAATGGAGATATATTTTTGATCTTTTTATATACTGTAGATACTGGTAATACTTTGCCCTTGTATGTTACTTCTTTTACTATGTCTAATTCGTCTGGAGCATATACTTTATCTACTTTATATTTTTTCTTTATTGCTTGTTGTTGTTTATCAATGTATTGTTCTAATTCTTTTTTTGATTTTATTAATCCTAATGATTTACCTTTTAGGTATACGTGATATAGTGTTTTAGGATTTTTCTTTGATGTGAAACCTACTGTAAATGGTAATATACTTACGATTAATAAAATTAAAATTATTTTTGTAATATGTTTTCCCATTTTATTCCTCCACTTTTCTCTCTTCTTTTCTTAAATTTAGGAATGTCGATGTATTCTTTTTAAATAATAATTCTATAGTAGCAGTTGGTCCACTACGATGTTTTCCTATTATAAGTTCACTGATACTATTATTATCTTCTGTTCTTGCTTCTTTATTGTAGTAATCATCTCTGTATAAGAACATAACAATATCTGCATCTTGTTCGATAGATCCTGATTCACGTAAGTCACTCATCAATGGTCTTTTATCTTCTCTTCCTTCTACACTACGTGATAATTGTGATAGAGCAATTACTGGTACTCCTAGTTCCATTGCTAAAGTTTTTAGACTTCTTGAAATATCTGAAACTTCTTGTTGTCTATTGGCACCATAATTTTTACCACCTGATATTAATTGTAAGTAGTCGATTATTATCATACTTAGTCCTTTTTCAGAACTTGCAAGTCTTCTACACTTTGCTCTTATTTCTCCAATTGTTATACCAGGAGTATCATCTATTACCATATTTGTATTTGATAATTGTGATATTGCTTCATTTATTCTTTTCCAGTCATTATTTAGTAAATTACCTGTTCTTAATTTATAACCTTCTAGTTGACCTAGTGAGGAAATAATACGCTGTGCTAATTGTTCAGCACTCATTTCCAAGTTGAATAATGCAACTGATTTATCTTGTGACATTGCAACATGTGTTGCTAAGTTTAGGGCAAAAGCAGTTTTTCCCATAGCAGGACGTGCTGCAATTATAATAAACTCATTTGGGTGTAATCCAGTAGTTATCTTATCAAAATCATACCAACCTGTTGATAGTCCAGTTATTTCTCCTTTACTTTCTGATAGTCTTTCTAGATCTGCTTGTGTTTTTTGTAATACATCTTTAATGCTTCTGAATTCACTAGATTTTCTATTTTTTACTATGTTTAATATTTTCTTTTCTGAATTATCTAATATTTCATTTACATTTTCGTCTGTTCTGTAACCTTCTGATGCGATATCTGTTGCTGTTTCTATTAAGTTTCTAAGTATTGCTGCATCTTCTACATTTTTGATGTAATAATCTATATTACTGGCAGTAGGTACAAAGTTTAATATTTCTGTTAGATATTCTACTCCTCCTACTTCAGTCAATTCTTTTTTATTTTTTAAGTAACTAGTAACTGTTGTTATATCTATTGGTGTTTTTTCTTCCATAAGTGAACTCATAGCTGCAAAAATTTTACCATTTTTTTCACTATAAAAAGAGTCTTGTGTTAAGTTTTCACAAGCTTTTTGAAGTGCATATTTTGAAAGAAAACAAGCTCCTAAAACTGACTGTTCTGCTTCTAAATTGTTTGGTAAAGTTTTTACGTTCATAAGATCACCTCTATTTTATTACGTGTACTTTTATTTTTGCTATTACTTTTGGATATAAATTAATATTTACATTATGAAATCCTAGGGATGATATTGTATTAGTAACTTCTATTTGATTTTTTTCTATTGAAAAACCTTTTTCTTTTAATCCTTCTTTAATTTGTTTGATACTAATACTTCCAAATACTTTGTCTCCCTCTCCAGTTTTTACTTTAAATTCTAGAGTAACATTATCTAATTTCTTCTTTAATTCTTCTGCTGTAGCTTTCTTTTCTGCTACTTCTTTTTCTTTAGCTTTATTATCTCTTTCTAGTTTTGCTAAATTTTCTTTTGTTTTAATTACAGCATAACCGTTCTTTATTAAAAAGTTTTCAGCATACCCATCTTTAACTTTTTTTACTTGGCCTTTTTTACCTTGATTCTTTAAATCTTTAATGAAGATTACTTCCATTTTATTCACCTTCTTCTTTTAAAATTAAAGCTTTTAATTCCTTTTCTACCGCACTAATAGTGGTATTTTCGAACACTGCTGCTCCTTCGCATTCATCTCCTCCACCACCAAGTTTAGTTACTATCTTACCAATATCATAACTACCTAAACTTCTAGCACTTATTCCTATTTTATTTTTACCTATTTTTCCTATTACAAATGATGCTTCTATATTATTGAAGAAAAGTAATGTATCTGCAACTTTTGCTAAATCTTCTCTTCTATAAATGGTAGATGCACTTGCTTTTGTATAAGCTATCTTTCTATTAATTGTTTCAATTCCAGACATTAGTTTTTGTCTTTCAGTGTATTCTTCAATATCTTGTTTTAATAGATATTGAACTTTTTTAGCACTTGCTCCTATACTAGCTAAATAATAAGCTGCATAGTAAGTATCTTTACTTGTTTTTAAAGTAAAGTTGTTTGTATCTAGTACTATTCCTGATAAAAGAATAGTAGCATAATATGATTCAATATCATGATCATATAATTCTATTAGTCTAGTAATCATTTCACAAGTACTTGATGCATTTGTATCATCAATAATAAAAGCGTCTTTTATAGTTGTTTTTCCTAATTCATGATGGTCTATTACCACTTTTTTATCTATTAATTTTAATACTTCTTTACTTTGTACTAAATCAGTTTTGTTAGTATCTAATACTATTAGTAAATTCTTTGAATCAGTAGGATTTAAATACTTTTCAATATTTTCACTTTTTACTACATTAATGCAGCCTTCTAATTCTCTTAAAACTTTTTCTACTCCTAGTTCATGTATTTTATCATCTATTACTATATAGCAATCTTTTCTTTTCTTTTTTAATATAAGACTTAGTCCTACGCAACTTCCTAGAGCATCTAAATCTAAATCTCTATGTGCCATCAAAAATACAGTTTTTGATTTTCTAATTATGCGCTCTAACTTTCTTCTTTCTTTTAAAATAGCCATATTTGCCTCCTAATATTCCTCTTCATTATTATATAATAATTATTGATTTTTGTAAAATAAAAAGACCTATCTAAGGTCTTATTTTATCTTGTATAAGGCATTAAAGCAATTGCTCTTGATCTTTTAACTGCTTTTGATACTTCTCTTTGATGATGAGCGCATGTACCAGTTGCTCTTCTTGACATTATTTTTCCTTTTTCATTAACAAACTTTCTTAAAGTTTCTGGATCTTTATAATCAAGTGTAACTTTACCTGCACACATTAAACATATTTTTCTTCTTCTTCCGAATGCCATGTAAATTCCTCCTTTTTAGAATGGTAATTCATCATCGCTAATTTCAATGCTTGAACCGAAATCAGCAAATGGATTACTATCTACATCTGTACCCTTTGGTTCACTTGCTGGACCAAAATCGTAAGGTGTAGGTTCTGCTCCACTATTTGTTGAAGCATTGTTATTGTTAGAATTATTTGAAGAATTTTTAGATCCTAAGAATTCAACGTTATCAGCAACAACTTCTGTAACATATCTTTTTTGTCCATTTTGATCATCATAACTTCTTGTTTGAAGACGTCCATCAATTGCCACTTGACTTCCTTGTTGTAGATAATTTTTAACATTTTCAGCTTGTTTTCTCCATACTACGATATTAATAAAATCTGCTTCTCTTTCTCCAGATTGATTAGTAAAATTTCTATTTACAGCTAGTGAAAAAGTAGCTACTGCAGTATTACTTCCTGTATATCTTAATTCAGGATCTCTTGTTAATCTTCCAATTAAAAATACTTTATTCATATTATACCTCTTTTAATTAATCTTCTACTCTTACTACTAAGTGACGAAGTAAACTTTCATTGATTCTAACAACACGGTCAAATTCTGAAATAGCATCAGCATTAGCTTCAACTACATATAAATAATAGTATCCAGTTTTGAACTTATTAATTTCATATGCTAATTCTCTTTGTCCCATTGCTTTTTCTTCTACAATTTTTGCTTTCTTATCTGTTAATACCTTTTTCATATCTTCAGCTGTTTTTTTGATTTCAGCTTCTTCCATATCTGGTCTAACGATAAACATAACTTCATATTTGTTCATTCTTTGCACCTCCTCTTGGACTAATGACCCATAATTTAATTTATGAGTAAGGAGTATTTAAAATACTCGTATGTATTATAACAGATATTTTGTTATTTGTAAAATAATTTTAAAAATTTATTCAATTTATTTTTTTATATGATATAATCAAATCAGGTGAGTTTATGAAATTAGTTGAAAAAAAGTGTCCTAATTGTGGGGCTGGTTTATCTTTTAATGATACTGATAAAAGTTGTAAATGTGATTATTGTAAGAGGGCTTTTGAAATAGAAAGAGATAATACTATTGATTCTTCAGCTTCTATAAATGATCAATATCAACTTAGTGAGTTGAAAGGTCCATTAAAAATAGTTGGATTGTATTTTGCCGGTACTTATATAGTAGGTGCTATTATTACTATTATTGTTTTTATACTTGTAGGTGTTATAGGATATAATATTTATAAACACGCTAGTAACCAACTATCTGATAGCAATAACAATTCAATAATTAATAAGAAAAGCAATGCTAAATATATTACATCTATTGATGATTTAGATAATGATGATTACGAAGATATTGATTCAGATTCTAATATTGAGATTAAACGTAGTGGTAATGGGGTTAATAATGCATATCATTCATATTCAAGAGATGGTGATCCAAAACGAGAAAAAGTATATGTCGCATATAAAAAAGATGATAATGTAATTATTGCTATATATAAAGCTATATACAAAGATTTCTTTCATCAAGAAAATAGTTATACTGTATATGTTCCTATCGTATATGAAAATATAAAGAAAAATGAGTTTGGTATTTATGAATGGGATAATCCTCAAGTAAAAGCTCCTGAGTATTATTTTGATTCTGAACACAAATCTTATACTTATGGATATAATAGTATAGCTGATGCTTATAATAGTGTTGTTAAGCCTTTAGAAAATGATTATAAAATAAGCCAAAAATAAAGAACATTTAAATTTAAATGTTCTTTTATTATACATTAAATCTAAAGTGACAGATATCTCCATCTTGCATTAAGTAATCTTTTCCTTCTAGTCTTGCTTTTCCTGCTTCTTTTACTTTTAATTCACTACCACATTCTATTAAATCATTATATGAAATAACTTCTGCACGTATAAATCCTTTTTCAAAGTCAGTATGAATTATTCCTGCACATTGTTTAGCGTTCATACCTTTTTTAAATGTCCAAGCTCTTACTTCGTCTTTTCCTACTGTGAAGTATGTTGCTAATCCTAGGATATCATATGTAGCAGTTATTAATTTATCTAGACCACTTCCATCTAATCCTAATCCTTCTAGCATCTCTTCTTTATCTTCTTTAGAAAGTTCGCTTAATTCTTCTTCTACTTTAGCACATAGGCTTACTACTCTAGCATTTTCTTTAGATGCATATTCCTTAACTTGTTTTACATATTCGTTATCTGGATTTCCAAGTTCACTTTCTTTTATATTTGCTAAATAAATTATTGGTTTTAAAGTAAGAAAACTATATGATTTTAATATTTTCTTTTCTTCTTCATCTAAGTCTACTTGTCTTAGAGGTTTATTTTCTTCTAATGCTTTTTTACATTTTTCTAAGGCTTCAACTTCGATGATGTCATCTTTATTCTTAGTAGTTCTAGCTTTCTTAGCTACACGTTCTAATCTGTTATTTATTACATCTAAGTCTGCTATTGCTAGTTCTAGATTTATTGTTTCAATATCTCTAATTGGATCTATTCCACCTTCTACGTGAATAATTTTACCATCATCAAAACATCTTACTACTTCTACTATTGCATCTGTTTCTCTAATATGTGATAAGAATTTATTACCTAGTCCTTCACCTTTTGATGCTCCTTTTACAAGACCAGCAATATCAGTGAATTCATAGGCTGTTGGTATAAATCTATCTGGTTCATACATATCTTTTAATCTATCCATTCTTTCATCTGGAACTGTAACTACACCTACATTTGGCTCGATTGTTGCAAATGGGTAATTTTCTGCTAATATTTTTTGATTTGTAATTGCATTAAATAATGTTGATTTTCCTACATTTGGTAAACCTACTATTCCTGCTGTCAAACTCATACTATCCCTCATTTCTGTCTTATATTATATCATACTTTTTTTAATTTTATAAAAAAAATACCTATAAAGGTATTTTTATATTGTTGGATTTACTCCTGGTCCAATAGGTAATCCTATTATATACCAACCAACTATTAATAAAATCCATGTTGCAGCTATTAATAAGAAATATGGTGTAATCATCTTAAGTGATTTTCTTATTGTAATTGGTTTATTTTTGTTTAGATTATATAGATTTAAATATCCTATGTATATAACGAATGAGGCCATTATTGGAGTATAACCATTCGTTATTGAATTACCTACTCTCATAACTATTTGTGCAAATTGTGGTGAAATATTTGATTGCATAAACATTGGAACAACTACTGGTGAAAAGATCATCCATTTTGTTGTTGGACTAGTTAAGAATAAATTTGCAATTCCTATTAATAGTAATGTTGTTATTATCAAAGGAATTCCACTGAATTGTAAATGTGATAATAAATTTGCAATCCATGCAGATATTATTATTCCTATATTGGTATGTTTATATACTGCAATAAATTGTGATACTACAAATATTAAGATGAATAGGTAACTAACTTTATTAAAATATCTTCCTATTTTTTCTATTAAATCTTTATCACTTTTAATACTTTTTGAACTTATTCCATATGCTATACCAGTTATTACTAATAAAATTGAAACAAGATATGTAAATCCATCTTGGAAATATGATTGTTCTCCAAATAACTGAGCTAAGTATGTTTTTCCTTTCATATCTAATAATAGACCTGAATATGGAAGATTAGGTATCAACATGTATATAAATGCTATAACTATGATTATAGAAGCAATTAGTGCAGATCTTAATCCTTTTTTCTCATACTTTTCTTTCTCTATTTGTTTTTGTTCTTCCTCTGCTAAATTAATAATTCTATATTGTTCAGTTTGAGCAAATTCTTCTTCTTTTTTATATTTTCCTATTTTTGGAGCTATTACTTTTTCAATTATAATTGTTCCTACTACTGATGATATTATAGACGCTGCTATAATAAATATTAAATTTGATGTTAATGCTATGTGTATACCATCATCTATTAGCATTGCTGCTGACTTTGTGTAATCCATTAAGGAAATTTCCATAGATCCTACAAAGATAGTTACTCCATATCCAAATGCTACTCCACAAAAAGCTGTTACTATTCCTAATATTGGATTTCTTCCATTAATGAAATAAATTAAAGCTATTAATGGAATTAGTATTGCATATCCTACTTCATTTATTAATGATGAAATAGTTGCAATAAATAAAATTAAAAAAGTTAATGTAAACTTTGGTAATTTACTTAAATGTCTTTTTGTTAATGTTTCAATAAAACCACTTGCTTCTGCAATGGTTATACCTATCAATGATATTAATAGTGTTCCAAGAGGTGCAAAACTAATAAAGTTTCTAGTTGCATTAGCAATTAAGAATTTCATTCCATCGAAACTTAACATATTTTCTACAGCTACTAATGTTGGCTCTAACTCATTTGTATTGGGATTAATTGTGTTATATGTTGCTTGCATTTGTAATCCTGATAAGATAGGACTTATAACTATTATTGCTAATGTGAATAGCAGAAACATAGTTATTGGATGAAAATAAAATTTTTTTAATTTTAGTTTTCTTTTTTCATACATATTTTATACCTCCTCTGATATTATTTTTTTGAGTTTTTTATTAAATTCAATTCTTGGTATTAATACAGTATGCTTACATTTTAAACATTTTATTTTTATATCTGCACCTACTCTAGTTATTTCCCATTCATTACTTCCACAGGGATGACTTTTCTTCATCATTACCTTTGTTCCTAATGTGTAATTTAATTCTTTATTTTCCATTATAAACCTCTATTTGTGTATATGGTATTTTGATATGTTCTTTATCAAATACTTTCTTTATTTCTTTTCTAAGTATTCTTTCTACTTCAAATTGTGCCATAGGTAAAGTTTTTAGAGTAACTCTATATACTACACTTGAATCAGCTAAATCATTTATACCAAGAACTTCCATTTTTCCTTGAGCTTTTGGTATTTTTTCATATAAGTCTTCTGCTAGTTTTTTTAATGTATTTTCTACTTTTTCTATGTTTGTTTCATAGCTTACATTTATATCAATTACTGCTAGTGACTCATGCAAGCTATAGTTTATTATGTCATCAAGCTTATGATTTGCTATTATTTTAGTAGCACCTTTATAGTTTCTAATTCTTGTTGTTTTTAATCCAAGTGATACTACTTCTCCTCTAAATCCTTCTACTTCTATTGTATCTCCAATTTCATATTGGTTTTCTGTTATAATTGATATTCCTGCAATAATATCTTTAGCTAAGTCTTGAAAAGCTAAACCTATTATAGCTGTTGTTAAACCTAAACCAGCTACAATTGATTTTACATTTACACCAAAGACACTTAATATAGCTAATACTACTAATACTACAATTATATATTTAACTATACTAGTTAATATTGTTCTAATAGTACGAGCTTTTTGTTCATGTTGTTTACTTAATTTTGTTTTTGGAGTTGTTATGTTTTTTATTATTTTTTTTAGTATATAGTAAGCTATCATTCCTATAATAATATATATAATAGGATATATTATCTGTACTATATCTATTTTAAATTTATCAAATAACTCTATCATATTAACCTCTTACATCTAAATTCATAATTTCTAAAAGACGATTTAAATCATTAACATTTACGAAATTAATTTCTATTTTATTAGATTTTAATTTTACTTTTGTTCCTAATTTGTCACTTAATTCTTCTTCTAGATATTGATATTCAGATGGTTTTTTAGGAGCTCTTTTTATTGTATTTGTTCTAACAAACTTTTCTTTAGATTGTGTTAATTCTTCTAATTGTCTAACACTTAAATCTTCTCTAACAACTTTCTTTGCTAATTCTCTTTGTTGATTTTCATCATCTAACTTACTTAATACTCTGGCGTGTCCCATAGTTATTTTCTTTTTAGAAATATCATCTTGAATATCTTCTGGTAAAGTTAATAATCCTAACATATTAGTTATGTGACTTCTACTCTTACCAAGACGCTTTGCTAATTGTTCTTGTGTTAAACTTAATTGTTCTAATAGTTTTTTATAAGCAACTGATTCTTCTATAGCACTTAAATTTTCTCTTTGTAAGTTTTCTAGTAATGCTATTTCCATCATTTCTTCATCTGTAAAGTCTCTAATAATTGCTGGTATTTCTTCTAATCCTGCCATTTTTGATGCTTTAACACGACGTTCACCTGCTATTATTTCATAACCTTTAATACTCTTTTTAACTATAATTGGTTGGAAAACACCATGTTCTTTTATTGAATTTGATAGTTCTTCTAATGCTTCTTCATCAAAGATTTGTCTTGGCTGATATGGATTGCTTCTTAGCTCATTCAATTTTACTTTTGTAATTGATTCTTTTGGTGTTTCAGTAATTATTTTTTCTTCCATCTTATCATAAGCTATTGGCTCATTATAAAATAGTTCTTCTAAACCTCTACCTAGGGCTCTTCTTTTACTGTTTGCTTCCATTTCTTTCAATCACTTCCTTTGCTAAATTTATATATGCTTCTGATCCTCTACTTTTTGGATCATATGCAATTATTGGTTCACCATGTGATGGTGCCTCTGTTAATCTAATTAGTCTTGGAATTATTGTATTGTATACTTTTTCTTTAAAGAATTTTCTAATATCTTCTACTACTTCAAAACCTAAGTTAGTTCTAGAATCTAACATTGTAAGAAGAACTCCTTCTATATCCAATGTTGGATTTAAGCTTTTTTGAGCTAACATTATAGTTTTTAGTAATTGTGTAATTCCTTCTAATGCAAAAAATTCACATTGTACTGGAATTATTACTGAATTTGATGCTGTTAAAGCATTTGTTGTTATTAATCCTAATGATGGTGGACAATCAATTATGATAAAATCAAAACTATTTTTTAAATCTACTAAATGTTTCTTTAATTGTTCTCCTTTTAAAAATCCAGATTCTTGTTTACTTTTTTCAATTAATTCAACATCTAAACCAGCTAAATTTATTGTTGCTGGTAAAACATATAGATTTTTATATTTTGTTTTAATCATTGCTTCTTCTATTCTACATTCATCTATCAAAACATCATAGACACTTTTTTCTATGTCTCCTTTATTTATTCCTACACCAGTAGTTGTATTTCCTTGTGGATCCAAATCTATTAATAAAACTTTTTTTCCTAATACTGCTAATGATGCAGAAAGATTTATACTAGTTGTAGTTTTTCCTACTCCACCTTTTTGATTTACTAACGAAATAATCTTTCCCATCTAATCACCCATTTTCCATTTTACTTAATATATTGTACCAAATTTTCTTTTATTTTTAAATGCTTTTTCCAAAAAAAAAGTAGAAATTTATCTACTTTTAGTCATCATTTTTTTCTAATTTAATAATAATTTGATATGATTTAGAAAAATTCATTTCTTCCATATCTGCTTTTAAATCATTTTGGTTTAATTTTTTAACAAAATTTCTTAATTTTTCTACTGCAGCTTGGATTGTATATATATCTTCATCATCATTTTCAACAGTAATTGATGATGATTGTTCTCTTGTTTCTTCTAAGTCTCTTATTGATACACTTTCTGTATCTTTCGTTTGAATTTCTGAAGGTAGTTCTATTGATACAAGATCTGGAGTCTTGAAATAATCTTCATTTTTATCAGTATCTTCATTTTGATCATTCTTAACTATTCCTTCCGCTGGTGTAATGAATCTATTGTTTTGTGTTGTTGATTTTGAAGATATATTTAATAAATTATCTAAATCAGCTGCATTTTTTTCTCTTTTATTTAAATCTTCTGTATTTGATTTAATATCTTCAATACTTGGAGATGTATTACTACTGTTTAGTAAATCTTTATTATCATCTTTATTATCGTCTTCATCATCATCTATCTCACCGTAATTTATAAATTTAGGCATGTTTTCTTCTTCTCCTTCCGGTGGGGCAATAACAACTTTTCCATAATTTGATTTTTCTTCTTCTAGATTTGTTGTTGGAGCTAATGGTGTGTCATTTACAAAATCAGTTGATACAGCTACTACATCTGAATCTGGAAGTCCTATTGGATCATTTTTTATATTTACTACTTCTTCTACTCTTTTTTCTGCTACTTCTTCATTATCATCTTTTGGATATAATTCTTTTATCTCATTCTCTAATTTTCGTACTGGCATTCTATCAGCTACAATCTTTTTTAGAAATTCTTTTTGTTTTTTTGTATCTGGTACTTGTAGTAATGCTCTTGCATGACGTTCTGATATTTTTTCTTTTAATACTGCATCTTGTACTTCATCAGGTAAAGATAAAAGTCTTATTTTATTAGCTACTGCTGATTGACTCTTTCCCATTGTTTTAGCAAGTTCATCTTGAGTCATTTCATCTAACTCTAATATTTTTTGATATGTTCTTGCTTCTTCAATTGCATTAAGATTCTTTCTTTGTAAGTTTTCTAATAATGCTACCTTTGATGATTCTTTATCATCCATATCTCTAATAATTGCTGGGATCTTTGTAAGACCTGCTAAAGCTGATGCTTTATATCTTCTTTCTCCAGCTATTATTTCATATTTTCCATTAACATTTCTAACTATTATTGGTTGTATTACTCCATGTTCTTTTATTGATATTGCCAACTCTTTTAATGCGCGTTCATCAAATACTTCACGCGGTTGAAATCTATTTGGAATAATATCATCTAAATTCAAATAAACAACTTCATCTTTTTTTTCGTTATTCATTTTATCACCCACTTTTATTCTTTTTATTCTTCTAGAATTTCCTATAGTATCATTATAGCTTATTTTAGAATATCTTTCAATATAAATTTTACAACAAAAAAATAAGATTGCTCTTATTTTAAAATTTTGTTTTTGTTACTGTTTTTATTGTAGCTTCCTCTTGAGATGTTTTATATAATTCTTGATAATAGTAATTAATTACTTGATTAATTTGTTCTTCTGTAGGAATAGCATTACTGTATCCATTGATTCTGACTATGTTGTTATTATCTTCAAAATCTTTCATTAAATAATATGAAACTTTTTTTAAATTTCCTGTTTCAATATTTATGTATTTTAGATATTTTGACGAATTTTTATTTTCTACTCCTAGATATAAATATAAATTATTTGGTTCTTCTGTTATTTTTCCATATTCTTTTAAAATATTTATATAAACTTCTGGCAAACTAAAGTTTTCTTCTAAATCTGGAATTAATTCATATTTTAACTTTAAATATCTTTTTATTTTTGGATCTTTTTCTAAAACTTTCAATTCCTTATAGAATTCAATCTTTTTTTCTGTTATATTCATTTGTTGCTCTACTTCTTTTCTTACTTGTACTAGTTCTTTTTCAGTCATATAAATATCCCCCAAGTCTTATTTATTTTTAATTACTACTAAACTTCTGGCACTATTTTCTTTTGGTAAGGTAAATTTTTCTATTTGTTCTATTTTATATTTTCTGTTTATATTTTTTTGAACATCAAGATTTAATTCTTCTTCTATATTACCTTTCATAGCTATAAGTTTACCATTTTTATTTACTAAGTGCATTGTATATTTTAATAGTTTTTCTATATTGGCAACTGCTCTTGCTGTTATTATATCATATTTTTCTTTATGTTCTTCTGCTCTTGTATGAATTGCTTTTATATCTTTTAAATCTAACTCTTTTATTATTTCATTTAAATAATTTACTCTTTTTAATAATGAATCGATAAGAGTTATTTTTAAATTTGGATAAACTATTTTTAATACGATTCCAGGAAAACCTGCTCCTGTACCTACATCACATAGTGTTTCAATTTCTTTCAAATTAACTACTTTTGTGATTGTTAAGCTATCATAGAAATGTTTTAAGTAAACATCTTCTTTTTCTATAATTCTAGTTAAATTAATTTTTTGATTCCATTCTACTAATAAATTATAGAATTTTTCTAATTTATTTAACTTTTCTTCTGATAATTCTATATCTAATTGTTTTAATTCAGTAATAAATTCTTCTTTATTCATATTTACCATTCTTTCTTAAATAAACCATTAATATAGATATATCTGCAGGATTAACTCCACTTATACGTGATGCTTGTCCTAGAGAAGTTGGTCTTATTTCACTTAGTTTTTGTCTTGCTTCACTAGCTATATTTGGAATATCTTCATAATTAATATTTTCTGGTATTAATTTATTTTCTAGATTTAGCATTTTTTCTGCTTCTTTTAGAGCTTTCTTTATATAGCCTTCATATCTAGTATTTATTTCTACTTGTTCTAATACATCATAATTATAATCTAATTCTATAAATTCTTTTATATTTTCAATACTTATTTCTGGTCTTTTTAATAATTCATATAAACTAATTCCATCTTTTAATGGTGTTGTTCCTATTTTCTCTAGTTTTTCATTAGTTTCTTTCTTAGGAGTAATTCTTGTTTCTTTTAATATTTTATATACTTCTTCTATATCTTCTTTTTTCTTTTGAAATTGTTTATTTTTTTCTTCATCTATTAAACCTATTTTATATCCATAATCTCTTAATCTTATATCAGCGTTATCATGTCTTAATAGAAGTCTATACTCTGCACGAGAAGTTAATAATCTATATGGGTCTTTTACTCCTTTTGTTACTAAATCATCTATTAATACTCCTAAATATGCTTCATTTCTTTTTAATATTAGAGGCTCTTTATTTTCTAATTTTAATGCAGCATTAATTCCTGCAATTAGTCCTTGTCCTGCAGCTTCTTCATAACCACTTGTTCCATTGATTTGTCCTGCAGTAAATAATCCTTCAACTAATTTTGTTTCAAGTGATTGTTTTAATTGCCTTGAATCTATTGCATCATATTCTATTGCATATGCATATTTTAATATTTTAGCATTTTCTAACCCTTGTAGAGAATGAACCATTTTTTCTTGAACATATTCTGGCATAGATGTTGAAAATCCTTGAATATAAATAGTATTTCCATATTCAGGGTCATCATTTGTTGCTGCTTCTGGTTCTAAGAATAATTGATGACGTTCTTTATCAGAAAATCTTACTACTTTATCTTCTATTGATGGACAATATCTTGGCCCTACTCCTTCTGCATATCCTCCATACATACTTGATTCTTTTAAGTGTTCATTTATTATGTCATGAGTTGTTTTATTTGTATATATTAAGTGACATGGAATTTGATTTTTATAATCATAGTATGCTTTATTATCGAATGAGAAAGTTAATTCTTTGTCATCACCAGGTTCTATACTTGTTTTTTCATAGTCTATTGAATCTATATCTACTCTTGGAGGTGTTCCTGTTTTTAATCTTAATATATTAAATCCTAATTCTTTTAAATCTGTTGATAAGAATTTAGAATCTTTTTCTCCATGTGGTCCTCCTGGAGTTTTTTTATCTCCTACTAGAATCATACCTTTTAGGTAAGTTCCTGTTGTTAAGACTACTACATCTGCTTCTACTCTTGTACCATCTTCTAGTATTACACCTTTTATTTTATTATCTTCAACTATTAAATGTTCTGCTAAAGATTCTTTTATATTTAAGTTATCTTCTTTTTGTAATGTTTTTAACATTTCTTTTGGATAAACTGTTTTATCTTCTTGAGCTCTTAGTGCTTGAACTGCTGGACCTTTTTTAGTATTTAACATTTTTACTTGAATTGCACCTTTGTCAGCACAACGTCCCATTTCTCCACCTAAAGCATCTATTTCACGAACTACGATACCTTTTGCTGGTCCACCTATTGATGGATTACATGGCATATCTGCTATATTATTTATACTTCCTGTAACTAGTAGAGTTTTATGGCCTTTTCTAGCTAATGCAAGAGATGCTTCACATCCTGCATGTCCTCCACCTACTACTATTGCTTCATATTTCATTTAAGTCACTTCTTTCTATTTTGTTTGTAATAATATTATAATAAAAGTTACTATTCCTGTGATGAGGCTTATTATACTTATCATATATGCAAAGCCCAAATTTTTTCTTTTAAAATCTATAAATTCGTTTGGCTTGGTTGGATTTATTAATAATTCACGTTCTTCTCCTATGTCGTAATCTTTAATACTATATATTTCTTCACTAAGAATTAAAGTTTCATTATTATAATTAATAGCGTATATAGGTTTATATGAATAACTTCCAGAGTCATAATCATATATTTTATCTTCTCTTATTATCTTACCTTTTATCTTGTAAGTGCAATTTTTCTTTTTATTTATACTTTGCAATGTGATTCCTATTAATCCTACCAATCCTATTGTAAAAAATATTATTGGTACTGATAAAAATGCATATTTTTTTATAAATTCAGTATTAAAGTTTATTCCTAGGCCTATAATCATTGCACCTAAACCTACTATTGGAAATATTAATAATATTAAATCTTTTAATATTTGTTTAGATTCAAACATTTTCTTTATGAAAATTAAACCAAATACAAAGAACACTTGTCCAAATATTACAAGTATTAATCCATATTTTTCCTGTTTTGCAAAAGTTGTTAATAAATATATAGAACCTATGAACCATATTATAAATATTATACTAATTATGATGTTAAATACTTTTTTCATTTTATCACTACTTTCCAACACAGAATTTTTCAAATAAATGATCTATTATTTCATCAGAATAAGTTTTTCCTATTATTTCTCCTAATAAGTCAAAACAATCTCTTAAATCTATTTCTATCATATCTATTGGTAGATCATTATTTATTCCTTTTTCTACATCATTTAATTTTTCTAAAGCTTGTTCTGCTTTTGTTATTTGTCTTATATTAGTTAAATAATTGTAATCTTTTGATTCTATTTGTTCTAAATTAAATAGTTCTATTATTTTTTCTTTTAATGAATTGATTCCTTCATTACTATTAGTATTTGTACTTACTACATTATAGTCTTTTAAATCTTCTTTTGATATTTTTTGTTCTAAGTCATTTTTATTTAATACTACTATAGTTGTCTTATCTTTTGTTTTTTCTAATATTTCTTTATCTTCACCAGTAAGATTTTCATTACTATTTAATACTACTATTACTAAGTCGGCTTTATCTATTAGAGAAATACTTTTTTCGACACCTTTTTGTTCTACTATATCTTCTGTTGTTCTTATACCTGCAGTATCTATTATATTTAAAGGTATATTATTAAGTAATACTTCTCCTTCTACTATATCTCTTGTAGTTCCAGCAATATCAGTAACAATTGCTTTTTCTTCATCTAAAAATTTATTTAGTATACTACTCTTTCCTACATTTGGTCTTCCTATTATTAAAGTATCTATTCCTTGTTTTAGTATTTTAGTATTTTTTGATTCTTTTATTATTATTTCTAAAGTTTCTTTTAATTCTTTTACTTTATCTTTTATTTTGTCTATAGTCATAACTTCTATATCATAGTATTCTGGATAATCTATATTTACTTCTACTCTGGATATTAAATCTTTTATATCATTTCTAAAGTTTTCTATCATTTTTGAAGTTTTTCCTTCTAATCCAGCAATGGCTAATTTTCTTGAAGTTTCTGTTTTACTTTCAATTAAGTCCATAACTGCTTCTGATTTAGCTAAATCAATTCTACCATTTAAGAACGCTCTTTTTGTAAATTCTCCAGGTTCTGCAAGTCTTGCACCTTGTTTAATTAATAATTCTAATACTTTATTAGTTGTTGCTATTCCTCCATGGCAATTAATTTCTACTATATCTTCTGTTGTATAAGTACGAGGAGATTTCATTACTGATACTAATACTTCATCTATTATTTCATCATTATTTTTTATATAACCATAATTAATAGTATGAGAATTTACATTTTCTAAGTCATTACTAAAAATACTGTTAGCTATTTTTATTGAATCTTCTCCACTAAGTCTAATTATAGATATAGCCCCTACTCCCATAGCCGTAGATATAGCTACTATTGTATCATTCATAATACTCCTCCTTTTTTTACTCAATATATTATAGCATTATCATATAATATTGTAAATTAAATGTTTTTTATAATTTCACATTAAAAAGATTTGTTTCTACAAACCTTTACTATTTATATTTATTTCTGTTGTTGGAGTTGTTTCTTTTAACATATTTTCTAATTCATTGTTTTTTTGTTTAGATGTTTCTTTTTGATTTTTTTTCTTAAAATCTTCATTTACCATCTCTAGTAGATCATTATTTCTCTCATTAATAGTTTTTTCTCCTAATAAATTATGCAAAGCTTCATAATTATTACTCATCACATAATCTATTAGATGAGGTTGTTGATTATTATTTTTTCTCTCTTCTATTCTTCTTGGAATTATTATACTTAATAATGGATTTTCTCTTACTATTTTTTGCATAAGATCATAATCTTTATCATTTGAAGTTGTTTTTATTATTTGATTTAGAAAAATTTCTAATTCTTCATATTTTTTTCATCTAGACCATATATTTTTAATACTTCATCTTCTCCTGATTTTCTTACTCTTGCTGCTTCTTTATCACCTTGTCTTTCTATTTCATCTATTTGATCTTGATAGTATTGCATTCTTTTATTGAATCCTCTTTCTATTTCTTTATCTTGTTCAATTAGCATATTTCTTATTTTATGTTTAAAATTTTCACTAAAAAAACTATCTGCATCTTTTTTTAATTGAGAATTATTTTGATATTCATAAGCTACTGCATATCCATCTCTATCAACTATAAGATTATTTTTATCCTTTGAATCAAAAAACAAATTATTTCCATTTAACTCACAATTTTCTTCATCTAAGTTAGGGACTGGTAAATAACTTAATTCTAATGTTTTATTTTTTTTATCATATTTGAATATTGCTCCAGTATTTTTATTTATGTATTTATCATCACCTATCATATCTAAAGGTGAGCCACTATATGGATCTGCTAAAAAAGTATATTTATTTTCTCCTAATTTTTGGAAAGGTCTTTTACTTAATGGATCTATTACTATTTCAATTTTATTTTTCATAATATAAATCACCTTCTTTGCTTTATATTATCACATTATTTTATAACAATATTTTATGAAATGTTTTTTATACATAAATTTTTACGTTTCTTTACAAAAAAAAAAGAAGAATTAATCTTCTTTTGGTTTAATAACTACGTAACGATTAGGTTCTTCTCCTTCACTTTCTGTATATACTCTTTTATTATTAGTAAGTACATTGTGAACTATTCTTCTTTCATAAGAATTCATTGAATCTAATTTAGCTTCTATTTTTGTTTTAGCTACTTCTCTAGCTACGTTTTTAGCAAGACGCTCAATTTGACGCTCATGTTTTTCTTTATATGAATTAACATCTATTAGGAATTTAAATGATCTGCCTATTTCATTTTTTACATATTGACTTGTAAGTAATGATAAAGCTTGTAAGTTTTTACCATTCTTCCCTATTAATAAAGCATCATTATCTGAATAAATTACATATTTTGGAACTTCATCGTTTGATTTTAATTCTATGTTAGCTTCGAATCCCATATTTTTTAATAGATTTATTAGATAATTTTTAATTTCCTTTACTACTTCTCTTTTCTCTATTACTTCTATTTCTACTTTTTTACTTTTAAAAAGTCCACCTTTTATTTCTTCTTTTGTTTTTATTATTAAGTTTTCTTCTAATTCTTGTAAATCTATTTTCGCATTTTCAATTGCTTCTTCTACACTTTTTCCTATATAACTATGCTTTTCCATGTACTTCTTTACTCCTTTTAACTAAGATATTTTGTCCTATTGTGAATATATTTGATGTTACCCAATATATTCCTAGAGCTGATGGCATAAACAATGATGTTATTATAATCATTACACTCATCATGTATGGCATTGTTTTCATATTAGGATCACTTTGATTACCAGTTAAATTCATTTTTAATGAATAGAATGTTGTTAATGCAATTAGTAATTCTAATACTAAATATGCAAACCATACATTTGATGTTATACCTACAGTTGGTGTTGTTCCTAGTTGTAAGAATAAGAATTTGTCTTCAAATATTGCTGGAGTTCTTTGAACTGCTTCAAAGAATGCTATAAATAATGGTAATTGTAACATTGAGAATAAACATCCAGACATAGGACTTATATTATATTTTTTATAGACCATCATCATTTCTTGACTTTGTTTCATCATTGAATCTTGATCTTTTTTATCTTTATATTTATTTTGAATTTTATTTATTTCTGGTTGAGCTTTCTTTAATAATTCAGATTGCATTGCTGTTTTTTTAGTAACTGGGAATGCTATAAATCTTATTATTAAACTTACAATTATTAAGGAAATAGCATAATTACCAATATTTTTACCAAGTAATAATAGTATAAATGATAATGGTTTAATAAATAAACTAGTCCAAAGTCCTTCATATTTTCCTGTTGTAATTTTAAAATCATCACATTTTGGAAGTTTTTCTATTTTTACTCCATTCTTTTTATATACTTTAATTGTAGTTTTATTAGTTGGTTGACATAATATATTTTTTGTTAAGTTTTGACCAGTTATTTCATTTTTTACTGGTTTCTTGTTTGAATCAGTTAAAGTTTTAGTACATCCTGTTGATATAAGTAATAATACTAGTATTAATAGTATTTTAATTCTATTTTGTTTTTTCTTCATTGCTTTGTTCCTTTCTATATAATAAATTAGTTAGTTTTTCATTTAATTCATTATAATTATAATCTTTAGCCATTTGTCTTAATATTATTATATAGTCGTTGTTATCAATTAAATTTTTATTTGCTGTATCTATTATACTTCTTATCTTTCTTTTCATTTTATTTCTATATACAGCATTTCCTAATTTTTTTCCTACACTTATACCAAATCTGCTATATGGTAGTTCATTCTTTTCCTTATATATAATAAATGCTTTATTTTTTATAATATTTTGTTTTTTTATTATTCTGTCAAAATCATATTGATTTTTTACTATATATAACTTTCTCATAATCTCACCTACTTTTTAGTAGTAAAAAAACCACTGTTTTACAGCGGCAAATTATTTACAAAGTCTCTTACGACCTTTACGACGACGACGATTTAATATATTTGTTTTTTTACGTGCGAAAAATCCTAATTTTTTTGATTTTTTACGATTATTTGGTTGATATGTTCTTTTCATTACTTCCACCTCCAGTCATAAATCCCCATTATTATAATAATTTTTTGTGCTTTTTGTCAATTAAATATTAATAATTTGTTGTTTTTTTTATTTTTCACACTTTCCACATAGTTGTGGATTGCAAAAACAACCCTTGTGAATTAAAAATTGTGGAAAATGTGGAAAACTAATATTTTTCTTTATTTTATATAGATTTTGTTTGTGGACAAATCTGTGGATTTGCTGTTGATAATTATTTTTTTATTTTTTTTGTTTATTTTTTCAACAAATTAAGGTAGAATATTGGTATAAATTTTATCTTGTGGGGAGATGGTGGAATGAACGTCGACATATTGTGGTCTAATTTTTTATTGCAAATAAAAGATGATTTAACATCACTATCTTTCGAAACTTGGTTTAAAGATACGGAACTTTATAAATTAGATAATGGGAAGGCTTATATTATTGTTCCAATGCCAATTCATAAAAAACATTTATCTGATAATTATTCAGATATTATAAGGGAAAAACTCAATGATGTTACTGGAACAAACTTTGAACTTATATTTTTATTAAAGGAAGAAATTGAAGAAAAAAATCCACCAGATATTGTGGAAACACATCAAGTAGAGGAGGGTGTTCCTAAATATTTGGAAAAAACTAACTTAGTTAGTAAATATACTTTTGAAAACTTCATTGTAGGTAATAGTAATAAACTTGCTCATGCTGCTGCTTTATCAGTAGCTGAAAATCCTGGTAATATGTACAATCCATTATTTATATATGGTAATAGTGGTTTAGGTAAAACCCATTTAATGCATGCTATTGGTAATTATATAAAAGATAATAGCAATAGAAGAGTCTTATATGTAACAAGTGATCAATTTGTTCAAGATTTTATTGGTATTACAAAGAAAGATGATGATGGAACTAATTTTAATTATATCGACTTTTTTAAGAATAAGTATCGTAATATAGACGTTTTAATTATAGATGATATTCAGTTCTTAGGTGGAGCAACAAAAACTCAGCAAGAATTTTTCCACACTTTTAACAACCTATATAATGATAGTAAACAAATAATTATATCATCAGATAAATCTCCAACAGATTTAAAACTATTAGAGGATAGACTTAGAACGAGATTTACTTGGGGGCTTACAGTTAATATTTATCCACCGGAATTTGAATTAAAAAAAGAAATATTAAAGAAAAAAATTATAGCAGGTGACTTTGAAGAGGATATACCTGATGATGTAATTGAATATATTGCATCTAATATAGGTACTGATGTAAGGCAATTAGAAGGTTCTATAACTCGACTAATTGCTTATTCAGCAACCTGGGGTGGAAAAAAGATTGATTTAGAACTAGCTATTGAAGCTTTACCTGACTTTATTAGTAAAGGTATGGGAGAAAAGAATGATGTTAATCGTATACAAAAGATTGTATCAGAATATTTTCAAATATCTGTTGAAGATATAAGAAGTAAGAAGAGAAGTTCTAATATTTCTTTTCCTAGACAGATTGCAATGTACTTGTGTAGAACTATGACCAGTGAATCTTTTCCTAAAATAGGAACAGAATTTGGGGGAAAAGATCATACTACAGTAATGCATTCTGTTGAAAAGATAGAAAAAGAAATAAAAGTTAATAAAGATTTAGCAAATATCATTGAAAAACTTAAGAAAGATATTGGATATGTGCAAAAATAAAAGTTATCAACTGTTTTTCCACAAGATAAAATTTGCTAAAATCTTTAATATATATGGAAAAAATGAGGTTTTAAACTTTTTCCACAGTAATAATATAAATAAATTTAAGAAAGAAGGAATAAATATATGAAATTAACAATTAAAAGAGAATTATTATTAGAGGCTTTAAATAAAGTATCAAAGGCTATATCTACTAAAAACTTAATACCTGTTTTAGCAGGAGTAAAATTTGAATTAAAGAAAAAGAAATTGATATTAACAGCTAGTGATAATGATATTACTATTCAAACTGTTATAGATTCTACTAATGAAGAAGATTTTAAAATTGAAAGAGAAGGTAGTATTATTATTCAAGGTAAATATATTTTAGATATTGTAAGAAAATTACAAGATAAATATATTAATATTGAAGTTGTTGATGAATTAAAAATTTTAATTTACACAGAAAACAGTGAATTTAATTTAAATGGTATTAGTGAAAGTGAATATCCTAATATAGGATTAGAAGAAAGTAAGAAAAAAGTGGTTATTAAATCAGATTTATTTAAGAAAATAGTTAATCAAACTGCTTTTGCTACATCTAATGAAGAAACAAAACCTGTATTAACTGGTATTAATTTTAATATAGTAGGTAATATATTAGAATGTAATTCAACTGATTCTTATAGATTAGCAAGAAAAGTTATTACATTAGAAAAAGAAAGTGAAGAGAACTATAATATTGTTATTCCTAGTCATAATATTGTTGAATTTTCTAGAATTATTGGTGATGATGAAGAGGTAGAATTACATATATTCAATAATAAAATATTATTTAAGACAGGAAATTTAAAATTTGAATCACGTTTAATAAATGGTACTTATCCTAATACATCTAATTTACTTCCTGACGATTCTTTCTTAGTTGTTAGTACTAATTTAAATGATTTTTATAATGTAATAGATCGTGTTAGTATTTTAACTAGTGATAAAGAAAAAAATATAGTTACATTAGAAACTCAAGGTAATACTTTAATTCTTAAGAGTTCTTCAGTAGAAGTAGGTAGAGTAGAAGAAAAAATGAGTATTACTAAGAATAATAGTGAAGATATAAAAATATCATTTAGTGCTAAATATATGATGGAAGCTTTAAAAAGTTTTTCAACAGAAACTGTGGATATTCATTTTGTAGGAGAAATTAAACCTATATTAATAAAATCTAGTGAAGATGAAACATTAACTCAATTAGTTTTACCAATAAGAACTTATTAAAAGTTCTTATTTTTTTTAGAATTTTTAATTTTTTTGCTAATAATATATATGAAAGACAAAATTCAACAAATTTTGATAAATAATTTTGTTATTTTATTGTCGAAAACAAATATGTTTTCTGAAGGGGGATTTATATGAATTATGAAATTAGTAAAGGTACTTTAGCAATAGTACCAAATGGGGAAGAAACTAGTCTAGTTTATGAAGATGAGAATAGGTATTATATTAAAGAAAAACCATTTAAAATAATGGAGGAAAGTTGTAAATATTTTGGTAGTAGTTATGATGGTAGAAAGGAAAGTGCTAAATCTATTTTGGGTGCTGAGTATAAGGTTCCTATAATTGTTGAGGATAGTGAAAATATAGTTTTATTTCCAACTACTTCACCTAGATCTAGTGAATGTGCATGGATTTCGTTAAGAAATATTAAAAGTATAGAAAAAATAGATGCAGGTACTACTAAAATAGTGTTTAATAATGATAAAAATGTTATAATTCCTATTTCTTATAGGTCTATAGAAAATCAAATTTCAAGGGCTTCTAGACTAGAATTAATCATGAATCGTAGAAAAATCAAAAAATAGTTGCTAAAACTATTTTTTTAGTGCTTTATTTCGCTTTATATGATATAATATTAATGTATGTATAGGAATACCACAATAGGGGATAGGTGATTATATGGGTCTTATTTTACGTTCTGATTGAAAATTACTAAAATAAATTTAATAAATTTCAGAAATTATGACTCTGTTTCATTAAAACTTGGTGAAAATATGAATATATTCATTGGTGATAATGCGCAGGGTAAGACTAATATCTTAGAATCAATAGTTATACTTGCCTTAACAAAAACACATAGAGTAGGTGTTAGTCCTAATATTATAAAATTTAATAAAAAGAAAGCTAAAATAAGTGGTGTAGTAAGAAAGGATAAGATAATTACTAAATTAGGAGTTGAAATAACAGAAGATAAAAAAATACAGCAGGTAAATAATAAAGAAATAAGAAAAGTTTCTGATTATATATCAAACTTAAATGTAATAGTTTTTACTCCGGATGATTTAGATATAATAAAAGGATCACCTAATATACGAAGAAATTTACTTAATATTGAGCTTTCACAAATGTCTAAAATTTATTTAAATACATACAATGAATATAATAAACTTTTAAAAACTAGAAATGAATATTTAAAAATATTGTTTAATAATTCAATTGCTGATGTTAATTATTTGGATATAATTACAGATAAATTAATAGAAAAAGCTATTATTATTTATCAGAAAAGAAAAGAATTTATAGATATGATTAATGATAGTATAGATAATTATTATAAAGAAATTTCAAATGATAGTGGTTTAAGAGTTGAATATGTTCCAAATATTGATATTGATGATTATGAATATGAAAATTTAAGAAAAAAATTGAAACATACTTATAAAAAAAAATATAAGAAAGAATTAAATTATGGTATGACTTTGTATGGTCCACATAGAGATGATTTTAATTTTATATTAAATGCTAATAATTTAAAGTTTTTTGGATCTCAGGGACAACAAAAGGTTGCTATTTTAGCATATAAATTATCTGAAATACCAATATTTAAAAATATGTGTAATACATCTCCAATTTTACTTTTAGATGATATTTTTAGTGAATTAGATGTAAAAAAGAGAAATAAGTTATTAAAATTAGTTAGTAATGATTTACAAAGTATTATTACTACTACTGATTTGAGAAGTATTAATAAGAAATATTTAGAAGATGCTTATATATACACAGTTAAAAATGGAAACATAGAAAGAAAGTAGGTAATAGTTATGAATGAAGAAAAAGTGGAAAAAAATTATGATTCATCTGCCATTCAAGTATTGGAAGGTTTAGAAGCTGTAAGAAAAAGACCAGGTATGTATATTGGTACTACTGATGTTAAAGGGTTACACCATTTAGTATGGGAAATTGTGGATAATGCTATTGATGAAGCTTTAGCTGGTTATTGTAAAAATATTGAAGTTGTTATTAATAAAGATAATAGTATTACTGTTAAGGATGATGGTCGTGGTATACCAGTAGAAGTTCATCCTAAAACAGGTAAAAGTACTGTGGAAACTGTTTATACAGTATTACATGCAGGTGGTAAATTTGGTGGAGGAGGATATAAAGTATCTGGTGGACTTCACGGAGTTGGTGCCAGTGTTGTTAATGCATTGTCAAAATGGGTAGAAGTTAAGGTATATAAAGATTCAAAAGTTAATTATATACGTTTTGAAAATGGGGGACATACTGTTGAACCACTAAAAGTAATCGGTGATTGTGAGCCAAATAGAACAGGTACTTATGTTACATTTAAACCAGATCCAGAAATTTTTGATACTGATATATATGATTATAATATTTTAATGGTTAGAATTAGAGAATTGGCTTTCTTAAATAAAGGATTACGCTTAACTTTAAGAGATGATAGAGATGAAAAAGATACTACAGGTGAAACATTCTTATATGAAGGTGGTATTTCTGAATATGTTAAGTTTATTAATGAAGGAAAAACTCCTATTCACGAAGATATTATTCACTTAGAAGGTGAAGAAAATGATGTTATGTTTGAAGTAGCATTACAATATAATACAGGATATAATTCTAATATTTATTCTTTTGTTAATAACATTAATACACATGATGGTGGTACTCATGAAGAAGGTGTTAAGAGAGCTTTAACTAGAGTTATCAACAATTATGCTAGAAAAACAAACATGTTAAAAGAAAAAGATGAATCTTTAACTGGTGATGATGTTAAAGAAGGAATTACTATGATTGTTTCTTGTAAACATCCTAATCCTCAATTTGAAGGTCAAACAAAGGGTAGACTTGGAAATTCTGAGGTTAGAAAGCTTGCAGATAATGTGTTTGCTGCTGGTTTTGAAAAGTTTTTACTAGAAAATCCTGATGAAGCAAAACTTATTGTAGAAAAAGGAATGCTTGCATGTCGTGTTAGAAATGCTGCTAAAAAAGCTCGTGAAATTACAAGAAAAAGTGATTTAGCTATTAGTAATTTTTATGGTAAATTATCAGATTGTAAGAGTAAAGATCCTAAAGTTTCTGAAATATTCATAGTCGAAGGAGATTCTGCTGGTGGATCTGCTAAAAAGGGTAGAGATTCTATGACTCAAGCAATCTTACCACTACGTGGAAAAATATTAAATGTTGAAAAAAATAGACTTGATAGAGCTCTAGGAAATGAAGAAATTAGAACAATAATAACTGCTTTCGGTACTGGTATTGGTGATGAATTTAATTTAGATAAACTTAGATATGACAAAATTATAATAATGACCGATGCCGACGTTGATGGTTCTCATATCAGAGTTTTATTACTTACATTATTCTATAGATTCTTTAAACCGATTGTTGAAGCAGGTCATGTATATGCTGCACAACCACCTTTATATAGAATAATGCATGGTAAAGTTAGAAAATATGTATTAAATGATGATGAATTAAATGATTATTTAAATTCATTACCAGAAAATGTTAGAGATCGTGCTGAAATTGCTCGTATGAAAGGTTTAGGAGAAATGGATGCAGAGGAATTAAATGAGACAACAATGGATATAGAACAAAGAACTTTAAGAAAAATTACAGTGGATGATTGTATGGCTGCTGATGCAATATTTGAAAAACTTATGGGTGAGGAAGTAGAACCTAGAAGAAAATTTATTGAAGAAAATGCTCAGTATGTACAAAATCTTGATATTTAGGAGGGTAAAGTATGGAAAATGAAAATAATGAAAAAATAGAAGAAAAAAATTCAGAATATGGACAAGCTTTTCACGAAAGAGATAGTTTATCTGAAAATAACATTGTAAAAGAAGTAAAAGATTCATTTCTTGAGTATGCTGTAAGTGTTATTACTTCTCGTGCTTTACCTGACTTGAGAGACGGTTTAAAGCCTGTTCACAGACGTATTTTATGGAGTATGTATAAATCTGGGTATACTCCAGATAAACCGCACAGAAAGAGTGCTAAAACAGTTGGAGAAGTTATGGGTAATTACCATCCACATGGTGATTCTTCAATTTATGAAGCTATGGTTAGAATGGCACAAGACTTTAATCAACGTTATTTATTAATTGACGGACATGGTAACTTTGGTAATATTGAAGGAGATGGCGCAGCAGCAATGCGTTATACTGAATCGAGATTATCAAAAATATCTCTTGAATTACTAAGAGATATTGGTAAAGATACTATTGAAATGGGTAAAAACTTTGATGAGTCTTTAGATGAACCTGCAGTTTTACCAAGTAGATTTCCAAATATATTGGTTAATGGTACTATGGGAATTGCCGTTGGTATGGCTACTAATATTCCACCACATAATTTAGGTGAAGTAATTGATGGTTGTGTTGCATATATTGATAATCCTGAAATTGATACATATGGATTGATGGAATATATAAAGGGCCCTGATTTTCCTACAGGTGGTGTTATTTTAGGAAATAGTGGTATTGCTAAAGCTTATGAAACTGGTAAGGGTAGTATCACAATTCGAAGTAGAGCTCAAATAGAAGAAGTTGGTAATCATAGTAATATTGTTATTACTGAAGTACCTTATGGTGTCAATACTTTAGATTTAAAAAATAAAGTTGCGGAACTTGTACATAATAAGGTTATTGATGGTATATCTGATTATCATACTGATTTAAAAGATGGTGTTAAAATAACTATTACATTAAAACAATCAGCAAATCCGCAAGTTGTTTTAAATAATTTATATAAACATACTAATTTCCAAATTAGTTATGGTATTAATTTAATGATGATTGATAATAAAACACCTAAAATATTAGGATTAAAAGATATTATTTCTAAATATATTGATCATCAAAAAGAAGTTATTATAAGAAGAACTCGTTTTGATTTAAATAAAGCAGAAAAAAGAGTTCATATTTTAGAAGGTTATACTATAGCTTTAAATAATCTTGATGAAGTTATTAAAATTATTAGAAATGCTATGAGTGATGTTGAAGCAAAAGAAAAATTAATTGCTAAATTTAGTTTTTCTGAAGTTCAAGCTGATAGTATATTGGAATTAAAATTACGTAGATTAACAGGATTAGAAAGATCTAAAATTGAATCTGAACTTGCTGATTTACTTAAATTGATTGAAGATTTAAAAGCAATTTTAGCAGATGAACAAAGAGTATTAGATATAATCAAGACAGAATTACTTGAAATTAAGAATAAATATGGTGATGAAAGAAGAACTTCTATTGATATGACTGCAATTGATTATATTGAAGATGAATCTTTAATACCTGTTGAAGATATTATTGTTACATTAACAAATAAAGGTTATGTTAAACGTTTAAAATCTGATACTTATAAAACTCAAAATAGAGGCGGTGTTGGTATTAAAGGAATGTCTACTAATGAAGAAGATTTTGTAGAACATTTAATATCAATGAAAACACATGATTATATACTATTCTTCTCAAATAAGGGTAGAGTATATAGAATGAAAGGGTATGAGATTCCTGAATTTAGTAGACAATCTAAAGGTTTACCAATAATCAACTTATTACCATTAGAAAAAGATGAGAACATTAGTTCGATAGTAGAATTAAATGCTGAAGAAGATATTAAGAAGTATTTAGTATTTGTTACAAAGAATGGTTTAATCAAGAGAACAGATCTACAAGAATTTGATAATATTAGAAAGAGTGGAAAAATAGCTATTAGTTTAAAGGAAAATGATGAACTTATTAGTGTTAGAAGTACAACAGGTAATGATGAAATAGCTATAGGCGCAAATAATGGTAGAATGGTAAGATTCAATGAATCAGAAGTTCGTGTTATGGGACGCAGTGCATCTGGTGTTAAAGGTATAGATTTAGAACCTGTGGATAAAGTAATCGGAGCAGAGGTTGTAATGCCTGGTCAATATGTGTTAATAGTTACTGAAAATGGATATGGAAAGCAAACAGTAATAGATGAATATCGATTAACTCATAGAGGTAGCAAGGGTGTTAAAGCTTTAAATATTACTGAAAAGAATGGTATGATGGCATCATTAACATGTGTAAATCCAAACGAAGAACATGATGTAATGATAATTACCGATAGTGGAATAATTATTAAGATGCCATTAGAACAAATTTCAGTATTAAAGAGAGCTACACAGGGTGTTAGATTAATTAATTTAAAAGATGATCAAAAAGTATCTACGGTTGCTGTGATAATGAAAGAAACAGAAGAAGAACCTGTGGATAAAAAAGACACAAAAGAAGAGACTGAGTAAAAGTCTCTTTTTTATTATAAAAAGAAAAAGATGTAAATAAATGAAAACGGAGATAAGAAATATTATTATATATAGATTTATAATGTACCTATGTGGATAAAATAATTATATTGAACGCATAGACATATATTTTGTGTGAATTAGAGATAAAATAATTTTCGTAAAATAATTGAAATTTAGTAGATATATTAATATGTGTATTTCATATGTGGCGTATATAAAAATATTTCCGGGAAATAATTATATGTAGTAGAATACATAAGTATATGTTTCACGTGAAACATGAATAAAATATTTCCCGGGAAATAATTATATGAAGGTAGAATACATAAGTATATGTTCCACGTGAAACATGAACAGAATATTTCCTGGGAAATAATTATATGTAGATAGAATACATAAATATATGTTCCACGTGAAATATGAACAAAATATTTCCGGGAAATAATTATGAATAGGTAGAATGTATAAGTATATGTTTCACGTGAAACATGAATAGAATATTTCCCGGGAAATAATTATGAATAGGTAGAATGTATAAGTATATGTTCCACGTGGAACATGAATAGAATATTTTCTGGGAAATAATATCAATTGGTTATATATGTTTACTTATTTCGGATTGAATATAAACAAATATATTTACAAACATATAAAAATATAATAGAATATATACGTGCAATAAAAGTGTTGGAACTAGGTCAGGATCGGAAGATAGCAGCCTTAACAATTAACTTTTATGTGCACTTTTATTTTGGAGTGATTTATATGAATATAAAATATATGAATATGGCAATAGAAGAGGCAAAAAAAGCATTAGTGGAAGATGAAGTTCCTGTAGGGTGTGTCATTGTGAAAAACGACAAAGTAATAGCAAAAGCACATAATAAAAAGGAAAGTATGAATAAAGTTACAAAACATTCGGAGATAATCGCTATAGAAACTGCTTCTGAAGTATTGAATAATTGGAGATTAATAGATTGTGATATATATATTACTTTAGAACCGTGTCCTATGTGTGCGAGTGCTATTAAACAAGCTAGAATTAATAACATTTATTGTGGATTATCTAATTTAGATGAAAATAATAATAAAATAATAAATGAAATATTAAAAAGCGATAAAGTAAATAAAGGTGTGAATGTGTATAATAATATAGCTGTGGATAAAGTTAAATCAATTATGCAAGAATTTTTTCAAAAACAACGTAAAAAGTAAATATAAGTATATTAAATATGTTATAATATAGTTGATTTTAAAGGAGATTTTTATTATGTATCAAGCTTTATATAGAAAATATAGACCACAACATTTTGATGATGTTTTTGGTCAAAAAATTATTGTTCAAACTTTAAAAAATTCGATAATAACTGGAAAAATAGGACATGCATATATGTTTTTTGGTCCTAGGGGTACAGGTAAAACAACATTATCAAAAATATTTGCTAGAGCAGTAAATTGTGAAAGTCCTGTAAATGGTGATTCCTGTGGAAAATGTAATCGATGTGTTCATTCCTATGAAAAAGAATGTGTTGATATTATTGAAATGGATGCTGCTTCAAATAATGGTGTAGATGAAATTAGGGAATTGAGAAATAGAATTTCGTTAGTCCCTGCTGAATTGAAATATAAAGTCTATATTATAGATGAGGTACATATGTTATCTACTGGTGCATTTAATGCATTATTAAAGACATTAGAAGAACCACCAGAGCATGCAATATTTATTTTAGCTACGACTGATCCACAAAAAGTTCCTGAAACTATTGTTTCTAGATGCCAATGTTTTTCTTTTAAGAGAATTAGTGAAAATGACATTGTTGATAATTTGAGAAAAATTTGTGATTCGGAAAATATATCTGTAGATTATGATGTTTTAAAATCTATAGCTATTGCATCTGATGGAGGTATGAGAGATTCAATAGGTATGTTAGATAAAATTTCGTCATATACTAGCGAACATATTACATATGATAAGTATATTGAGATAAATGAATTACTAACTAAAGGTGATTTGAAAAATATCTGTAGATTAATTATAGATGGTGATATTTCAGGTGTATTGAAAATTATTAATGAAATTTATGATGGTGGAAAAAATATTATTCAAGTATTACAACAAATTATGTATTATCTTAGGGATAATATTGTTAACTATTATTTAACAAAAAATACTGATGATTTTTCAGTTAATGAGATAGCGAAGTTAGAAAAATTAATAAATAACATTAACGAAAATATGTTCGATATTAAAAAAAGTAATAATCCAAAGATATATGTGGAAATTTTAATTTTAAATTTTATTGAAAATACAATTAATTTTAATAAAGAAATTGTATCTGAAACAGTAAAACCTATTGCTAATGAAAATATTTCTGAAACTGTTTCTGTGGATAAAGTAAGGCAAGATGTTTCAAATAAAAAAACAGAAGAAACTATAGATGAAGAAAAAGCAAATGTTTCTTTTACTAAACCTGCGATTGCAACTAATAGTGTTTCTGGTTCACAGATTTTAAATATTAATGACATAATGAAAGTTCGTGTTAATAACACACTTGCAAAAGCTAATAAACAGTTATTAAAAAAAGAATTAGAAAATATAAATTTATTAAATGATTATACCTTTGATCAAGAAATAGGATATTTAGTTTGTGAAATTCTTAATTCTAAGATTAGAGTTGTTAGTGAGGATAATATAGTAATTAGTTATGAATATGATTCAATAGTTGAACAAAACTTAGTTAATTTAGATCAAATAAGTGATGTTTATTCAAAAATTACAAACTCAAATAAAAATTTTGCTATAATTACTGATGATGAGTGGGAAAAATATAAGCAAAAATATATTGAAACTTTAAAGAATGGTAATCAATTTGTTATAGAGGATGAGCCGGAAAAGATATTTGAGAAAAAAGAAAATGATGATATAATATCAAGTAGTACAGTTGATCTATTTGGTGATATTGTCGAATATGAATAGAAAAAGGAGATTTTTATGAATATACAAGCAATGATGAAGCAAGCACAAGCTTTGCAAAAAGATATGTTAAAAGCTAAGGAAGAAATTGATAAAACAGAATTTGTTGGGGAAAGTTCTTTAGTTAAAGTTACTGTAAAGGGTACAAAAGAAGTATTAAAGGTAGAAATAAATAAAGAAAATAGTTTAGATGCTGATGATATTGAAATGTTAGAAGATATGATTGTAGTAGCAATTAATGAAGCTAATAAAAAAGTAGATGAAATGACAGAAAAGAAAATGGGAAAATTTGGTAATTCCATACCAGGTTTATTTTAGATAAATGTATCCTGATAGTATTCAAAGTTTAATTGAATCATTTAAATGTTTGCCAGGTATTGGTGAAAAGACTGCTGAAAGATTAGCTTTTGCTATTTTAGATTTAGAAGATGAACAAATAGAATTATTTTCGCAAACTTTAGGTGAGGTTAAGAATAATATTCATTTGTGTTCAAAATGTAATACATTAACTGAAAATGATTTATGTTTTATATGTTCTGATAATTCTAGAAATGATGATATTTTATGTGTTGTTGAAGATACTAAAAATGTATTTTTATTTGAAAAGTTAGGTGTTTTTACTGGTAAGTATCATGTTTTACAAGGACTTATTTCTCCTTTAGATGGTATTAATCCAGAAGATATTGGATTGGATAAATTAATCGATCGAATAAAAAATGAAAAATTTAAAGAAATAATATTGGCTTTTAAGCCTAGTATTGAAGGAGAAACAACAGCATTATATATAAATAAAATTCTTGATGGTATGGGAATTACTATTACAAGATTAGCTAGTGGTGTACCTATAGGTGCTGATATGGAATATGTTGATAGTTTAACTTTAGAAAGAGCTTTAAATGATAGAAAAAAAATAGAATAAAAAAGTAATTTGGTCATAGTCTTCTACTAGAAAAGGAGATTATATGAGAAAATTATTGAGAAATGTTATTTGCGGTGCGTTTATTTTATATGGTTATAATTTTATAGCAGTTAATTTTAATATGGTTGTTCCAATAAATAGTGTGACTTTATTTATGATATCTATTTTAGGAACTCCATTTTTACTAGCACTTGTTTTATTTAAAGTTTTGATTTTGTGAGAGGTAAATATGGATGAATTAAAGAAAAAACAAAAAAATTTTTTTGATGTTATAAGTAAGATAATTCAATTTAATAAATTATCTCATTCATATTTGATTGAAGTTAATTCTTATGATGACGATATAAAATATATTAAAGAATTTATTAAAATGATATTGTTAAATATATCAGATCTTAAGAATTCTTCTTTGAGTGAAGATCAATTAAAAATTTGTAATTTGATTGATAATGATAATTATCCAGATTTGAAAATTATTGAATCAGATGGTCAGTGGATAAAAAAGTCTCAACTTATTGAATTAAAAGATGAATATCAAAACAAGTCGTTGTTAGATAATAAACGTATTTATGTCATTAAGGATGCTGATAAATTAAATGCTTCTTCTGCTAATACAATTTTAAAGTTTTTGGAAGAACCGGAAGAAAATATAATAGCTATATTAATTACTAATAATAGATATAAAGTATTAGATACAATATTATCTCGTTGTCAAATATTAACTTTAGAAAAAGAAAATTCTGATTTAGACGTGGATAATCAAATTTTAGAATTATTAAAATTTATTATTAATGGTAATGATTTATTTGTACATTATAAATATATTACAGAAAATTTATTGCTTGATAAAGAAGCCGCTAGAGAAAAAATTTTATGTTTGGAAAAAATTTTAATTAATTATTTGAATTGTAAATTGGTATCTGGTGAAGGCTTTAATAATGAAGTATGTTTATTACTAGAAAATGTAGAAATTAGTAAAATCACAAAAATTATTTCGATAATTGAAAATGAAATATCTAATTTAGTATATAATGTAAATTATAAGATATGGTTAGATTCTATTTTTGCTAAATTTGTGGAGGTATAAATATGTATGATGTAGTTTCAGTTAGTTTTGATGTATCGAATAGTATTTATTTCTTTTCACCTAATAGTTTAGATTTAAAAAAAGGTGATAAAGTTGTTGTGGAAACTGAAAATGGATTGCAATTTGGTATATTAAAATCTGATGTAAGAAAAGAAAAAAAAGAAAATTTAATATTACCACTTAAACCTGTTGTTAGATTAGCTACAAAGGAAGATGAAAAGCAGGTGATTGCTAATCGTGAATTAGCAGAAAAGGCATTAGTAGATGCAAAAAAAATTAGTAATAAATTAGAATTAGATATGAGTTTTGTTGATGCATATTATACTTTAGATAAAAGTCAATTAGTATTTTCATTTGTTTCTGATAATAGAGTCGATTTTAGAGAATTAGCTAAGAAATTAGCCCAAAAATATAAAACAAGAATTGAATTGAGACAGATAGGTGTTAGAGATAAGTCAAAGAAAATTGGTGGTCTTGGTCCTTGTGGTTTATTTTTATGTTGTAATTCATTTTTAACTGATTTTAATAGTGTTTCTATTAATATGGCCAAAAATCAGATGTTGGCATTAAATCCTACTAAGATTAATGGTATCTGTGGAAGATTACTTTGTTGTTTAGGGTATGAAGATGATGTATATACAGAATTAAAAAAAGACTTGCCTAAAGTTGGAATGGTTGCTGATACTGAATTAGGTATGGGTAAGGTTGTTAGTGTTGATGTATTTAAGGGAACATATAGTGTTGACTTAAAAGAAAAGGGAATAATAGAGTTTTCAAAGGATAAGAAAAATGGAAGTTCTAAATGATATAGTTGGATATAAAAATAGGAAAATTTATCAGTGTGATAAATATTTTTCTTTTTCTTTGGATAGTTTAATACTAGCAAATTTTGTAAATATTAATTTGAGTGATAAGAAAATAATTGATTTAGGTACTGGTAATGGTATAATTCCTTTAGTTATGTCACTTCGTACTGATAAGAGAATAATAGGAATAGAGATACAAAATGAATTGGTTCAACTTGCAAATAAATCAATTAAATATAATAATTTGGAAGATCAAATAGAAATATTAAATATAGATATGAAAGATTATGTTAATGATGATAATTTAAATACAGTAGATTTGATTACTTGTAATCCACCATATTTTAAATTTAGTAATAATGATAAAATAAGTTTGTCAAAGGAAAAAGCAATTGCTAGGCATGAAATAGAAATAACTTTAAGTGAAATAATATCTATTTCCAATAAATTATTAAAAAATGGTGGTAGGTTAGCTCTAGTTATAAGAACAGATAGGTTTTATGAAGCTTTAAATCTTTGTAAAAACAATAATATTGAGCCAAAGAGAATTAGATTTGTTTATGATAATCCTTCTAAGGATGCTAGTTTATTTTTCTTTGAAGGTATAAAAAATGGTCGCAGTGGATTAAAAGTAGAAAAACCTTTTATTCTATATGATGAATTTAATAATAAGACGAAGGAATATGAAAAATTTCTTACGGAGGTGATAAAATGAGTCAAAAGAGTTATGATGATAGTGCTAGTTTATATTTAATCCCAACTCCAATTGGTAATTTAGAGGACATAACTATTAGATCTTTAAATACTTTGAAGACTGTTGATATGATATTATGTGAAGATACTAGAGAAACAGGTAAATTGTTAAAAAAGTATGATATTCAAAAAAAATTAGTTAGTTGTCATGAATATAATGAGGAGAAAATTAAAGATAATGTTATAAAATATTTGCAAGAAGGATATAATCTCGGTTTGGTTACAGATCAAGGTACTCCTATTATTAGTGATCCTGGTTATGTTGTTGTAAAATATGTTATTGAAAGTGGATTTAATGTTATTAGTTTGCCTGGTGCAACTGCCTTTGTTCCTGCACTTACTTGTGCTGGTATTAATCCTTCACCATTCTTATTTTATGGATTTTTAAATGCTAAGGAATCAAAACAAAGAAAAGAATTACAAAGTTTGAAGGATTTAAAATATACATTAATTTTTTATGAAGCTCCTCATCGTATAAAAAAAACACTTACAAATATGTTAGAAATATTTGGGGATAGAAATATTAGTATAAATAGGGAAATTTCAAAAATACATGAAGAGATTTATCGTGATAAAATTAGTAATTTAATAGATATTAGTGATACAATGAAAGGAGAAATGGTTTTAGTCGTTGAAGGTAATACTGAAGTTGTTGATTATAGTAATCTTTCAATTGTAGAACATGTTAAATTATATGTAGAAGATGGTATGTCTGATAAAGAAGCTATAAAATTGGTTGCTAAAGAAAGAGGAGTTGCTAAATCAATAGTTTATAAAGAATATCATATAGATTCGTAGGAGGTTTTTATGAAGTTAATAGTTGGTCTTGGAAATCCTGGTAAGGAATATGAAAAAACTAGACATAATATAGGATTTATTATGATTGATAAGTATTTGAATTATAAAAATATAGATAGTAATTGGAAGAGTAAAAATAATGGATTATATATTCAAACTCTTATTAATGGAGAAAAAATAGTTTTTTTAAAGCCACAATCATATATGAATTTAAGTGGTGAGGTTGTTAAGAATTATGTTGATTTTTTCAAAATAGATTTAGATGATATTTTAGTTATTTCAGATGATTTAGATTTAAATGTAGGAAATTTTAAATTAAAGGATAGGGGATCAAGTGGAGGACATAATGGTCTAAAAGATATTGAAAAAGCTTTAGGTAGTCAGAATTATAAAAGACTTAAGGTTGGTATATCTAATAATAAAGATTATGATACTAAGGATTATGTTTTATCTAAGTTTTCTAAAGAAGATCTTAATATATATGAAAATTTATTTAATGAATTAAAATTAGTCATTGATGATTATCTAAATATTGATTTTTCATCTCTTATGAATAAATATAATCGTAAAAATAGGTGATATTATGAATGTTTTTGATAATTTAATAAATATAGATGTAAAAAAGGACATGGGTATCTCTTTTGGTACCGATGAGTTTTTTGCTGTTTATTTAAACAATTTACTTGCTCAAAAAAAGAAAAATATATTAGTTGTTGTAAATTCTTTATATGAAGCTAATAAAATATATTCCTCATTAGAAAATTATACTAATGATGTGTATCTTTTTCCGATGGATGATTTTTTGACTAGTGAGGCATTAGCTATTAGTCCAGATTTAGAGTACTCTAGACTTGAAACTATTAATAATACATTATTAGATAAACCAATAGTAGTTATTACAAATTTGATGGGATACTTGAGATATTTACCAACTAAAAAAAATTATCAACAATTTTTTGTGGATTTAAAAATAGGTGATGAATTTAATCCACAGAAATTGGTGGAAAAATTTATAAATAGTGGTTATAGTCGTGATACAATTGTTAATAAAACTGGTGAATTTGCTGTAAGGGGTTTTGTTATTGATATTTTTCCTTTGGATGAAGATTATCCTGTTAGAATAGAATTTTTTGGTGATGAGATTGATTCTATTAGATATTTTGATCCTGAGACACAAAAGTCTATAAAAAAAGTTGATTCTATTACAATAAAACCTTGTTCGGAATTTTTATCCACAAAAAATGTGGAAGAAGAGTATTTTAGAAAACAGAAATATTTACCTAAGTATGAGAAAGTTTCAAATATTTATGAATATTTGGATGATGCTTTTTTAGTATATAAAGATTATGAACAATTAAAAGTTGGATATACTAATATATTAAGTGATATAACAACTTATAAAGAAACTAAAGATATTGAATATAATTTAGATTATATGTTTTCTTTATTTGATATTCAGTCAGATCAATCAATCTATTATATGAATATTAATAATATTTCTAATAATAATATTTTGCGTTATGATGTTAAAACTATTAATAAATTTAATGAAGATAGTGAAAAGATTAATGCTTTTATTAGAAAGTGTATCAGTAATGATAAGACAGTTGTGATTTGTTTAAATAAGTATCAAATTAGAAATATAATTAAAGTATTAAATATGAAGATTTGTGAAACAACTATTGATAATATTTATGAAAATTGTGTAAATATAGTTGAATATAAAATTAATAGTGGATTTATATATGATAAGTATGTTTTTCTATCTTCAACAGAATTATTTAATATAAAAGAAAAAAATAAAAAGTATAGTAATAAGTATAAGTATGCTGTTACGATTGATGATATTAATAAACTTAATATTGGTGATTATGTTGTACATAATGTACATGGTATTGGTGTTTATAATGGTATAAAAACACTTACATTATCAGGAGTAGTAAAGGATTACATTGAAGTTTATTATCAAGGTAAAGATAAATTATATATTCCTGTTGAAAAAATTGATTTGCTTAGTAAATATTCTGGTAAAGAGGGGGCTCATCCAAAGGTTAATAAACTTGGCGGTACTGAATGGATTAAGACAAAGAATCGTGTTAAGAATAGAGTTAATGATATGGCAGATAAATTACTAGAATTATATGCCGAAAGGCAATCTAGAAATGGATTTGCATTTTCACCTGATAGTGAAATGATTATAGATTTTGAAAATGATTTTCCATATGATTTGACTAAGGATCAAATTAGAGCTATTGGTCAAATAAAAGAAGATATGGAAAAAAGTGTTCCGATGGATAGATTATTGTGTGGTGATGTTGGTTTTGGTAAGACAGAAGTTGCCTTTGTAGCTGCTTTTAAGGCTATTTTAGATTCTAAGCAAGTGTTGTTTTTATGTCCAACTACTATTTTATCTGATCAACATTATAAAAATGCTTTAGAGAGATTTAAAGATTTTCCTGTATCTATTGCTCTTTTGAATAGATTTACTCCACCAAAAGAAGTAACAAGAATAGTTAATGGTATAAAAGATGGTACTATTGATTTAGTATTTGGAACTCATAGACTATTTAGTGATGATATTAAACCTAAGAATTTAGGGTTATTAATAATAGATGAAGAGCAAAGATTTGGAGTTAAACATAAAGAAAAAATAAAAGAATTCAAGACTAATGTTGATGTATTGACTTTAACAGCTACACCAATTCCAAGAACTTTACAAATGTCCTTAGCTGGTATAAGAAGTTTATCTTTAATTGAAACACCACCTGTTAATAGATATCCTGTTCAAACTTATGTTATTGAAGAAAATATGCAATTAGTTAGAGATGCTATTTATAAAGAATTATCTAGAGATGGACAAATATTTATTTTATATAATAAAGTTCAGTCTATTGATGATGAGGTTTCTAAAATTCAGAAATTGGTACCAGATGCTAGAATAACTAGTGCCCATGGTCAGATGTCAAAAAGTGAGTTAGAAAATAAAATTATTGATTTTATAAATCATGAGTATGATGTATTAGTTTGTACGACAATTATTGAAACTGGTATTGATATTCCTAATGTTAATACACTTATAATTATGGATGCAGATAGATTTGGACTTAGTCAGTTGTATCAAATTAGGGGAAGAGTTGGACGTAGTGATAAATTTGCTTATGCTTATTTAATGTATAATAATTCAAAAGTTTTAACAGAAACTGCAGTTAAAAGATTAAATGTTATAAAAGAATTTACAGCTTTAGGAAGTGGTTTTTCTATAGCTACTCGAGATTTATCTATTCGTGGAGCTGGTGATATTTTAGGAAGTGAACAAGCTGGATTTATTGACTCAATTGGAATTGACTTATATTTAAAATTATTAAATGATGAAGTTGAACGTAAAAAGGGTAATATTGTTGAAGAAGATGAGGATACTGATAAACAACCATTACTTAATGTTAGTACACATATTGATGATAAGTATGTATCAGAAGATGAATTAAAAATTGAAATTCACAGAAAAATTAGTGAAATTGATTCTTATGATAAGTTAATTTCTGTTAAACAAGAATTAGAAGATCGTTTTGGTAAATTAGAAGAAGATGTAATTGTTTATATGTATGAAGAGTGGTTTGAAAAACTAGCAGAGAAATTAAATATTACTACTGTTAGACAAACCAAAAATTCTATTGAACTAGTATTTAATAAAGAGTTAGTTGAGAAGATTGATGTTGATGAAGTATTTATAATGGCATTTGAAGTTAGTCCAATGTTTAGATTTGTAAGTAGAGGAAGTAATTTAATTATTGTTTTGGATATAATTAAATTAGATAAGCATCCTGTTTATTATTTAGTAGATTTATTGAGTAAAATTTGTGAAAATTTTTGTAAATAGTATTGACTAAAATTTTAATGGTTGCTACACTTACAATGCTAGGAGGTAAATAATTATGCAGGATATCAAGGACTTTCAAATACAACATCAAAATAATTATAAGAATGCAATAAGAGAAATATTAAAGAATAATTCAAAAATATTAGTAGAAGAGGATATTATGTCTCTTATTAATAAACCTCCACTTGATTCTATGGATATAATAAAATGTAAGTTTTTAGATTTAGCTAAAAAACAAAAAGTAGTTTTAGATACAAAAAAATTAGATAAACTTATAGATAATTATAGAAAAGATATTAAAAAAGATATTTTAATAATCAAGGATGAAAGAATAAAGTTGTTTGATAAAATAATAGAATCTTTTAATCCTGTTAAAGATAATGATGTAATTAAGTTTAATAAAAAAGATTTTAATGATTTTAATAAAAAAGTAAAAAAAGAGTTAAAAGATAAAATAATTTTAAAAATTAATAATAATATCGTAAACAATGTAAATACAGTGTTTACAAAAGATACAGATGATAAAAAGCAGGAAAAAATTAGTAGTGATATTATTAAATTTCTTACTAAGACATATGTTAAGCAATTGCTTGAAAGTGTTGATTTTAAAGTATTGGTAAAAGATACAACACTAATTAATGGAGTCAAAGAGCAGGGAGAAAGATACATATTTACAAAGATGAATTCTTATTTATTAAATGAAGATAAGATGAAATAGACATATTAAATATGTCTTTTTTTTGTTTATTTCTAAAATATGGAAATATTTTCCAAGGGAAAAACTGGGAATATTTATTATAATATAAGTGGGAAAGAAAATAGGTATAAAAAGCTGTAAAAAAGAGAAAATAAAAGTATGGGAAAGTGAGGAATAATTATATGAAATCAACAGGTGTTGTTAGAAGAGTAGATGATTTAGGAAGAATTGTTATTCCGAAAGAAATACGCCGTACTCTTAGAATTAGAGATGGAGAGTCTTTAGAAATATTTGTAGACCGAGAAATGATAGCGTTAAAGAAATTTTCTAAGATGGATGATATTGGGGATGTATCAAAACAATTGGTTGATATAACTAATGGTGTTATTAATAAAAATGTATTTATTACAGATAGAGATAAATTTATAGCTGGTTCTGGTAGTTTAAGAAAAAAATTTATTGATAAGAATATATCAAGTTTATTGGAATCTATTATGAAGGGTAGAAAACTGGTAATAGAAAATCATAGTCATGAAGTAGAACTTATTAATGGAGAAAAGGATAATCTTAGTTATGTAATATCTCCAATTATTATGAATGGTGATGCGATTGGGCTTGTATTAATTGTTTCTGAAAATAATGATATTAGTCAGGTGGAAGAAAAGCTAGCTAATATAGTTTCTCAATTTTTAGGAAAGCATATTGAAGAATAATTTATTTTATGTTATACTAGGGCATATTTGAAATGTTTTGATGAAGAGATTTATAAAAAATTATTTATTTTAGAGAGCTCGGTTGGTGAAAAAGGGTATAAATATTTTATAAATTATGGCTTCTGAACTATTATATCGATATGTAGGTATAATCGTAGATAGGCGTTAACTATTTAAGTGTATAATATGATTATTATGAAATAAGGTGGTACCGCGGATATATCCGTCCTTATATTTATAATAATTTTTTTTTGGAGGTGTGCATATGGAGAAAATTGGGGTTGGAATAGGAATACTTGTTTATAATGATAAGGGTGAATTATTGCTTATAAAGAGAAGTTCTGATCCATTTGAAGCAGATAGTGAAATGAGATTGGAAGGCACTTATACTTTACCAAGTGGTAAAATGTTACCTTTAGAATCATTTGAAGCTGCTGCCAAAAGAAAATTAAAAGAAGAAGTAGGACTTGATGTATTAGAAAGTGATTTAAAGCTGGTATCTATTTCTAATGATCTTAATGATTATGCACATTATGTAACTATTGGTATGGTTGTAGAAAAATATAGTGGAGAAGTAAAGCTAAAAGATGGATTAGAATTTACTTCTTATGGTTGGTTTAGTGAAATGCCTAAAGAATTATGTGAGCCAAGTAGAAAAATTTTAAATAATTATTTGAGTAATAAAATATATAGTAAAGAGGAGAGATAATATGGAAAGATTTTATATATCAACAGCAATTGCTTATACTTCTGGTAAACCTCATATAGGAAATACTTATGAGATAGTATTGGCAGATGCAATTGCAAGATTTAAAAGATTAAAAGGATATGATGTTTATTTTCAAACAGGTACTGATGAACATGGTGTAAAAATAGAAGAAAAAGCTAAAGCTGCAGGTATAACACCAAAAGAATTTGTTGATGATATTGCAGGACAAATTAAAGATATTTGGGATTTAATGAATACAAGTTATGATAAATTTGTTAGAACAACAGATCCACATCATGAAGAAGTAGTTCAACATATATTTAAAAAAATGTATGATAAAGGTGATATTTATAAAGGTGAATATAAGGGGCTTTATTGCACTCCTTGTGAATCATTTTGGACAGAGAGTCAATTAGTTGATGGAAAATGTCCAGATTGTGGAAGAGAAGTACAAGAACAAAGTGAAGAAGCTTATTTCTTTAAATTAAGTAATTATCAAGAAAAACTTGAAAAATATATAGAAGAAAATCCTGATTTTATTCAACCTGTAGCACGTAAAAATGAAATGTTAAATAATTTTATAAAACTGGGATTACAAGACTTATGTGTTTCACGTACTTCATTTACTTGGGGAATTCCTGTTGATTTTGATCCTAAGCATGTTGTTTATGTATGGCTAGATGCTTTAACTAATTATATTACTAATATTGGATATGATGTTGATAGTCAGACAGATCAATTTAAAAAGTACTGGCCAGCTGATTTACATTTAATTGGAAAAGACATAATTCGTTTTCATACTATTTATTGGCCATGTTTCTTATGGTCATTAGGAATTGAATTACCAAAGAAAGTATTTGGACATCCTTGGTTATTAACTAATGAAGATAAGATGAGTAAGAGTAAAGGTAATGTTATATATGCAGATGATTTAGTAGAAAAGTTTGGTGTAGATGCAGTTAGATATTATTTACTTCATGAAATACCTTTTTCTAGTGATGGTAATATTACTTATGAATTATTAATTGAAAGAATAAATAGCGATTTAGCAAATATTTTGGGTAACTTAGTTCAAAGAACTATTTCTATGGCTAATAAATATTTTGATGGAAAAGTTACTAATAAAGGTATTTCAGATAGTATGGATGAGGATTTTATAAATAGTATTAATGCTTTAGATAGTGCTGTTACAGAAAAAATGGATAATCTTCAAGTTAGTGATGCGATTAGCGAAATATTTAATGTACTTAGATTAAGTAATAAATATATTGATGAAACAACTCCATGGATATTAGCTAAAGATGAAGATAAATTAGATAGATTAGAAACTGTTTTATATAATTTATTAGAATCAATAAGAGTATGTGCTAGATTATTAAGTCCTTTTATTACAAGTACTTCTCAAGAAATTATTAAACAAATTAATAATGATAAAGAAGATTTATGTTATTTGGAGAATAATGAGTATACTTTGGGTACTCCAGAAATTTTATTTAAAAGAATTGATAAAGATAAGTTCTTTCAAGAGTAATGTAAATTTTATGTAAAAATAAAAATAAAGTTATAGAAGCTATTTTCTATAACCTTTTTTTATGCTATATTTTGAGGGTAGTTGTTTTTTAGTGAGGAGAAAATTATGATAGATAGACTAAAGAATAAGTATGGTTTTGATGTAGTTTGTATGTTAATAATAGTTTTATTATTTTTTTATAGTATAAATAGTAAAGATATACTAGATTCTATTTATTTATCTGGTTTTTGTTTTTATTATTTAGAAATTAAGTATTATAGATGGAAAAAATATCATTAATATGATATTTTTATTTTGGAGGAGATATTATGTATATAGATACACATTGTCATTTATCAAAAGAGGATTATGATGATATAGATTTAATAATAAATGATAATATATTGGCTGGTGTAGAAAAAGTAATAATTTCAGGTTGCACTAGGGATTCTATTTTGGAATCTATAGAATTATCAAAAAAATATGATTGTGTTTATGTAACTTTAGGATATCATCCATCTGAAGTTAATGAAATAAATGATAATAGTTTATTGGAATTAGAAGATATTATTAAAAATAATTCTAAAGTAGTTGGTGTTGGTGAAATTGGACTTGATTATTATTATGGTAAAGATGATATTGATAAACAGAAGAAGTTATTTAGGGATCAATTACAATTAGCAGAGAAACTTAATTTGCCTGTAGTAATACATAGTCGTGATGCTGTTTTAGATACTATTAATATTCTAAAAGAATATCCTACATTAAGAGGTGTTATTCATTGCTTTGGAGGTAGTTTAGAAACTGCTAATATTTATATTAAAATGGGATACTTATTAGGAATAGGCGGAGTTGTTACTTTTAAAAATAGTAAATTAGGAGAAGTAATAAAAAATGTAGATTTATCAAACATTGTATTAGAAACAGATAGTCCTTATTTAACTCCTGAACCTTTTAGAGGTAAAAAGAATAGTTCTAAGTATATTCCACTAGTTGCTGAGAAAATTTCTAATATTAAAAATGTTGATGTATTTTTAGTGGAAGAAATAACTACTAATAATGCTAACAAAATATTTGACTTAAAATAATTAGTGTGCTAATCTTTAGTTAATAAGGTATGAGGTGTTTTTATGGATTATTTATATAGATACGGCCAATACTTTTGTAGCTTACTAGTTGTTTTTTTATTTTTATTTATTATTGCGTCTGGTAATAAAAAAGAAATTGCTACTATAAGTAATATTAATAATATAAAATCTGTACCAGTAACAAATTTATCATTATCATATCGTAAGATTGAAAAAGAGGTTGTGAAAACTCCTAAGGTTTATAGTACTTTTAATGAGGCAATTAATAATGTTGGTAATGGTGAGGTTTCTTTTTATGGAAAGTTAACTGCTTATGGACCTGATTGTAAGGGTTGTGGTGGTACTACTGCTTGTCGTGGTCAAAACGTTAGAAATGGTAATATTTATTATAATGATAAGAAATATGGAAAACTTAGAATTTTAGCGGCAGATAGAAGTGTACCTTGTGGAACTGTTATAAGAGTAAATAATATAAATAGTTATTCTGGACCTATTATGGCAGTTGTCTTAGATAGAGGAGGAGCAATAAGGGGAAATCATTTAGATCTTTTATTTGAGTCACAGAAAAATCTTGGTGGTTTTGGAACTCAATCAAATATTAAGTTTGATATTGTTAGATGGGGTTACTAGAAGGGGATAATATGAAAAAAATAATTTTTAGTGTGATATTAATTTTTATAATGGGGTTTGTAGTGTTTTTATTTATAAGTAATCAATCTGGTGACGCCGTAGTTAACTTTGTCGATAAAAAGGATATAACTATAAAAATTGATAACTCTTCTCCTATTAGTGATGAAATAGCTATTGAAAAGAATGATGGAGAAAAGTTTAGCATTAAGTCTTTTTATGGTAGTACTAAATATGAAATATATGTAAAACAAATTAATAGTTTAAATTCTATTAATGCTGATTATATTAAGTTATATTTATGTGAAGGTAGTAGTAACAGACCATTAACGGATGTATTAATATTTAATGATTTAAAAGTATCTAATAGTAATATGGATTCTAGAAGTTTATATGTTGGTAATATAAGAAAAAACGAAGTAATTAAATTGAATTTAAAAATGTGGTTATCTGATAATTATACAATTAGTAATGAAAAAAGGAATTTTGAAGTAGTTGTTGGTGTAAGAGCTATTAATTAGGAGGAAATATGGAAAAGGATAATAAGGGAATATCAAATAATAAAGTAATTGTAGTAGTACTTATACTTACTGTTGTTATTGTAATTGGTTTAGTAGTTGGTTTGTGTTCTTTTAAAAATAAGCAAAATAAAAAAGTAAAAATACAGACAGATACAGAAGTACTTTCAGTTGTATATTCTAAAGAAGTAAATGGTCTTAATATGAAAGAATATATACCATTAAAAGATGAAGTTGGAAAGAAATTATCAAATAAAGCACATTACTTTGATTTTAATGTTAAATCTGAAATGAATAATGATGTATCAATAAAATATGAATTGGTATTGAGAAAAGATGAAAATTGTAATTTAGATGATAGTCAAATAAAAGTTTATTTAGAGAAAGAAAATGAAGGAACATATGTAAAAATGTTTGATCCTAAGTTATATAAAGGTTTGAAAAAAACAAGTTCAATTGGTAGTCATAAGAATGATATGATTTTATATAGTGATAAGATAGTAGATAATATAAATGATAAATATAGACTTAGAGTATGGTTAGATGAAAAGGCTTCAGTGAAAACAGCTATTCAGTGTAGTTTATCTGTTAGTATTTATGCGAAAATAGAAAAATAGAGCATGTGTAAAGTGCTCTTTTTTTATGTTATTAAATATAGTTTTTTTGATATTTACGTGATATTATGATATTAGAAAAAATAGGAGGTGATAAAATGAATAGAGAAGAGATAAATTCTAGTGAATATATGTCTTTTAAAGATAAAATTTTATTCTTAGGTCATTTTATCACTAAGGTATTTTTGTATGTAATTATTGTTTTATTAATGATACTATTTTTGTTGTTTGGAATTTATTTTGGTAATATATTGCATAATATAAATACTAATGAAAATAGACCTCCTTTATTTGATACATATGTTATTGTTAGTCCTAGCATGGTTCCAAATATTAATGTACAAGATGGTATTGTTATAAAGAGAGAAAATGTTTCGAATATTAAAATTGGCGATATTATTACTTTTGTTACTCATGATCCTAGGTATGATGGATATATTATTACTCATAGGCTAGTGGGAATTGAAAAAATGGAGAATGGTAGTTATTACTATAGAACTAAGGGAGATGCTAATAATGCTGTTGATCCATATTTAGTAAAAAAAGAAGATATATATGGGCGAGTTATTTTGAAAATACCAAAAGTAGGCTATGTTAGACAATTTATTTCTAAGCCAAAAAATTGGTTTATATTTATTATATTCCCGGCTCTTTTAATAATTATTTATGATATTTATAAATTAGTTAGTCATATTAATAGTAATAATAATATTGATTATGAAGAGGAAGAATTAGAAATTATTTAACTTGAGGTTATTTTGTATTTGTGTTATATTTTAACTGGTGATTTTGTGGAAAAATATGATGTTAAATTTAAGAAAAAGTTTGGTCAAAATTTTTTAAGAGATAATAGTGTTGTCTTAAAAATAGTTAATTTATGTAATATTACTAAAAATGATTTGGTAATTGAAGTAGGACCAGGTGGGGCAATTTTGACTAGAGAATTATCTAAGGTTGCTAAGAATGTATTGGCTTATGAAATAGATGAAGATTTGAAGAATGAATTATCTAAGAAATTAAGTCAATCTGAAAATGTAGATGTTATTTATAAAGATTTTTTAAATTCGGATATTGTTTCTGATATTAAAAAATATGATTATGATAATGTTTATTTTGTTAGTAATGTTCCATATTATATAACTACTCCTATTGTAATGAAACTTATAAATAGTGATATTAAATTTAAAAAAATTTGTATGATGGTTCAAAAAGAAGTAGCTGATAGATTTTCTACAGAAGCTGGTAATAAATCATATGGTTCTATAACAGTGCTTTTAAATTATTATTTTGATGTTAATTATGAGTTTTTTGTTCCTAGAGAAGAATTTATACCTGCTCCTAATGTTGATAGTGCAGTTATCTCGTTTGTAGAGAAAGATACTAAATTAGAGTTAAAAGATAAGAAATTTTTTGAAAGATTAGTACGTGATAGTTTTCAATTTAAAAGAAAGAATATTAGAAATAATCTAAAACAATATGATTTAGATAAGATTTCTCTAGTCTTATCTAAGTATGGTTATGATTTATCTGTTAGGGCTGAACAATTAGATATAGAAATATTTGTTGAATTAGCTAATAGCTTAATTTAGTGAATATTTTCTTTTTTTTTGCATAAATTTTATTGGAGATGGTTGCATGAATTTTAAAGTAGGAGATTATGTTACTAGAATTTCACATAATCATGATATTTTATTTAAGATTGTTTCTATAGATCATGAAATGGCTATTATTAAGGGAGTCGATTTAAGATTATATGCAGATAGTTTGATTAGTGATTTAGTGAAATCTAGTACTAAGAGTGATGGCGATAAGCTAATTGTTGAAGAAAATATGAGAGATATTAAAATGGATAGAAATCAGTATTTTTATTTACCGGGTAAAATATTGCATATAGATGGTGATTCAGATTATTTAAAAAGATGTATGAATTTTTATAAGGAAATGAATGTTAAAGCTAATGGTCTCACATTATTAGAGATTGATATGCCTTCTAAAATAAAAGATTTACTTACTGAATATAGACCTGATATTTTGGTTATTACAGGGCATGATGCTTATTATAAAAATCATTCTGGTGATAAATATCAGAATTCAATAAATTTTATAGATGCGGTAAAAGAGGCTAGAAAATATGAAAAAAGTCAGGATAAATTAATTATTGTAGCTGGAGCTTGTCAGTCTAATTATGAAGAATTAATAAAATCTGGTGCAAATTTTGCATCTAGTCCGAAGAGAATAAATATTCATGCATTAGATCCGGCTATTATTGCGACTTCACTAGCTTTTTCTGATAAAAACAGGAGTATTGATTTAATAAAACTTATTGATAAAACAAAATATGGAAGTGATGGTATGGGAGGAATAATTACTAATGGTACTATGTATGTGGGGTATCCTAGATGATGATAGATAAAATAAGAGAGGAAGTAATTAGAAATAAAGGCATTATGAAGTCTTTTGTTTTTAAAGGGACTAGGAATCAATCATTAGAGTTTGATGGTGTTATTACGGATATTTATCCAGCAATTTTTACTATTACATTATCTGATAATAAAGTTAAATCGTTTAGTTATAGTGATGTATTAATTGAAAATTTACGTATTATAGATTAAAAAGTCTTTATATTATTTAAAAATATTGCTTTTTTTAAATTATTATTATAAAATTACTTTATAAAGTGAAAACTTTAAGAGGGAGGAATATTACATGAAGATTACATCTGTAAATGTACGTAAGATTGAAAAAGAAGGATCTCGTATGAAAGGTATTGCATCAGTATTACTTGATGATAGCTTTGCTGTACATGATATTCGTATTATTGAAGGAGAAAATGGTTTATTTATCGCTATGCCTAGTAGAAAAACTGCTACTGGTGGATATCGTGATATAGCACATCCAATTAATCCTGAGGTTAGAGCTATGTTTGAAGAAGCAATTATTGAAGCTTACAATAATGCAGAAGACCCAGAGGATGCTGCAGAATAGGTGCTTTGCATCTTTTTTCTTTGTAAACATATGAATAAAAATAATGAGTTTAATAATTTAGCTAGTAAGTACTCTAATTATACGGAATTAGAACGTAATGCTTATTTGATTTATAAGAGCAGTTTTTTTAATCTTATTAATAGGTTATCAAGTATTCCTAACTTTATGGATATTGATGATAATTTATTGGTAGAATTTGTTGGAAAAGAATCTTTTGATATTTGTAGAAAATTTGGTAATGTACTTGGTAGAAAAAATAATATATTTGTTAAGTATTCTTTATTTAAAGATGTTGATTTTAGTGATAATCTCTCTCTAATTAGATTTGCTAAAAAAGTATATAATAATTTAGAAAATTCTTTTTCAAAGATTGTAACAGAAAAAGATATTCAAGTTTATAGATTGATTTCTGTTGATGATTTAGATCATGTAGAAGATTTATCGCAGGGAGCTTTTATATCTACTTCATTAGATAAAAATCAGACACTTAATTTTCTTGATAATGATGCGAGAAAAATAGTATTTTATAAAATAAATATAGAAGCAGGTGTTCCTGTTGTTGTTTCTCCATATTCAATAGTTAATGAGTATGATAGTTTGTCTGATATGATATTTTCCACTGAAAATTATTCTATAAAGATAAAGAATAATGAGAGTAATGGTCAACAAGAGGTTTTATTATTAAAAAATTCTTTGGATTATAATGTTAGATTAGATAAAGTACAAAAAATTGATGACCAGGAATTCTATTTTTATGAAGTTAATGCTAAAGTGAAAAATAATAGAAAGAACTATTTTTAGTTCTTTTTTTTGATTTAGATGAATATATTTTAGTGGGAGGAAAATATGAATAGACAAGATACTATTAGTAATTATAGTCATGGAATAAGTTTGTCGGAAAGAAAGAATTTAGTTATTACTGGTGTTAAAAAGATAGAAAATTTTGATAAGGAAAAGTTTTTATTAGAAACTATTATGGGCTTTTTAGTAATAAATGGAGAAGATTTAGAATTAATAAAACTTGATACTCTTTCTGGAAATGTATCAATAAAGGGTACAGTTAATAATATTAGTTATGCAGAAGAATCAGGAAAAGATAAGGAAAATAGTATCTTTAATAGGTTATTTAAATGATGAATTTAAAATTACAAATATTTTCTTTAATTTTTTCTTTTTTTTATGGAGTTGTTTTTTCTATATTAACTAATATTAATTATAGGTATATATTTAATCAGAAGAAAGCTATTAAGATATTGTTTACGTTAATATTTGTACTTCTTATGGCAATATTTTATTTTTATATTATTAATATAATAAATGATGGAATAATTCATATATATTTTTTATTAATCATATTAGTTGGGTTTTATATACCTTTTCCATTTAGTAGGAACTTACGATCGTGGAAAAAATAGCAATTAATATGTATAATTTATGTAAAATTAAAAAAAAATCTTTAATAATATTTAAATATTTAGTTTTTAGTTTTATAATTTAAGGTGAGAAGGTAGGTGATTTAATGTCAAAGAAAAAAAGTAAAAAGAGGAAAAGACTATTTTCTTTGGTCTTAATTTCACTTGCAATTATTGGATTTACTACTTTTACTATTGGTAAATACTGGGTAGAAATATATGATAAGTATAGAGAAAAGAAAGAGTTAGAAAAAGAGTATGTTACTTTGAAAGAAAAAGAAGCTGAATTAAAAGTAGATGCTAATAAATTACAAGATCCAGATTATATTGCTAGATATGCTAGAGAGAAATATTTGTATTCAAAAGATGGTGAGTTTATATTAAAAATACCTGAGGAATAGGGTATTTTTTTTAATTTACTTTGATTATTTTGCATGGTATAATATTTCTGGATGTTTGGAGGAATTAATATGAGTAGTATTAATATAGAAGAATCATTTAAATTTAATAATGGAGATATAATTGTTATTGGGTGTTCTACAGGTCCAGATTCAATGGCACTGGTAGACATGTTACTAAAGATTAGAAGTAAATATAATTTATCATTGGTTATTGCTCATGTTAATCATAATTTGAGGAAAGAGAGTGTTGAAGAAGCAGAATTTATAAGAAAATATTCTCTTGATAATGACTTAATGTTTGAAACTATGACTATTACTAATTATGGTGATGATAATTTTCATAATGAAGCTAGAAATATAAGATATAATTTTTTTGAAGAAGTTGTATTAAAGTATGGAGCTAATTATTTAATGACTGCTCATCATGGTGATGATTTAATAGAAACTGTTTTAATGAGAATTACTAGAGGTTCAAATTTAAATGGATATAGTGGCTTTAAAAAGATAGTTCATATGGATGGTTACGATATTGTAAGACCTTTAGTAAATTATACTAAGAAGGAATTAGAAGATTATGATATAGAAAATAATGTAAAATTTTATGTGGATAGTTCTAATTCAAAGGATAAGTATACTAGAAATAGGTATCGAAAATATGTGTTACCATTCCTAAAAGAGGAAGATAAGAATATACATATGAAATATTTAAAGTTCAGTAATGTAATTAGTGAGGCTGATAAATTCATCGAAAAAGAACGTAACAAAGCTTTAGATAAAGTATATGTTGATGAAAAACTAGATTTAATAAACTTTAAAGAGTTGGATTCATTTATTCAAAAAGAAATATTATATTATTTAATGAGTGAATTTTATCAAGATGATTTAATTCTTATTAATGATAAGCATATAGATTTATTACTTAATCTAATATATAGTAATAGAGCTAATTCTACAGTTAATTTACCAAATGAAGTATTAGCTATTAAGAGTTATAATACTTTAGAATTAAAACGTGTTAGTGAACAGATTGATAGTTATGAAGTTGAATTTACTGAATATGTTGAATTACCTAATAATCATATTATTGAAAAGATAGAAGCTACTACTTTAAATAGTAATGATATCTGTAGATTAAATAGTAGTGAGATAACTCTTCCTTTGATTATTAGAACGCGTAGATTAGGTGATAAGATTTCTGTTAAAGGATTAGATGGTACAAAAAAAGTTAAAGATATTTTTATTGATAAAAAGATAAAACTTAATGATAGAGATTTATGGCCTATAGTTGTAGATTCAAAGGGTAGAATTGTTTGGTTGCCAGGATTAAAAAAATCTAAATATGATAAGAAAAAAACTGAAAACTATGATATAATATTGAAATATAGTTAAGGAGGAAATGTATGAATAGTAAATTAGATAAAAAAACAGTTAAGAAAGGACTTTTACCTTATTTATTCTTAATAGTAATAATGTTAGGTGTTTTCTATTTTGCAACTGTTTTAAATAATAAAGTAAATGTATTAACTTATAATGAATTTGTTGATAAGTTAGATAAAGGTGAAATTAAAGAATTAGAAGTAACTACTCGTGGAACTGCATATACTTATGAAGTTCGTGGTAGTTTAGATAGTTATAAGAAGAATGAAACTTTTTTTGCTAAGTTACCATTATCGGATGAAGTAATGAGAAAAATAGTAGATGCTAGTGATGAACAGGAATTTAAATTTACTGCTAAAGCAGATCCTGATTCTTCTAGTTTATTAAATATATTAATTAATGTACTTCCATTTGTATTAGTAATTGCTTTTGCTTTCTATTTCTTTAGCCGTCAAATGGCTGGAAATAAAAGTTCAATGGATTTTGGAAAGAGTAAAGCAAAACTTAACAGTGATAAGAATAAAGTAACATTTAAAGATGTTGCTGGTCTTAAAGAAGAAAAAGAAGAAGTTGCTGAATTAATTGATTTCTTAAAGAATCCTAAAAAGTTCCAAAAACTAGGTGCTAGAATACCAAAAGGAGTTTTATTATTTGGCCCTCCAGGTACAGGTAAAACTTTACTTGCTAAGGCAGTAGCTGGAGAAGCTGATGTTCCTTTCTATTTTATAAGTGGATCTGACTTTGTAGAATTATTTGTTGGTGTTGGTGCTAGTCGTGTTAGAGATATGTTCCAACAAGCTAAAAGAAATGCTCCTTGTTTAATTTTTATAGATGAAATCGATGCTGTTGGACGTCAAAGAGGTACAGGTTTAGGTGGAGGACATGATGAACGTGAGCAAACATTAAACCAATTACTTACTGAAATGGATGGTTTTGGAGAAAATGAAGGAATTATTATTATTGCTGCTACTAATAGACCTGATGTATTAGATCCTGCTCTTCTTAGACCAGGAAGATTTGATAGACAAGTTACAGTTAATTTACCTGATATAAAAGGACGTGAAGAAATTCTTGAAGTTCATGCTAGAAATAAAAAGTTAGCTGATGGTATAACTCTTAAAAATTTAGCTAAGAGAACACCTGGATTTAGTGGTGCTGACTTAGAAAATTTACTTAATGAAGCTGCACTTTTAACTGTTAGACGTAATAAAGAAAAAATTACTATGAGTGAAATAGATGAAGCAACTGACCGTGTTTTAATGGGACCTGCTAAAACATCACATAAATATAGTGAAAACGATCGTAAATTAGTTGCTTATCATGAAGCAGGACATGCTGTTATCGGATTAAAATTAGCAAATGCTAGTGATGTTCAAAAAGTAACTATAATACCAAGAGGATCAGCTGGTGGATATAATATGATGGTGCCAAGTGAAGAAAAATTATGTTCTACTAAGACTGACTTATTAGAAGAAATTACAGGTTTACTTGGTGGACGTACAGCAGAAGAAATTACATTTGGAGAAATTACTACTGGAGCACATAACGATTTTGAAAAAGCTACTAAGATAGCACGTGCTATGGTTACTGAATATGGTATGAGTGATTTAGGACCATTACAATTTGAACAACAAAGTGGTAGTGTATTCTTAGGAAGAGATTATAATAAAGCTCAACATTTTTCTAATGAAGTAGCAAATGAAATAGATATGGAAATGAGAAAGATTATTGATGGATGTCATGATAAAGCTACTGAAATAATTAATAAGAATAAAGATTTATTAAAACTTATTGCAGAAGCATTATTAGAATATGAAACATTAACTAAAGAGCAAATTGATTATTTAGTTGAAAATGGAAAGATGCCTGAAGAAGACGATAATGAAAACTACGAATCTATGTCTATTACTAAGTTAAAAGAAATAGCAAAAGAAAAAGGAATTAAAAATTATTCTAAGATGACAAAAGCCGAAATTTTAAAAGAATTAGATAATTAAATCTAATTCTTTTTTTCTTGAAAATAGTTTAAATTATATTATAATATAGCTAAAGGAGTGATATTTTATGGCAAAGAGAGTTGTAAAGAAGGAAAATTTTGATAAGTTAAAAGGTAAAGGAACAGGTTTTGTTTCAGAATTTAAGCAATTTATTTTACGCGGTAATGTTATGGATATGGCTATTGGTGTTATCATTGGTGGTGCTTTTCAAGGAATTGTTACTGCATTAACTGAAGACTTTATTAATCCATTAATTAATGGTATAGGTGGAGCAGAAGTAGGTGGAACTTTTAAAATTTATGGAGGACAAGTTATTAAATATGGCGATTTTATTACTGCTGTAATTAATTTCTTAATAATGGCTTTAGTATTATTTGTTTTATTAAAAACTGTTAATAAAATTGCAAAAACAAATAAGAAGGAAGAAGTAAAAGAAGAACCTAAGAAGAGTGAAGATGTATTATTACTTGAAGAAATTAGAGATTTATTAAAAAAGAAAAATAGTAAATAGAACTTGTTATAAGTTCTTTTATTTTGTATAATACATGTGGATGAAGGAGGTGATAGTATGAAGTGGAGTATTGGTAATGTTGAAATAAAGAACCAAGTTGTTTTAGCTCCAATGGCTGGTATATGTAATTCTGCATTTAGGCGAATATGCAAAGAAATGGGATGTGGACTTATTTATGCAGAGATGGTTAGTGATAAGGCAATCACATTTAATAATCAAAAAACTATAGATATGCTTTATATGACAGAAGAAGAAAGGCCTATTTCTCAACAAATATTTGGTAGTGATAAAGAATCTTTTGTAATAGCTGCTAAATATATTTATGAGAATATGAAGCCTGATATAATTGATATAAATATGGGATGTCCTGTACCAAAAGTTGCAGTTAGAGCTCAAGCAGGTTCCGCTTTATTAAAATCACCTGATAAAATATATGATATAGTTAAGTCGGTTGTAGAAGCAGTTCCTATACCAGTTACAGTAAAAATAAGAAGTGGTTGGGATAATAATAATATTAATGCTGTGGAAGTTGCTAAGGTTATTGAGAAAGCAGGAGCAAGTGCAATATGTGTTCATCCTAGAACTAGATCTCAAGGATATAGTGGTAAGGCTGATTGGAATGTTATTAAAGAAGTAAAAGAAAATGTTTCAATACCTGTAATAGGAAATGGTGATATTAAGACACCTGAGGATGCTAAAAAAATGATTGATGAGACTGGTTGTGATGCTGTAATGATAGGTAGAGGAGTACTTGGAAATCCTTGGCTTATAAAGAATACAGTTGATTATTTGGACAATAAGTCTTATAATAGTACTGTTTCTTTGCAAGAGAAAGTAGATATGATATTAAAACATTTAACTTATTTAGAGGCTATTAAGAGTGAAAAAGTGGCGTCACTAGAAATTAGAAATCATATAGGATGGTACTTAAAGGGAATAAAGAATGGGAATGTCATCAAAAATAAAATATATCAAACTTCTAATATTCATGATATAATTTGTATATTAAAAGAATTTAAGGAGGAGTTAGATAGTGAATAATAAAGATGAAAAACAAAATGCTTTGTTTTTACAACGATTAATGGCATATATAATTGATGTTTTATTAATATCATTTGCTGTATCATTGTTATCATTACCCTTTTATGATACAGAAGGTGTACAAAAATTAGATAGTGCCAATCAAAAGATTATGAATAAATATATGGACAAGAAAATAGATGTTAAATCATATTTAAGTGAATCTATTGAAATAAATTATGAGGTTGCTAGAAAAAGCGGTGTTATTTATTTATTTGAATTGGTTCTTAGCATAATTTATTTCGTTGTTTATCAATTTTATAATGATGGTGAAACATTAGGAAAAAAAGTTATGCATATTAAAGTTGTTAAGAATGATGAAAGTGAACTTACAATTAATGATTTAATATATAGATCTTTAATTATAAATTCAATATTTATTAATATTATTATTTTAAGTTTAATAATATTTGCAAGTTCAAATGTATATTTTTATGGGGCATTGACGATTCAGTTTATTCAATATGCAGTAGTTATAATATCTGCTTTTATGGTAATGTTTAGTAAGAGTTCTAGGGGATTACATGATTTAGTTGCAAATACAAAAGTAATAAGAAATAATATAGTGAAGGAGTTAGAAGTATGCGAGAATTAAGTGAACAAGAGTTAGTAAGAAGAGAAAAATTAAAAAATATTAATAATCCATATCCTGATAGATTTGAAGTTAATTATGAACTTAGTGAAGCAGGAAAGTTAGAAGATGGAGTTACAGGAGTAAAAGTAGCTGGACGTATTATTTTAATGCGTAAAATGGGTAAAATGAGTTTCTTAACTATAGGTGATATTGAAGGTAGAATTCAAGTTTCTGTTAAAATGGATATGATAGGAGAAGAAGCTTATAAAGATTTTAAAGCTAATTATGATTTAGGTGACTTTATTGGAGTAGAGGGAGAAATATTTACTACACATACTGGTGAAAAGACAGTTAGAGCAAGTAGTATTAAATTCTTAGGAAAAGCTTTAAAACCATTACCTGAAAAATTCCATGGTGTTGAAGATATAGAAACTATTTATCGTGAAAGATATTTAGATTTAATTATGAATGATGAAGCTAAAAAGAAATTTTTATTTAGATCTAGATTTATTAGAGAAATAAGAAACTATTTAGATGAGGCTGGATATATTGAAATTGAAACTCCAATTTTAAATAATAAAGCTAGTGGAGCAACTGCAAAACCATTTACTACTCATCATAATGCATTAGATATTGATTTATATTTAAGAATAGCTCCTGAAACATATCTTAAGAGAGCTGTAGTAGGTGGATTTACAAAAGTATTTGAAATAGCTAGATGTTTTAGAAATGAAGGAATGGATGCTACTCATTTACAAGACTTCACTATGATTGAAGGATATGCAGCATTTTATGATTATAAAGATAACATGAAATTTTTACGTGAAATGTTACAATCAATTATTATGAAATTATTTGGTACTTTAACAATAACTGTTGGAGATAAAGAAGTAGATTTAAGTGGTGAATGGGAAGCAGTAAGTTTCAAAGATTTAATATTACGTTACAGTGATATTGATATAAGTGTTTATAATACAAAAGAAAAATTATTAGAAAAAATAAAAGAAGATAAAATTGAAATAGATAGTGAAACACCACTTGAAAACTTAGGTTATGGAAACTTAGTTGATCAATTATATAAGAAAGTTGCTCGTGTGAATGTAATTAATCCAATTTTCTTAACTGAACATCCAATTAGTTTGAGTCCTTTAGCTCGTGCTAATGATGATAATCCTGAAATAACTGATCGTTTCCAATTAGTAATAAATGGTGCAGAAATCATTAATGCTTATTCTGAACTTGTTGATCCTCAAGAACAAGAAAAACGTTTATTAGAACAAGCTCGTTTAAAAGCAGAAGGTGATGATGAAGCTATGCCTATGGATTATGACTATATTTCAGCTATGGAATGTGGTATGCCTCCAATTAGTGGTTGGGGAATGGGAATCGATAGAGTTGTTCAATTACTTACAAACTCTGATAATATCAAAGATGTTATATTATTCCCATTGATGAGACCATTGAATGATAACAAAGATTCTAAATAGAATCTTTTTTTTTCAAAAAATTATAAATACTTGTAAAATTGGTGTTAAGTTAGTATAATGATAATGGGAGGGATAATATGAAAAAACATAATATTTTCAAAGTAGTTCTTATTACTTTACTTGTAATGGTATTACTAACTTGGTTATTCCCAGTTGGAACAATATCAACTACAGGATATAGTGAACAAGGACGTGCACAAATTGGTTTGTTTGATCTAGTAAACAATACTTTAGCAGCACTAAGCTATTTTGGTAATATAGTTATCTATATTCTAATAGTTGGTGGATTTTATGGAATCTTATCAAAAATTCCTGCTTACCGTGTTGTATTAGACAAACTAGTAACTAAATTCAAAGGAAAGGAAAAAGTAGTTTTATCTATTATAATGGTATTACTTGCAGTATTAACTTCTGTAGGTGGAATACAATTAGGATTAGTTGTATTTTTCCCAATGTTAATCGCATTAATATTATTAATGGGATATGACAAAGTTGTTGCTGCTTTAACAGTTGTTGGATCTACAATGATTGGTATTGCTGGTACTACATTTGGATATTCTAATATTAATGTTATTATGCAAGCTTTAAATATTAGTAAAATAACTTCAGAAATTTTAGCTAAAATTGTTATTTTAGTATTAGGGTTAGTATTATTAATATTTAATACATTAATGTATATTAAGAAACAAGAAAACAAAACTACTAAAAAAGCTACAAAAGCAGCTTCTAAAATTAAAAAAGAAGTTGTTGCAAAAGTTGATGAAATTGAAGGATTTGTTCCTGAAAAAGTATCTGCTAGAAAGAAAGTTTCTAGTTGGCCAGTTATTACAGTTTTAAGTGTATTATTTATTATTGTAGTATTATCATTAGTATCTTGGTCAGGTGCATTTAAGATTACTGTTTTTGAAAAAGCAACAGAGGCTGTAACTAAATTTGAATTATTCAAATTCCCATTATTTGCTAAGATATTAGGTACTTTTAATCCATTTGGAACATGGACTATTAATGATTTAAATATTGTTATAGTATTATTTACTTTATTATTAGCATTCATTTATAAAATGGAAACTGATGAAGTTATTGATGCATTTGTAGCAGGAGCTAAAAAGGCTTTAGCACCAGCATTCATAGTATTCTTAATCTATGTATGTTTTGTATGTACTTTATCTTTATATCAACCTTTCCAAGCATCATTTAATATATTTATGTACAATGGATTATTAAGTTTAACTAAAGAATTTAATATCTTTACAGGAACTTTAGTTGCTATTTTAGCAAGTGTATTTAATGTTGAACCATCATATACATTCCAAAGTGCATTAGTTGTATTACCAACTATTATCAAGAGTACTTCTGATTATTCAATAGTTGCTGTAGTATTCCAATCAGTTTATGGATTAACTATGTTAGTTGCTCCTACAAGTGTAATCTTAATGGGAACATTAACTTACTTAGAAATTCCATATACTAAATGGTTAAAAACAGTTTGGAAATTAGTATTAGAACTATTAGCTGTATTATTAGTTGTATTTATTATATTAGCTTTAGTTTAATGTAAAGAAGCCTAGCGCTTCTTTTTTATTGTCTTAATATTATTAGTATGTTACACTATTAAAGTGCATTTACAGGAGGAATAATTTATGACAATAGAAGAAAAATGTGTATTAGATAAAATATTAGAAGGAAAAGTTTCTGTATTACCAGTTTCAATAGCTATTGGTGTTGCTTATAAAATAGTAGAGTCTGGTAATTTAGAAGAAGATGGGTTTGAGCATGGTTATCTATATTTACCACAAGGCTCAGGAATTAGAGAGCATGCTCATGTATCTGATATAGAAAGATATAAAGTTGTATTTGGTGATTTAAATGTTAAAGGTGAAAAAGTTACTAGTAATATATGTGATTTAGGATGTAGTCATGACATTGGAGTTGTTAACCGAGATACAGTTATTGAAACATGTAAGATAAGCAGTAAATTTTTATCATCAGGATATCAAAAGAATATGGAAGCACTTTTTGAGGTGTTTTCAAGAGATAATTATATTGTGGAATATAATAAAAAAAATAGGACATATGTTAAATAGTCTTTTTTTTTATTTTTTTTGTCATTTTTTTTTGTACGTAATTTATTGAAAACAGAGTATGTTAATTTTAAAATTATCTTAGGAGATGATAAATATGTTTTCAAAATTTGATGAAGAAGCACAAAAGATTTTAATAATGGCAAAAAAGGAAATGTTAGAGTTAAAACATCCATATGTAGGTAGTGAACACTTATTACTTTCCATTTTAAAAAATGATTTATCTATTTCTAGATATATGGCAGGGTTTGGTTTAACTTATGACAAATTTAGAAATGAAATAGTTAAAATAATAGGTGTGGGTAATACAGCAAGTGAGTGGTTTTTATTTACTCCTTTATTAAAGAGAATAATAGAAAATGCTATTTTGGATAGCAAGCAGAATAGTCAAATAGTTGGTGTAGAGAGACTTTTTCTTTCATTGTTGGAAGAAGGAGAAGGTGTTGCTAATAGAATATTACTTGGAATGAATATAGATATAGATGTATTATATGAAAAATTTTCTAGTAAATTTAATTTTTCTTCTAGAAATAATTGTAGGTCTTTATCAATAGAAAAGTATTCTGTTGATTTAAATGAAATTGCAAGTAATGATAACTTTTCTCCTATTATAGGTAGGGATAAAATTATTAATCGAATAATTGAAGTGTTACTTAGAAAAAATAAAAATAATCCTTTGCTAATTGGTGAAGCTGGAGTTGGTAAAACAGCTTTAGTTGAGGAGTTAGCCAGACGTATTGAGAAAAAGTTAGTTCCTAGAGAACTATATAATAAAAGAATATTTAATATATCAATGGCCTCTTTAATATCCGGTACTAAGTATAGAGGGGAATTTGAAGAGCGGATAAGTAAAATTATTAAAGAAGTAGAAAAGGATAAAAATGTGATTTTATTTGTTGACGAAATTCATACTATTGTAGGTGCAGGTGGAGCAGAAGGGGCAATAGACGCTTCTAATATTTTAAAACCATATTTAGCTAGAGGGAAAATAAAATTGATTGGTGCAACTACAAGAGAAGAGTATTCAAAATATTTAGAGGATGATAAGGCACTGGACAGAAGATTCCAGAAAATTTATGTGGAAGAGTCTACAGTTAAAGAAACTGAAGATATTTTATTTAATATAAGAAAGTCTTATGAAGATTTTCATGGTATAAAAATAAGTGATAATGTCATTAAAGCAATAGTGCAATTATCTAACAAGTATTTAAAAAGAGGGATGGAGCCAGATAAGTCTATTGATATTCTAGATTGTGCTTGTACTAAGACTCTTTTGATAGATAATGAGTATGAAAAGAGAGTTAAAGATTTAACTAGTAAGTTAAATACAACTATTTCTAGAAAGAATCAGGCTATTATAGATCATGATTTTAAGACTGCTTCTGTTTTACGTACAAATGAATTTGATTTGAAGGATAAAATTAATAATTTAGATCTTTTAATTTCTAAAAAAAATTTAAGGAAGGAAATTACTCTTGATACATTATATGATGTTATTTATGATAAGACTAGGGTACCTATTAAAAATATTATTAATTTAGATAAATGTAAATTAGAAAGACAATTAAATAGTAAAATAGTTGGTCAAAGACAAATTATTAGTGATATTTTAGATGTAAGTATTAGTAAAATTCAAAAAAATAGGTTGTCATCTTTTTTATTAGTTGGAAAAAGTGGGCTAGGAAAGACATTTTTGGCGAAAGAGTATGCTAAAACTCTATATTCTTCTGATTCTTTTATAAAAATTGATATGAGTGAGTATAAAGATAGTAGTTCAATTAGTAAAATTATTGGTTCTAATCCAGGATATGTTGGTTATAATGATAAGAATAATATTTTGGAAAAAGTTAAATATAATCCATACTCAGTTATATTACTTGATGAAATAGAGAAGGCTCATTCTTCTGTTTTGAAATTGTTTTTGCAGGTTTTTGATGATGGATATATGTCTAATTCAAGAGGTGAGAAAATAGATTTTAGTAATACAGTTATATTTATGACTTCAAATTTAGGTTGTGATAAAAATAGTATTGGATTTGTTAATAGAAATTATCAGTTGGTATTAGAAAAGATTAAATCATTTTTAGGGGTTGAATTAGTTAATCGAATAGATAAGGTAATACTGTTTAATGACTTTACTGAAAGGGATATTAAAAAGATTATTAGTAACAAGTTAAAAGATTTTTGTAATGATAATAATTTAGATATTGATTATTCTTTGTATGTTGAAAAGATTAAAGATGAGTGTAATTACTTAGAACAAGGTGCTCGTGGCATAGATAAAATTATTTTTAGTTTGTTTAGTAATATAGTTAGTGTTTAAATCTTTTTAATATTGTGTTATAATACCGACAGGTAGGTGATATTATGTATTTATATAATACTTTAACTAGAAAAGTAGAAGAATTTATTCCAAATCATGGTCGTGAGGTTAAAATGTATACATGTGGGCCTACTGTTTATCATTATGCTCATATAGGAAACATTAGAAATTATATAGGGCATGATATCTTAGAAAAGACATTAAAGTATCTTGGTTATGATGTTACTCGCGCTATGAATATTACAGATGTTGGTCATTTAACTAGTGATAGTGACTCTGGTGAAGATAAGATGGAAGTTGCTAGAAAAAGAGAGAATAAGACAGCAATGGAAATAGCTAAATTTTATACAGAGGCATTTTTTAAGGACTTTGATAAAGTTAATTGTGATAAACCAAGTATTATTTCACCAGCTACTGATAATATAGATATGTATATTAAAATTATTGAAAAGTTAATTAAAGACGATTATGCATATGTATCTGGCGGAAATGTATATTTTGATATTAATAAATTAGATGATTATTATGTGTTAACTAATCACCAAGAAGATAATATGGTGGTAGGTGCTCGTGATGGAGTAGAAGAGGATAATAACAAAAGAAATCAAGCTGATTTTGCTTTGTGGTTTACTACTAGTAAGTTTGAAAATCATGAATTATTATGGGATTCACCTTGGGGTAAAGGTTATCCTGGTTGGCATATAGAATGTTCAGGTATTTCAATTAAATACTTAGGTGAATATTTGGATATTCATGGTGGCGGTGTGGATAATATATTCCCACATCATACAAATGAGATTGCTCAAAGCGAAGCATATTTAGGTCATAAATGGTGTAATTATTGGTTTCATAATGAACATTTATTAGATGATTCAGGTAAGATGAGTAAATCTAAAGGAGCCATACTTACAGTTAGTTTACTAGAACAACAAGGATATGATCCACTTGCTTTTAGATTTATGTGTTTAACTTCTCATTATAGAAAGCAATTAGTATTTTCATATGAGGCATTAAAACAAGCAGAGACTACTTTAAATAAATTGCGTTCTCGTATTTCTAATATTACTGAAGAAGGAGAATTTGATAAAGAAAAGTTTGACTCTTATAATAATAAATTTAAGGAAGAGTTAAGTAATGACTTAAATACTGCAAATGCTATTACAGTTTTATATGATGTATTAAAAGATAATTCCTTAAATGGAAAAACTAAATTAGAATTAGTTAATAGTTTTGATCAAGTTTTTGATGTAGAGCTAATTAAAAAAGAAATTGAAATAGATGGTGAATTAAAGAAATATATAGAAGAAAAAATATTAGAAAGAAAAGAAGCTAAAAAATCAAAAGATTTTGAAAAAGCTGATAGTATTAGAGATGAACTTCTAAAGAAAGGTGTTAAACTTATCGACACAAGAGAAGGAACTAGTTATGAATTAATTTAGATAAAGGCTATGCCTTTTTCTTTTTTGTGTTATAATTTATTCAGGTGATTTTATGAAAACGTGTGAAATAAATGTTTTAGTACTTGCCTATTTAGGTGATACTATATATGAAAATTATATAAGAAGATATCTTATAGATAGTGGTATTGGAAATGTTAATGATTTACAGCGAGAATCAATAAAGTATGTAAGTGCTAAGAGTCAAGCTAAATATTTGACGGATATGATGGAAAGTGGATTTTTATCAGATGAAGAAATAGGTATTGTAAAAAGAGCACGTAATTATAAGACTACTTCACATCCTAAAAATTGTGATATAGTTACTTATAAATATGCGACTGGATTAGAAGCTTTAATTGGTTATTTAGAGTTAGAAAATCAAAAAAGTAGAATTGATGAAATAATGAATTATATATTAGGGAGGTAGATTATGTTAGTATATGGTAGAAATGTTGCAAAAGAAATTTTACAAAATCCTAAAAAAGTTAAAAAAATAATTTTACAAGAAGGATTTGATGATAAAAGTGTTCTTTCTTTAATTGAAAATACTAATTTGAATATTATTTATAAACAAAAACGTGAAATTGATCGTTTGGCAGATGGTGTTCATCAAGGTATAATTTTAGATGTTACGGATTATAAGTATTATGACTTAAGTGATCTTAGTAATGAAGAGTCATTTGTAGTTATATTAGATCATTTAGAAGATCCTCATAATTTTGGAGCTATTATTAGAACATGTGAGGCTGCAGGGGTAGATGCGATTATTATTCCTAAAGATAGACAAGTTCAAGTTAATGCGACTGTTATGAAGACTAGTGTTGGAACTCTTGATAGTATGAAAATAATTCAAGTTACTAATTTACCAACTGCATTATCAAAACTTAAAGATCAAGGTTTTTGGATAGTTGGTACAGCCTTAGAAAATAGTGTTGATTATCGTGAAATAGACTATTCTGGTAAGATTGGTCTTGTTATAGGTAACGAGGGTTCTGGTATGTCTAGATTAGTTAAGGAAAATTGTGATTTTATTGCGAAAATACCGATGTATGGAACAACTAATAGTTTGAATGCATCTGTAGCCAGTGGAATTATGATATATGAGGTAGTCCGTAACAGAAAGTAGAGGTGTTATGGATTATAAATATGTAAATGATTATGAAGTTTTATATCGAATAGAGGAAAAGGATGATTATGCTGAAGATATTTTATATAAGAAGTATTATCCAGCTATTAAAAATACTGTTATTAAGTATTTACCATTAGTAAAGAATAAAGGTTTAGAAATTGATGATTTAATTCAAGAAGGCTATTTAGGATTAAGTAATGCTATTAGAACATATAGAGATAATCAAAATGTCCTTTTTTATTCTTATGCATGTTTATGTATAGAAAGACAAATAAGCACATGTTGTAGAAGAGCTTCTAGTAGGAAGCAAGAAATATTAAATAATAGTTATTTTGATGATTATATATTTAATAACTTATCAAATGATTTTGAATATAATTCACTGGATAATATAGGCGATAATATTTCAGCATATGAAGATTTTATGGAATATAAGAGTATGTTCAACTTCATTGATGGTTGTGTGTTTGAACTTAGGTATAATGGTTTTTCTTACAGAGAAATATCTGAACTATTAGATTTATCTATTTCTACTGTAGATGGAAAGTTATCTAAGGTTCGGAAAACTTTACATAGTGTAGTAAAAAAAACAATATAAAGTTTGTTTTTTTTTATTTTTGGGTTTAAAATGATAGTAGGGTGAATAGGTATATGGTAAATGTTAGTCTTAGAAAAGATGAACAACTTAAAAATGGTGTAAGACTGTCGGATACTAAGTCTGGAAAAATAAAAGCATTAATTATTACAGGAATTGGTGTTTTTATATCTGGTAGACTTTCAGATCCGTCTTTATATGATGCTATAAAAAACTATAAAGATAAGCAAATATCTATTAATCCTAATAAAAATAATACGACTATAGATTTGCGTAATCAAAAAAGAGTAAATCTAGAAAGTAAATTTGATAATAATACATTAAGTAGTTGGCTAAATCATGAACATACAGAAGAAGAGTTACGAGAAATTTTTATTAATATGGATTTAGCAATGAAATATATTCATAATAAAGGGTATTGTATTAAGAGTTTTAGCCCTAAAGAAATTGAATTAATAAATGATTCTATTGATCAGATTAAATATAATACTTTACTTGAAATGCCTAATAATATGTATGATCAAAAAGAGTTGGTAAAAGAAGATATATATAGTTCAGCATTTTTACAAATTGGGGCATATTTAAATAATGATTCAATAAAATATACTAATCAATCAATAGATCAATTTTTAGAGACTTTAAAACCATCTTTTTTAAAAGATAATTTTGATGGATTTTCTACTTTTTTGCCTGAAAGTGATGTGCCATATTATCGTGGTATAGTTCAACGTGGAGCATCAGTTTATTTGAGTGATTATGCGAAAGAAAAAAGTAATCGTGATTTAGTATCTTTGCAAAAAGAATTTGGAGAAGATCCTGATGCTATGCAAAATAATTCCAATAGTGCTGGTAGTAATTCAAAGGCTAATGGTAAGGCTTATACAAAAAGTAATGGCCACAGTATAGGTGTATATGACAACGGTCAAATAAATAGAAATATTTATTCACAACTTAATAATAAGGATGCTGCCTATATAGTTTCAATTATGATACCTCTTATGATGGTAATAGGAGGAGCGGCTCTTATGGTTCTTGCATATTTAATGGGGAGCTAATTAATTTATTGACATTTCTTAGTGTTTGTGGTATTTTATTTGTGAACACGAGGAAGTGTTTTTATTTTGATATAAAATAGGAATGGTGAGAACATGGCTGAAGTTAGAAAAAGAGAAGAAAGAAAAGAATATAAAATTGATAAGAAAAAAGTAACTAAACCAAAGAAGGAAGTTAAAAAGAAGACTGAAACAAAATCAAAAGCAAAGGCTGAAAAAGTAGCAAAGAAAAGTTTGTGGGTAAGATTTAGAATTTTTTGCCATGGCGTTAAGAGTGAAACTTTAAAAGTTCATTGGCCAAGTAAGAATGATATGATTAAATACTCAATTGCTACAATTGCATTTGTAGTATTTTGTTCATTATTCTTTGAATTAATAAATATATTATTTGCTTTAGTTCAATCAGTATTTAAGTAGGAGGAATAAAAATGGAAAAACAATGGTATGTAGTTAATACTTATTCTGGACACGAGAATAAAGTAAAAGAAAAACTAGAAATGAGAGCAGAATCTATGGATATGCAAGATTATATCTATAGAGTTGTAATACCAGAAGAAAAAGTAGTAGAAGTAAAAGATGGTGTTACAAAAGAACGTGTAAAAAAGATGTTTCCTGGATATATAATTGTAGAAATGGTTATGACAGATGAAGCATGGTATGTAGTTCGTAATACTCCAGGTGTTACTGGATTTATCGGATCAAGTGGAAAAGGTGCTAAACCAACTCCTTTACAACCTGCTGAAGTAGATAAAATTTTAGGAAATATGGGAATCAGTAGAATGGATGTTGATACTGAATTAGAAGTAGGAGCAAAAGTAAAAATTATTGCTGGTCCATTCAATGGAATGTATGGTTCTATCGATAGTGTTGACTTACCAAATCAAAAAATTATGTTAACAGTTGACCTATTTGGACAAGAAACTTCTGTAGAAGTTGAACTAAATCAAATACAAAAAGCATAAAATAGTTGCAAATGTTATAAAAGTGTGTTATTATTTAAGGGCTATATTTAATTAATATAGATTAAGTGGGAAGCGTGGTTTGCATTTATGAAAGCGGGAATCAAGCTATTTGGACCACTCGCGAAAACTAAAATTATAGGAGGTGTTTTTCGTGGCAAAGGAAGCAGTAAATAAAATAAAATTACAAATTCCAGCAGGAAAAGCTACACCAGCTCCACCAGTTGGTACAGTTTTAGGTCCAGCAGGAATCAATCTACAAGAATTTTGTACTAAGTATAATGATGCTACTAGAGATAAAATGGGTGACATTTTACCAGTAGAAATTTCAGTATACGATGATAGAAGTTTTGATTTCGTAATTAAAACTCCACCAGCAAGTTTCTTGTTAAAGAAATATGCAAAGATTAATAAAGGTTCTGTTAAAGGTGCTAATGAAACAGTTGCTACTTTAACTGAAGATCAATTAAGAGAAATTGCTGAAATTAAATTACCAGATTTAAATGCATATGATGTAGAAGCAGCTATGAAAATTGTAGCTGGTACTGCTAAAAACATGGGTATTTCAATTCCTGGTTATACTGATGAAGCAGAATAATATTAATTGTAATATTTACATATAGGTTTTACCTATGTGGAAGGAATAATCCGCTATATACCACATAAGGAGGAAAGAAAGATGAAAAGAAGTAAAAAATATACTGAAGCTATGTCTAAAATAGAAAAGAATAAAGTATATTCTAAAGAAGAAGCTGTTAAGTTAGTAAAAGAAACTTCTACTACTTCATTTGATGGAACAGTTGAAGTTGCTATGAGATTAAATATCGATACTAAAAAAGCTGATCAACAATTAAGAGGTGCAATCGTACTTCCAAAAGGAACTGGTAAGACTAATAGAGTATTAGTTATTGCTAAAGGAGAAAAAGCAGAAGCTGCAAAAACAGCAGGAGCTGATTTTGTAGGAGATGTTGATATCTTAGAAAAAATCGAAAAAGAAAATTGGTTTGAATTTGATATTATGATTGCTACTCCTGATATGATGCCACTTCTTGGTAAATTAGGTAGAGTTTTAGGACCAAAAGGTTTAATGCCAAACCCTAAAACTGGAACTGTTACTATGGATGTAGAAAAAGCAGTTAAAGAAGCTAAAGGTGGACGTGTAGAATACAGAGCTGATAGTTTTGGTAACGTTCATGGAGTTATCGGTAAAGTATCATTTACTGAAGAAGATTTAATTGAAAACTTAAATGCATTTGTTTCAAATATTTTAAGAATTAAACCTGCAACAGTAAAAGGTGAATATATTAAGAATATATCTATAGCTTCTACTATGGGTCCTGGAATTAAAGTTGAAAATAATTTTGACAAATAGTAAGTTATAGTGTATAATAAAAACAATTTGTTGGTGCCATAGACAGTAGGTGTAAAAATAAATCCTACCGAGGACTTAAATATCTGATATGAAAGGTTCTTGTGTGTCTAGCTCAAGAACCTTTTTTATGGCATCCCTAAAAAATTAGGAGGTGAATATATGGCAAGTGAAGCAATATTAGCAAAGAAGCAATTAATAATTGATGAAATTAAAGATCGTGTTCAATCTGCTACTACTGTTGTTTTATTCGATTATCGTGGATTAACTGATAGTGAAGCAAAAGAATTACGTATCAAATTAAAAGAATCAAATTCAGACTATAAAGTATATAAAAATACTTTAATGGCTCGTGCTTTTAATGATTTAGATATTGATCTTAGTGAAGCTTTATCTGGACCAAGTGCATTTGCATTCGGTGAAGATCAAGTAGCACCAATTAAGACATTATCAGATTTTGCTAAAAATCACCCAGCATTAGTTTTAAAAGTAGGGATTATCGATGGAGAAAAAGCTGATCAAGCAAAATTAGCAGAATATGCTACTTTACCATCAAGAGAAGGACTACTTACTATGTTAGCTGGTGGTATGATGGGTATCGCAAGAGACTTATCAATTTGCTTAGACTTATATAGTCAACAAAAAGAAGAAAATTAATTAAATAAAAAATAAAATAGAAAATAGGAGGAATTATAAATGGCTAAATTAACAAAAGAAGATTTTATCAGTAGTTTAAAAGAAATGAATTTATTAGAAATTAAAGAATTAGTAGACGCAATGAAAGAAGAATTTGGAGTAGATCCAAGTGCTGTAGCTGTAGCTGCACCTGCTGCTGGAGCTGCTGCTGATGCTGCACCAAGTACTGTTACAGTATCTATCGCTGATGCTGGAGCTGCTAAAGTTGCAGTTATCAAAGTTGTTAAAGAACTTACTGGTTTAGGATTAAAAGAATCTAAAGATATCGTTGATAACAACGGTGTTGTTAAAGAAAATATCCCAACTGCTGAAGCTGATGAAATCAAAGCTAAGCTTGAAGAAGCTGGAGCTACTGTAGAAGTTAAATAATTTAACTTCTTTTTTTTGTCAAAAACGTATTGACAATTGATCTTTGTATGTTATAATTAAGTTACTAATAGGATAAGGTCTTTGATTATTTCTTGCTTACGCTGGAAATAATGGTTATTAAGATTATTTGTTTTTTTAAAAGCTTATTACACCTATTAGGAAATTACAATTTTTTTGAAGAAGGACACTTCAAGGGTGATAAGTGGCGAAATCGTCAATGAAATTGATTTTCCTCACATCGGAGTGAGGGTGCCCCCTGCAAACCAATGGTGGTATATGTTTTTATCAGAAACGTTAACTGCTATAAAAGATATAAGCTATATAAGCGTTTGAGGACAAGTAAGTCTATTTATATCTTTTGAAGTACATAGGTAATCATTGACTATGTATTTTTTTTGTTTAAAATTAAAAATAAGTTTTTGTCTTGACATATGTAGTAAGATGGTGTATAGTTTAATTATCCTAGAGAGTATGAAAGAAGTCATATTGATGATAATTTAATTGTTATTAAATTATTAATGATTGTATTTCCATCTATATGAAGTATTATTTGATTTGATGTTTATCAATGATAATCTAATACTTTATACTAGGTAACTCGGTCCAGCAGGGAAGACTAGAAGTCTTTTAATGAAAATTGCTTATCAGGACTAGGATAATTGTAATTTAAGAGAAAGACAACTCTTGTAATAAGTGTAAGTGTATATAAACTGATAATTTATATATGGTTGCTAAAAAACTCGGCGCACGTGAGTGTGCTTTTTTTTGCTTTTTTTATTAATAATACTTTTAAAAAAAACAAAATAATGTTATATTATTATAAAGATAAGGGAGACTGTTGGTGGTGATATTATGTTGATATATATACTGCATAATGATAAATATGATACGCTACGATTACCAAAAGTAATAAGTGGTAATTTTGTTTTGTATGATTATGATTATAATAATGATCGACGTAATCTTGCTAATATATATGGAAAAGATAATAAATGGTTTTTAAACACAAATGAAAATATTAATGTTTTACAAGGAAAAAATCAATTACAAGAGATTGAATTAAAATATGGATTTTATACTTTGTCAGTTGCCAATAAAGAAATTATACTTTTATATGTTGCTCCTGGATATGATGCTACATATGAAGCTAAATCTGTTTATGATAATACATCGTTAATTATTGGTTCTGATTCTAAGTGTGATCTTACTTATACATATATTAATTTAGCGCCTCAGCAGTTACAGTTAGAGTATTCTGCTAATAAATGGAAATTTAAAAATTTAAATCCAGTTATTCCTGTTTATATAAATGGAGTTGCAAAAGTAGAAGCAACATTAAATGGCTTGGATACTTTATTTATTATGGGATTAAATATAGTTTTTTGTGGAAATATGATTTTTATTAATAATCCTTTTAAAGCTGTTTGGACTGTATCTAATAGTTTTCAGTCTCCAACTTTAGAATTTGCTGTTCCAAATTATAATACTGATATTAGTTTTAATGATTTTTATGAGACTACTGAATATTTTTCGAAGTCTCCAGTATTCAGAAAAAAATTTAAGACTTTAAAACTTACTATTACGTCTCCAGAGGAAAAAGAAAAGAAAGATGATAGTTCAGTATTGATGCAAGTTGTTCCATCTGCTCTTATGAGTTTAACTTCATTATTATCTGTTTATTTTTCTGTTCAGAATTATAGGGAAGGAAAGAGCGATAAACAAACTTTAACGACGGCACTTGTAATGTGCGTAGTTATGCTTCTTCTGTCTATTGCTTGGCCTTTTATTGAACGATTTGTTATGAATGTTAAACGCTTCATTAATGAGCGTATGAGAATACGCATTTATAGAAAATATTTAAAATCTAAAGAAGAAATATTAAAGAAAACAAGTAATGAACAAAAGATGACATTGGAGTTTAATAACTTATCATTATCTGAATGTCAAAATATTATTGTTAAAAGGGATGCTAATTTATTCTCTGTTAATTATGATCAGGATGCATTTTTGAAGATTAAATTAGGAACTGGTAGAATTCCTTTGGATTGTGAAATTGATTATACTAGACCTGATTTTATTAAAGAGAAAGATAAATTATTAGATGATATTGATAATATTATTGAAAAATATAAGTATATAGAAAATGCTCCTTATACGTTTTCTCTTAAAGAAAATGTGGCATTTTTAAATGCTAAGAGTGATTTTGATAAATATTTAAATTCTATAATTCTTCAGTTGACAACTTTTCATGATTATTATTCTCTTAAGTTAGTGGTGTTAACTAGTCAAAATTCATCATTAAATAATATTCGTAATTTAAATCATTGTTGGGATAATGATAGAGATATTAGATTCTTTGCAACTGATATTCAAGATGCAGAAAATTTATCTTCTTATCTAATTAGGGTATATAATTCTAGATTGGAATCTTCTGAAGGTAACAAAACTTCAGTTAATAAAATGCCATACTATTTAATAATCTGTGATGAGATTGATAGATATAGAAATATTAAAATTATTGATAAAGTTTTACATCAAAATAATAATGTAGGATTCAGTGTTGTAATGTTTGCTGATAAGATTACTGCTATTCCGGATGGATGTTTAAATTTTGTGGATTATAATGAGAGTGATGCCACTTTATTTAAATCTCAGATGGAAGAAAAAAGTATTATGAAATTTAAACCTGAACTTATATCAGATCAAATTGATTTTGTTGGTTGTATGAGGCTTATTTCTAATATTCCTGTTAGAGTTAATTCAGAACAAGTATCAAATTTACCTGAAAAATTAGGATTTTTAGAGATGTATGATGTTGGTAATGTTACACAATTAAATTCACCTACTAGATGGAAGAATGCACAGGTAACAAATACTTTGGCTGCACCTATTGGTGTTGATCCTAATGGTAATATATTAAGTTTAGATTTGCATGAAAAGAAACATGGTCCACATGGACTTATCGCTGGTATGACTGGTTCTGGTAAGTCAGAGTTTATTATTACATATATTTTATCTTTGGCTGTTAATTATAGTCCGGATGAAGTACAATTTGTACTTATCGATTATAAAGGTGGAGGTTTAGCAGGTGCGTTTGAAAATAGAAAAACTGGTGTTAAGTTACCTCATTTAGTTGGTACTATAACCAATTTAGATAAATCATCAATGCACAGAACATTAGTTTCTATTAATAGTGAATTACAAAGAAGACAAAGAATTTTTAATGAAGCAAAAGAAACGTTGGATATTGGTACTATAGATATTTATAAATATCAGAAGTTGGTTAGGGAAGGTCAATTAAAAGAACCTTTGGCACATTTATTTATAATTTCTGATGAGTTTGCTGAACTTAAAGCACAGCAACCAGACTTTATGGATGAATTAGTGAGTGCTGCTCGTATTGGACGTTCTTTAGGAGTTCATTTGATTCTTGCAACTCAAAAACCAAGTGGTGTTGTTGATGATCAGATTTGGAGTAACTCTAAATTTAAGGTATGTTGTAAAGTACAAACTGCTGAAGATAGTAAAGAAATGATAAGAGTCGATGATGCAGCATATATTAAAGAGTCTGGACGTTTTTATCTTCAAGTTGGTTATGATGAAATTTTTGTAAAAGGTCAATCTGCTTATACTGGAGTTCAATATGTTCCTTCTAATGTTGCGGTTACTAATAATAAGACAGCGTCAGTTATTGAGTTTTTGGATATGTCAGGTAACGTTATTAAGAGTGTTGTTCCTAATGTATCGGTTGTAGAAAAAACTGCTGATTGTGGTGAAGAATTAAGTAATATTTTAAAGTATTTAATTGAATGTGCTAAGGGTATTAATTATACTAATAGACAGTTATGGTTAGATGCTTTACCTGATAAATTATATATTTATGATTTGATGAAAAAATATCCAATTCAAACAAGAAAGTTTATTATTGATCCATTAATAGGTGAATATGATGATCCTCAGAAACAAGAACAAGGACCAGTACATGTTAATTTAACGGAAAAAGGTAATTTGTGGATTTCAGGAACATTTGGTGGTGGAAAGACAACTTTACTTTCTACAATTTTATATTCAACAATTACTAATTATAGTTCTAATGAGGTTAATATTTATATTGTTGATTTATTAGCAGAATCATTAAAAGTTTATGAAAAAGCACCTCAAGTAGGAGACTTTGTATCTTCTTCTACACCAGATAAATTAAAGAAATTATTCCATTATTTGAGTTATGAGGTACAAAAAAGAAAACAATATTTTTCTGTTAATGGTGGTACCTTCTTAACTGCAGCTCAAAGTGGTCAATCACCATTTTCAAATATTTTAGTATTTATAAATGGGTTAGATATATTTAATGATCAGGATAGTGATTTATTTAATGATTTCTTTTTACCGTTAATACGTGATTCTAATCGTGTTGGGGTAACTTTTGTTGCTACTAGTTCTGGAAGTATTTCTGTTACTGCAGAGAATAGTTTTCAACAAAAGATTGCTCTTAGATATTTAGATACATCTGAGTATAGTATGATATTTAATGATTCAAGAGGAATTATTCCTAGTTCTACTCCAGGGCGTGGTTTAATTGAATTAGATCAAGTGTATGAATTCCAAACATCTTTGATTTTTGATGACACTAATTTTGATTATAATTTAAAGTATGTTATTAACCAATTATCTAAGTGTATGGAAAGAGGAAAATCAATACCAGTTATGCCACACATTGTTACTAAGGATGTAATTATGGATGGTTTAATTACTTTAGATAATTTACCTGTTGGTATTGATGTTAAAAGTAATTGTGTGTATAATCATGATTTTTCTAGATTTATAAATTTAGTTTTATATTCTAATGATAAGATGGCCGTTTCGTTTGGTAGTGCACTTATATCAATATTGGCTAAAGTAAGTAATACTAAAGTAATTGTGTTAGATGGAATTGGTCTTGTCGATAGTGATTCTAATGAAAATGTTCAAATACATAATTCTAATTTTAAGAGATTATGTAGGGCATTGTATGACAATATATTAAAGAAAAAATCTCAGGATGAAGAAGCAGAAAAAATAGTTTTTGTAGTAAGTGGATACAGTAAGTTACAGAAACATCTAGAAAAAATAGCTGCTGAAGAGGCTAATATTAAAACTATTGATGATTTAATTATGTGTGCTCAAGATACTGTTAACTTTAAGTTTATATTATTTAATAATAAAGAGACGTTACAAAATTTAGACGATCAAGATTGGTCAGATTATTTTGATTCAGGTTATGGTATTGTTATGGGTATGGGTCTTGATGATCAAGAAATAATAGAAGCAGATGATCAGTATGATAATATTAGTATAAATAAAGATATGGCTGTAATGGTTAATGCATATAGAAAGAATTATGTTAAATACGTTAAGGATAGACAGAGTGGAGGTGCATCATGAAAGAAATATTAGTGACAATTTTTGTTTTACCATTAAATCAAGAATTTGATTTATTTCTACCAATTAATATAAAAGTTCAAGATGCGCTTCAGTTAATTCAAACTAATATAGTTGAATTGTCTGATGGTAATTATGTGGTTAATCCACAAGCAATGTTATACAGTGAAGTTGCAGGCAAAATTATTAATCCAAATAATATTGTTAAATACTCTGGACTTAAAAATGGATGTAAAGTACTATTAAAATAATAGTACTTTTTTAATCTAAAAAATTAATATGTGTTATAATGAGAATAGGAGGATGATAATATGAATAATGAAGAAATTCAAGTAGTTAACAATACTTCTGCACAACCTATTGTTAATTCTGCGCCAGTTGTGGATGTAACTCCTACTGTGAGTGTTGATTCTAATGTTAATGTGTCTCCAGTGATTGATATTGAATCTGCTGCTGGATTCGATGATGTTGATGATAGTGTTGAAGAAGTTGTTGAGCCATATGAAAAAATAGAAACTTTTAAAATTGATGATAATATGCCTGAAGAATTAAAGGCACAATTGGAAAAATTTAATAGACAAACAGAAAATTTAAATAATATTATGACTACACCAATTACTACAGATGATTTTGATACTTTTGATGACGATGATGATACCGAAGAGCTTGAAGAAGATGATGAAGAAATTGAAGAAGATGATGACACTGAAGAATTAGGAGATTTGTTCTGATAAACATAGTGTAAAGTGTAAATAAAAGAAGTCAAATTTGTTGACAATATTTAATAAAATATATATACTGTTGTCATAGTAAGGAGAGTGAAAATATGGCAAATGATTACAAACCAGGTAAATGGACTGGACCTTTACAAGCTGATATTCAAGGTGATGCTACTAAGACTACACCTACTTTAGGTGATAATTTTGATATTGAGTTGGCAAATCTTAAAGTAGCACAAAAAAATATTACTAACACAATTAAGAGTATCAAAAAAGAAACTCAAGCATTACAAAATCATTCTGAAACAGGAAAAATGGCTACAGACTATTTAAAATTAACAATCAAGCACTTAGAAAAAATTGAGCAAAGTATGGATAAAGCTGTTAACGATTTATCAAAGGCTGTTACTAGTGCACAAAGAGAAGAATGGAATCGTTATAGAAAATTATTAGCTGAATGGGCTGCTAAACAGTCACAATAATAATAGAAAAATTTAGGAGGGAATTATGCCAGGAGGAAGAAAGAAAAAGAAAGCTACTTATGCTTCTATTAATGAAAAATTTGCAAAGGCTAAATTGAAAAAAATTGATCAATTAATGGATCAATTAAGAAGTCAAGTTGGTAAAAAAGGTGATGGTATTAAAGGTGGTTCTAAAACTTTAATTGGCGCTGTCGAAGGTCTTAATAATGAAGCTTATGATGGAGCTAAGTTAACTAAAGCTTACAAATATTTTAATGATAATACATTACCAACTTTTAGAAGAGAAATTTCTAAAATGGATACAGAATACAATGTAATTGATCATTTAGCAAAATAACCAAAAAAATTGGTTATTTTTTGTTGACATTTAATTAAAAATAGTGTAAGATATGTTTCTGAAAGGAGATAACTGTATATAAATTTAGAGGTTGTCTCTTTCTTTTTTTATTTTTAAGGTGATAAAATGGGGCATTATTTTACGAACGAGAAATTACCAAGTAATATCAAAAAAACTGAATGTTTTGTTTTGGGTAGTAAATTTACTTTCCTAACTGATAATGGAGTTTTTTCTAAAGACGGTTTGGATTTTGGCAGTAGACTTCTTCTTGAATCAATCCCGCTTGAAGAGGTTGGAGGCAAAATTCTAGATATGGGTTGCGGTTATGGAGTTTTTGGTATTGTTCTTTCAAAAGTAACAGGTGCAAGTGTAGATATGGTTGATGTTAATTTGAGGGCTCTTCATTTAAGCAGGAGAAATATAGAAGAGAATCATGTTAATAACATATCTGTGTTTGAAAGTAGTTGTTATTCTAATGTAGAAGCCAAGTATACTTCAATTATTACTAATCCTCCGATAAGGGCTGGTAAGAAAATAGTTTATGATATAGTGATGAACGCTAAAGATCATTTGGAACCAAATGGTAAGCTTTTTATTGTTATTAGAAAAGAGCAGGGAGCTAAATCGCTAATTGTCGACTTAGAAAAAGTGTATCATGTTGATATACTTGAGAAAAAGAAAGGCTTTTTTATAATTAAATGTAGCTTGTAATTATAAAGAGGTAGGTTCTTTTAAAAAAATATCGTTAGGGGTGAATATTTAGTGTCTTATAAAATAGTAAAATGTGGAGACCATCGTAAGAGAAGAAATTTCTCACAAATTAGGAATACTTATGAGTTAAAAGACTTATTAGAAATTCAAAAGAAATCTTATAATTGGTTTGTTGAAACAGGTATTAAAGAAGTATTTGAAGACTTATTTCCAGTAGAAAATTTTTCTGGAACTTTATCACTTGAATTTGGTGATTATCATTTTGATGAACCTCGTTACTCTATTAAAGAAAGTAAAGATAGAGAAACTACTTATTCTGCACCTTTACGAGTAGATGTTAGATTATTTAATCGTGAAAGTGGAGAAGTAAAAGAACAAGAAATATTTATGGGTGATATGCCTATAATGACTGATAGTGGAACATTCATTATAAATGGAGCTGAACGTGTTATTGTTTCACAATTAGTAAGAAGTCCAAGTGCTTATTTCAATCATGAAATAGATAAAAATGGACGTGAATTAATTACATCTCAAATCATACCAACTCGTGGTACTTGGTTAGAATTTGAAACTGATGCTAGAGATGTATTATATGTAAGAATTGATCGTACTAGAAAAGTAACTTTAACTACTTTACTTAGAGCATTTGGTCTTTCTAGTGATGAAGAAATTCTTAAAATGTTTGGTGAAGATGATTACTTAAAGAATACTATTGCTAAGGATTCTACTAAGAATACTGATGAAGCATTAATAGAAATTTATGAAAAATTAAGACCAGGTGAACCTGCTACACTTGATTCATCTAAAAACCAAATTATTACTAGATTCTTTGATGAATTTAGATATGATTTAGCAAGAGTTGGGCGTTATAAATTTAATCGTAAATTAAATGCTGCTGATCGTTTACTAAATCAAACTTTAGCAGAAGATATTACAGATAACGGAGAAGTTGTACTTGCTAAGGGTGAAGTTATTACTAAAGCTAATTTAGATGTGTTAAAGAGTGCTTTAGCTAATGGGTTTGGTAAAAAAGAAGTTACTATTAACGAGGACTTAGATACTTATAATGTAGTGCAAGAAGTTAAAATAGTAGATCCTAGTGATAAGAAGAAAAAGCTTATTGTTATTGGAAATGATCAAGATATTGATGTTAAGAGATTAACTATTTCTGATGTTTATGCAAGTGTTTCTTATTACTTAAACTTATTACATGGTGTTGGTAACTATGATGAAATCGATCATTTAGGAAATCGTCGTATTCGTCAAGTTGGAGAACTTTTACAAAATCAATTTAGAATTGGTGTTTCTCGTATGGAACGTGTTATTCGTGAACGAATGACTACTCAGGAAATGGAAGAAGTTACTCCTAAAACATTAATTAATATTAGACCAGTTACTGCAGCTATGAAAGAATTCTTTGGTAGTTCACAATTATCTCAATTTATGGATCAAACTAACCCAATTGCAGAATTAACAAACAAACGTCGTTTATCTGCTTTAGGACCTGGTGGTTTATCTAGAGATAGAGCTGGTGTAGAAGTACGTGACGTTAATACATCACATTATGGTCGTATATGTCCAATTGAGTCTCCTGAAGGACCAAATATCGGACTTATTACATCACTTGCAAGTTATGCAAAAATTGATGAATATGGATTTATTATGACTCCATATAGAAAAGTTGTTAATAGTCAAATTACTGATGAAGTATGTTATTTAACAGCAGATGAAGAATTAGATTATATTATTTCACAATCTACTGTTGGTACTGATGAATCTAATACAATCACTGATGAAATGGTTAATGCTCGTTTCCGTGGTGAAAATATTTTAGCTAAACCAGAACAAGTAGATTATATTGACGTTAGTCCACAACAAGTTGTTTCTGTTACAACAAGTTGTATTCCATTCTTAGAGCATGATGATGCTACTCGTGCACTAATGGGAGCAAACATGCAACGTCAAGCAATGCCTTTAATTAAAACTGAAGCTCCATATGTTGGAACTGGTGTAGAATTTATTGCTGCTAAAGATTCAGGAGTAGAAGTTGTTGCTAAAGCAGATGGTATTGTTGAATATGTTGATGCTAAGAAAATCGTAGTTGCAACTAAAAATGGTAAAGATACTTATACTTTAGCTAATTTTGAACTTGCTAACTCTAGTATTTGTTCACATCAAAGACCAATTGTTAAAGTTGGAGATAAAGTTAAAGCTAACACTACTATATTAGCTGATGGAAATTCAACTGATAAAGGAGAACTTGCTTTAGGTAAAAATATGACTGTTGCATTCATGACATTTAATGGTTATAACTATGAAGATGCTGTAATCTTAAATGAAAATTTAGTTAAAGATGATAAATATACATCACTTCACTTAGAAGACTATGAAATGCAATGTCGTGAAACTAAGTTAGGGCCTGAAGAAATTACTCGTGATATTCCAAACGTTAGTGAAGAAGCTCGTCGTAACTTAGATGAAAATGGTATTATTACTATTGGTACTGAAGTAAAAGAAGGAGATATCCTAGTTGGTAAAGTTACACCAAAAGGTGTTGCTGAACTTACTTCAGAAGAAAAATTATTACATGCAATCTTTGGAGAAAAAACTCGTGAAGTTCGTGATACATCACTTCGTGTTCCTCATGGTGGAGATGGTATAGTTCATGATATTAAGATTTATTCTCGTAAAGATAATGATGAATTACCTGCAGGTGTTTCTAAAGTAATTCGTGTTTATATAATTCAAAAACGTAAGATTCAAGTAGGAGATAAGATGTCTGGACGTCATGGTAATAAGGGTGTTATTTCACTTATTCTTCCACAAGAAGATATGCCATATCTACCAGATGGTACTCCAGTTGATATTATGTTAAATCCACAAGGTGTTCCTTCTCGTATGAACTTTGGACAAATTCTTGAAATTCATATGGGTATGGCTTGTAAGAAACTTGGTGTTCATATAGCTACACCAGTATTCGATGGTGCACATATTAGTGATATTCAAGCTATGATGAAAGAAGCTGGAATGGATGAAGATGGTAAGACTGTATTATATGATGGTCGTACTGGAGAAGCTTTTGATCATAAGATAGCAGTTGGTGTTATGTATATGATTAAACTACATCACATGGTTGATGATAAATTACATGCACGTTCTACTGGACCTTATTCTCTAGTTACACAACAACCACTTGGTGGTAAAGCACAATTTGGTGGACAAAGATTTGGAGAAATGGAAGTTTGGGCATTATATGCTTATGGTGCTGCTCATACATTACAAGAAATCTTAACTGTTAAATCAGATGATGTTGTTGGACGTGTTAAAGTATATGAATCTATTATTAAGGGTCAAGAAATTAATCAAGCTGGTGTTCCAGAGTCATTTAGAGTACTTATGAAAGAATTCCAAGCATTAGGATTAGATATTTCTATAATCAATGATAATGGAGAAACATTACAATTAAAAGAAATAGAAGAAGCAGAAGATAAAGATGATGTTAAATTGAATGTAGAAGAAGTAGAAGAGTCTCCTGCAACTGAAGTAAAAGAAGAAGATTCTTTAGAATCTGATTATGAAGATGAAGAAGAATTTGATGAAGAGTTTGAAGAAGAAATAATTGAGGAAGGAGCTGATCTTTAATGATAGAAGTAAATAAGTTTGATGCATTAAAAATTGGTATAGCTTCACCTGAAAAGATTCGTGAATGGTCTTATGGAGAAGTTAAAAAACCTGAAACAATTAACTATCGTACACTTCGTCCTGAACGTGATGGTTTATTCTGTGAAAAGATTTTTGGACCATCTAAAGATTTTGAATGTGCTTGTGGTAAATACAAACGTGTTCGTTATAAAAATATAGTATGTGATAGATGTGGAGTTGAAGTTACTCGTTCTAAAGTTCGTCGTGAACGTATGGGACATATTGAACTTGCTACTCCTGTATCTCACATTTGGTTCTTTAAAGGTGTTCCATCTCGTATGGGTCTTGTACTTGATATGAGTCCAAGAGATTTGGAAGAAGTATTATACTTTGTTAGTTATGTAGTAATTGATAAAGGTAATGCACCATTAGAAAATAAGCAAACATTATCAGAAAAAGAATATCGTGCATATTATGAAAAATATGGTACTGGATTCAAAGTTGGTATGGGTGCTGAAGCTATTAAAGAATTATTAAAGAAAGTAGATTTAGCTAAAGATATAGCTGAAATAGAAAAAGAATTAGAAACTGCTCAAGGACAAAAGAGAACTAGACTTCTTAAGAGATTAGATGTACTTGATGCATTCTATAAATCAGGAAATAAACCTGAATGGATGATTATGGATTGTATCCCAGTTATACCTCCAGAACTTCGTCCTATGATTCAATTAGATGGTGGTCGTTTTGCAACAAGTGATTTAAATGATTTATATAGACGTGTTATTAACCGTAATAATCGTTTAAAGAAACTTATTGATTTAGGAGCTCCTGGAATCATTATTCAAAATGAAAAACGTATGTTACAAGAAGCAGTAGATGCTTTATTCGATAATGGTAGACGTGGTAGAAGTGTTACAGGTGCCGGAAATCGTCCTTTGAAATCACTTTCTAGCATGTTAAAGGGTAAACAAGGTCGTTTCCGTCAAAACTTATTAGGTAAACGTGTTGACTATTCTGGACGTTCAGTTATCGTTGTTGGTCCATCATTAAAGATGTATCAATGTGGTATTCCAAAAGAAATGGCGCTAGAATTATTTAAGCCACATGTTATTCATGGTTTAGTAAGCAAAGATATTGCTCATAATATTAAAGCTGCTAAGAGACTTATTGATGCTCAAGATCCAGTTGTTTGGGATATAGTAGAAGAAGTAATCAAAGAGCATCCTGTTATGTTAAACCGTGCACCTACACTACATAGACTTGGTATTCAAGCATTTGAACCAATCTTAGTAGGTGGTAAAGCCATTAGACTTCATCCACTTGTTTGTCCAGCATTCAATGCGGATTTCGATGGAGACCAAATGGCTGTACACGTTCCACTTTCAGAAGAAGCACAAGCTGAAGCAAGACTTTTAATGCTTGGTTCTAACAATATCTTACATCCAAAGAGTGGAGATCCTATCGTTACTCCTTCTCAAGACATGGTTTTAGGAAACTATTATATAACTATGGAAAAAGCTGGAGAAGATGGAGAAGGTCGTGTATTTAAAGATGCTAATGAAGCATTAATGGCATATGAAAGAAGAGAAATTACTCTTCATACTCGTATTGCTTTACCTGTTGATTCATTTAAACATAAATTATTTACTGAAAGTCAAAAAGGTAAATATTTAGTTACAACAGTTGGTAAAATTAAATTTAATGAAATATTACCAGATTCATTTGCTTATATAAATGAACCTACTGATGATAATATTTCTAATATTACACCAAGTAAATATTTCTTAGAAAAGGGTACTAATATTAAAGAAGCTATTGCTTCTATGGATATAGTTAAACCATTTGCTAAAGGAACATTAGAAAAAATAATCGCTCAAGTATTTAAGCGTTATAAAACTACTGAAACATCTACAATGCTTGATAATTTAAAAGATTTAGGATTTAAATATTCTACAATTTCTGGAATTACAGTTAGTATGGCAGATGTTGAAATTAGTAAAGATAAACATAAAATAGTTGAAGAAGCTCAAAAAGTTGTTGATAAAATTAATAAACAATATAAACGTGGTTTAATTACTGAAGAAGAAAGATTTAATAAAGTAATTGATACATGGAATAATGCAACAGATGAAGTTAAAGCTGAACTTGAAGGTGTTTCTCAAACAGATATTGATAACCCAATCTTCATCATGATGAACTCTAAAGCTCGTGGTAATATCTCAAACTTTACTCAAGTTGCTGGTATGCGTGGTATCATGGCTAAGCCAGATGGTACTCCAGTTGAAATTCCAATCCTTTCAAACTTTATTGAAGGACTTAGTGTTGCTGAATTCTTCTTATCTACACATGGTGCTCGTAAAGGTTCTGCCGATACAGCGTTAAAAACTGCAGATTCAGGATACTTAACACGTCGTTTAGTTGATGTTTCTCAAGATATGATTGTTAGAGAAGAAGATTGTGGTACTGATCAAGGTGTTGTTGTTCATGACTTTATCAATGAACATAATGGTTCAGTTATCGAAAGTTTAAGAGACCGTATTGTTGGTAGATATGCTAATAAGAAAGTTATTAATCCAGAAACAAAAGAAGTTATTGTTGATAGATTACAAATGATTACTGAATCACTTGCAGATAAGATTATTGCCGCAGGAATTAAAGAAGTAGAAATACGTACAATCTTAACATGTAATACAGCTAATGGAGTATGTCAAAAATGTTATGGACGTAACCTTGCTACAGGTAACTTAGTTGAAATCGGAGAAGCTGTAGGTGTTATGGCTGCTCAATCAATCGGTGAACCTGGTACACAGCTTACAATGCGTACTTTCCACTCTGGTGGTGTTGCGCATGGTGGTGATGCCGATATCACTCAAGGTCTTCCACGTGTTCAAGAATTATTTGAAGCACGTAATCCTAAAGCTAAAGCTACAATTGCTGAAATTGATGGTAAAGTTACTAAGATTAAAGAAGATCATGGAAAATATAAGATTAGCATTACTAACAAGCTTGAAACTAAAGAACATATTACAAATTATGGATCTAAACTTAGTGTAGAAAAAGGTGATGAAGTAGTTTGCGGAGATAGACTTACTGAAGGTGCTATTAGTCCAAAAGAATTACTTGCTGTTACAGATCCAATTACTACACAAGAATATATCCTTAAGGAAGTACAAAATACATATCGTTCTCAAGGTGTTGATATTTCAGATAAGCACGTTGAAATTATCGCTCGTAGAATGATTAGTAAGATTAGAATCGTTGAAGGTGGAGATACTCGTTTCTTACCTGGTAGTCTTGTTAACTTCCGTGAATTCACTGATGGAAACAAAGAAGCTATTATTAAAGGTAAAAAACCTGCTCTTGGTAAACCAATACTTCTTGGTATTACTAAAGCTGCACTTGAAACTGATTCATTCTTATCAGCAGCATCATTCCAAGAAACTACTCGTATCTTAACTGATGCAGCTATAAAAGGAAAAGTTGATACTTTATCTGGACTTAAAGAAAATGTTATCATTGGTAAATTAATACCAGCTGGTACTGGAAGTAAAGTTTATAGAGATGTTGATTATGAACTAACTTCTGAATTTACTGATGAAGAACCATTAGAAAAGTTAGAAGATGAGTTTATGGAGTAAGGAAACTTACTCTTTTTCTTTACTTTTCCTATTAATTTTATTAAAATTATATTAGTAAGTGAGGTAATAATATGAAATTAAATAATAAGGGATGGGGATTAACTAAATTGATTGTTTATATAGCTTTTTTCTCTTTTGTTTTAATATTTATAGCTGTTTTAGCATATAAAGCTGATAGAGTTAATCATATTAATTTAATAGATGAACAATATATTTTTAATAAAAATTAGTTAAAAAAATGTTGACTTTAGCATATTATAATGGTATATTATAACTGCTGATTAAATAGCTTTGCTTCGGCAAAGTTTTATTTAAAGGGTAAAATGATACACCTGGATATGTGTAAAGAAAGGAGATATATTTTATGCCTACAATTAACCAATTAGTTCGTAAAAAACGTCAAGATAAGGTTAGAAAGAGTAAAGCACCAGTGCTAGGTATGGGAGTTAACACTATAAGAAATAAAACAACTGATACTAACTCTCCTCAAAAACGTGGAGTATGTACTCGTGTTGGTACTAAGACACCTAAAAAACCAAACTCAGCATTACGTAAGTATGCTCGTGTACGTTTATCTAATGGTAAAGAAGTTGATACTTACATCCCAGGAATTGGACACAACTTACAAGAACATAGTGTTGTTTTAATTCGTGGTGGACGTGTTAAAGACTTAATCGGTGTACGTTATCACATTATTCGTGGTACTTTAGATACTGCTGGTGTTAAAGATCGTAAACAAGGTCGTAGTAAGTATGGTGCTAAAAGACCAAAAGCTTAAACAAAAAAATAAATAAAAGTTATAAAATAGATGAAGGGAGGAATTTAAATGCGTAAGAGACGTGCAGTAAAAAGAGATGTTTTACCAGATCCAATATATAAATCAAAAGTTGTTACTAAGTTAATTAACTCTATTATGTTAGATGGTAAAAAAGGAATTGCTCAATCAATAGTTTATGAAGCATTTGATACAGTTAAAGAAAAAACTGGTAATGATCCATTAGAAGTATTTACTACTGCAATGGAAAATATTACACCACAACTTGAAGTTAAGTCTCGTCGTGTTGGTGGTTCTAACTATCAAGTACCAATTGAAGTTACACCAGCTAGAGGTTTAACATTAGCGTTAAGATGGATAACTAAATATTCTCGTGAACGTGGTGGAAAAGGTATGGCTGATAAATTAGCCAATGAAATAATTGATGCATCTAATGGTACAGGTGCTTCAGTTAAAAAACGTGAAGATACTCATAGAATGGCAGAAGCTAATAAGGCTTTCGCACATTATAGATGGTAGGAAGGGAGTCATAATATGGCAAGAGATACGTCTTTAGAAAAGACAAGAAATATTGGAATCATGGCTCATATCGATGCAGGTAAAACTACTTGTACTGAAAGAATCTTATTCCATACTGGAGTTACTCATAAAATAGGAGAAACTCATGATGGTGAATCTCAAATGGACTGGATGGCACAAGAACAAGAACGTGGTATTACTATCACTTCTGCAGCTACTACAGCTCATTGGAAAGGTTACCGTTTAAATATTATCGATACTCCTGGACACGTAGACTTTACTATTGAAGTTAGTCGTAGTCTTCGTGTATTAGATGGTTCAGTTGCATTAATCGATGCACAAGCAGGAGTTGAACCTCAAACTGAAACAGTTTGGAGACAAGCATCTGAATTTAAAGTTCCAAGAATTATTTTTGCAAATAAGATGGATAAAATGGGTGCAAACTTTGAATATAGTTTAAAAACTATCGATGAACGTTTAGGAGTTAATGCTAAACCTATCGAATGGCCAATTGGTGCTGAAGCAGACTTCACTGGAGTTATTGATTTAGTTACTATGAAGGCTTACAAATATGATGGACAACAAGCAGAAAATCCAGAAGAAATTGAAATCCCTGCAGATTTAAAAGATATAGCTGAAGAAAAGAGAGCTGAATTAATTGAAGCTGTTGCTGAATTTGATGATGAAATGATGATGACTTACCTTGATGGTGGAGAAGTTTCAATTGAAATGATCAAAAAAGCTATTAGAACAGGTACATTAAAGGCTGAGTTCTTCCCAGTTATGTGTGGTACTGCTTTAGGTAATAAAGGTATTAAATTATTACTAGATGCAGTTTTAGATTATCTACCAAGTCCATTAGATATTGAATCTATTAAAGGAACTACTTTAGATGGTAAAGAAGAAGTTCGTCATCCAAGTGATAGTGAACCATTCGCTGCATTAGCATTTAAAGTTATGACTGATCCATTCGTTGGACGTTTAACATTCTTCAGAGTTTATTCTGGACACTTATCAAGTGGTTCTTATGTATTAAACTCTACAAAAGATTCAAAAGAAAGAATTGGACGTATTCTTCAAATGCATGCTAATACTCGTAAAGAAATTAGTGATGTATATACTGGAGATATTGCTGCAGCTGTTGGTCTTAAGAATACTACTACAGGAGATTCATTATGTGATGAAAAGAAACCAATTATCTTAGAGTCAATGGAATTCCCTGAACCAGTTATTCAATTAGCTGTTGAACCAAAATCAAAAGCTGATCAAGATAAAATGGCTTTAGCTCTTCAAAAATTAGCTGAAGAAGATCCAACATTCAAAGTTCATACTGATCATGAAACTGGTCAAACAGTTATTGCTGGTATGGGTGAGTTACACTTAGACGTATTAGTAGATCGTATGAAACGTGAATTTAATGTTGAAGCTAATGTTGGAGCTCCACAAGTTGCTTACCGTGAAACAATTAAAGGTACTGCTGAATGTGAAGGTAAGTATATTAAACAATCTGGTGGTCGTGGACAATATGGACACGTTTGGGTTAAATTTGAGCCAAATCCAGATAAAGGTTATGAATTTGTTGACGAAATCGTTGGTGGTGTTGTTCCTCGTGAATACATTCCAGTTGTTGACAAAGGATTACAAGAAGCTATGCAAACAGGTGTACTTGCAGGTTACCCTATGATCGATGTTAAGGCTACATTATATGATGGTTCTTACCATGATGTAGACTCTAATGAAATGGCATTCAAAATTGCTGCAAGCTTTGCATTAAAAGAAGCTAGAAATAAATGTAATCCAGTATTACTAGAACCAATAATGAAAGTTGATGTTACTACACCAGATGAATATTTTGGTAATGTAATGGGAGACTTAACTTCTCGTCGTGGTAAACCACTAGGACAAGAAAGTCAAGGTAACGCTGTTAAATTAAGCGCTATGGTTCCACTTTCAGAAATGTTCGGATATGCAACTAACCTTCGTTCTAATACACAAGGTCGTGCTACATTCATTATGATATTTGATCATTATGAAGAAGTTCCAAAGAATATTGCTGAAGAAATAATTAAAAAGAGTGGAAATTAATTAAAAGTGTATCAAAATAGTTGAATTTTATTCAATTATTAGATAAAATATATGTTGTAAATTAAAAGAGGAGGAAATTTAATTATGGCAAAAGAAAAATTTGATCGTTCAAAACCACATGTTAACATTGGTACAATTGGACACGTAGATCATGGTAAAACTACTTTAACTGCTGCTATTACTAAATGTTTATCAGGAAAAAACGGAAATGAAGCTGTTGATTTCGCAAACATTGATAAAGCACCAGAAGAAAGAGAACGTGGTATCACTATCAATACTGCTCACGTTGAGTATAGTACTGATAATAGACATTACGCTCACGTAGACTGCCCAGGACATGCTGACTATGTTAAAAACATGATTACTGGAGCAGCTCAAATGGATGGAGCAATCTTAGTTATTGCTGCTACAGATGGACCTATGGCACAAACTCGTGAACACATCTTACTTGCTAGACAAGTTGGAGTACCTAAAATGGTTGTATTCATGAACAAATGTGATATGGTTGATGATCCAGAATTATTAGACTTAGTAGAAATGGAAATTCGTGATTTATTAAACGAATATGGATTTGAAGGAGACGATACTCCAATTATCCGTGGATCTGCTCTTAAAGCTCTTGAAGGAGATGCTGAATGGGTTGGTAAGATTGATGAATTAATGGAAGCTGTTGATTCTTGGATTCCAACTCCAGAAAGAGATAATGCTAAACCTTTCTTAATGAGTATCGAAGATGTATTCACAATCACTGGTCGTGGTACTGTTGTTACTGGACGTGTTGAACGTGGACAATTAAAACTTAACGATGAAGTTGAAATCGTTGGTATTAAAGAAACTAAGAAAACAGTTGTTACTGGAATTGAAATGTTCCGTAAACAATTAGATTATGCTGAAGCAGGAGACAATGCTGGTGTATTATTACGTGGTATTTCTCGTGAAGAAGTTGAACGTGGACAAGTTCTTGCTAAACCAGGAAGTGTTACACCTCATCATAAATTCAAAGCTACAGTATACGTTCTAAGTAAAGAAGAAGGTGGACGTCATACTCCATTCTTCAACAACTATCGTCCTCAATTCTATTTCAGAACTACAGACGTAACTGGTGTAATTACTTTACCAGCTGGAACTGAAATGGTAATGCCAGGAGATAACGTTGATATGGAAGTTGAATTAATCCATTCAATCGCACTTGAACAAGGAACTAAATTCTCTATTCGTGAGGGTGGACGTACTGTTGGTGCTGGTAACGTTACTGAAATCGTTGAATAATAAAATAAAGAGCGTATAGCTCTTTTTTTTTGTATATTAAAAGATCACATTAGTGATCTTTTTTATTTTTATTAAAGTTTTTATATAAATTGAACGCAAAGTTGTTTAATATAATATCAAATTCACCTATATATTCTGTTACTATGGAATTAAATCCTAGTTTTGATTCATTTAGTCCACTATATTTATTTTGTTTTCTAAATAGACCAACAACGGCATTTAAATTCAAATATTTATAGCCATTTTTATTATAATCATCAATCATTCTCCATCTTAATAGATAGTTAGCGTTTAAATAGCTATATTCTTTATTAAAGCCATCGATTATTATGTGAGCAGCATTATCATATTTCATAACTATTGCACCAGCAATAATCATACCATCTGGATATTTCTTCAATAGTTCAGTAGAAACTATCAAGTTGTTTTTATATGTATTTAATAGTTTATCAGAATCCATTTTCTTATTTAATAAATTATTTCTTTCTGTGGGATCTAAATATGGATTTTGGATTGCTTCTGCCATCTTATCGTTTTTGCTCATTTCTTTTTCATAAGCACGTCTACTATTAACTACAAATATTTCAGTATTTATTTTGGAATAATAGACATCTATTTTATCACCATAACATTTAATTAAACGATTATAGTATCCTATAGGTTTATTAGTTTTATTTTTGATTAATTGATATAGTTCTTTTATGTCTTTGTTTTCATCTTTGAAAACCTCAACTCCAGAGTTTGAAGCTTTTCTTATTTTATGTCTAGTTCTTTTATCAAAATTAACAAATATTTCTCTAATATCTTTTCCTAATACAGTTATAGCTTGCCATCTAGGTTTTTCATCCTCGAAGTATTTAGTTTTACCTTTATAATTAAATCCAGCACTTTTAAGATTAGCCATTATTAAGTCAGATTGATTATTGAAGTTTATTATATTCCCATCTTTATCTCTAACTGTAAGTGGGATATAAGGATCAATTCTTAATAACATTATACCTTGTTTACCTAGTGTTTTTTTTATGTTTGAAACTAAGTCTGCAACTTGATCTGTTTTTTCATAATTAAATAGTATTCCACGTGGTGCATATGCTACTTTATAGTTCATAAATACTTGTTTATATAAAATTAGACTGGCACCTATTAAGATGTTAGCTTCATTTATGATACCAATATATTGAATGTTATAGTCAAATTTTGACATTAATAGTCCATATTCTGGTGTTTGATAGTAACTTCTATATTTATGTTTACTAGCAAATTTTTCAAATTGTTCAGGCCTTATTGATACTATTCTCATACTTAATCTCCTATCATGAGTATTATATCATATTAGGTTATTTTCTTTCAATATTTAGTATGTATTTATCTTTGTTTTATAGTATAATATTATTGTGGAGGATGATAATATGTTAATTAAAGATGTAAAAGCTAGAGAAATATTAGATTCAAGAGGTAATCCAACTGTAGAAGTTGATGTTATACTTGAAAATGGAATTAAAGGAAGAGCAGCTGTACCAAGTGGTGCATCTACAGGAGAACGTGAAGCTCTAGAAATGAGAGATGGAGATAATCGTTTTGGTGGGAAAGGTGTATTAAAGGCTGTTAATAATGTTAATACAATTATTAGAGATAAAGTAATTGGAATGGATGCAGCTAATCAAAAAGAATTAGATTATGCCATGATAGAACTAGATGGTACTGAAACTAAGAGTAATTTAGGAGCTAATGCGATTCTTGGTGTTAGTATGGCTGCATTAAAAGCTAGTGCACTTAATGAAGGTAAAGAATTGTATGAGTATGTTGGAGATGGTAAAACTTTACCTGTTCCAATGATGAATATAATTAATGGTGGAGCACACGCTGATAATAAATTGGATTTTCAAGAATTTATGATTATACCACAAAGAGATACTATTCATGAAAGAGTACGTGTGGGGGCTGAAGTATTCCATAGTTTAAAGAAAGTATTAAATGAAAGAGGACTAGCTACTGGAGTTGGTGATGAAGGTGGTTTTGCACCAGATTTAGGTTCTAATGCAGAAGGATTTGCATTGATTACAGAAGCTATTGAAAGAGCTGGTTATGTACCTGGTAAAGATGTTTGTATGGCTATTGATGTAGCTGCTTCTGAATTCTATAAAGATGGTAAATATGAATTAGTTGGAGAAGGAAGAAGTTTAACTACAGATGAATTAATAGATTTTTATGAAGAATTAGTTACTAAATACCCAATTATTTCTATTGAAGATCCAGTAGATGAAAATGATTGGGAAGGATTTAGAAAAATTACTGAAAGACTTGGAGATAAAATTCAATTAGTAGGAGATGATTTGTTCGTTACTAATAAGAAATGTCTACAAATGGGAATAGATAATCATGCAGGTAATGCTATTTTGTTAAAAGTTAATCAAATTGGTACTATAACTGAAACATTAGAAACTATTGAACTTGCTAAGAGTCATGGTTATAAAACAGTTATTTCTCATAGAAGTGGTGAAACAGAAGATACTACTATAGCTGATTTAGCAGTAGGACTTAATCTTGGACAAATTAAGACCGGTTCAATGTCTAGAACTGATAGAATTTGTAAATATAATCAATTAATGAGAATTGAAGAAGAACTTAGTAAATAGTTTGACATATCTTCTTAAATGTATTATTATATATACAGTAAAAACGAAAGAAAGACCATAATATTATTAGCTCTTATGTCAGTGAGTTAAGGATAGTGTGAACTTAATCTTAATCTAATAGTATTCCTACCTTTCTAGTGATTTATTTCCGGTTAGTTACCGTTATCAAGAAAAGTTAAATTAAGGATGGTACCGTGTGTTTACACGCCTTTGGTATCATCTTTTTTATGTTTAAGGAGGATTTATATGAAAAACAATGCAATTACAAGTAGAGATGTGGATTTTGCTAAATGGTATACAGATGTAGTTAGAGCGGCTAAACTTGCTGATTATACTTCTGTTAAGGGGTGTATTGCAATAGAACCTAATGGATATGCAATATGGGAAAAGATGCAACAAATATTAGATAAAAAATTTAAAGAACTAGGACATGTTAATTGTCAGATGCCACTTCTTATTCCAGAAAATTTATTAAATAAAGAAAAAGATTTAGTAGAAGGTTTTGCTCCTGAGGTTGCATGGGTTACAGAAGGTGGAAAAAAGACTTTAGATGAAAGACTTTGTATTAGACCGACTAGTGAAACTTTATTCTGTGATTATTATAAAACACATGTTAAATCTCATAGAGATTTACCAATGCTATATAATCAATGGTGTAATGTATTAAGATGGGAAAAAGAAACTAGACCATTTTTAAGAAGTAGGGAATTTTTATGGCAAGAAGGTCATACTATTCATGCAACTGCAGAAGAAGCTATTAAAGAAACTGATCAAATGATGGAAGTTTATAAGTGGTTTCATCATGAAATTCTTGCTATTCCATCTATAGTTGGTAAGAAGACTGAGAAAGAGAAGTTTGCAGGAGCAGAGTATACTCTAACAAATGAAGCTTTAATGTATAATGGAGTAGCTTTACAAGCTGGTACATCTCATTATTTTGGACAAAAGTTTTCTAGTGCTTATGATGTTAAATTTACTAATAAAGATAATAAAGAAGAATTTGTATATCAAACATCTTGGGGTACTACTACTCGAATGATTGGTGGATTAATAATGGTTCATAGTGATGATTATGGATTAGTACTTCCTCCAAGAATAGCTCCAAAGCAAGTAGTAATTATTCCAATAGGTGAAAGTGAAGAAGTAGAAAGTTTATCTAATAAGTTTAAAGAAGAATTAGTAGCTAAAGATATTACTGCATATATTGATAATAGTGAAAAATCTCCAGGATTTAAGTTTGCTGAAGCTGAAGTTAATGGTATCCCTGTAAGAATTGAAGTAGGCAAGAGAGATTTAGAAAATGGAACTATTACTATTGCTAGACGTGATACAAGAGAAAAAGTTAATGTATCAAGTGATATAGATATAGTAGAATATGTTACTGATTTATTAGAAACTATTCAAAAAGATATGTATAATAGAGCGTTAGAAAAACGTGATTCTTTAACTTTTGAAGCACATAACTTGGATGATATGGAAAGAATATTAAATACTCAGCCAGGATTTATTCATGCTATGTGGTGTGGTGATAAAGAATGTGAAGAGAAGGTTAAAGAAATTAAAGGATGCAAATCTAGATGTATTTTAGAAGAAGCAGAAAAAATAGATGACAAGTGTGTAGTTTGTGGAAAAGAAGCAAAACACCATGTTGTTTGGGGAATACAATATTAATACAATTTTAGGGGGACTCGATGAAAAAAAACATGCCAAAAGAAGTTATTTTTTATGGTGACTATGATAGAAGTATTAAAATTTCTGAATTAGAAAAGATTGGTGCAGGTCATGATGGTATTGTATATAGATATAATGATGATTATGCATTAAAAGTATTGAAATATAATACACAAGAACGAAAAGATAGAAATTTAATGACTTTTGATAAAGCAATTTATCTAAAAGAAAATTTAAAGTTGAGGCGAATTACAAATCCTAAGGATATATTACTTGATACTGATGGTAATTATGCTGCTTATATGATGGATTATAAAGATGATGTAATTAAAGCAGATGAATATAGAGATGTTGGAAATTTTACTTGTGGTGATTTACTTTCATCGGTATTCGAATTACAAGAAGATTTTGCTGAGTTAACAAATAAAAATGTTCTTGCGAAAGATATTAATCGCGGTAGTTATATTTATACTAATGATTTTTTATACTTGTGTGATATGGATAAGTATGAGATTAATAATAGAGGTTGTGAGGACTTAAATAAAAGAGCTTTAAATTTTGTTATTGCGAAACTTTTATATTATGAAATGTTAAAAAATGGTTCTTTTGATAATCTTCAAATGAGACAATTAGCTAATTGGGTAAAAAAATGTGCTAATGCTAGAAATTTTATTGGTGAGTTAGATAGAGAAATAGTTGAAATAGGAGATTATAAATATCCTATTTCGGAATATACTAAACAAAAGGTTAAAAAGATTATTTAGTTGCATTAATAGCAATTTCATGGTAAAATAATATGCAGTTAGATGGAGGTGCTTTATGGAAATAGCATTACTTGTAATATCAATTTTATTAATAATAATCGTACTTTTACAAAGTGCTAAAGCAGAAGGTGCTGCACAAATTATATCTGGTAGTACATCTGATTTATTTACAAATAGAAAAGAAAGAGGTTCTGAGTTATTTATAAGTAGATTAACATTAGTATTAGGACTTGCATTCTTTGGTATTTGTTTAGTATCAATGTTTATAAAATAAGAGCTTTGCTCTTTTTTTTATTATCAAAATAAAGTATAATATATGATAGAAGGTGATACTAATGAGAGATGATATAATAAATATACTTAAGAATAGTGATAAAGCTTTAACAATCTATGAGTTGCAAGATAAATTAGGATTAAAGGAAGTTAGTGATATAAAATCACTTAGTGATGAACTTAGAACTATGGAAGATGATGTAATTATTTATCATACAAATAAAGATCGTTATATGATGCTTGAAGACAGTCAACTTAGAAAAGGAGTTATGAGAGCTAATAAAAAGGGATTTGGTTTTGTAGAAGTAGATAATTTAGAAGATGATATTTACATTTCACAAGATAATATGAATGGAGCTATTCATGGAGATATAGTATTAGTTGAAATTACTAGTAAACTTAATTTAGATCGTTTAGAAGGTAGAGTATTGAAGATCATTAAAAGAGCAGTGGACAGATATATTGGGGAAATTACTTTTAAAAATGATATAGGTTATATTTCTTTAGATGATTCTAAGGTTAAATTAGAAATACAAGTACCTAAAGATGATGCTATGAATGCAGTAGATGGTCATAAAGTTGTAGTAGAGTTAGGTAAAAAGATTTCAAACAATAAGTATTATGGAAAAGTTGTAGATATTATTGGACATAAGAATGATCCAGGTGTTGATATTTTATCTATAGTTTATAAATATAATATTAATACTGAATTTATGGATGATGTAAAAGAAGAGTTAAAGAATATTCCTAATGAAGTAAAAGATAAAGATTTAGTAGGAAGAAGAGATTTACGTGGAGAAGTAATATTTACTATTGATGGTGATGATACTAAAGATATAGATGATGCGATATCTATTGAAAAACTTCCTAATGGCCATTATAAATTAGGTGTTCATATAGCTGATGTTTCTTATTATGTAAAAGAAGGTAGTGCTTTAGATAATGAAGCTATGGAGAGAGGAACTAGTGTATATTTAGTTGATAGAGTTATTCCAATGATTCCACATGAATTATCTAATGGTATATGTTCTTTGAATCCAGGAGTAGATCGTCTTGCTATTTCATGTGTTATGGAATTTGATGGTGCTGGTAAGCAATTAGATTATGAAATATTCCAAAGTGTAATTAAATCTAGAATTCAAATGACTTATAAGAAAGTTAATAGTATTTTAGAAGATAATAAAGTACCAGAGGGATATGAAGAGTATGAAGATAAGTTAAGACTTATGTTAGAACTTGCTCATATATTAAGAAAAGAAAAAGTTAGTAGAGGATATATTGATTTTGAAGTAGATGAAGCTAAAATATTAGTAGATGAAGATTGTAAACCAACTGAAGTAGTTTTAAGAGATCGTGGTGAAGGTGAAAAACTAATTGAAGATTTTATGATTGCGGCTAATGAATGTGTTGCTACTCATATATATTTTATGAACTTACCTTTTATTTATCGTGTTCATGAAGTTCCAAAAGAAGAAAAATTAAGAAGTTATTTAAATTTTGTATCTAGTTTAGGATATCATGTAACTGGGGATTTAAAAGATTTAAGCCCTAAGACAGTACAAAAGATTATTAAGCAATTAGAAGATAAGCCGGAGTTTAAGATATTATCTAGTTTACTTTTAAGAAGTATGCAAAAAGCTGTTTATAGACCAGAAAATCTAGGACATTATGGTCTTGCTAGTAAATGTTATACACACTTTACTTCTCCAATAAGAAGATATCCAGATACTACTGTTCATCGTTTACTTAGAACATATTTATTTAATAAACAAATAGATATGCCTACTATTAAGAAATGGGAAGAAAAACTTGTATATATATCTGAACATTCATCATCTAGAGAAAGAGCTAGTGTTGACTGTGAAAGAGAAGTTGAAGATATGAAAATGGCTGAATATATGGAAGGCCATATTGGTGAAGAATTTGAAGGTATGATCTCTTCAGTTACAAGTTTTGGTATGTTTGTTGAACTTGATAATTTAATTGAAGGTTTAGTTCCTATTCGTGATATGAAGGATTTCTTCCATTATGATGAAGAACGTATGACTTTAGTTGGAGAAAAGAGTCATGTTAAATATACAATAGGTGAAAGAGTAATAGTAAAAGTTGTTAGAGCTTCAAAAGAAGAAAAAACAATTGATTTTGAAGTTGTAAGGAAGGTGTAGTATATGTCTAGAAGAAAAGTTAGAAAAGTTAAAAAGAGGTTAAAGAAAAGTGTAAAATTTGTATTTGTTTTATTGATACTTGGTGGTGCATTATATACTGTACTAAATGTTTCTAATTTTTCTTTTGAAAATAATGATAAAACAAAGAAAAAATCTCATAAAGTAATAAAAGAAGAGAAGAAAGAACATGATTATAGTCTTAGACTTTTTATGGCTGGAGATGCTTTGATTCATAGTTGTGTATACCAAGATGCTAAACAAGCAGATGGTAGTTATGATTTTAAGCCACAACTTCAATATATTAAACCAATTTCTTCTAAATATGATTTAGTTTATTATAATCAAGAGACTGTATTAGGTGGTACTGAATTAGGACTTTCTAATTATCCTAGATTTAATTCACCATATGAAGTAGGAGATGCTTTTATAGATGCAGGATTTAATTTAGTTTCTCTTGCAACTAATCATACTATGGATAAAAATGAAGAAGGTGTAATTAACTCTGTTAATTATTGGAAAAAACAAAAGGGTGTTGTTACTAGTGGTCAATGGACTTCACAAGAGGAAAGAGATCAACCTAGAGTATATGAAAAAAATGGTATTAAATATGCATTTTTCTCTTATACAACTTGGACAAATGGTTTAGAAACACCTGTAGGTAAAGAGTATTTAAATAATGTTTATAGTGATGAAAAAGCAAAAGCAGATATAGAAAAAGTTAGAGATAAAGTTGATGTTGTTTTAGTTGCAATGCATTGGGGAATTGAATATTCCCTAGGAGTTAGTCCTAATCAAGAAGAAATAGCTAATTATTTGTCAAATTTGGGTGTTGATGTTATAATAGGAGCTCATCCACATGTTGTAGAACCTGTAGAGTATATAAATAATGGAAAAACTTTTGTTATTTATTCATTAGGTAATTTAATTTCTGATCAAGAAGGAAATGAAAGACTTACCGGATTAATAATGGAATTAACTATAAAGAAACATGTTGATAAGGAAGATAAAGTCACAATATCTGTGGAAAATCCAAAAGCAGAACTTACTTATACTAAATCAAGTTATGCTGGTAAGAGAAATTTTAGAGTATATCCTTATAGTCAATTAAATAATACTATTCTTCCAAATTATATGAGCTTATATGAAAAGTATAAGGCTGTTGTTAATTCTAGGTATCCAGAGTTGAAGTGGGGAGTTACTGGAGAGTGATATAAATGGAAATATTAAATAGAAAAGCAAAACATGATTATTTTGTTGAAGATACATATGAAGCAGGTATTGCACTTACTGGTACTGAAATTAAGTCAATAAGAGCTGGTAGTTGTAATATAAAAGATTCTTATGGATTAGTAAAGAATGGTGAAGTGTTCTTACTTAATATGTTTGTAGGACAATATAAAGAAGGTAATATATTTAATCATGAAGAAACTAGAAGTAGAAAACTTTTACTTCATAAGAAAGAAATATTAAAGATAGAGAAAGCTCGTGAAGAAAAAGGTCTTACTTTAATTCCTTTAAAATTATATTTTAAAGATAATAAATTAAAAGTATTACTTGGAGTATGTCGTGGTAAGAAAGACTATGATAAGAGGGAATCTATTAAACAAAGAGACATAAAAAAGAAGTTGCTAGAAATTTAAAGAATTTCTAACAACTTTTTATATGCTTTAAATGTTTGCTAATGTGTTTTTGATACACTTATTATAATTTAAAATTATTTTTCTTTAGTTCTTTTACTTTTTTATATACGTTTTCTTTATTCTTATGATCATTTTTCTTTTTTAATCCAATTTTGTAATAATAATCAGAAAGTGGAATTATACTGTCTTCATCAATTCGTGAAAAACCTCTTCTATGGATTGTTCTATAATGTTTTCCATTTTCTACATTTTCATATAGGCCATTATCTAATTTCTTAAGAATATTATTTGTTTTTACATTGCACATTTCTGTAGTTCTTGTAATTGTTGTTGGATATATAATATCGGCAACTACTAAGTTTTTAACTTTCATTTTTATCTTCCTTTCTGATTGTAAGTATTATATCATAATTTTATATACTGTCTAGATTTTTTTTAAAATTTATGTTATAATCTACTCACATGGGGCTGACACGGTTTCGACGGGAATCTTAGGATATAGATGGCAAGTCGTACGCAATACGTTAAGGCATTTAAATATAACTGGAAACAGTATTAAAAACGCATTCGCTAAAATGTTTGGTGCATCTACACCAGCTTTAGCAGTAGCTTAATCTAATTTAAGCAAATGCAGTTCTTTTAATCTTTCTCCTATGGAGATTTTAAGAGCTTTATTTTAGTAGGATATATCTTATTTTTGTCTAGAAAATAAGAAGAATTTTATAGACTGGTCTATCTATAGGAATCGTTAACTAGCTTTTAGATAGATGAGAATTTGTAGTTAACTAAACTTGTAGAGGTTTATATACCGGGGTTTTCGGACAGGAGTTCGATTCTCCTCAGCTCCACCATAGGGAAATCCGCTCGAACTTTTTATAAGTATCGAGAATAAATAAACAATCAATTCTAAATTAGGATTGATTTTTTTCTTGTTTAGAAAAAAAGTCTTTCAAAGAAAGGATTGATTAAAATGGTAAATGTTATTCTAGCTTTTAATTATTCAAATGAAATTTATGTTCATAATCTTGATAAAAAGATAAAACTATCAGAACTAGAATAATATATAAAAGAAAACTAAATACTACGTATAAGAAAAATTTGACTATAATTAGTGATTGTGGTATAATTTAGTTCATAAATCTTTGATGAGGACATGACTTTTATAGATGTTTTTGTAGAGAGTTATCGGTTGGTGAAAAGATAATAAACAAATATATAAGTTGCTACCTTTGAGTGAAATGTAAACATTTCCGGTTAATAGCCGTTATTTAAATTAAGTAAAAATAAGGATGGTACCGCATTATTTGCTCCTTGCAAATAGTGTGGTTTTTTTGTTAGGAGAATTGATATGAAAAAGAAAGGTAAAATAATTGATTTATGGTATAAATTACGAGCGTGCTCACTTTTTTATAATGGATAAAATTAAATAAAGGAGTGAATAAAATGAATTTAAAAGATAAATATATTGAATTTTTTATTGGTAAGGGGCATAAACAAATTCCAAGTGCACCATTAGTGCCTGAAAATGACCCATCTGTATTATTTAATACAGCAGGTATGCAACCACTAATACCATATTTAATGGGACAACCACATCCATATGGTACTAGAGTTTGTGATTACCAAAAATGTTTAAGAACAACTGACCTAGAAGAAGTTGGTGATAATTGTCATCATACATTTTTTGAACAATTAGGTAACTGGTCTTTAGGAGATTACTTTAAGAAAGAAACAATTACTTGGTCATTTGAATTTTTAACTAAAGTATTAAATATTCCATTAGAAAGATTAGCTGTAACCGTATTTGGCGGTAATAATATGATTCCAAAAGATGAAGAAGCAATTGAGTTATGGAAAAGTTTAGGAATAAAAGAAGAAAGAATATGTCCAACACAAGAAGATAATTTCTGGCAAGTAGGAGAAACTGGACCATGTGGACCAGATACAGAAATATTTTATTTTAGCGGAAATGATGAAATTCCAAAGGTATTTGATCCAGAAGATGAGAGATGGGTAGAAATATGGAATGATGTATTTATGACATATAATATGAAAGAAGATAAAACATTAGAAGAACTACCTAAAAAGAATATTGATACTGGTATGGGTGTAGAAAGAGTAGTAGCTGCACTTGAAGGATATGATGATAATTACATGTCATCACTTTGGATTAATTCAAGAACTAAATTGGAAGAAATAGTAGGAAATAAATATGATACTAATAAACAATCGTTCAGAATAATATTAGACCATATTAGAGCAGCAGTATTTATATTAGCTGATAATGCAGGTATTAAGCCATCTAATACTGATCAAGGTTATATTTTAAGAAGAATAATAAGAAGGTCAATAAGACATGCTAAGAAATTAAATATAGATATTAATTCTTCATGGATGGAAGAATTAGCACTTGTTTTTATAGATGATTTTAAAAACTATTATAAAGAATTAGAAGAAAATAAAGAAGTAGTGCTTGAAGGATTAAAATCAGAAAGAATTAAATTTAATCGTACATTAGAAAAAGGTTTAAAAGAATTTGAAAAAGTAAGTAATAAAGATATTGATGGTATAACTGCATTTCATTTGTTTGATACATATGGATTTCCATTAGAACTAACTATAGAATTAGCTAAAGAAAAAAATTTAAATGTGGATATTGAAGGATATACCCAAAAATTTAAAGAACACCAAGAATTATCTAGAAATTCTTCACAAGGAAAATTTAAAGGCGGTTTAGCTGGAAATAGTGAAATAGAAACTAAATATCATACTGCAACACATTTACTAAATGCAGCATTAAAAGAAGTAGTTGATAGAAATATTCATCAAAGAGGTTCTAATATTACAGTGGAAAGAATGAGATTTGATTTTAATTGTGACCATAAATTAACAGAAGAAGAAAAACAAAAAGTAGAAAATTTAGTAAATAAATGGATAAATGAAGGACTAGAAGTTAAAGTAGATGAGATGACTAAACAAGAAGCACTTGATTCTGGTGCTGAATGTATGTTTATAGAAAAGTATCCTGATATCGTTACAGTATATTCAATAGGAAATATATCTAAAGAATTATGTGGCGGTCCTCATGTTAAAAACACTAAAGAAATTGGAAAATTTAAAATTATAAAGGAAGAAGCTTCATCATCAGGAGTTAGAAGAATCAAAGCTATAATAGAATTTTAGAAAGTGGTGGTATAAAATTATTGCCACTTTTTCTATTTTTTTGTAAAATGAATATAGTGATTGATATAAATCAATCGTCTTTATATGGAAAGCGATAGATAGAGTTGTAAACCACTTCGTCGTTCGCACCATGATGATTTTCAGAACTTTAAATAGTTCTTTTTTATGTTTTGGTGTTATACTATTTTAAAGGAGTGATAATATGTGGAATTTAGTTGTTTATATTTTAATATTGGCTATTTTGAATTCAATTTTATTTTTTGATAATTATTTAGGACTTAATGTAATTTTATTTGCAATACCATTATTAGTTTTTTTGTTTTATGTATTAAAAATAAATAAAAAGATTAATAATAAGTATGGGTTATTGTTTATGATACCAATATTAATACTTTCTTGTGCTTATTTTGTATATGATAACATTTTTAATATTTTTAATTTATTAGTAATACCAATTTTATATATATTAATGCTTATATATACAGTTAAGCCAACTTATAATTTAATTGAAATAATTAAAGATGGTATATATTTTGTTTTTAAGCCATTTGATTTTATTGGAAAGTTTTATAATGTTATTAAAGTTAATTTAAATAAAAAAATAAAGTTGTCTAAAGAAATTAAAGATAAAATTAGGTCAATATTAATAGTTATTCCAATAGTTATTGTTGTGCTTAGTCTTTTATCTACCGCTGATATGATATTTGGTAATATGTTTAAAGGGATGTTTAAGTTTATAGATCATTTATCAATAGAAGATTCTATTTTTCGAATAATAATGATTGTAGTATTTTTTACATATTTTGGTGCATTTATTAATTATTTATTATTCGGATATGAAAAAGAAGAAAGAAATAATAGTAATATTAAAGTGAGTAGTTATACAATTAAATTATTACTATGTAGTTTGAATATTATTTATGTAATATTTGATTTTATTCAAATTAGATCATTACTATTACACCAAGTATCTTCTAATATTAATTATGCAGAATATGCTAGAGAAGGATTTTTTCAGTTAATGATTATATCTGTAATTAATTTAGTTATATTACTTATTTCTAAACATAGTAAAGAGAATAAATTTGTTAAAGTTATGAGTGTTATTATGGTTTTGTTGACTTCTATAATTATATGTTCTTCATTTATTAGAATGTCTATGTATGAGGCTCAATATGGTTATACAGTACTTAGATTACTTGTATATGTAATATTAATAACAGAGATGATATTATTGATACCAACGGTTGTTTATATATTAAAGAATAAATTTAATGTTTTAAAGTATTATCTAATAATAATTACTATTATTTATACATTGATTAATTTAGTTTCAATCGATTATGTTATTGCATATAGAAATATAAATCGTTATTATGATAAAAATAAGATAGATATGTTATATTTAGAAAATGGAAGGACAGACAATATTCCATTATTAATTGATTTATATAATAATACTAAGGAAAATAAATTGAAAGAAGAAATTGGTATGTATTTAGTATCTTACTTTACTAGTGATTATCATAATAATATATTTGAATATAATATTAGTAATAGTCGAGCACATAAGTTGATTATTGATAACGAGTATGTAAAAAAATATAAAAACTAGTATTTGGAATACTAGTTTTTTAATTTGTACAATAAAAGTATTAAGCATATACTATAGTATACTCATTTAAAAAATAATATTTTTTTTGATATTGGGTATGCTATAAATGGGTGATTTTTTTGACAAAAATTAAGAAATATGTTATAATAGACGCTGTCTCAGGGGGAGATGGATTATGAAAAGCGAAATATACTCGTCGATTAAGAAATACTTGAAAATCGCGATTAGTATTAGTTTAATTATAATGATTTGTTATTTTGTTGAATATGGAATTGTTTATAATAATATTAAAATAGAGTCTAATGGAGTAAAAACATTAGAGTATGGTAGTGCTAACTACAATATAAAAGATTTAATTAAAAATGATAATGGAGAAGAGTTATCTATAAAAAAAGATATTGATATTAATAAAGTGGGTATTCAAGAGATGATAGTAGAAGCTCGTGTTGGTGATGTTACTAAGGAGATACCTGTAAAAGTTGAAGTTAAAGATACTACAGCTCCAGCTATCAAAATAAAGGATGAAAATGTTTCACTAGATGTTGGTGATGATTTTGATTTATTGAATAACTTAGAATCAGTATCTGATAAAAGTGATAACAATATTAAATTTTTAAGTAATGTAGATGAGTCTAATGATATTAATTATTATACTGTTTATGGTGAAGTTAATAATAATGTACCTGGTGTTTATCCAGTAACTGTAAAAGCTGTTGATAAATATGGTAATTTATCTAGTGTTACTTATAAAGTAGAAGTGAAAAAACATGAGCCAATTATTAATAATAATATTCAAAATAATATAACTGTTAATTATAACAATAATTATGTTGCTACTGGAGATACTGCTAGTTTAGTACAAATGGCATATTCATTAGTTGGATCACGTTATGTTGCTGGTGGTGCTGATCCATCAGTAGGATTTGACTGTAGTGGATTTGTTTACTATTTATATTCTAGAATTGGTATTTCTATTAGTAGAAGTAGTAGTACTCAAATATATGATGGTGTTGCTGTTAGTTATGATCAAGCACAACCAGGGGATATATTAAGTTGGGGATATGTTGATGGAAGTCCTACACATTCAGCTTTATATATTGGTAATGGTAAAATGATTCATGCTACTAATCCATCTATGGGAGTTGTAGTTAGTGATGTAGCTGCTTGGACTAGAGGTTCAGGTACTCATGTAATAGCTGTTAGAAGAATTTAGTAAAAATGTATATTTCTTCCTATTTTGTTCATAATATTTATAGGAGGAATAAAATATGGAAACAATTCAAAAGATTTTATTAGTTATTACAATTATTGGAGCAGTAAATTGGGGACTAATTGGAGTGCTTGATTTTAATCTAGTTGAAATGATTTTCGGTACAGGTTCTATGCTAAGTAGATTAGTATATACACTAGTTGGAATTAGTGGACTTGTAAATATTGGAATTCTTTTTAACCATATTGAATCAAAATAGACTAATTAGTCTTTTTTTTTATGTTTTTTTGTTGTACAATTATTTTAATAGATTACTATTATGGGGGATAATATGGAAGAATTAGTTAATAAAGTATTAAGAAAAACAAAAAAACCTATACCTATAGATAAGATTTATTCTAAGGTAGAAAATTTAATAAGAAGAGATAATCCGGAATATGAAGGTTTATCTGATAGTGATAAGGAAGAAATTAATAGAATAGTTTCTAGTGGAGTAGAAAGTTATAAATATATTAAGACTACGTCTGAGAATTATATACCAATTACTAAAACTTCGTTTAAAGTAGGGCGTTTTTATGGTAATAAAAATGGGGAAGGTCAAGTAGTTGTATCTACTGTGTATACTAATAAGTTTGGTAAAACTGTGGAAGATAAAACTAAATATTTTATAGATAGAGATAGTGTTAATAAGGCTATTGATGGTGATATTGTATTAATTGATACTTATCAAAAGAAAAATTCTAATCTTTCTTTTGGTAAAGTTGATAAAATCATTGAAAGAGATTTAGATAATATAGTGGGTATTGTTACTAGAATTGGTAATAGTTATTTTGTAGAGCCTGTTGATAAAAAGAAGAAAAATTTAAAAATTGCTATAGAAGGGGAAGCTATTGAAGGGCAAAGAGTAGCTGTTTCCTTAAATCAAAAGACTAGTGATGATTTTTATATCGGTAGTATTACTCGTACTTTTGGTCATAAAGATGAGCCTGATAGTGATAGTTTATGGGAAGCGTTTAAATGTGGAATTAATGATCAATTTAGTAAGTATACGCAAGAAGAAGTTAAGAGTATTCCTCAACATGTTAGGGATATGGATAAAGTTGGTCGTGATGATTTAACTGGTTGGGAAATATATACTATTGATGGAAAGGATACAAAAGATGTAGATGATGCACTTAGTTATATGGAACTTCCTAATGGTAATATTTTAGTGGGTGTTCATATAGCGGATGTTTCTCATTATGTTAAAGAAGATTCATATTTAGAAAAAGATGCTTTTTCTAGAGGAACTAGTGTATATTTATCTAATAAAGTTATCCCTATGTTGCCATGTGAATTATCTAATTGTATATGTTCGCTAAATCCTGGTGTAGAAAGACTTGCATTTTCTGATATTGTAGAATTTGATTCATATGGAAATAAGGTTTCTAGTTCTAGATGTTTGACTGTTATTAAATCTAATATGAAAATGAATTATGATGATGTTAATGACCTTTTAGATGATAATATTGTTCATGACGGATATGAAAGTCATGTTGATAGTTTAAAAGGTTTATATAAATTGGCATTAATATTAAGACGCAATAGACTTGCTAAGGGTGCAATTGAATTTAATAGACCTGAACTTAAGGCTATAGTAGATGATGATGGTAAAGTAGAAGGTTTTTCTGTTAGAACACAAGGTTCAGCAGAAATGATAGTAGAAGAAATGATGCTTATGGCTAATGAAGATATTGCTACTGTTTTGTATGATGCTGGAATTCCATGTTTATATAGAGTTCATGATGTACCTAATTATGAAAGATTACAAGATTTCTTAAATTTATTAGATGCAATTGGATACAATCCTAATAAATTTACTGCGGATGGTTGTTGTAAAGATCCAAAAAAACTTCAAGAATTAGCTATTGCTATTAATGAAATGGGAAGTGTTTCTAATATGCTTTCTACTAACTTAATAAGATGTATGTCTCGTGCTAAATATACACCTATTAATATTGGACATAGTGGACTTGCTAAAGAAAATTATTGTCATTTTACTTCTCCAATAAGAAGATATCCAGATCTTACTATTCATAGAATTTTAAAAGATTGCATATTGGATAAGAGTAATTTAAATAGTAATAAAGCAAAATGGAAAGAAAAACTACCTGAAATTGGTCTTCATTCATCTAAAAAAGAAAGAGATGCAGATCAAGCAGAAGAAGAAGTTTTAGCTATGAAAGTGGCTGAGTATATGCAATCACATATTGGTGAAGATTATTTGGGTACAGTAATTGGTATTAATGAAAAAGGTTTACAAATTCAACTTGATAATTATTTAGAAGGAAAAGTTAGATTTAGAAATCTAAGTGGGGAATATTTTTATAATCCAGATACTTATTCATTATTGTCTTTAAATGGTAGAGATGACTATTATATTGGTGATAGATTAAGTGTTAAAGTAGTTGGTGCTGATAAGGAAAGAAAAACAGTTGATTTTAAAGTAAATGAAAAAGTAGAAGAAAATAAATTAAAGAATGTAACATCAAAGAATAATTATGTTAAATTAAAGGTAAAAGAAGATAGACAAATAAGAAAACTTTATAATATAAAATAAGTTTTCTTTTTATGCCGATTTAGCTCAGTTGGTAGAGCAATACATTCGTAATGTATGGGTCAAGGGTTCAAATCCTTTAATCGGCACCATATTGTTATATAGCTTAAGTTTTAAGAACTTGAGTTTTTTATTATATAAAAGTTTCTCTCTTTTAATGTTGTAAATGATATAAAAAAATGTTATCATTATAATGAGAATAGGGGTGATATATTGGATATAATTGTATCTTTTTTTAGAGATGTTTTATCAGGTCCATTATATATAGGCTTAGTTGTTTTTAACTCAATTTTAATTTGTGCGGGAATTGGTTATTTTGCTGAAAAAAGTCAAAATGCAAAAAAGTTAAAAAAAGAATTTGATGCCACTCATGTAACTATTGATAATGATACTCATAACACACCTAGTAATAGTGGTGATAATAAAATGGTTAATAGTACAGTAAATCTTCAAATGAATACACAACAAGCAGGTACTCAAGTTTCAGCATCTGTATCTAATCAAATTCCAAATCAAATGCCAGCAGGTCAGGTGTTAAACCAAATGCCAACTGGTCAGGTTGTTAATGCACCTATTCAGAATAGTACCCAAAATATTAGTACTAAGTAGAAACTTTACTAATTTGGATATTTTTTGTATACTAGTATAGTAACTTTAAAGGAGACGATGAGATGATAATTAATGCAAGTACAATATTATCTATACTTAGAAAATTAGCTGATATTGGTCTAGTATGGATGATATTTTATTATATACTTAAAAATATACGTAATAATGTAAAACTTTCTTTAATATTTAAAGGAGTAGCTTTCATAGTAATTTTGAAATTAGTTAGTGATAAGTTAGGATTTACTACTATTGGAATATTACTTGATTATATTATTCAATGGGGACCTATAGCTTTAATAGTTATATTCCAACCTGAAATTAGAACTATTTTAGAGCAACTTGGTAGAAGTCAATTACTTGGACGTCATAAAGTATTAACTGTTGATGAAAGAGAGCATTTAGTTTATGAAATAGTTAATGCTGTTGATTATTTAAGAAAAGAACGAATTGGTGCTTTAATAGTTTTAGAACGTGATATTAGTTTAGGAAATTATATAGATAAGGCTAAAAAATTATATGCAGATTTATCAAGTGATTTATTAATTGCTATTTTCTATGAAGGTAATCCACTTCATGATGGTGGTGTAATTATTCAAGGTGATCGTATTACTTGTGCTGGAGCTGTTTTCCCTACAAGTAATAGTCAAAAGCTTAACAGACGTTTAGGAACTAGACATAGAGCTGCGTTAGGTCTTGCTGAAGAAACTGATGCTATATGTATTGTAGTATCTGAAGAAACAGGTAGAGTATCAATTGCTGTTAAGGGAGAAATGTTATATAACTTAACATTGGATGATGTTAGAATGATGTTAATTGATGAATTAAGACCTAAACAAGATATAGATGCAGATTATGAAGAAATAGATGAGGAAGAGATTTATGAAGAAGATAATTAGAAGTATGGTTAAAATCTTTCAATTAATTGGTTCTTTCTTTGATAAATGGTTAATTACACCAATTACTAAATTAATATTAAGATTAATGGATATATTGAAAGATAATAGTAAAAATATTGATAGAATAGCTGGTAAGAAATCAACTCTAATTGTAGTTAGTTTAATACTTGCTTTTGGAGTTTTTGTAATTATTGATCAACAATCTAATATTATGATTGATAAGTATGCAGAAATTTTATATGATCAGCCAGTAACAGCAGTTTATAATGAAGAGTTGTATGTAGTTGAAGGTTTACCTAAAACAGTTGATATTACATTAGTTGGTCAAAGAAGACATATATTCTTGGCTAAACAATCTCCTTCTAAAGGAGTTTCAGTAGATTTAACTGGATTAAAACCTGGTAATCATAAAGTTAATTTGAAGTATTCTCAAAGACTTAAATCTTTAGATTATAAACTTGATCCATCTCAAGTAACAGTTACTATATATGAAAAAGTTAGTGAAACAAGAAGTTTAACTGTTGATATTTTACATCAAGATAGTTTAGATAGTAAATTATATATTGATAATGTTGAACTTGATAGAAGTGATGTAATTATTAAGGGAGCTGAATATAAACTTAAGAAAGTAGCAACTGTAAAAGCTCTATTAGATGTTAAAAATATTAATAATCCTAAAGCAGGAGAAATAAAAGTTAAAGATGTACCGTTAGTTGCTTATGATACTAATGGAAAAGTTGTTGATGTAGAAGTAGTTCCTAAGACAGTAGCTGCTAAAGTTACTATTACTTCTCCAAGTAAAGAGGTACCAATTAAAGTTGTTCCTAAAGGAAATTTAGCATTTGGTAAATCAATTAGTGATATTGATACTAGTGTTTCTAAGGTAACAGTTTATGGTGAACAAGCAGCAGTTGATAAAATAGAAAACTTGACTGTTGATGTAGATGTAAAAGATTTAGAAAAATCTAAAGAATTTAATGTTACTCTTAAAAAACCAAAAGGTATAACAGAACTTAGCACTAAGACTATTACTGTTAAAGTAACAATAGATAATTCTACTTCTAAAGAGTTTGATAATGTATCTATATCTACTGAAAATTTAGATAGTAAGTATAAAGTTCAAGCTTTATCAGAAGATGATATCAAGGTTACAGTAGTTGTTAAGGGTAGTGAAGATGTTGTTAATAAAGTAGAGGCTTCTTCAATTAAGGCTTATATCGATCTTAAGAATTATGGAGTAGGAGAACATGAGGTTCCTGTTAAAGTAACTGGAGATGATGTTAAACTTACTTATACAGCTAAGACTAAGAAAGTAAAAGTTAGAATTTCAGAGAAATAGTTTTATACTATTTCTTTTTTTGTAATAAAAAAATAGTTCATCCATATAATTTAATAGAATATTAAAGAGGTGAATTATGAAAAAAATATGTTCTTTATTATTGGTTGTAGTATTTTTATTAGTTGGATGTGGTAAGTATGGTGAAGAAGATGTTATTAAGGATTTGGAAAAGAAAGTTGATAAATTAAATTCTTATAGGTTATATGGTAATTTAGAAATTAGTAATAATGATGAAGTATATCATTATGATATAGATGTTAGTTATAAGAAAAAAGATTATTATAAAGTAGTATTAACTAATACTGATAATAATCATACACAAATTATCTTGAAGAATAAGGATTCTGTATATGTACTTACTCCTTCTTTAAATAAGAGTTTTAAGTTTCAGAGTGATTGGCCATATAGTAATTCTCAAATATATTTACTTAGGTCTGTAATTGATGATATTAAGAATGATACGAATAGAAAATTTAAAGTAATTGGTGATGGGTATCAGTTTATAACAGGTGTTAATTATCCTAATAATAAGAATTTAGTTAAACAAAAAATTACAATTTCTAAGAAACTTAATATTACTAGTGTTAAAGTATATAATAAGAATTCATCAGTTGCCATGGAAATGAAATTTAAGAAAATAGATTATTCTCCAACATTTAAGAAAAACTATTTTAATTTAAATACTATTATGAAGAGTTATTCTGTAACAGAAGAAAATGACAAAGAGGCTGCTAATTTAGATGATTCTATATATCCTTTATTTATTCCTAGTGGTACTAAATTATCTAGTGAAGAGAAGTTAAAGAAGGATGTAGGAGAGCGAATTATAATGACTTTTGAGGGGGAAAAACCATTTCTATTAGTGGAAGAGACTGCTAAAATAGAAGATCAGTTTACGATTGTTCCTACTTATGGTGAACCGTATAGGTTAATGGATACTTTAGGTGTTATGACTGATAATTCGTTAACTTGGACAAGTAATGGCATAGAATATTATATTGTTAGTGATGTTCTTAATAAAAATGAATTAGTGGAAGTAGCGCAATCTATTAATTTAGTTCAAACTATGAAATAAATGTATAACTAAGAAAAAGGTGTAAATAATATTAATAATCCATAAAAAGGGTTGACTAAATTATTATTTATGATAATATTAAATATGTATTTGAATTCATTTGGATTCAATGCATGCCTCAATAGCTCAGCTGGTTAGAGCACTTGACTGTTAATCAAGGGGTCCTAGGTTCAAGTCCTAGTTGAGGCGCCATTATGTTTACAAAAGACTTCGGTCTTTTCTTTTTTTTTGATTGATTTTAATTCTAAATTTGGTTTTAGTATGATATTATATTAGTAGAGCATAGAGGTGATAATATGACAGATAAAGATGAAGAAATAAGAGAAGTCATTGTTGAAACTAATACTGGTTTTAATATGATTGAAGTTATTATTATGATAATTATTTCTATTTTATTTGGAATACTTGTTGGTACTGTTATTTCTAATACAAGAAAAAGTGTTGGAGGTGTTAAAGTATCGCGTGAACTTCAAGAATTTATTACTACATATAATAATGTTAATGAAAATTATTATGGTAAAATTAGTGAAAAAGAATTAGTTAATGCAGCTATCGAAGGAATGATTTCTAAATTAGATGATCCGTATTCTATGTATATGGATAGTAAGGAAACAGAAGAATTCAATGAGACTGTTGATGGTAGTTATGTTGGTATAGGAGCGACTGTTGGTGTTAAGGATAACAATAATTATATAATTAGTTTATTCGAAAAATCTCCAGCTGAAAAAAGTGGATTAAAAGTTGGTGATATCTTTGTTAAAGTTGATGGTAAAGATGTTAAAGGTATGGATTTAAGTAAATTAACATCTTTAATAAAAGGAAAAGAGAATACACCTGTTGAAGTTACTGTTTTACGTGATGGTAAAGAAATTACAAAAACTATTACTAGAAGTTCTATAGATCTTCCTTCAGTTACTAGTAAAGTTATTACTAAGAATAATAAAAAGATAGGGTATATTTATATTAGTTCTTTTGCTGCTAATTCTTATAAGCAATTTAAAAGTGAACTTTTAGAATTAGAAAAAGATAAGATTGATTCTTTAGTAATAGATGTTAGATCTAATCCAGGAGGTCATTTAAATCAAGTTACTAAGATCTTAGAATTATTTATGAATAAAAAGAAAGTATTATATCAAGTAGAATCAAAAGGAATTAAAACAAAGAAATATTCTACGACAAAAGAGAAAAGAGATTATAATGTTGTAGTACTTATTGATTCAGCTAGTGCTTCTGCTTCTGAAATATTAGCTGCAGCATTTAAAGAATCATATGATAATGCAACCATAGTAGGAATGAAATCTTATGGTAAAGGTACTGTTCAAAAAGCATATCAATTAACTGGAGGGGCTAGTTTTAAATACACTACTGAGAAATGGTTAACTCCAAAAGGTAATTGGATTGATAAGGCTGGAATTAGTCCTGATGTAGAAGTTAGATTGGGTGAAGAATATAAGAATAATCCAACTGATGAAAATGATTCTCAATTACAAAAAGCCCTTGAAATATTATTAAAAAAAGAGTCTTAATAGACTCTTTTTAATGTACTGTTAATTATTAGTTGTTTATTTTTATGTGTTGGACTACATGTTGTTAGTACTAGTTGTTTATTATCTTCTTTTGCTACATGAATATATCCGTTTTTATTTTCTTCCCATATTTTATTAATGATATAGTGGTAATATTTGTTTTTGTAAAATAATATTATTTCATCATTTATATTTAATTTATCTAAGTCTTTAAAGTAGGATATGTCTGAATTTCCAGAGTGAGCGGCTATAAACATTATACTGCTTTTATTATCTGGCTCTATACTATTATCTAATATAGTAATATTTTTATCTACGTTATTAAGTCTGCTATTAGTCTTATAAAGATTATTATCGATATTAATCTTTTTAATAATTAACTTTCCAATGGGTGTTTCTATATTTTTCTGTATTACATTATTTATTAATAATTTTTGATTAGTGGAAATTACTTTATAATTTAGTGACTTATAATAGATAAATTTACATATTATTAGATAAAATATAATTACTATAGAGATAAATATAATTCTTTTATACATAATATATATATCCATTTAAATATTATTAATAGTAGATTTTTATTAGCTTTTGTATTTGGTACTTTTATTTTATAGTCAGTTAAATTATATATAAGATCATTTTGATCTGTAACTTTGATTTTGAAGTCATCCACTTTATAATATCCATCCTTTGAATTTAGTTGTTTTATAGTATAGGTACCATATGGTAGGTATGTTTCTGTATATCCTAATTCATTAGTTATAATCGTTTTAATTAATTCATCTTTATTGTTATAAATATTAAAAGTAACATTACTCTCTTTTTTATTTGGATTTGATTCGTAACTCTTATTAATTATTATTTTTGCAGTTATAATTTTATTTTCTAGGGTTAATGTTATATTTGGATTGTCTTTTGAAATATTTATTTCATATGTTTCTTCATCTAGAGTATAACCATTACCGGCTTTTTCTTCTTTTATGTAGTATTTACCAAAAGGTATGTTTTCTATAAAACCTTTACAATTATCATCTATTTCTATTTTGTTTAATTCTTCCATATTACTATTATAAAGGGAATATACAGCACCTATTAATTCTCCATCTCCACTTGGAGTAGTAGTTTTATTGTTACTATCTATTTTAGTTATTTCAATACTTGTTTTTATAACATTTACTTTTAAGTTGTAATTTTTACTATTTATATCACCTGTTTCAACTAGATTTTGGCTGGTAGGTGATTGATAAAAGATTATAGGAGTATTATGTATTTTACTTTCTCTGGTTAGGGTTAATTGGTATGTTCCTTCTTTTAAGTTATCGGCTATTAGTTTATTATTATCTATTTTAAAATTAGAATTATCGACTTTGTAATTATTTAAAACATGATTAATATCTTCTATATTTAGGGTTTCATTTTCCACTAAGATATATTCTTTTGAAGTAATGCTTGGTATGGTTTGATAATTATTAATTAAATTATTTATTTCATTCATTTCAGCTGTGAAACGTTCTATTCGTTTTCCATTTAGGGTATCTGTGAAATAGAAATCTCCTGTTGGATCGGCTGCTTTCCAAATCATAAATTGTGTAATTGCATACCATTTATCAGTTGTATGATTATGATAACCATAACCAAAGTGAGCAATTAGTGATATTCTTTCTTTTTGATATGCTGATAAATTAGATGGATTAATAGTGGATGTATATGTGGAATTTTCATTAAAGAAATTAAATGGTTCTATGCAATAAGCTGTTCTATTAGTTCCGGTTTGTCTAAAAAATCTAGCTGTTTGATAATATATTGTGTTTGAATCTTGGGCTCTTTTATTCATGTAGATTCCATCGATGTAGTTTCCTTCATAGAAATTAGCAGTACTAGCATATACATTAATATTTTTAAATAATAATGTAGTTATAATTGTTATTAAGAAAAATATAATTTTTTTCAATAAATTCCCTCCTTTTTTTCTTAATGACTCAGATAGTAACATATATTTTTTTTAATAACAAATCGTAGTTTTTAGTTTTTTATTTAGATATATGTTCAGAAATATAAAATTTGTTTATATGTTTTTTATTTTTTTGTAGTAATTACTATTATTAAAAAGTAAGTTTCATATAATTTTATAATTGTGATATAATTTTTTTAGAGGTGATTTTATGACTGATATAGAAATTGCTAGAGAATGTAAGAGTAAAGATATTAAAGAAGTAGCGGCTAGTCTAGGTATTAGTGAAGATAATCTTTTTATGTATGGACATAGTAAAGCTAAAGTGTTGTGTAATGGTGATAAAACTAATTCTAAGTTAGTATTAGTTACAGCTATGAGTCCAACACCATTAGGTGAAGGAAAAACAACTGTTAGTATAGGTTTAGCTGATGCTTTAAATATGAAGAATAAGAGTGTATGTTTAGCATTGAGACAGCCTTCAATGGGTCCTGTATTTGGTATGAAGGGTGGAGCTACTGGTGGTGGTTATTCACAAGTTATTCCTATGGAAGATATTAATTTACATTTTACTGGGGATTTTCATGCGATTACAGCTGCTAATAATTTAATCTGTGCAGCTGTTGATAATCATATAGAGCAAGGTAATAGTTTAGATATTCATCGTGTTACTTTTGAAAGATGTTTAGATGTTAATGATAGAGCACTTAGAAATATTACTACTAAATATGGTTCTACTAGTTTTAATATAACTGCTGCTAGTGAAATTATGAGTATACTTTGTTTAGCCAATGATTTTGATGATTTAAGAAATAGACTTTCAAATATAGTTATTGGGCTTAATAGTAACGATGAGTATGTATATTTAAAAGATTTAAATATTGTTGGATCATTACTTGTAATTTTAAAAGAAGCATTTAATCCTAACTTAGTTCAAACATTAGAAGGGACACCAGCTTTTATACATGGCGGACCTTTCGCGAATATTGCCCATGGTTGTAATAGTGTAAGAGCTACTAAAATGGCTTTAAGTTATAGTGATTATGTTATTACTGAAGCTGGCTTTGGTGCTGATTTAGGGGCAGAAAAGTTTTTTGATATAAAGTGTCGTTATTCTAATTTAAAACCTGATTGTGTTGTATTAGTTACCACTATTAAAGCTTTAAAATATCATGGTGGTGTTTCAAAAGAAAATATATTAACTCGAAATGATGAATTATATATTAAAGGATTTAATAATTTAGTTACACACTATGAAAATATTAAGAAATTTACATCTAATGTAGTTGTATGTTTAAATAAATTTAATACTGATACTAATGAAGAAATAAAATTACTTAGTGATTTCTGCAGAAATAATAATATTCCTTTTTCTATAAGTACTGCTTATAGTGATGGAGGAGTTGGTGCTAGTGATTTGGCAGATGTAGTTTTAGAAGAAATAAATAGTGCTAATGATTTTAATTTATTGTATGATGTTGATTTGAGTATTAAAGATAAAATAGAGAAAGTTGCAAAAGAAATATATAGAGCTGATAATGTTTTATACACTGATGGTGTTTTGGACAAAATAAAAGATATAGAAAACAATAATCTTTCTAATCTTCCTATTTGTGTATCTAAAACACAATATTCTTTATCTGATGATGCTAAAAACATTAAAATTGGCGGTTATTCTATAACTGTTTCTGATATAAAACTATATAATGGTGCTGGTTTTATAACAGTTTTATTAGGGAGCGTACTTACAATGCCAGGATTACCAAAGAAACCTAATTATGAAAAAATAGATTTAGTTAATGATAATATTATAGGATTATCTTAAAATAAAATATCCACAATTATGTGGATATTTTTTTATTCTTCTTGTGTAGCTGGTTCATTATTGTCATTTTCATTGTTAGTATTATTATTGTTATTTTGATTATTGTTATTAGTAGGTGTTTCATTTTTTATTATTTGTGGTTGGTATATAGTTACTGTACCAGTATACAATTTATTATTATATGTAATAGTATATTGATAGTTACCACTTTGAGTAGTATTAATACCAGATATATTTAAAACAGAATTATCTTTTACTTCTTTAGATAGATTTTCTACTACATAGGTTTGAATATCTGTAGATAATGAAGAACCAACTTCTAGGTTAAGATTTTTTAATGTCATTGTTACATTAGGTAGTTCTTTTGCTTTTACTGTGTATCTAGCACTAAATTTTTTCTTTTTATAAGTTATTGTATATGTGTATGTTCCTGATTGTGATATATTTATCATTGATGTATCAAGTTTTAGTGAACTTATAATTTTTTCTTCAATATCATCTGGATTTTGTAAATAATCTTTTACATTGACACTTAGTGTTTGATCTAGTTCTACTTCTATATCTTTAGGTTTTATTTCATTACTTTTAATATTAGCAACTCTTTTTTGGACTATTCTTAGTTTAATATTTTCTTTTTTCTTAGGTTTGTCCATTGAAGACATTATAGTACCACTTCCTATTAGAAGTATTCCCCAAGAAGCAAGAGCTACGGCAATAATTTTGTTTTGTTTTTTAGTTAGTTTCATAATTTTTCCTACCTTCTTCTTCATTATAATATAAATTTGTTACATAGACAATAAAATTGTATTCTTTTTTATTGAAAAAGGTTAAGTAATAGAATATAATTTAAGTAGGTGGTGAGTTTATGACATTTAATTGGTTAATTATTTTCTTTGTTTTACTTTTTATAGAAATAGTTACTGTGAATTTAGTTTCAATTTGGTTTGCATTAGGAGCACTTGCTAGTTTGATTACATCAATGTTTACTGATAATGTAGTACTGCAAGTATCAGTATTTATGGCTGTAAGTTCTATATCTTTATTATTAACAAAGCCTATTGTTAAAAAGTTTAGTAATTCTAAACATATTCCTACTAATCTAGATAGAGTATTAGGAAAAGAAGGAGAAGTTATTAAAGATATTAAGGATAATAGTTATGGTGAAGTAAAAGTAATGGGAACTATTTGGACTGCAACAAGTAAAGATGAAATTTCTGTAGGAGAAAAAGTAAAAGTAGAAAAAATCGATGGAGTTAAACTTATCGTTTCTAAAAATAAGGAGGGAAAGTAAATGGGATTTTTAGGAATTATTATTGTAATACTATTAGTATTAGCAGTAGCTGGAATTAAGATTATATCTCAATCTAAAGCTGTAGTAGTAGAAAGACTTGGTGCTTATCATAGAACAATGGAAACTGGGCTTCACTATGTAATACCAATCATTGAAAGAAGTGCAAATACTGTTAGTTTAAAAGAAATTGTTAGGGATTTCGCACCACAACCTGTTATTACAAAAGATAATGTTACAATGCAAATAGATACAGTTGTTTATTTTCAAATAACTGATCCAAAACTTTATACATATGGAGTTGAAAATCCAGTTAATGCAATTGAAAATTTAACTGCAACTACATTACGTAATATCATAGGTGAATTAGAACTTGATGAAACTTTAACTTCTAGAGATGTTATTAATACTAAAATGAGATCTATTCTTGATGAAGCTACAGATCCATGGGGAATTAAAGTAAATCGTGTTGAGGTAAAAAATATTTTACCACCAAGAGATATTCAAGAAGCAATGGAAAAACAAATGAGAGCTGAACGTGAAAGACGTGAAGCTATCCTTAAAGCAGAAGGTGAAAAGAAAGCACAAATCTTACTTGCTGAAGGTGAAAAAGAAAGTACTATTTTAAGAGCAGATGCTAAAAGAGAAGCAAAAGTTCGTGAAGCTGAAGGTGAAGCTGAAGCTATTCTTAAGATTCAAGAAGCTACAGCTCAAGGTTTAAAACTTCTTAAAGATGCTAAGATGGATGAATCTGTACTTAAGTATAAGAGTTACGAAGCACTAGTAAATGTTGCTAATGGACAATCTACTAAGATTATAGTTCCAAGTGATTTACAAAATTTAGCAACTATTGGTACAACATTGAAAGAAACAATGAATAAAGATAAATAATATAAAAGCTTAAGAATTATTCTTAAGCTTTTTTCCTTGGTAAGAATTTCTTTTTACCATTTCTTTATCTATATCATTTAATACACAGAACTTTTTAGTTAACCAAGTTGGTTCAATTAGATCATCTATTTTAGGATCTCCAGTAATTCTGTGAATAACTATTTCTGGTCTTAATAGTTCTAATTGATCAATTACAATGTCAATATATTCTTCTTTATTAAGCACTTTAAATTTTTCTTTTTTATATAATTTTTCTAGTGGAGTATCTTTTACAATACTAAGCATATGTATTTTTATACCTTGAATATCTAATTCATTTAAATATTTAACAGTATTTAACATATCATATTTTGTTTCATATGGAAGGCCATTTATTATGTGAACTACTACATCAATATTTTTTTCTCTTAGTTTTTCAACCATATCTTTGAAACATTCTAATGAGTGACATCTATTAATTAATTTAGATGTTTTTTCGTTTGTTGTTTGAAGACCTAATTCAATTGTAAGATATGTTTTTTTATTTAGTTCTTCTAGGTAGTCCAAGCATTCATCTGTTATTGAGTCAGGTCGAGTAGCAATGTTTAGACCAATTACATTATCTTCTTCTAGAATAGTTTCATATAACTTTTTAAGTTTATCTACCGGAGCATATGTATTTGTTCTGGCTTGAAAGTAACCAATATATTTAGCTTCTGGCCATTTTTTTAACATCATATTCTTAATATCATTAAATTGTTTTTTTAAATTATCTTCTTTATTACCAGCAAATTCTCCACTACCACTTTTAGAACAATATATACATCCTCCGTATCCAACAGTTCCATCTATATTTGGACAAGAAAACCCAGCATTTAGACTTACTTTGAATACTTTAGAATTAAATTTGTTTTTATAATAATAATCAAGTGTATGATATCTTTTATTGGTATTACTATATTTAAAATTATTCATAATTGCCTCCGTAAAATTTCCAAATATATTATAACTTATTTATATGAAATATGCTATAATAAAAATAGTAGGTGAGGCTTATGGTACAGAAGAGAAAACTAAAGTTAAAATCTAAATATATTGAAATACTAAAAGTTTTAGGGACTATATTTGGTATAGTATTAGCTGTGTTTTTTATCTATCTTTATAATGTTCATCAATTAGAAAATTTAGGATATAGTAAAGAGGCTAGTAAAAATATATTATTTAAATTTAAAAAAAGTTATGTTATGGATATAGGTGAGAATAAGACTCTAAATGCTGCTTTTGAAAGTTTAGATTATGATGAGAATAATCTAGATAGTTATGCTAAAATAAAATATCAAAATCATAAACATTTAATTAAAAATATTAATGTATTAATTAAGAAAAAATATAGTAATAATAATATTTCTATGATTTTAGCTCATGGTAGTGATATAGACGTTAGTGAATTTGCTAAAAGAGATAAAATTAGGTATTTGGAAGAGTTTTTTAGTATAGATTATGCTAAATTAAAAAATTATGATAGATATGTTGCATATTCTGATGAAACTGGAGAAGATGAAGAAGTAGTTGTTATCGCAGTTAACTTAGATATGGATAAGGAAAATTATAAAGATCCCGTTGTTATAAGTAAATTTGATGAAAAGGTTTTAGTGAATAAACATCGACAGTTATCTAAAGATTATGTACCTAAAGAGTTAGTTAAAATTAGTAACAATTATACTTCGGAAAAAAATATGAAAGCTTCTAAAGTGGCTGTTGATGCTTTTATAAGTATGTATAAAGCTGCAGAAAAAGAGGGGTATGGTATAATTATTAATTCTGCCTATAGGAGTTATAAAGATCAAGAGGATATATGTAATCAGTATAAAAATTTATATGGAGATAGTTATGTAGAAAGATATGTTGCTAAAGCAGGTTTTTCAGAGCATCAAACAGGTTATGCTTTTGATATAGGTAGTACTAAGAAAAATGTATTTGCTGAATCAGGAGAATATGGATGGATGAAAGATAATGCTTATAAATATGGTTTTATTCAGAGATTTCCTAAGGGGTATGAAGAAATGACTGGTTTTAGGGCTGAACCATGGCATTATAGATATGTTGGTAAAAAAATTGCAAAGTATATGCATGATAATAAAATGACTTATGAAGAATATTATGCAAGATTTTTAGACAAATAAAGTGATAGTTTTATCTATCATTTTTTATTTTTTTATGTTATTATGTTATTAGAATAATAAGAAGGTGTTTGGTATGTATCCACTTGGTAAGCAATTTGAAGTAGATTATACTAGGGCTGGTAGTGATGAAAAAGCTATAATTAAAGGTAGCAATTTTAGAATAAGCATTATTACTGAGAGAATTGTAAGGTTAGAATTTTCACCTAGTGGACAATTTGTAGATAGACCTACACAGTTAGTTTCTAAAAGAAATTTAGGACTGGCTAATTTTAATGTGCAACAAGATACTAATTATTTACAAGTGTCTACTAAGTACTTTAATTTAGTATATTTAAAAAGAGCACCTTTTATTGGTACTAAAGTTGATCCGGGTAAGAATTTAAAAATTTCTTTAATAAGTCGTGATCGTGATAGAAATAAAGATTGGTATTATGGACATGCTGAAGCTAGAAATATGCTTGGTAATATGATTAGTGTTGATTTAAATGCGGATAGAAATTCATGTAAAGGTATATATTCGTTAGATGGTTTTTCATCTATAGATGATTCTAAGAGTATGATTATTATGGAAGATGGTACTTTAGCGCCACCACCAGCAGATCATACTGATATTTATGTATTTATGTATGATAGAGATTTTAAACAAGCTTTATTTGATTATTTTAAAATGACAGGTTCACCTGCTATGGTACCAAGATATGCTCTTGGTAACTGGTGGAGTAGAAATACATTATATGATGATGAAAAAATTACTGATTTGATTAAAAAGTTTGAAAAGAAGAAAATACCATTAGCAGTTATGTTATTTGATCATGATTGGCATATTCGTAATATTGGTGAATATAAGGATTTAAAAAATGGTTATACATTTAATAAAAATTTATTTAAAGATCCTAAAAGTATGATATCTAAGTTTCATCAAAGAGGTATTAGAGTAGGGGTTTGTATTGATCCGGAAGGTGGATTTTATCCTCATGAAGAAAATTATAAGTATGTAAAAGATTTCTTAGGTCTTAAAGAGTCTAAGGTAGTTACATTTGATCCTTTAAATCCTAAACTTATGGATGTGTTATTTAAAGTGTTTTTACATCCGTTAGAAGCTTTAGGAGTTGACTTCTTTTGGAATGATTATAAGGGAGAAAAAGATATATCTAAGTTATGGGCAACTAATCATTATATGTTCTTAGATTCTCATCGTAATGTGGAAAAGCGAGGTATGATACTTTCACGTAATGGTATTTATGCTCCTCATAGATATCCTGTATTATATGGTGGATCTAGTGAAATTAGCTGGGAAGAGTTAAAGAAACTTCCATTTAGATACTTGAATGCTGCGAATATTGGGGTTAGTTTCTGGAGTCATGATGTAGGTGGAAACCATGGTGGTATTGAAGAGGGTGAACTTTATATTAGATATTTAGAGTTAGGTGTATTTTCTCCAATATTACGTTTTCATGGTGCTAGAGGAGAATATTATAAAAAGGAACCTTGGTTATGGGATGTTAAAACTACTTCTATAGCAGCTGATTATTTAAGACTTAGACATAGATTGATTCCATATTTATATACAGAGGCTTATAATTATACGAAATCTGGTACACCGCTTATTCAACCGTTTTATTATAATTATATGTGGGTATATGATGATGATTTATATAAAAACCAATATTATTTTGGATCACAACTTTTAGTATGTCCTATTCTTACTAAGAAGGATAATACTATGAATCGAACTGTTCATAGATTCTTTATACCAGATGGTATTTGGTATGATTTTGTTACTGGTAAGAAATTCCCAGGTAATAAAAAATATGTATCATTCTTTAAGGAAGAAGAATATCCAGTATTTGCTCATGCTGGATCTATAATACCACTTTCTAATAGGAGTGATTATAATAATGTAGGATTACCAACAGATTTAGAAATTCAAATATTTCCAGGTGTATCTAATACATATACTTTATATGAAGATGATGGAATTACTTCGTTATATAAAGACGGTTATTTCTTAAAAACTTCAATTGATTATAATTACTTAAGAAATAATTATACTGTAATTATAAGAAGTATGGATGGTAAGAGTGGAATAGTACCAGAAAAAAGAAATTATAAGATGGTATTTAGAAATACTAAGGAAGCTAATGAAGTTGTCGCTTATTTTAATGAGAATAAAGTAAATACTAATTCATATGTTGATGGAAATGACTTTGTAGTTGAAGTTAATGATTGTCCTACTATAGGACAACTTACTATAAATTGTCGTGGTAAAGACATTGAAATAGATGCAGTTAGACTTATTAATGATGATGTTAGAAGTATCTTAGTTGATCTTCAAATTAATACATATATGAAAGAAGAAATAGATTCTATTATGTTTGGTGATTTACCAATTAATAAGAAGAGAATTGCGATTAGAAAGTTAAAGAAAAAAGGACTTTCTAAAGAGTATATTAATTTATTCTTAAGACTACTAGAATATATTAGTGAATTTTAGACTTAATTATAAATAATTAGGTCTTTTTTTATTGTTTTAAGTATCCAAATATGGTATATTTTAAATAGTATAATCGGGATGGTGTATATGAAAGATAGGGTAAAGAGAATTCTTTGTATGGATTTAAAAGATATTATTAAAAATAAGACTTTTAAAGTATCTCTTGTAGTAGTATTAGTTACTTCTATGTTGGTACTTATTTATAGTGCTTTTTTCGCTCCAACAAAATTAAATAAGTTTGTAGCATATAAACTATACAAAGAACCAGCTAATAGTGCTTTTACAGATCAAAATTTTTATAATTGTGTAGTTGATTCATATAATCATAAAAATCGAACATCTTTACCATATACAACAAACTTAACTGATGAACAATTACAGGAAATAGAAGAAGTAAGTTGTTCGGGTTACCAAAAAACGCAATCAGAATTAATAGTAAGTACAACTGGATTAGAAAAATTAACATCTTTGAAAAAATTGAATTTATCAAATAATAGAATAACTGAAATAGATTTAAGTAATAATGAATCTTTAATAGAATTATCTTTGAGAAATAATGATTTAGAAGAAATAGATTTAAGTCAAAATACTAATTTACAAAATTTGGACTTATATTCTTCTATTTACTTAGGTCAGGTTAACTTAAGCAATAATACAGCATTGACGGAGCTGAATTTGTCTAGTAATAGATTGGGTGAAATAGATTTAAGTGCTAATACGGCTTTAACATCATTATATCTAGAACATAATGATTTAGAAGAAATAGATTTAAGTCAAAATATTAATTTACAAGTTTTATCTTTGAATACTAATTATTTGACTACAGTTGATTTAAGTAATCATACAAATTTAAAACGTTTAAAAATTGTTAATAATGACTTAAACTCGATTAATTTGTTAAATGATACTGCTTTGACATATTTAGATTTATCTGTTAATGATTTAACTGAAATAGATCTAAGTACAAATACTGCTTTACAAGATTTGTATTTGACTCATAATGATTTAACTGGAATAAACTTAAGTAATAATTTAGATTTATATTCTGTATATTTATCTTCCAATGAAATAAGTTGGATAAATGTTACTAATAATGTAAATTTGAGATATTTGTGGGTTGATTATAATAATTTAACTGAAATAGATGTAAGTAGTAATACTGATTTAAGGGATTTGCATTTAACTAAAAATCAATTGACTGAAATAGATGTAAGTAGTAACACGGGTTTAAATACTTTAGTTTTGGATTATAATAAACTAACAGGGATAGATTTAAATAATAATACATCTTTAGGAACTTTATCTTTATCTAATAATCAATTAAGTGAGATAGATGTAAGTAAGAATGTATCATTATCATCTTTATATTTATCTAATAATCAATTAAGTGAGATAGATGTAAGTAAAAATGTGTCTTTAAGATATTTATCTTTATCTAATAATCAATTAAGTGAGATAGATATAAGTAAAAATGAGTCTTTGTTAAGTTTATATTTATCAGGAAATAAGCTAACTGAAATAGATGTAAGTAAAAAGAAGTCTTTAGTAGATTTAGATTTATCAGGTAATAAATTGACCGAAGTTGATGTAACTAAGAACTTGTCGTTGGAGGAGTTTGATATATCATATAATAATATAAGTGAAATAGATATAAGTAAAAACTTATCTCTAACTGAATTAAATGTATCTAATACTAATTTAAGTGAAATAGATGTAAGTAAACACTTATCTCTAACTGAATTAAATGTATCTAATACTAATTTAAGTGAAATAGATGTAAGTAATAATCCTAATTTAACTAAATTAGCTTATAGTACTAATCTTATGGTTGGGCAGACTGTTTCTGTCGAGCAATTATTGAAAAATATTAAATTTCATGATTCTGTAATTATTGATGAACCTCAGTTTGATTGTGATTATTCTGATGTGTTTGAAATAGTTGATTATAATACTAAATTAAAGATAAATAATGCTGGAGAGGGTTCTATACGTATAGAAGATGTAGGGTCTCTTTATGAAATAAATTTATATGTAAATGCTATTTTAGATTTTTCTGTTTCTTCTGATTATACTATTAAAGATGATACTATTTATGTTGGAAGAGATGTGCTAGTAGAATCAATTTTAAATAAAGTATCTACTAATGTTTCAGATTTTGAAATTAGAATAGTTGATGGTAACGATAATGTTTTATCTAGTGGTAATATTGATGAGTCTAGTAGATTACAAATTGTTTCTTATGGTGATGTTGTTCGTGAATATAATTTTGCTTTTTATCAGACTAATTTAAGTGATTTTACTGATGAATATTATTTATATGGAGTTAAGAATGGAGAGTATGATGATTCTATATTCTCTAATGGTATAACTACTTCTAGTAATATTGAAATAAGAAGAGAAGAAGATAAGCTTAATATGTATTATAAAGCTGATGATTATCTATTAGATACATGGGATATAATTAGTTATTCTTCTACTAATTATGATTTAAGTAATGGTTATATATTTGTAGAAGGTGAGTTTGAACCTGCTTTAATTAATAATTCTTATGGAGAGTTTGATGTTAATGATACTAAAGTAGAACTTAAGTATCAAAATCAAGTTATTAAACAATGGGATTTATTAAAGTTTAGTTTTTCTAAATATTTAGTAAAAGATGGTTATGTATATATTGGAAATGATGAAGTTATTAAGAGTGAATTTATAACTAACTTTTATTCTAACTCTACGAATTTAAGTATTGATTATTCTTATGAACATTTCTTAGAGGGGGATAGATTTAGAATATATAATGATAGCTATAACTTTGAAAGATGGTATACTATTTCACTTGATTATATAGATGTAAGTGAATTAGATATAGCAGGTGATGTAATTAAAGGTATTGAAGTATCTACTACTTTTAATGATATAAAAGATAAAATTAGAACTTCTGGTACTAAAGGTTTATATGATAAGGATGATAATTTGGTTACTGAAGATAGAGCGTTAAGGACTGGTGACAAGATAAAAATACAATTGAGTAATCGTGTTGAAGAATATGTAGTAAGTGTTAGTGGTGATATTAATGGTACTGGATATATTGATATAGGTGATTTAACAGCTTTGTTATTTGATTTAATGGATGTTGAAAAATTATCTGGTGATTGTTATCTATTAGCAGCAGATTATAATAATACAGGTTACTTAGATATAGGTGACTTAACTAAAATGCTTACTAAATTGATGGGTGGTGAAGAATAATATGTTTAAGAGTAAAGATAAGTTAATACTAGCAAGTATGGTTTTAATGCTGGTTGCTTCAGTATTTTTGGTTTTAAATCAAAAAACTAGTTATGCTATAGATGAGCCAGAACAAAAAAGTGGTAGTGTTAGTCTTAATTGTGATAATACTTTACTACCTGGTAATACATTATCATGTACTTTAAAAGGAACAGTTTCTGGTACTTCTTATAGAGGAATTGAAGCTGATATTAGTTTTAGTAGTAATTTGGAATTTGTAAGTTTTACAAAAGCAGATCCTGATTCGTTTGGTGATGCTAGTTCAACAAGACTTGTAAATGGAGTAGTATCTGGAAAAACTGGAACCTTTAATATTGGTACATATGTAGTAAAGGCTAAATCAGTTAATTCTTCAAGTAATGAGCAGATAGTAATTAGTAATGTTAAGTTTTCAGATTCTGATAATAATCCTTTTGATGCAACTGGTACTACTAAGGGTATTAGGGTTTTATCTACTAATAATAATTTATCTAGTTTATCTGCTTCAGGAACAAGTTTTAGTTTTAATGCAAATACTACAACATATAATTTAACTGTTGATAGTAATACTACTAGTACTTATATAAGTGCTCAACCAGCAAGTGATGTAACTGTTTCTGGAGATTTAGGAACTAAAAATTTGAGTTATGGAAATAATGTATTTAAAATTTATGTAAAAAGTGCTAGTGGTGCTACTAAGACATATACATTAAATATTACTAGACCTGATAATAGAAGTAGTAATGCTAATTTAAAGAGCTTATCTATTTCTAATGGGAAGATTTCATTTAATAAGTCAACTACAACTTATAATGTTACTGTTGATAGTGATATTAGTAGTACTAAGATTTCTGCTAGTTTAGAAGATAGTAGAAGTGGATATGCAGTTGGTTATGCACCTAGAACTGTAAAACTAGATTATGGTACTACTAAAGCTCAAATAAAAGTAGTTGCTCAAAATGGTAATACTAAGGTATATACTATAAATATAACTAGACCTAAAAAATCTTCAAATAGTGATAATGATAAAGATAAGAAGAGTAATACTTCTAATAATACAAAGAGTGATAGTAAGACTAAAAGTTCTGATAATAAATTAAAATCTTTAACATTAAGTAGTGGGGTTATTTTATTTAATAGTGATAAGTTAAGTTATGATGTAGAAGTTCCTAATAATATTGATAGTATTAAAATTGAAGGCGATACTTCTAATAGTAAGGCAACTGTTAAAGGGTTAGGAACTACTAATTTAAAAGTTGGTACTAATGTTGTTAAGATAGTAGTTACTGCTGAAAATGGTGATGAAAAAACTTATACATTAAATATTACTAGAAAAGAAGATACAGGTGAAATATTAGATAATAATAATTATTTAAAGGACTTAGCTGTAGAAGGTTATGAAATTAATTTTGATAAAGAAAATGTAGCTTATGAAATTAAACGTAATGGTAATACTACTCTTAATATAAAAGCAGATCCTGAATCAGAAAAAGCTCAAATTGCAATTAATGGTAATGAGAACTTAAAAGATAAGAGTGAAATACAAATTGTTGTAACTGCAGAAGATGGTAATAATAGAGTTTATACAATTACCGTAGTAGATGGTTCTAGTATTATGACTGCTATAGGTATATTCTTAATTGGAGCACTTTCACTTGCAGTTGCAATAGTTTATAAAAAAAGACGTAGTATAACAAAAGAATACTAATCATCTTGATTAGTATTTTTTATTTTTACTTGAAAAATATTAAAAAATTTAATATACTATGTGTATGTTTAAATATTACTGGTAGTAGTAATAATTAATTTTATTTGAAGAGAGTTTACGGTTGGTGTGAGTAAATATAAAATGATTATGAACTTGATCAGTTTTAAGTATTTAGGGTAAGACCTTTATCTCTATTAAGTTGCATAGTTTTACTATGAATTAAGGTGGTACCGCGATTTAATCGTCCTTATGTTGATAAGGATTTTTTTTTGGAGGTATATATGAAATTATTATTATATTTTGTATTTTGTTTTTCTTTAGTTTTATTCTTATATGAAATATTTATTGTGAATAAAGCTAAGAGGCGTAATTCTAAGAATAAACCTATAGAGATAAAGTTTTTAGTTAATAGGTATAGAGTTGATATTAAGAAAGCAGATTATAAACAAATGTTACAAATAATAGCATTAACTTCTTCTTTTGATATAGCGCTCATAGTTACTATTACAAGTTTATTTGATACTTATTTAAAACAAATATTAGCCGCATTAGTACTTGTTTTACCAGTAATATTTATTAGTTATCATTTGATTGGTAATTTTTATAAAAAGAGAGGAATGATTATAGATGAGTAATTTTAAAGAAATAGAGAAAAAATGGCAAGATTATTGGGATAATAATGAGACTTTCAAAGCTGTAACTGGTGATAAAAGTCGTGATCCATATTATATCTTAGTAGAATTTCCTTATCCAAGTGGAGCTGGACTTCATGTAGGACATGTTAGAAGTTATACTGCATTAGATGCAATGTCTAGAATGAAGAGAATGCAAGGGTATAATGTTTTATATCCAATGGGATGGGATGCTTTTGGTGCTCCAGCAGAGCAATATGCAATTAAAAATCATATTCATCCAAAGGAAGCTGTTAAAGAAAACATTAAGACTTTTAAGCGTCAAATGAAGACTTTAGGATTTTCTTTTGATTGGTCTAGAGAATTTTCTACTACTGATCCTGAGTATTATAAATGGACTCAATGGCAATTTTTACAATTTTATAAACATGGTATGGCATATAAGGATACTATTCCAGTAAACTGGTGTCCTACTTGTAAGACTGTATTATCTAATGAAGATGCTGCTGGTGGAGTATGTGAAAGATGTGGTGCTCAAGTAGAACAAAAAGAAAAAAGTCAATGGATGCTTAGAATGAGTGATTATTCTGAAGACTTATTAAAAGGACTTGATGATACTAATTTTGCTCCTCGTGTTAAACTTGGTCAAATTAATTGGATTGGTAAATCTACTGGTGTTGAAGTGGATGTTGATATAGTAGGTGGAGGTAAATTTAGTATATTTACTACATGTATTGAAACTATATATGGTATTACTTTCTTTGTTATTGCGCCTGATGGTAAACTTATTAAAGAGTTAATGCCTAGAGTAGAAAACAAAGAAGAAGTAGAAGCATATATTAAGGAAACTGCTAAGAAGAGTAGTATGGATCGAACAGAACTTAATAAAGGTAAGACTGGTGTAGAAGTCAAGGGTATTAAGGCAATTAATCCTGTTAATGGTAGAGAAGTTCCTATTTATTTAGGAGATTTTGTATTAGGTGATTATGGAACTGGTGCTGTTATGGCTGTACCTAGCCATGATCAAAGAGATTTTGAGTATGCAGAAGCTCATAACTTAGACTTTATTCAAGTTATTACTGGTGCAGACACTAGTAAATGTGCTTATGAAAAGGGTGGATATTTAGAAAATCCTGAAGCTAAGTTAATTAACTCTGAAGAGTTTGATGGTATGAGTATTAAAGAAGCTAAAGAAGCTATTACTGATATGTTAGAGAAAAAAGGTGTAGGACGTAGAGTTAATAATTATAAGATGCGTGATTGGATATTCTCTCGTCAAAGATTCTGGGGAGAACCAATTCCTATGATTCATTGTGATGAATGTGGTTGGGTTCCTATGAACGAAGAAGATTTACCACTTGTTCTTCCAGATGTTGCGGAATATGAACCTACAGACAATGGAGAAAGTCCACTTGCAAAAATTACTGATTGGGTAAATACAACTTGTCCTAAGTGTGGAAAAGCTGCTAAGAGAGAAACTGATACTATGCCAAACTGGGCTGGATCAAGTTGGTATTTCTTAAGATTTATGGATCCACATAATGATGAAAGTTTTGCTTCAATGGATGCAATGAAATATTGGAATAGAGTTGATTGGTATAATGGTGGTATGGAGCATACTGCTAGACACTTATTATATGCAAGATTCTGGGTACAATTCTTATATAATATAGGATTAGTTCCTAAGAAAGAAATGATTTGGACACGTGTTTCTCATGGTATGATTTTAGGTTCTGATAATCAAAAGATGTCTAAATCTAAAGGAAATGTTATTAATCCTGATGATGTTGTTAACGAATATGGAGCTGATACTTTAAGACTTTATGAAATGTTTATGGGGGACTATACTCAAGATGCTCCATGGAGTACAGATAGTTTAAGAGGATGTAAACGTTTTATTGATAAAGTTATTAGATTAAAAGATAAAGTTGTAGATAAAACTGGTTATAGTAGTGACTTAGAAGTTGTTCAAAATAAAACAATAAAAAAAGTAACTGAAGATATTTTAGCTATGAGTTATAATACTGCAGTATCACAATTAATGATTCTTGCTAATAGTTATGATAGTAAAGATGAAATAACTAAGGATGATTATAGATTATTATTAATCTTACTTAACCCTATATGTCCACATATTACAGAAGAAATGAATGAGGCAGTAGGATTTAGTCCAATCTGTTTAGAAAAATGGCCTGTTTATGATGAAGCTAAGACAATTGATAATGAAGTTGAAATTGGTGTTCAAGTAAATGGTAAAGTTCGTGGGACTATTAAGATAAGTTTAGATGAAGATGAAGAATCTATCAAAGAGAAAGCTTTAAGTGATGAGAATGTTTCTCGTCATATAGAGGGAAAAGAAATAGTTAAGATAATAGTTATTAAAGGACGTATAGTTAATGTTGTTGTTAAATAGAGCTTAGGCTCTATTTTTCTTTTATTGACTAAAGTTGTTATTTGTGTTACTACTAATGTAAGAGGGTAGGATATGAATAACAGGTTAATAGAAATTAGTAATAATTATAATTCAGTTAATGATTTTATTATAGATAAAGAAGTAAAGAGTATAATAAATGATTATAGATCTAATAGATTTAATTCTAGTAATTATAAAGAAGTAATAACGGCTATGGTTAATACTTTGAAATTATCTAAAAAAGATACTTCATTACTTATAGATTTATTTAGTAGTCCATCTATTTTAAGCATTTCTGCGTATAAAAAATATTTAAGATATAAAGGCTCGTTTAAGTGGAATTATTATAGAGATAAAAATAATAGTTTATATGATGATTTAGCCATTAGAATGTGTACATTTTTAAAACATGATACTTTTGAAAAAATGATTGCTAAATATAGTGAAGAAATTCGTAATATTAATTATATTACTGGTATTTTTTATGATGATATTTTAGATTTATTTAATAGATATCAAGAAGCTTATTTTGAAAAAGATAGTACAAGACTTGCTCTTATATATTCTGAAATTAGAGATTTAATTCAAAAATTTAATTCAAAATCTAAAGAGAAGTTTATTTCTGATTATGTTGATCATAACCTAGATATTATTAAGAATAATTTTAAATGTAATAATGAAGTTTATTCGATTAATAATATGAGTATAGATAGTTATTTAGATAGTTGCTTTAGTAATAGTAAATATATTGATAATTTGAAATTATATATTAAGAATAATTTTTCTATAGATGTTTTTGATGAAGAATTAAAAGAGATTATGTATAATATATTAAAAAATAAAAACAAAGATAATAGGGAGTTATTTAATATACATAATTATGATTTAGATAATTTAATAGTTACTAAAAATTTTAATAGATTATGTAGTAATTATTTAAAAGATTTAAATGAGTTGTTTGATGTATTACAAGTTCCTTATATTAATTATTATATTTATCATAAAAACGATAGTGATAAAAGATATTTTTCTAAGAAACAGTTATTATTTTTGGAAACAATTATTCCTATTGTTAGAGATGCTAGAGCACATGTTGTAGTTTCAGATGATAGACTTAATTTTGTATCTAGTAGTAATATTTTAAGTATAGATGAAGAAAATGAGTTAAAACGAGCAGAACGTTTAAATAAAAGTTATAAGAGTTTTTGTAATTTAGTATTTAGTGATTATTATAAAGAGAGTAGTCTTAAGGGTAAGTATATTAATACTAGTAAAGAAGAGTCTAATGATAATGTCATATTTAATGATAGTAATTATTATCTTTCTAATACTAACTATTTATTAAATTTTGAGTTAATTGCATTTATTCTTTCTAATATTGATTCTAGTGTAATTAGTAAATTATCTCTTAGTGATAAAGATTATTTAAGATTAAAGAAATTTTTAATTGATGATGGATTACTTGCGTGTTCATTAACTTATATGGATGATGGTAACGATATTTCTACGCTTATTAATAATATTTTAAATATTAGTGATGTTAAACTAAGTATGAATAGTTTACCTACAATTTTTAAGAAAGCAGAATTATTTAATTATGTGGATGATTTTACTTTATCTTTACTTGGAAGTGATGTAGCTTATAAGATTGTATTTGATGTTAGTTTTTTAGTTGATGGGTATGTTCCAGAGAAAATAAAAGAACGTTTATTAAAAGCTAATACTTTGATGTTAATGTCTAATTATATTAAAAGAAGCGCTATTCCATATTTTGATCCTATAAAGTTAGATGGTGTTTCAATAGAAAGATATAATAATAATGATTCTTCTATTTTAACATCGGGAATTGATTCTAATACTTGTTTTAAATTATCTGCTGTTGATAATGATTATATGTTTTATAGTGTATTAAATAAGAATGGTATGGTTGCTAAAATAATGGAAAATGGTGAAATGATTGGTAGGATTACTGCTCATAGAAATGGTAATTGTTTACTTATAAATAGTATTAGATCTAATGATAATAGATATCAAGCTAATTGTTTTGAAGATTTAGTTCGTAATGATAAGATAATTAAATTAGTTAAAAAGTTTGCTGATACTATGATTAAATTAACTACTGATAGTGATTTAAGTATTGATTATGTTGTTTGTAATAAGGCTGGTATTTTATCGTCTTTTGAGTATGATAAACTTTTTCCTACTGTACCAGAATGTTTCTTTAAGAATCCAATAGATACATATAATAAAGATTTTATTGATTTTAAAGATTTATTTTCAGATACTAATTTTCTACAACAAATACCTTTTAATGATAGTATGAGTGAAGCTCCTTTTAGTACTGATTATGGTAATTATCCAATTGTTTTAATATCTTCTCGTAGTGGTAAGATGATGGAAAGAAGATTTGATATTAGTATGAGTAGTGCTGATGATATTTATGAAAGAACTAATAGAGTGGTTACTGGAAAAGGTAAGATACCAGATGATGTTATTAGTAGGCTTGAGAGAATAGATGCGATCGACTATTTTAATAAAGGGTTGGAGTTATCTTGTTATTCTAGAGTTGATTATACTCTTTTAGATACAGTATATTATGAGGTTAGTGATAATTATTACGTATTAATAGATACTAATGATAATGTTATTTCTAAGAGTATTGATGGATGCTCTGATATTAAAAAGTTGATTTATCAGTAATTATGTGATATAATATGCCCAATTTAAGGGGGAGATAATATGAGTGGAAAGGATAAGCTACTTCAGTATCTTGATTCTGTAGGTATTGATGCATTATTTTTAATTCGTGAATCTTTCTTGGGGTATAAGTATCGTAAATCTAATAATAAATTATATGAGACTGATGCAGTTATTCCAACACAACTTATTCGATTGTATTATAGTTTGAATCCTAGTAATGTTGAATTTGACAATATGAAAAAATCATTCATTAATAAGTATGTTAAAAATGAGAGTAAACTTGAGGGAGTTAATGATGAAGAGATACATGGTAAACAGGAGATTGCTGGGTTTGCTGATATGTATGAATATTTACATACTGATGAAGTTGATGAAAATTTTAGTTTTTATACATTAAAAGATTTACATAGAAAATTATTTTCACATGCAAAGTATCCTGATTGTGCTGGTCAATTTAGAAATATTGATGTCTATTTACCTGGTACGGGTAATGAACTTTCTGAATGGTCAACTATTTGGTATGAACTTCGTAAATTAGATCCGGAAATTTTATATTTACATGAGCAAGCTAAGATTGTTAAAGAAAAATGTGATCCAGATGAGTTATTGGAATTTTTAGATAGATGTGTCGAATTAAAATGTAAGTTAATAAAAATTCATCCATTTTTAGATGGTAATGGTCGTACTATAAGAGCATTTACTAATAAGTTATTAGAAGATTCTGGACTTCCACCTATCTATATTAAATCTAATGAGAGATCTGAGTATCATAAAGCTTTAAACTTAGCTAATAATGAAAATGATTATACTAAGATTAAAAGTTTTTATCGATATAAGATTTGTGATTCAATAATTGAACTTGATATTAATGAAAGAGTAAAGAAAGATAATAAGGCTAAAGTTAAAGTAAAAGATATTACTAATAAGTAATATCTTTTTTTTCAACAATTTTTGTGGATAATTATTTTTATAATTAAATAGGTGATTATATGAAAGTTAAAATATTTGATTATGAAGATGAGATAGATTTAGAAGAGGATATTAATTTGTTTTTATCGGAATTAGAGGGTGAAGTTATCGATATAAAATATCAAGTTAGTGCTAGTGTTTATAGTGAGGAGCAAATTTTTTGTTTTTCGGCTATGATTGTATATACTAATTGATTTTTAAGTTCTTTTTTCTTTTTTATTAATATGATATTATATTAATAACAGGTGATGTATATGAAAGATAAGTCAATGAGAAAAACAGGCTTCGTTAATGGAGCATTTGTTGTGACACTTGGAATTGTTATTACTAAAATATTAGGTATATTATATGTAATTCCTTTTCATTCTGTTATAGGTGATAGAGGAGGAGCTTTATATGGATATGCTTATACTATATATTTATTTTTTATTTCTATATCAACTGCAGGTATTCCTCTTGCGATTAGTAATATAGTCAGTGAATATCAAACTTTAGGTTATTATAATGCTAAGAGAAGAGCATTTTTAATAGGAAGAAGAATAGCTTTGTTACTTGGAGTTATTTCTTTTATATTACTAATGGTATTTGCACCTATATTAGCTTCAATGATAATTGGTGATTTATCAGGTGGTAATAGCATCGATGATGTTGCTTTTGTTATTAGAGTTATTTCATCAGCTATATTAGTTGTACCTGTTCTTAGTATATATAGGGGATATTTTGAGGGACATAGATTCATGATTGCTCCATCTATATCACAAGTCTTAGAGCAAGTAGTTAGAATTTTAGTAATTATACTTGGTAGTTATTTATCATTAAAGGTATTTAAATTATCTCTTAGTACTACTGTAGGAATTGCAGTTTTTGGAGCAACTTTAGGAGCTATTAGTTCATTTTTATATTTATTTTATAAACGTATTAGAAATAGAAGTAAATTTAATGAAAGAATTAGACCTGTTAATGAACCTATAGTTACTGATAAACAAATACTTAGAAAAATAATATATTATGCAATACCATTTATTATGATTGATTTCTTTAAGTCATTATATAGTTGTATTGATATGGTTACTGTTGTTAAGGGATTAGTTAATTATGCCAAATTCTCTACTAGTGATGCAGAAATAATTATTTCTATGTTATCTACTTGGGGCGCTAAGTTTAATATGATAGTTATTGCTATTTCTACTGGTATTATTGTTAGTTTAATACCTAATTTAACTACTAGTTATGTAAAAGAAGATGCTAAGGATATTAATAAAAAAATTAATCAAGCCATTAATATTATTTTGTTTTTAGCTATTCCTATGTCTATAGGTATTAGTTTCTTGTCTAAATCTATTTGGACTTTATTTTATGGTTATAGCGTATATGGTCCTAATGTTTTATCATATTCTATATTTATAGGTGTATTTACAGCTTTATTTACTTCTATGATATCTGTTATTCAAGTATTTAAAGATTATAAATCATTATTAATTAGTTTATCTGTAGGGGTTGTTTTAAAACTATTACTAAATAATAGTTTAATAAGTGCATTTTATAAAATGGGACTTCCTGCATATTATGGAATAATCAGTGCGACTATCATTGGTTATTTTGTGTCATTTATAATTTGTTTAGTTGTACTTAGAAATAAATATAATGTTAGTTATGAGAGCGTTATAAAGAACTTCTTTGACATATTATGTGCTTCATTATTAATGGTAGTAGGATTATCATTAGTTAAGTTTATAATACCAATATATTCGGATGTTAGAGTATATAATGTATTTATTATTTTAGCTTATTCTATAGTAGGTATGGGTATTTACTTTATGTATTCATATTCAACTAAGTTAATTGATAATGTATTTGGTAAGGGTTATATGAAAAAGATATTTAAAAAAAATAAGTAATTAAATTACTTATTTTTTTATATTCTTTAATTTATGATATAAACTAAAAGCTATTTTATATGTTTTATACCAAAATTTATTTATTATTAGATCATATTCTCCTAGTAGTTCAACTACATGTCCACCAAAGCTTTTTTTGAATAGATATAATCCATATAGTGGATTGTTTGTAGAAAAGTCTCCTGTGATTCCATAAAAATTATATCTTTTATAATTGTTTTCCACAGCATATTTAACTCCAGCATAATGAATTGTATAGGCAGATTTAAATTGCATTACATCATCTAGTGTTCCACCAAGTAGTGATAATACTTCGTTTTCATATATTAGGAATAGAATACCACCTAGAACTTTTTTGTCCCCAAATTGTTTTTTGTATTCTTTTATTTTATCTAAATCTTTCTTTAATCTATTAATTGCTTCTTCATCTTGTTTATTACTTGATTTATATTTTTTTTCATTCATTTTTAATAAATTATTATCATGTTTATAGATTCTATCATCTAATGCTTTTTGATGTTCATCTAATTCTTCTTTGGTATTTTTTTCATAGATATTAAAATCAATTTCACCAATTAAGATTTTTAAAATTCCTGAGTCATGTAGATTATCCCACATTGATTCATAATATGAAAAAGGTCTATCAATAAACTCACGTCTATCTGACGTTTTTTGCATAATATCTTTAAATATATGTAGTTCATCTTTTGTTATTTCTCTAGTAGTAATTCCACATCTTTCGTTTTTTCTAAGTATTTGTCTTGTTTTTGAATCCATATCACTATTTACTTCATCTATAGTTCTATTTTCAGTTTCTATTACGTGCATCCATCTTGGTTGTAGAGTATCTTGCATTGTATTAAATCCAAAATGTTTATATCCTAGTTCGATTAAATTTTTATGAGAAGATATATTGTTTTTACCATCTTTAACAATATCTCCATTATTATCTCTTTCTTGATATGATACATAAGGATCTATTTTTATGAATATTCCTTTTTTTTCTTTGACATATTTTTTTATTTCATTTGTGAAATCTGTTAATAATTTTTTATCATTATAATCTATTAGGAATCCTCTAGGAGAATAGAACATAACTTTTTTTATAAATGGTAATTGTTTGGCTAATAGAAGAGCGCCAGCTTTTATTTTTTTATTTTCTTCTAATCCTACAAAGTAATGTTTCCATCCATTATGTTTTTTTAAATTAGCCCATTCTATAGTTTGATGGAATGTAATTTGTTCATGTTTATCTGCAAATTTTTTAAATTCTTTATCATTTAGTTCTATTAATTTCATTCTTTAATTCCTTCTTTCTTTTAATTTTTCTATATAATGGTATTAATTTTTTATACATAAAATATAATGGTTTATTAGTAATTAAATCAAATTCTCCAATGAATTCTGTATACTCTCCACCTAAACGTTTTTTAAATGAATGAATACCAAAGATAGGATTATCTTTATCTGGATTAGCAATTCCACAAGTTCCAAAACAATCAACTGTTTTGTATCCTTCTTCGTTAGCATCTTTTATTATTTTCCAGTAACATTCATAGTTTCCATTTAATTCCATTAGGATAGAATTATTTCCACCATGTACTGTCCATACTGTATCTTTATATTTAACAGTTATGATTGATGATAAAACTATTTCTTTTTCTTTTATTTTTTTAATCTCGTTTAATTGTTTATTAAGTTTATTTATTTGATTTGTTAAATCATTAATTTTACCTTTATTCTTGTTTTCATGTTCTTTTAAAGAATCTATTTTATTCTCTACATCAGTAATTTTATCTTTAAAGTTTTTTACTAAATCTTTTATATTAGCTTTTACTACGTATATATCACTTTTGTTATCTTTATTAAAAATATTATAAAATTCTTCATAGTATTTGATTGGTGCTTGTAGGATACCTTCTCTTTTAGCTGTTTCAATCATAGTGATATAGAAATCATTCATATCATTTATATCACCTTTATATACTTTTAAATTATATTGATTATTTTTATTAAGTATTTTTCTGGTTGTAGGATGCATATGTTGTAGTACTTCGTCTATTGGATAATCAATATTAACTCTGAATGTAAATCTAGGTTGTTCATTTTCAAAACCAATGTTATATCCTAGATGTTTATATTTCAAACTTTTTAAGTAGTCAATTAAATCATAATTATTATTTTCTTGATCATATATATTTCCATCTTGATCTAGTTTATGACGAATAATAGCTGGATCTATTTTTATAAAAATAGCTTTTTTCTCTTTAGCAAACTTTTTTAATTCTTCCGTGAATATTTTAATTAATTCTTTATTTTTATAATCAATGACATATCCTCTAGGACTATAAAAATATGTATAACTGAATTTTAAATTCTTTTCTAAAATAAGAGCACTCGCAACTATTTTATTATCTTTTTTTAATCCTAAGTAATATGGTTTAAACTTTTTATATTTTCTTATTTGTCCAAAATCATATGATTGCATGAAATGAGTATATGTACTATTTTCTACAAAATTTTCATATTCATCTTTCTCTAAATTTACTAGTTTATACATCTAATCACCTTCTTTAATAGTATACCATAATTACATAGTTTCAACAAAAAAAAGAACACATTTGTGTTCAAATCATATATAAGCCATCATCTTTATCTAAATATTCACTTTTTTCTTTTTTTTCAAGCTCTTTAACTCTTTGATTTAATAGTTTTATTTCTTTTTTTAGATTGTATATTTCTTTCTCAATGTTTTGTATTTCTATATTTGGATATAAATTAGGCATATATGGGTATGGATAATAATTCATATAAATCTCCTATTCTAATCGTTTTATTATATGCTATAATATAAAAATGTGTTAAAATATTACGTAGTGGAGTGATTATATGAGACTTAGAAATGTAAAAAATAAAGAAGAAATACTTAATAATTCAAAATTTTTAGTTAAAGATTATTTTGAAAATTGTGGAAAGTGGTCTAGTGTTTTTGGAAATGATAATCCTATTTATATAGAAATAGGTATGGGGAAAGGTAAATTTATTAGAGAGAATGCTAAGACTTATCCAAATATTAATTTTATAGGTATAGAAAAATATGATAGTGTAGTTGCTAAATGTTTACCTAAGATAGATGAAGATTTAGAAAATTTATTAATAATAAGAATGGATGCTTTAGATATTGATAAGGTATTTAATAAAGAGATATCAAGAATATATTTGAATTTTTCTGATCCTTGGCCTAAAGCTCGTCATCATTTGCGTAGACTTTCTAGTAGAGTTTTCTTAGAAAAATATAATAGTATATTTAAAAATAATATGGAAATATATATGAGAACAGATAATACTGATTTATTTACATATTCATTAGAAAGTTTTAGCCAAAATGGTTATAGTTTATACGATATAAGTTTGGATTTACATAGTAGTGTTGAAGATGAAAATTTTATTACTACAGAGTATGAAGATAGGTTTTCTAGTAAGGGAATGCCAATATATAGTGTAGTTGCTGTAAAAGATGTCAAAAGTAGTAAATAAGCTTAAAATATTTTACATTTATAAAAAATTTGATATAATATATTAAGAGTAGGTGAATTATGAAAAGAATAGTTATTTTACTCGTTAGTTTAGCATTTATTGTGTCAGGATGTAGTGTACATGGTATAAGTAATAATTCAATTTCTAAAAATATCAAGACTATATTATCTGATAACAATAAAATATATAATGTTAATTTTGATGGTTATAAGTATTATGTTCCACGTGGACTTAAATTTATTAATAAAAAAGAATCTAATTCATTATTACAAGATAGATATGGTAATAAATACTATTTCTATGTAGATGTAATTAGTTATTACCATAAAGTTAAGAATACTTATAAGAAGAATGATGATGCTTATTATTCTAAGAAATTAAATTATAATAATAAGACAGGATATATTGAAATTAATGAAGTAGAGGGTAAGTATTTTATTGAGTGCGTATTTAATTATAGTAAAGTAGAAGTATATGTATCTAAAAAACACTTAGTAGAAGCTGTTAATAATATTTGTTATTTAGTTAAGTCAGTTAAATATAATGATAAAGTTTTAGATAGTTTAGTTGGAGAAAATGAATTAAGTTATAAAGAAGAGAAATTTAATATATTTAATTCAAAGTCTAATAGTAGTGATTTCTTAGACTATGTTAAAGAATATGATAATGATAAGAAAAAAAGTTCTGATGAAGAAACTTTTGATATTAACGAGGATTAGTTAAGAGGTGAACATAAATGGGTGTATTTGATAAAATAAAAAATGCTCTTTTTGAAGAAGAGTATATTGAAGTTGAAGAGAAACCAAAGAAAAAAGATAAACCAAAAAGGGAACGACCATTTAGGGAAACAGTAGAAAAAAGGCATGTTGAGCGAGAAGAAAGACCTATCGCTAAAAAGGTTGTTTTACCTGAAAAGAAAGAAAAACATATTGATGAGAGAGCAGAAAAGCCAATTGATGAGGACTTTGATACTGAACCATTATTAAGAAAAAGTCATGAGGAAAATTTTAAATTTCCAATGATTGATGATAATGATATGGATATTGAAGATGAATATCCAGAAGAAAAAGTTGAAGAAGTTGTTGTTAAAAAAGAAGAAACTCCAGAATATAGATATAGTAGTTATGAAGAAAAGGTATATGATAAACCAAGAGTAGAGAAATATAATGATAATTCATATAGTCATAAACCTACTAAGAGTCCATATGGTATTGATGAGAAGAGTAAGATAAATGTTCATGAGTATGGTATGTACGAAAAAGAAAAGAAAATTTTTAGACCATCACCAATTATTTCACCAATTTATGGAGTTTTAGATAAAAATTATAAAAAAGAAGAAATAGTTACAAAAAAGGAAGTAAGATTAACTAGTAGTTATGCAAGAGAAAACTTAAGTGTTGATGATGTTAGAAATAAAGCATATGGAACTTTAAGTGATGATATTGCTAGAGGTGATATTTTAGATGAACCAGTTAAAGAAGATGTTCATGAAGAAATTGAATCTGATTTACTAGTAGATTTAAGTTCTAGTATTGATAAACCAGAAGTAAGTGAAATTACTATGGGAGATGCAGAGGAATATTTTGAAGATTTAGGATTAGAATATAATATTGATTATAAAGATGCTAGTAAAGAAAAAGCTACTGGAAGACGTAGTCAACGTGAGAGTGTAGTAGAAGAAAAAGTAGAAGAAGTAACTACACCAGTTAAAGAAAATAAAACAGAAGAAAAAAAAGATGTGGACAGTAATGATAATTTATTTGATTTAATTGATTCAATGTATGAAGAATAAGAATAAAGAATAGAGAGGGATTATTTATGGAAGCATTAAATACTGTTTTACCTGTATTATTATACACATTTGGTATCATATTATTAATAGTGTTAATTATTTTAGGAATTAGATTAATTCAAATATTAGATAAAGTAGAAAAAGCTGTTGATGATACTATTGCTAAAGTTAATTCTTTTAACGAAGCAATTGGTATTTTAAGTAAGGCAGCATATGGTGTTACTACTGTTAGTGATAAAGTAATTAGTGGGTTAATTGCTATTATTTCTAAAATATTTAATAAAAAAGATAAAGAAGAAAAGGAGGAGGATTACTTTGAGTAAGAGAGGATTTGGAAAGTTTTTAACAGGAGCTGCTATTGGTGCAGGATTAGGTTTATTATTTGCTCCTAAAAAGGGAAGTGAAACAAGAGCTGAATTAAAAGTTTTACTTGATGACTTAGTTGCAAAAGTAAAAGACATTGATACTGATGAAGTAAAAAAAGAGTTTGATAAAAAATTAGAAGAAATTAAAAGTGAATTAAATGATTTAGATAAAGAAAAAGTATTAAAAATTGCTAAAGAAAAATCTAAAGATTTAAAAAAGAAAACTCAAGAACTTGTTGATTTAGCTATTGATAAAGGTACTCCAATATTACGTGATGCAGCTGAAGATGTTAAAGAAAAATCACTTCAAATGGCTAAAGAAGTTATTGCTAAATTAGAAAAAGAAGAAAAATAGTCTTCTTTTTTTGATTTTTTTATGTTATAGTATATATGTAATTTTTGATGATTAATAAATTAGTAGTAATTAATTATTATTTTTAGAGATCTAGTGGTTGGTGAAAACTAGAAGATAATTATTTATGAATTACATTATTAGGAGAAAAATCGTTTATCGCGTTAAGATATTTGAGAGTATAAGTTTACTTATAAATTAAGGTGGTACCGCGAACTATTCGTCCTTATGGGATGGATAGTTTTTATTTTGTTAGGGGAGATAATATGAAGAAAAGTAATATGCATAAGATATCTGTTGCTGATATACCTGATGTTGTTAAAATTGCTAAAGCACATGATATCAAGGTTTCAGAATGTTTTTTTAGTAAACAATCGACTATAGTTAATGCTGCTTATAATAAGGGGAATAATAAATGTGAAATTCTTATTAATCCTGATTTAAAATATTATTTTAAAAGGTTTTTAGTTGCATATATGTTTTCATATATGCAGTTATATGATGATGATTGTTATGTAGTGTTTGATGAGACTTTATATGATAGAGCTGCTTATAATAATGCACTTGATTTATTAATGCCAGATGATGTTTTTATACCAGAGTATTTGAATAAGTTGAATTTGGATCAGATTACTAAATTATCTAATCTATATAATGTATCTGTAAATTTGATTTATGATAAAAGAGATAGAGAAAAAGAGAAAAATAAAATTAAAATTTTAAAAATGAAGGAGAAATAAATATGAAATTGTTTGAAGAGTTAAAGTGGAGAGGTTTAATTAAAGATATTGCTGGAGAAGATTTAGAAGATAAACTAAATAATGAGAGTATAACTTTCTATTGGGGAACTGATCCTACTGCAGATAGTTTACATTTAGGACATTATTCTAGTTTGGTTACTGCTAAAAGATTAGCTAAGGCTGGTCATAAACCTATTTTACTAGTAGGTGGAGCAACTGGACTTATTGGGGATCCTAGACCAACTGCAGAACGTGAAATTATATCAAAAGAAGCTGTAGAAAAGAATCTTATTGGTTTAAGTAATCAAGTAAGAAATATTGTTGGTGGTGATGTAGAAGTCGTTAATAATAATGACTGGATGAAAGAATTTTCTTTTACTGATTTCTTAAGAGACGTTGGTAAATATATAAATGTTAATTATATGTTAGATAAGGATATCATTAGAAGAAGACTAGATAGTGGTATTACTTTTGCTGAATTTGCATATACTTTAATACAAGGTTATGATTACCTGCATTTATTCCGTGAAAAGGGAGTACGACTTCAAGCTGCAGGAAGTGATCAATGGGGTAATATTACTACAGGAATTGATTTAATTAGAAAGATGACTGGTGAACAAGCATATGCATTTACTATGCCTTTGGTGCTTGATAAATATGGAAACAAATTTGGTAAAAGTGAAGGTAATGCATTATGGTTAGATGAGTCTAAGACATCTAGTTATGAATTATATCAGTATTTAATTAATGTTGATGATGAAATGGTTATCAATTATTTAAAGATTTTCACATTTTTAAGTAGAGAAGAAATTGAAAACTTGGAAAAGTCTAATATAGAAAATCCACATTTAAGAGAAGCTCACAAAGCTTTAGCTCGTGAGATTATTACTGATTTACATGGGGAAGAGGCATATAATGATGCAGTTAAAATTAGTGAGTCATTATTTAGTGGTAATATAAAAGAATTATCTGTTAAACAAGTAGAAGAAGCATTTAAAGGAATTGAGCCATTTGAAATAAACGAAGATACATTATTGGTTGATTTATTAGTTAATGCAGGAGTATGTTCTAGTAAAAGAGAAGCTCGTGAATTTATAAATAATAATTCTATTAGCTTAAATGGAGATAAAATAACTGATTTAGAATTTGTAGTTACTAGGGAAGTTGCTATTGATAATAAGTATATAGTTATTAGACGTGGTAAGAAGAAATATCATATAGGTGTTTTTAAGTAATATGAAAAGGAAAATAATTAATATTTTCCTTTTCTTTGACTTTAAAATATTTCATATTTTTGTTAAAATTTATAATAGGTGGTGGTATAGTGAAGAAAAAACGTGGACGTAAGAAAAAAGTTACTCCGAGGGATAGATTATTAAAGTTTATTAAAGTTGTATGCTTAATTTGTTTAATAGTTTTATTTGTTGAGGTTGTATATATAGTTAGTAAAAATAAGTTATCCAATAATAAAAATAATTATTTCGATGGTATAAATGATTTTCAGTATCGAGATGATTATTTTATTGCGGTAGGTAGTAATAATGATAATGATAAGAAAATAGAAAAGGCTAAAGTAGTTAGGTATTCTTTAAGAAAGGAAAAGTCTTGGGAATATATTTATAACAAAGGCTATAATAGTACTTTTTTAGCTGTTGATATTGATAAAGATAATAATATAATTGCGGTAGGTAGTTATGAAAGCAATGATGATTCATCTGATAGAACTGCTGTTTTAGTAAAATATGATTCTACTGGTAAGGTTTTATTTGAAAAGAAATTTAGTTTACTTGATAATTCGAAATTTACTAGTATTAAAGTATTTAGTGATGGTTATTTAGTTACTGGTCAAAGTATATATAATGATATGGCAGTAGGAGATTCTAAAGGTGGAGCTATTTTATTAAAATATGATAAAGAGGGAAATCTTATTTGGAAAACTAATTATGGTAGTAGTAAGTCAGCTAGTTATAATAATCTTGCTGTTTATGATGATAATATTTATGTAGTTGGTAAAAAAGATGATTCTGTTGGAGTTGTTTCAAAATATAGTATGGATGGTAAGTTAATTACTTCTACATTATATAAGAATATTGATGATATAGGATTTACAGGAATTACTGTTAATTCTGATAATATAATTGTTAGTGGAGCTAAGAAAGTTTCTAATAATAATATTAATGCTCTCTTAGTTAAGTATGATAGTGGTTGTGATTTTGTATCAGAAGTATTATATGATAGTGGAAAAAATGAAAGATATAATAAGATTATAAATGATAAGGATAAGAATTTAGTCGTGGTTGGTACTATTTTTAGTAAGTCTAAACATGATGAGTTTACTTATGAAGGAGTTATTGGTAAGTATAAGAGTAATTTTAAGAAAATAGATATTATTAATTATGGTGATAATAGTGATGATTATTTTACTCAAGTTAGATTAGTAGATGGTAATTATTTAGTAAGTGGATATTCTTCATATAAAGATGATGGTTACTTATCTAAATTTATTACATATAGTGATGCTTTAAAAATATTGGAGGTTAAGTAGTGAAAATTACAATAGTACGACATGGTAAGACAGATAAGAATGGAGAGGAAATACTTCAAGGAGTTAGTAATGAAATGCTTAATGATTCTGGTAGAATGATGTGTCAAAGACTTAGAAATGAACTTAAAAATGAGCATTTTGATGTTTGTTATATGTCTCCTTTAGTTAGATGCGTAGAAACTGCAATGATATTAGTAGGAGATAGAGTACCAATTATTTCTGATAAAAGATTAATTGAACGAGATATTGGTGAATTTGAAGGTAAGAGTAAGGAAGAGTATGATATATCTAAGTATTGGGATTATAATCTTAATTCTGGTGATGGTGGAGTAGAAAAAATTCAAGATGTTATAGCTAGATGTCAAAGTTTTTTAGATTATGTTTTAGAAAAGTATGATGGAAAAGATATATTAATAGTTACTCATAGTTGTATTTTTAGAGTTATTTATTATTTATTAAATAATGCTGATTTTAGTAAAAAATTAGAAAATATAAAAGTTGATAATTGTTCCTATAGGCAAATTGAAATAAGTAATAAACATATTTGAATTTGACACTGGTAATTTAAATAATTTAATTACTAGTGTTTTTATGTGTTATAATACTTTTATGATAGGGGTGATTATTTTGAATTTTATATTATCATTTTGGCCTGTATTAGTTTTTTTTATAATTTGTATTATTGGGCTTTATTTTTTGTGCAAGATATCAGATGCTCGTCTTAATCAATTATTAAAGTATAGTCATGAAGTCGAAAAGGAAGAAAAAATTTATTTTCAAAAGAAACTATTTATAAATGGTTTCTTGAAATCAATACCAGTTTCTGTAATGCTTTTTTTAAGTATATATTATGTTATAGATTCTTTATTTGTAGCAGCACTTTTATCTTTATGGTGGTATTTTTTTAAAAGTTTTACTGCTTGTTCTTGTTATTTCAAAAGCAAAAAATGTTTATATAGGGTGGATGATACTTTATTTGATATTTCTTTAGATAATTATGAAACTTCTACTAATTATTTGTTTATTTTTAAGGGACAACGTAAACTTCTTTGTACCATTACTAATCCTGTGGAAATATATGATTCTAAATCTGATGTAACTAAATATTATATTGTTAATCATGAATTAGTTGTTGTTTATAGTGGTAATGTATTAAAACGTATGATTAGGACAATAAAAAAAGAAAAGCTTTAGCTCTTCTTTTTATTTGTTATAGAATTCAACGATTAATGATTCATTAATATCAGCGTTAAGTTCATTTCTTTCAGGAAGTCTTACGTAAGTAGCTTCCATTTTTCCTTCATCATAGTTGATGAATTCAACTCTCTTAGTTACTTTAGCTAAGCTTTCAGTAACTACTTTTAAGTTTTTATCATCAGCTTTAAGAGAAATAACATCTCCAACTTTTACTTGATATGAAGGAATATCAACTTTTTTACCATTAACAGTAACGTGTCCATGGTTAACAAGTTGTCTAGCTCCACGACGAGTTGAAGCAAATCCTGTACGATAAACTAAGTTATCTAAACGAGATTCAAGAAGTCTTAAGAAGTTAGTACCTTTAACACCTTTGATCTTTTCAGCTTTTTTGAAAGTATTCTTGAATTGTCTTTCGTTTAATCCATACATGAAACGTACTTTTTGTTTTTCTTTTAATTGTACTCCATAGTCTGATAATTTTCCTTTACGAGCATTACCATGTTGACCAGGTCCATAAGGGCGACGAGCTAATTCTTTACCACTTTCAAGGATTGAAAATCCAACACGACGAGCTTGTTTATAACTAGATCCTGTATATCTTGCCATAAAATATTCTCCTTTCTGTAGATTATACACTTCACCCCGTTGATTTAGTCATACTTTAGGGAGTTTTTCTTACTTTTTCGCGTAAACAGCAATTGTTACTAAAATTAAATTGAAAAACACATTAAAATATTCTAAATCCGCTGTTAAAGTGAATTGCAGTATTAATTATATACAAAAAATCCTTATATGTCAAGGAATATAAGAATTCAGATTACTTTTTTTTGGTAATTTTTTAATTTTGTAGAAATTTGTAATATATTTGTGGTATTATATAATTAGATAATAATCGGAGGTGAAATTATGGGACAATATTTAGTTATAGGTTCAGTTATAATTGTAATTATACTTGTCGTTATTATTTCGCTTCATTTTATAAAGAAAGCTATTAATAGAAGTTATAGAAAAAAAGTAGAAGTATTGGAGATCAAAAAGAATTTAGTTGCATCTACTCCTGTATTATTGGAACTTTCTAAAGTAGAACCAATTATTAAAAATGAAAAGATGGAAGAAAAATATAATAATTGGAATGAAAAGTTTATTAATTTAAAAGAAAAAAATCTTATCGAGATAGATGATATGTTGATAGATTTAGATATGTATATAGAAAAGAGAGACTATAAGACTTGTCTATATAGAATGGCTAAAGTAGAAATGGAAATATATAAAGCTAAAGAAATAGCCGATAATATATTAGAAGAAGTAAAAGAAATTACTCTTAGTGAAGAAAAGTATAGATCTATTGTTATTAAGTTAAAAGCTAAATATAGAGAACTTAATACGGAGTTTAATAATCATAAAGAACTTTATGATGATATGCAAGATGCTATTTTATTACAACTAGAAAATATTGAAAAAAGATTTTTAGATTTTGAAAAAGCAATGGATAAGAACGAATATAGTGAAGTTGTTCATATAGTTAAGGCACTGGATACTATGATTGATCATATGAGTATTGTAGTAGAAGAGGTTCCAGATTTACTTTTAATGGCAAGACAAATTATTCCTAATAGAATGAAAGAAATAAAAGCAACTACTGAAGAGATGGTAAAAGAAGGATTTGTTTTAGAGTATTTAAATATTGATTATAATATAGAAGAATCTAAGAAAAACATTGATACTATATTAGATAAAGTAAAAGTTCTTAATTTAGAAGATTGTATGTTTGAACTTAAAACTATGCTTGAATATTTAGATAGTTTATTTGTAGATTTTGAAAAAGAACGTTTATCTCGTAAAGTTTATGAGGAAATGGAAAAAGACTTTTCTAAGAAGATATATGATACTAACAAAGTAGTAGAGGATATATATAATCAGTTAGATGATATTAAGAGTATGTATGATTTAGATGATAATGATATTGTTACTATTCATGAAGCTAAAAAAGCTTTAGTAATTATTAATGATGATTATAAAAAATTATTATCTAAAGTTGAGGCTTCTTCTACACCTTATTCTATGTTACATAAGGAAATAGAAGAATTGTCTAATAGATTAAAAGAGATGGAAGAAGATTTAGATAAGTCATTAAAGTCTTTAGGTAATATGTATGATGATGAAGTAAGAGCACGTGAACAATTAGATGAGATACAAATATTCTTAAAGAAATGTAAAGAAAAGATGAGAGGTTATAAATTGCCTATTATTACAGATAATTATTTTGTAGAATTATCTGAAGCTAATGAAGCTATCGAAGAAGTTATAAAAGAATTAGAAAAGAAGCCTATAGTTATTAAAACTTTAAATACTAGAGTTGATACTGCTAGAGATTTAGTTTTAAAATTGTATAATACTACTAATGAAATGATTAAGACTGCACAACTTGCAGAGATGGCTATAGTATATGGAAATAGATATAGATCTTATTATAGTGAAGTTGATAGTGGACTTTTAGATGCAGAAGAATTATTCTATAAAGGTGAATATAAGAAAGCATTAGATTTATCTATTAAAACAACTTCTATTGTAGATAGTGATATATATCAAAAATTGTTAGCTGTTTATGATAAATAGAAAGGGAATATATTGATATATTTTCTTTTTTTTGATAAAATATTGACGTTATTGAGGTGGTAAAATGGATAGAATTATACTTATAAAGTATGGTGAACTTAGTACTAAAAAAGGAAACCGTAATTTTTTTATTAATACTTTATATAATAATGTTTGTAATAGTTTAAAAAAATTTGATGTTAAGATTAGTAAAGATAGAGCACATATGTATATAGAGTTTAATGATAGTGAGCTTGATGGTATTAAGAGTGCTATTGATAAAGTATTTGGTATTCATAAGTATCATATTGCTTATATTGTTAATACTAATATGGAAGATATTAAATCTAAAGTATTAGAAGTCGCTAAGAGTATTAGTTTTAAAACTTTTAAGGTAGAAACTAAGAGAAGTTTTAAAGGATTTGAAGCTGACAGTTTAGAGATGAGTCGTATACTTGGTGGAGTAATATTAAGAAATATTTCTGATATAAAAGTAGATGTTCATAATCCAGAAGTTACTTTTAATGTAGAAATTAGAGAAGATAGAAGTTATATTTATTTAAATAGTTATAATGGTAGTGGTGGATATCCTGTTGGTACACAACCTCGTGGTATGCTTATGCTTAGTGGAGGAATTGATTCTCCTGTAGCTGGATATCTTGCTATGAAACGTGGAGTAGTAGTAGATGCTGTTTATTTTGAAGCTATTCCACATACTAGTTTAGATGCACGTAATAAAGTTATTTCTTTAGCTCGTAAACTAGCTTTATATGGAGGTAAGATTAATTTGCATATAGTTAACTTTACTCCTATACAAGAAGAAATATATAAAAACTGTGCTCCTAGTTATTGTATTACTATTATGCGTAGAATGATGTATCGTATTATGGAAAAAATTGTTAAGAAGTATGATGGTTATATTATTATTAATGGAGAATCTATTGGACAAGTAGCATCTCAAACATTAACTAGTATGAATTGTATTAATAGTGTTACTAATATTCCGGTAATTCGTCCAGTTAGTTGTTTAGATAAATTGGAAATAATTGATATTGCTAAAAAGATAGATACTTATGAAACTAGTATATTACCATATGAAGATTGTTGTACTGTGTTTGTTCCTAAACATCCAGTTATTAATCCGAGTATAGAAAAGAGTATAGTTGAAGAAGAAAAATTTAATTATTCTGAAATGATTGATGAAGCAGTTAATAATCTTAATACTATTACTGTTACAAGTAATGATGAAGAATTTTCTGACTTGTTATAATTTACCAGTGAAATTTATGTATTAATTTGTAAAATATTCACAACCTACTAGTGTAGGAGGTGAAAAACATGAACAATAATGCAAAGAATTCTTCAATGAAAATGAGAGTTCCAGGAGCTAAACAAGCTATTGATAAAATGAAATATGAAATAGCTAATGAATTTGGTGTTAATTTAGGACCAGATGCTACTAGTCGTGCTAACGGTACTGTTGGTGGTGAAATTACTAGACGTTTAGTTCAAAATGGATTAAATCAAGTAAGCGGAAGCTATAATAATAGTAATAATAGATAGTTGTAGCTTAAAAGATAGGGATAACCTATCTTTTTTATTGTTCAACTTATTTATTGAATGTGATATTATATAAGTAGGGTGGTGTAGTATGAATAGTTGTTTTGAAAGGAATTTAAGAGATGTTGTAGCGTCTTTTCAGTTGGATTATATCGATGTTCCTGATTATATGATAGATGCTATTATAAAAAAACATAATAATAAAGAACAAAATAATAATGTGGAGAAAGATAGTAATAAGCTTTTAATTAAAAAGAAAGGAATATATGAATATGAAGACAAAAGAAGAAATAGATAGAGAGTGGAATGAGTACTTTATTTCAGGTACAGATGTTTTAAAAAACAAACTAAATATTAATAATAGTGATGAGTTAAGAAAAAAAGAGGTGGAAATAACGTTAGAAAAATTACTTGAATTATATGATAATCCTATTGAAGGTAATTTTGATAAAAACCATTTAAAGACTATTCATAAATATCTTTTTGAGGATATATATCCTTTTGCTGGTGAATATAGAACAGTTTATATGGGAAAGGGTAATTCTTATTTTTCTAGTGTTGATGATATTGATATGAGACTCGATTATACTTTTGATTTAATGGAGAAGGAATTTAAAAGTGTAACGAGTAGGGATATGTTTGCGAGCTTTTTAACTACTTATTACATAGAACTTTTATATATACATCCGTTTAGAGAAGGAAACGGTCGTTCAATTAGGGAGTTTATTAGAGAGTATGCTAATGAAAAAAGTAAAGAATTGATGTTTGGACAAGTTGATTTTCGTTGGGATAATGTTGATAAAGATGAAATACATAAGTATATTGATATGTCAGTTGCTTTTAGATCTAATATTGAATTAGAATTCTTAAAAGCTATGGAAGTTGTTAATGAAAAAAACAATATAAAATAAATTGACTTTTTTTAATTGTTTTGTTACTCTATGGTTATCTTGTAAAGTGAGGGAAGAATATGAAATTATTGTCTGTTAATGCTGGTAGTAGTACATTAAAGTTTAGACTTTATGATATGCCTAGTGAAGAATTAATTACTAAGGGAATGTATGAAAGAATTGGACTTGAAGGTTCTTGTTACAATATTCGTGTTGGTGAAGAAAAGAAAAGTGGTCTAGTAGAGTTAAAAGATCATAAGGACGCTGTTAAATTATTATTAGAACAGTTAGTTGAAAATAATATAGTAAGTTCTCTAGATGAAATAGAGGCTGTTGGACATCGTGTTGTTCATGGTGGAAATAAATATTCAAGAAGTGTGGAAATTAATGATAGAGTACTTTTAGAGATTGAATCATTATCAGATTTAGCTCCTCTTCATAATCCTGCTGCTTTAAAAGGAATTTATGCTTTTAAAGATAGTATTCCTAATGCTAAGATGGTAGCTTGTTTTGATACTGCTTTCCATCAAACTATGGATGAAGCAACTTATTTATATCCTGTTCCATATGAATGGTATGTTAAATATGATGTTCGTAAATATGGATTCCATGGATTAAGTCATAAATTTATTACTGAAAAATTAACTGAAATGTTAGGTAAGAAACCAAATTTAATAATTTGTCATATTGGTAGTGGAGCAAGTTTATCTGCTATTAAAGAAGGAGTATGTGTTGATACTTCTATGGGATTTACTCCTAATGCTGGTATTATGATGGGAACTCGTTCTGGAGATATAGATTATTCTTTAATTAATTATATTATTAAAAAAGAAGAAAGAACTATTGAATGGGTTGATAATAAACTAAATAAAGCTAGTGGACTTGAAGGTATTGCTGGTATGAGTGATTTACGTGATATTGACCGTGCCTTTGAAGCTGGTGAAGTTAAAGCTACTTTAGCTATTGAAATGTATACTAATAAGATAGTTGATTATATTGCTAAGTATTATGTTAAACTTGGTGGTGTAGTTGATGCCATATGCTTTACTGCAGGTGGTGGAGAAAACGATGATATTATTCGTGCAGAAGTTGTTAAAAAATTATATCCATTAGGTATTAAATTAGATGAAGAAAAGAATAAAGAAACTATTGTACGTAAAGGAGTAGAAGGATTAATTACTAAAGAAGATAGTAAGATTCCAGTATATGTTTTAGCAACAGATGAAGAATTAATGATTGCAAGAGATACATATGAATTATGTGAATAAAGACTTCGGTCTTTTTCTTTCGGGGGGATTTTATGTTAAATAGATTATTAAGTTATTTTTCAAGGTTTTTTGCATACAGTAAAAAAATAGACAATAGTGATGTGGTTAATCAAGTTGAAGAAGAGCATAGTGTAGTAACAGAAGAGCAGGATGTTAAGCATGATGATATTGTTAATTTGACTGAATTAAATACAAATGATAAGAATGGTCAAATTTATTGGGTTCATATGAATGAAGATTATATTACTGATAAAACTATGGAGGAGAGTCATAAAATAAGACCATTTTTAATAGTAGATTCAGATTCTACTGATTATACTGGTTATTATATGACTAGCAATTTAAAAAATTTTCATTTTAATAAACCTTGGTTTAGTAAATATAAATCAGTTATTTCAAATAATAGATATAATTTGAAAAAACCGAGTATAGTACTATTAGGCAATACTGTTACTGTTAGTGATGATGAAGTATTAAATTATATAGATACACTTGGTGAAAGTGATTATATTAGAGTACTTAAAAATGCGGGATTATATGCTAAGAGAAAAGTTAATATTTCAGGTATGTATATTGATATTGGTGATGTTATAGATGTTGAAGATAGAAAGTATTTTATTTATCAAAAAGATAATACATATTTATATGGTTTTTTAATAAAAAACAAAGGTTTAGTATGGAAAAGTAATGTTGACTTTGATAATGATTTTAATTATTTTAGAAGTGGTAATGATTTGTATAGAGTATTTTATGATAGTAATATTAAAGTCCCTGTTAAAGATAATTATTTAGTTACTGATGTTATGAATGAAGATGTTCATGATCAAGTAATTACTAAGAGAAAAAATATGAAATATAAACAAAAAGTAAAAAGAAGGAAGTAAGATTAGTCTTTTTACTTTTTCTTTTTGGACTTTTATAGTATAATATTAATAGATTTTAGGAAAGAGGTAAAAATTATGAAGATTATATCAATTAATGCAGGAAGTAGTTCACTTAAATTTAGTTTATTCGATATGAGTAATGAAACTGTAATAGCTAGTGGATTATTTGAACGTATTGGAATAGAAGGTAGCTGTTATACAATTAAGTTTAATGGTGAAAAAATAGAAGAAGAAGTAGAATTAACTAGTCATACTGATGCAGTTAAAGTTTTACTTGATAAACTTATTAGTTTAGAGATTATTAAATCTTTAGATGAAATTAATGGTATTGGGCATAGACTTGCTCATGGTAAAGAAAAATATAAGGAATCAGTTATTATTACTGATGAAGTTATGAGTGATTTTGAATCATATATGGAATTCGCTCCAATTCATATTCCTCCACAAGTACGTGGTGTAAATGCTTTTAAGGAAGTATTACCTGAAGTACCTATGGTAGGAGTATTTGATACTACATTCCATCAAACTATGGATAAGACTACATATTTATATCCAGTTCCATATAAATGGTATAGTGAATATGGAGTACGTAAATATGGTTTCCATGGGACAAGTCATCGTTATATAGCTAGTCAAGTTAAAAAATTACTTGGTAAAGATGAGTATCGTTTAATTAGTTGTCATATTGGTAGTGGAGCTAGTATTACTGCTATTAAAGATGGTAAATGTGTAGATACTACTATGGGATTCACTCCACTTCCTGGTATTATGATGGGAACTCGTTCTGGAGATATTGATCCATCTATTATTCCATATGTAATGGAAAAAGAAGGAAAGAATGCTGCAGAAATAGTGGATGATTTAAATAAAGCTAGTGGACTTGTTGGTATGAGTGAATATAGTAGTGATATGAGAGATATTTTAGCTCGTTGTGATGAAGGTGACGAAAAAGCTATTATTGCTCGTAATAAATATGTAAGACGAGTAGTTGACTATATTGCACAATATTATGTATTACTTGGTGGAGCTGATATTATTGTATTTACTGCAGGGGTAGGAGAAAATAGTATTCCTGTTAGAAGACAAATATGTGAAGAGTTAGCTTGCTTAGGTGTTAAAATAGATTTAGACGAAAATAATAAACGTGGAGAAACAGTTAAAATTAGTACAGATGATTCTAGTATGTTAGTTTATGTTATCCCAACAGATGAAGAATTAATGATAGCTCGTGATACTCTTAATTTAATAAATAGATAGGGTGTTATAAATGTATAAAGAAATATATAAAACAATTAAAAAATTTGATACTATTGTAATTGCTAGACATGTGGGTCCAGATCCAGATGCTTTAGCAAGTCAGATAGCATTAAGAGATTCAATTAAATTAACATTTCCTGATAAAAAGGTTTTAGCAGTTGGTAATGGTAGTGGGAAGTTTTCTTATTTAGGAAAACTAGATAAGTTAGAAGATGTACATGATGCATTACTTATTGTTACTGATACACCTGATGAAAAAAGAATAGACTGCTCAATGAATTTATTGGATTTTGAACATATTATGAAGATTGATCATCATCCATATGTTGACGGTTATGCTGATATAGAATTTATTGATGACGAGGCAAGTTCTGCATGTGAGATTATTATGGATATAATTCTTAATACGAAGTTAAAGTGTGATAAAGCAATTGCTGAAATACTTTATCTGGGGCTTGTTTCTGATTCTAATAGATTTATGTTTAGTAGTTGTACTTCTAAAACATTTATGATAGTTTCAAAGTTTTTAGAAGAATATAAATTTGATATTTCTAAGTTATATGAAAAATTATATTTAAGACCTCTTTGTGAAGTTAGATTAGAGGGATATATTTCTTCTAATATGACTGTTACAGAAAATGGTCTTGGATATATTAAAATAACAGATGATATCATTAAGGAATATGGTGTTGATGCTGCATCGGCTGGTAATATGGTTAATAATTTTAATTTTATTGATGAAGTGCTTGTATGGGCAACGTTAACAGAAGATATTAAAAATGATCAAATCCGTATTTCTATCCGTTCAAGAGGACCTGTTATTAATAAACTGGCTGAAGAATATAATGGCGGAGGTCATAAATTTGCTTCAGGTGTTAAATTAAAGACATTTGATGATGCAATGAAATTAATTAATGATTTAGATGAACTTCTTGTTGAATATAATAAGGATAAAGAGGAGGAATAAAATATGGTAATTAAAGATGCTAATTTAGAGATAATCGCAACTCGTAGAAGTCAATATCCTGATGAAGGAAAAAGTGAATTTTTACTTGTTGGTCGTAGTAATGTAGGAAAAAGTAGCTTTATTAATTCTATTCTTTCTCGTAAAAATTTAGCTTATACTTCATCACGTCCAGGTAAGACACAGACACTTAATTTTTATTCTGTTAATAATCAATTTTATTTGATTGATGTTCCCGGTTATGGATATGCAGCTGTTGATAAAAAAACACAAGCTAAGTTTGGTATGATGATTGAAGAGTATTTAGAGAAAAGAGAACAATTAAAAAGAGTATTTCTACTTGTAGATTTTAGACATAAACCTACTGAAGATGATTTACTTATGTATAATTTCTTAAAATACTATAATTTACCTGTAACTGTTATTGCTACTAAAGCAGATAAAGTAGGAGGTAGTAAAAAACAAAAACAATTAAAAGAAATGCTTGATACTTTAGATTTAGTAGTTGGAGATGATTTAATTGTATTCTCTAGTACTACAAAACTTGGTGTTAAAGAAGTTCTTAAAAAGATAGAAGACCTAGTAGAAAATGAAACTATTTAGGTCTTTTTTCATATATTAAATTAGGTGAAATCATGAAAATAGAAATTTTTGATGATAGTATGATTAAAATATTTGTTAATAGTAACTATTTAAAAAATGTTGATTTTAATTCCAAAGAAGAAATAGTTTTGACTGTTAAAGAAGTTATTATGAAGTATAAGATGAGATTAAATTTAAATGGTTTTTATAAGGTTAAAGTGTTTGTAAAAGAAGAAATAGGGTTCTTTATTGAGATAATTAAACTAGATGATAATATGTATAGTGATATAGTTGATTTAAAGGTAATTGTTTATTTAGAACAGAAAGTTTATTTTAAGACTAGTGATTATAATATTTTACCTAGTAAAACTAAAATATATTATTTAGATAATTATTTTTATTGCGATGTGGATGATCTTTTAAATATTTATAGTGTAGTCGAGTTTGGTGAGTATGTATATGGTAAAACTATTGATTTGATTAGAAGTAGATCTATTATTGTTTAATTTTGCTTTTATTCTAATATTTATGTATAATGTATGTGGGTGATTTTATGAGTATGAATAGAAAAATGATTATTATACTCTGTGGGGTTTTATTTTTATTATTTTTATTTATAGGGTATTTTGTTATTAATGATATAGTTCAAGCATCTGTTTTTAAAAGTGAAATTGCTAGAATAGAAAAAATGGATATTAAGAAAGATAAGTATGATGTTAAGTTAAAGACTATAGGTAAACATCGAGTAGTAGAAAAAAATATTAAGAATTATTTATATAATTATTCATCAGGATTAGTTGATATTTCAAAAACTATGAATGATAAAATTTTAGCTAATTTGTTATCAATTATTAATTTTAAAGAAGATGGTAAGAGTTTTGAAAAGAGTATAGCTTATTTAGAAAGTACAAAGATTGATTTTAATAAAGAAATAGATGATTTAATATCTTATAGTGATAAGGATAGAATTATGGATAATATTTCTAGTCTAGATATGGATGAGTATTATGTTTCTTTGTATACAAATGTTATGATTGATGGTTCTATTTATTTTAAATTAGTTGATTCATGTAATGAATTAAAGACTACTAAAGAAGAATTTAATACATTACTAGATAATACTTTAGCTGTTTTGAAATTTTTAAAGAATAATAAAGATAATTGGCAACTTGAAGATGATAAAATTATGTTTCAAAATAAAGATTTAATGAATCAATATAATTTATTAGTTCAGAAAATAAAAAAATAAATTATTGACTATTTATTTATGAAATTGTAATATTGTTGTAGGAGGTAGTAATATGTTTTGTTCACAGTGTGGTAAAAAGCTAGATGAAGGTGCAGTATTTTGTTCTGGATGTGGTTATAAGTTAGGTGATATACCTGTAAATAATACAACTACTAGTACTTCAACTCCTGGTAAAGGAAAGAGTGTAGCTAGCTTAGTATTAGGTATATTTGGTGTATTACTTGGATTATTATATCTAATAGCATGTCTTGAAATCGAACAAAGTTCACTTGTTCAAATATCTGAAAGTTATGCTTTTAGATTTGGATATGCACTTGGATCTGTTTTATTACCTATTATTTGTGCTATTATCGGTGTTTGCTTATCAGCAAGTGCTAGAAAACAGAAAAAAACTGGTCTTAATACAGCTGGTCTTGTTCTATCTATAATTACTTTTGTATTATGTGGTATAATAGCGCTTATTGTATTTACAGTGTAAAGTAAAAGTATTATTTAATACTTTTTTTTTAATTGTTTTTTTTAGTGTAGTATAATTAATGTAGGAGGTATTTTATGAAACACTTAAAAAGAGTATTGATGATTTGTCTATGTCTTGTTAGTGTGGTTGCTTTAACTGGATGTGGTAATAAAAAAGCTATTACTGCAGAAGAGTTTAAATCTAAGATGGAAAAAGATAATTATGAAGTTCAAGATGCTACTTATCAAATGTCTCAATATAAACAAATTAAAAAGATTTATATTGCATTAGATAAGAAAAAATCAGAACAAATAGAATTTTATGTATTGTCTAGTGAAGATAAAGCTATTGATTTCTTTAAAGTAAACCAAAAAATATTCAAAGATTCTATTGGTAGTAGTCATACTGAAACTAATGTTAGTATAGGAAATACATCAAGATATGTTTTAAATACTGATGGTAGATATAAAGTTTTATCTAGAATTGGTAATACTGTAGTTTATTGTAATGTAAGTAGTAGTTACAAAGATACATTAAATAAAGAATTAAAGAAATTAAACTATTAAAAAAATAAATCATTTATGATTTATTTTTTATTGTAATTAGAATTATCTTTAAGAATTTCATTATTATCATTTAATATATCATCAAGTTCTTGATTATTTGTATTTACAATTATGTTGGTTAATTCAATTTTATATTTTGAGAGTTTTTCTTGGATTGTTGTTAATAGAATTATTCTTTGTTTTTGTTTTTCTAATTCATCTTCATTTTGTATGTCAGTTGAACTAATTTTATTATTTAGTTGTTCAATTTCGCTAGAAAATATTTCAGATAATTCTGGAATGTTTTCTAGAGTTAATTGCTGAAATTTAGGATTGTTACACGTTTTAATATTTAAGAATCTACTATCTAGATCTTCTATTATTTTTATAGTAGTTTTACTATTGGCATTATTATATAAATTGTTACGTTTCTTTTCTTCATCGTTATATAAAGTAGCATAATAATCATAAACTATATTTAAGTCATCATTATATTTCTTTTCATTAAAGCCACCTAATTTTCCTTTAGTATATTTTTCAAATAGTTTAGTTCTATACTCTGATGGTTTTGTTCGATATATAGACATATTTATATCACATTTTTTTATTTCATTTAAATCATTTTTATCACCAAATAATTTAACTAAGTTATCAGCAAATAATATTACTGTATGTAATAAGTTAAAGAAATCATTGTAGGCATCTTTTGGATCTTTAACATTTTCTATTTCTTTTTTGTAATCTTCTTGTCTTTTATAAAATTCTTCATTTTTTTCTATTTGTTTTTTAAAACTTTGTATAGATGCCCAAGAACTATCCATAGTTTCATATAAATCTGGGTTATTCTTAATTCCATTTAGTTCTTGTAGCCTTTTCTGATTTTTGTCATATTCTTCATTAAGCATTCTATTTATTTCATTCATTTTCTCGTTTAATTTTTCATATTCATTACTCATATATTTTCACCTATTGTTATTATAGCATAAATTTTATCCTAATAAAAATTTTTATATTACAATAGCAATCATATTATTAGATCCTTTATTAACTACTTTTGATAGTGTGTTTTGTAGTTTGTATCTTATGTTATCTGGCATTAGATTTATTTTGGATTGGATACCTTCTTGAACTATAGAATCTAGACTGCGACCAAATATTTCACTTTTCCATATTTCGTTATTTTCTTTATCTTTATCTTTAGTTAAATAGTCGATTAATTCTTTACTTTGTAGTTCACTACCAATGATTGGTTCGAAAGTAGATTCTACATCAACTCTGATCATATGTATTGAAGGGGCAACTGCTTTTAGTTTTATTCCATATCTTGAACCTTGTTTTATTATTTCAGGTTTATCTAGCTTCATATCTTCTACTTTAGGAGTTGCGACTCCATATCCAGTTTGTTTTACCATTTTTAGGGCATATTTAATTGAATCATATTCTTTTTTTGCAATATTAAATTCTTGGAATAGAGCTAGTAAATCAGCTTTGTTTTTAACATCTATTTTTATTATATCTGTAAGAGTTTTGTTATATAAATTATTTGGAGCGGTTAGATTTACTGTTATAATTCCAGTTGATGGATCAATATCTGATAGATAAGCTTTTTCTATGTTTTCATTAGTTATAAAATTAGTTGTAATATTTTCTATATCTCTTAATTTATCTATTTCTATTACACTTTCTTTAATAGAATTTATATAACTTTGTTTTATTTCATGATCATGTTTTAGAATTGCTATCCATTCTGGCATATTTACTTTGACTTCTAATACTGGAAATTCATATAGGGCTTCACGTAATATATCATACATATCTTTTTCTGTCATTGTTTCAATACTTATTGGCATTACTGGAACGTTGTGTTCTGTTTTAATTGATTCAGCTAATCTTATTGTTTCTGGTAGGGTAGGATGAGTGGTATTTAACAATATTATGAATGGTTTACCTATGCTTTTTAATTCATTAATAACTCTATTTTCAGCATCTATGTAATCACTTCTTTCAAATTCTCCAATTGATGCATCAGTTGTGACTACTATACCAATAGTAGAGTGGTCTTTAATAACTTTTTCTGTTCCTATTTCAGCAGCTTCTATAAAAGGTATTTCTTCATTATACCAGGGTGTTTTAACCATTCTGGGACCGTTTTCATCACTGGCTCCTTGAGCTTTATCTATCATGTATCCAACGCAGTCAATTAACTTAATATTGCATGTAAAATCATCAAGTTTTATTTTGGCAGTATTGTTAGGAACAAATTTTGGTTCTGTTGTCATGATAGTTTTACCAGCAGCACTTTGTGGTATTTCATCTAGAGCACGTTTTTTCTCATATTCGTCTTCTATATTTGGTACTACTAGTGTTTCTACCATTCTTTTTATAAAAGTTGATTTTCCTGTACGTACGGCACCAACTACACCTAAATAAATATCTCCGCCACTTCTTTTAGCTATATTTTTAATAATTTCTTGTTTATCCATATACATTCTCCTTATACAATAAAGATTATGTTAGTTATAAATAAAAAAGAACAAAACTTTAAATTTTGTTCTAGAACATTTTATCAATATTTTTTGGAACTTTATCTTGAATTATATTATTTATAATTTTATCTTCTTTTTCCTTAGATATTTCTTTTCCTGTCATTTTTCCTAATTCATTAATTACTTCTCTTAAAGTTTTTTCATCTTTCATATTTCCATTCTGTAATTTTTTAGCAAGAGATACGATAGTGTTTTTATCAACACTTGTTTTATTTTCTACACGTTTAAAAAAATTATCACCAAACATAATAAACCTCCTATCATATTATATGTAGGAGGTTTTATTTATTTAAAATTTATTATTTTTTTTCATAGATGCAGCTTTCATTTTACCTATTTTTTCACATTGTTTGTTGAATTCATCTATAGTTATTAGTTTTTTGTCTAATCGTTCATGGAGCATAGCAATTGATTTATCATACATAGCCATTTGATCTGATGGATTAGTATGTTTATAGGTATTCATATCTTCTTTAAAACCAAAATCTCTTTTACCATTATTTTGACTGGGATTATATCCATTATTTTTATTTATATTATTATTCATTTGGCTATTAAAACTATTTTGGTTAAAACTATTATTGCCACCTATTATCATCTACTCATCTCCACTTCTGTTTTTAAATTGTATAATTATAGGAGTTCCTTCTAGATCAAAGTTTTCTCTAAGTTTATTTTCTAGGTATCTTTCATATGAGAAATGAACTAATCCTTTATTGTTAACTCTTAGAGTGAATTTAGGAGGTTTAGTTCCAGTTTGATGTGAGAAGTATATTTTTAATCTTTTTCCTTTATATGAAGGAGGTATGTTTAATTGATATGCATCTAATATTACGTTGTTTAATATACTTGTTGGGATTTCTTTTTTAATATTTTCTCCAACTTTAACTATTTCTGGCATTAATGTATGGATTCGTTTTTTAGTTAAAGCAGATAAGAATACTATAGGAGCATATGTTGCAAACTGAAATTCTGCTCTCATTAATTTTTTATAATCATTTATTGTAGTATCTTTTACAGTATCCCATTTATTTACTACAAATATTAATCCTTTACCACGTTCAATGGCATAACCTGCTATATGTTTATCATGTTCTGTGATTCCTTCTTCAGCATTAATAACTACTAAACATATATCACTTCTATCGATTGATTTTAAAGATCTAAATAAACTATATTTTTCTATTGCTTCAAATACTTTTCCTTTTTTTCTCATACCTGCAGTATCTATCATTACATATTCTTCATTATGATATTTTAATACTGAGTCGATTGAATCTCTTGTTGTTCCGGCAATGTTAGATACAACAACACGTTCTTCATTTAGTAGAGCATTCATTAGACTACTTTTTCCAACATTAGGTCTTCCTATAATACAGAATTTTAATCTATCATCATCATCTTCTTCAACTTCTCTAAAGTCTTCAGTAATTTTATCCATTAGTTCTACATATCCAGTATTATGAATACCACTTATTGGTACATAATCATTAAATCCTAGTTCATAGAAATCATATATATTATCTTCAGCACTTTTTACATCAACTTTGTTGATTGCAACTATAACTTTCTTTTTACTTTTTCTTAAGATATCTCTGACAATTAAATCATTACTAGTTAGTCCTTCTTTTCCATCGACTATAAATACTACTACATCAGCATCTTTAATAGCTATTTCAGCTTGCATTTTTATTTCATCATTAAAATCTAATTTAGTAGTATCTATACCACCAGTATCAATTAGATGAAATTTTTTATTATTATAAGATGTTGTTTGATATATTCTATCTCTAGTAACACCTGGAAAATCTTCTATAATAGCAATTTTTTTACCAACTATTTTATTAAATAATGTTGATTTACCAACATTAGGTCTTCCTACTAGGGCAACAGTGGGTATTTGCATAGTATCCCCTCCAATTCAGCATTATTATATCATAACATATTAAAAATTTAAAGAATTTGATGTTAAAAGATTTGTCAATGTGATATAATATTGTATATTAGGAGGATAAGATATGAGTAAAGAGGAAGAAAAATATGAATTTAGTTGGTTAGATAACCCTAGTGTTGTTACAAGTATAATTATTATGCTTATTTCGTTTATTATCATTTTAAGTCAATCTTTTTTAGTAAATAACGAATTAACTACATTCGCAGTAATGAGTAATGTTATTAATCATAATAGTATATATTTATTAGCATTAGTATATTTTATATTAATTAAATTTAATTTTGGTAAAAAGTATTTTAATTATTTAAATTTAGTTTTAATATTATTATATTTATTTATTAGTGTTACATCTTTATTAACATTATTTCAAACATTTTCATTAATAAAAATATTTAGTTTATTATTAAATTTATCTATATTTACTTATTTATTTCATACTATGTTAAAGGGTACTCGAGTATGGAGGGAATTTGGTCTTTCAAAATCTATTTTTAATGATATTACTAATGATATGTATTTTTATTTAGTAGTTGTATTATCTATGATATTATTAGCACTTAATTTGATTTTTACAACATCATTTAATGGTACTGTTTTAACTATGTTAGATTCTATTTATATAATTATGTTTTCTAGATACATATATTTATTTGGAGCATATTTAGATCATAAGTCAACTAGACCAGAACTTAATCTTAATGATATGAAAGATAGTGCTTTACATGTTGTTTCTGAAATAGTAGAAAAAACAGAAGAGACTTTTGAAAAAGTTAGTGGAGAAGCTAATAAGAAGTCTGCTAAAAAAACTTCTAAGAGTAGAGGTGATAAGTAATATGGATATGTTCGTAGAAATAGATAAAGTAAGAAAAGATTTTCCAGGTTTCAAAACAGTTACAAAAGAAGTTAGTAGTGTTGAACTTAATGGATATCAAAAATTTGCAGTTATTGTATATTTAATATGTTTTTGTGCAGGTATAATTGTAGGTAACTTATTTCCTGTATGTGGAAGTAGTTCAAATTTCTTCTCTGTATGTACAATAAATGAGTTTAATTTTTCATTAATGTTATTTATATGGTTTGTTAGTTTACCTATTTGTTTATTCTTTTTTGCAATAGGTCATATAATAGCTTTACTTACTGAAATTAATAAGAAATTAGGAAAGAAAAACTAATTTCTTTTTTAATTGTAAATAGATATATAAATTACATACTTTTTAATGTTTTTTAGCTATTTTTATTGCACTTTTATTTAAAATATGATAAATTTTATTTACAAGCATAGTGATGCTTAATTAATCAATTAGGGAGGTAAATGATTATGAAAAAAGTTGAATTAGTAGAAGCTGTAGCTGAAGCAACTGGATTAACTAAAGCTGATGCTACTAGAGCAATTGATGCTACTTTAGATGCAATTAAAGGAGCTTTAGTAAAAGGAGATAAAGTACCACTAGTTGGATTTGGAACTTTTGCTACTTCTAAAAGAGCTGCTCGTGAAGGACGTAATCCAAGAACTGGAGAAACAGTTAAGATTGCTGCTAGAACAGCTGTTACATTTAAAGCTGGTTCTGCATTAAAAGATGCTGTAAACTAATTTTAAATATTTAGCCCTTAGGGGCTTTTTTTATGCGTAATTTATTTTTTAATGATATAATAATTGCAGGTGATATTTAATGTTAGAAGAAGCGTTAAAGTTATTAAAAGAATTTAAAGATAATGGATATAAAGCTTACATAGTAGGTGGATATGTAAGAGATCATATATTGGGAATAGAATCTAGTGATGTTGATATTACTACTAATGCTACTCCTAAAGAAATAATGGAATTATTTGATGAGGCTTTCTTATCAAGTAAAGATTATGGTACAGTTACTGTTGTTAAAAAGGGAGTTAGGTTTGAAATAACAACCTTTAGAAAGGAAATAAATTATAAGGATAATAGACATCCAGATGAAATTAAATATATTGATGATTTATATCAAGATTTATTAAGAAGAGATTTTACTATAAATACTATTTGTATGGATGAAAATGGTGAAATAATTGATTTTTTAAAGGGAAGAGATGACTTAGAAAAGAGAATAATTAGAACAGTAGGGGATGCTAAAGTTAGATTTAGTGAAGATGCTTTAAGAATACTTAGAGCTATTCGTTTCGCAACTAGTTTAGATTTTTCTTTAGATAAAGATGTTATTGAATCAATTCAACTTAATAAAGAGTTATTAAAAAATGTCTCTTATAATAAAAGAAGGGTAGAACTTGATAAGATATTTACTAGTAATAATGCTAGTAAGGGTATAGGTTTATTAATAAATTATAAGCTAGACAAAGCATTAGAACTTGATAATTTAGATAAAATTACTAATACTGATAGTTTAATTGGTATTTGGAGTGTTATTAATTCAGATAAGTATCCTTTTAGTAGTAATGAAAAAGAACTTATAGATAATATAAATAAAGTTGTTAAAATGGATAATTATGATCCTATGACTTTATATAACTATGGTTTATATGTTAATAGCGTTGCTGGTGATATAAAAGGATTGGATAAGAAAAAAATTACTGAGGAATATAATAATTTGGTTATACATAGTAGAAGTGATCTTGATATAACTAGTGAAGATATTATGAAATTATTAGGTAGAGAACCTGGTGAATATCTAAAAGATATATATGAAGATATTGTAGATAAAATATTATATAGGAAATTAGAAAATGAAAAAGAAGTAATTGAAGAGTATATATTAAGTAAGTATTAATATAAATTTTCTTTTTCATTTTTTTATGGTATTATATGGGTAATGGAGATGATTATATGAAAAGTGCAGAAGTTATTAATGTGTTTAAAGATGGTAATATAGTTATTCCTATTTATTTTTTAAAAAGAATAAAGGATTTTAAATTAAAAATAGATGAGTTTTTATTTTTAATGTATTTATATAATTTAGGTAATAAATTTGTTTTTGATCCTAGTAAGTTTTCTAGTGACTTAGATATAGAACTTTTAAAAGTTATGGAGTATATTGATACTTTAACTAATAAAAAGTTAATTAGAGTTGAAGTTTTAAAGAATGATAAAGGTTTAATGGAAGAAGTAGTAATATTAGATGATTTTTATAATAAGTTATCTTTAATGTTTATGGATAGTGCTAATAAGAATAGTAAGGCAGAAAATTCTAATATATTTGAGATTATTGAAAAAGAGTTTGGTAGAACTTTAAGTCCTATTGAATATGAGATTATTAAGGCTTGGCTTGATAATAATATGGATGAAGATTTAATTAAGGAAGCTATAAAAGAAGCTACTTTTAATGGGGTATCTAATTTACGTTATATAGATAAGATTTTATATGAGTGGGGAAAGAATGGCATTACTACTGTAAAAGCTGTTGAGGAAAAGAGAAAACAGAGAAATAAGGCTAAGGAAGAAGAGAGTAATGTTGATTTAGATATGGTTGATTGGAATTGGTTTGATGAAGACGAGTAGGATACTAGAATATTTAGATTTATTATTTCCTAATCCTAAGTGTGAACTTACATATTTTAATGATTATAGTTTATTAATGGCTATTGTTTTAAGTGCTCAATGTACAGATAAAAGGGTTAATATGGTTACTCCTATTATATTTGCGAAGTATAAAGACTTAGAGGCACTTAAAAATGCTAATTTGGAGGATTTAGAGAATATTATTAGACCAGTAGGGTCTTTTAGAAAGAAGGCTTCTTATCTTAAGGATATTGCGATTATTTTGGTTGATGAGTATAATGGAGTAGTACCTAAAGACCAAAGAGTATTAGAGACATTTCCTGGTGTTGGTAGAAAGACAGCTAATGTCTTTTTAAGTGAGTTTTATAATTATCCAGCTATTGCGGTTGATACTCATGTAGAAAGAGTTTCTAAAAGACTTAAACTTGCTTATAATAATGATAGTGTAGTTAAGGTTGAAGAAAAACTTATGAAGAAGTTTCCTAAGGATAAATGGGCTAAACTTCATTTACAATTAGTTCTTTTTGGTAGATATTACTGTAAGGCTCTTAAACCTGAATGTGATACGTGTAGACTTAAAGATTTGTGCAGGGGGAATAAAAATGAGAGAATTAGAAGATAAATATATAGAATTAATATTAAAAAGATGTTTAAATTTTGAAAATAAAAAATCATTAATGATACATTTAGATTTAAAAGAGCATATACCTATTGCCATGAAGATTAAGAAAAAAGCACAGAGTATGGGAATAAGTGATGTTTGTATACATATTAATGATTTATATGAATTACATGATTATTTAAAAAATACACCTTTAGATAAAATAGAATTAAATGATACTATGGATCGTAGTGACTGGGATCTTTATGCTAAGAAGGGTGGAGCATTATTATTTCTTAATTCTAAGGTTCCTGGACTTATGAATGATATAAGTTCTGAAAAGATGCAGAAGGTTGTGGAATTAAAAGCTCAAACTCAAAAGTATTATAGAGAACATGTAAAAGAGTATATATTTCCGTGGACTATTGTTGATTTACCTAATAAAAGATGGGCTGAGACAGTTTTTCCTGGAGATAAGAATGCTTATGATAAATTATATATGAGCATAATGAAAATGTGTATGGTTGATAGGGAAGATCCTGTTAAAGCGTGGCAAGAGTGGATTGATAAAAACAATTATTATAAAGATAAACTTAATGAATTAGAAATTTCTGAAATGCATTATAAAAATTCTTTAGGTACTGATTTACATATTGGGTTACCTAAAGGTAGTGTTTGGCTTAATTTGGATAAATTGGATGCTAATGGTAATCCAATTATTTCTAATATGCCTAGTTATGAAATATTTAATACACCAAATAAGTGGAAAACTAATGGAGTAGTCTATTCGTCTAAACCATTTTATTGTGATGATGTGTGCATTAATAATTTTAAATTAGTGTTTAAGGATGGTAAGGTTGTTGATTGTGAAGCTGAAGAAGGTGAAGAAGTTTTAAAAACTTTAATTCAAAGTAACGATAATGCTTGTTACTTAGGTGAAGTTGCTTTGGTTCCGCATGATTCTCCTATTTCTAATACTGGTATTGTATTTAATGAAACATTATTTGATGAAAATTCTTCATGTCATTTAGCTTTTGGAAAGGCAACTCCTAGAAATATAAGAGGCTACCATAAAATGTCTAAAGAGGAACTTAATAGGATTGGGTTTAATGATGCACCAGTTCATGAAGACTTTATGATTGGTACAAGTGATTTGGAAATAGAGGCGACTACTAAGAAAGGTAAAATCTTAATATTTAAAAATGGTAATTTTAACATATAAAAAAACTAGAATTAATATTCTAGTTTTTTTTATGGTGTAATTTGATTATCAGTATCACCTGGATTTTCAGGATTCTCTGGTTCTGGTTCAACTGGTGTAACAGGTTCTTCTTTCTTTTCTTCTTTTAGTGTGAATGTTGCTGCACCACTTTGAGCTCCACTATATCCTTTATATGTAGCAATAATCTTATATGTTCCATATGGTGAAGATCCAGGTGTATATGTATAACTTGTTCTCGTTGTGAAATCAATTAGTGTAGATCCTATATAAATATTATAACCAAATGTTCCATATGTTTTGTCAGCATCTTTTAATGGAGATACTCCGGTCCAACTAAGTGTTACTTTATTAGTTGAATTATCATATGTTACTTTTAATCCTGATGGAGTTTTTAATTTTTCCTCTGTAGCTGTTTCTGATGGTTCATGTCCTTTTTTGAAGTATTCATAAACAACATTTCCAGAACCTTCAGCTGCTAATTTTGGAGGATTAGATCCAGACAATATTCCAAGTTTTACAACACTAGAAGGTTGCTTGAAACTTGATCTATTTGATTCCATTGCTCCTGATCTAACTAATGCATTAAATAATCTATCTTTTTGTATTGTAGCAGGTAGGTTTCTTAAACAATATTCACTGTCAATGAAATCATATCCATACCACATACCAATAACTGTTTTTGTTGAATATCCTACTACCCAAGAATCTCTGATAGCATCTCCTGGTAAGTTGTTATTATTCATTGTGTTAGCATCATAGTTAGTAGTACCAGTTTTACAAGCAACATTATTTGGTGTTCCACCAGTTAATTGTACATCTTGTAATACACTAGATATCATAAATGCAGTTGCATCTGACATAACTCTTTTTTTGTTAGCTTTGTGTTCTTTAGTAACACCATTGTCTCTAAATATAATTTTACTTACACTATATGGTTCATTGTAGTATCCACCATTTGAGAATGCAGCATAAGCAGCACTCATTTGTAATGGAGATACTCCTGTGAATGCTCCTATAGAGTGAGCTTCATGTAAGCTAATTGTATCTTTAGTATCAAGACTATTTTTTGGATTAATACATTTTTGTTTTTCGTTATCATATTGATAACCACTAGGGCATATTTCAGGTATAATACCTAAACTAGTAACGAAATTACTAATTTTTTTGTTTTCAACTTTTTGGAATGCTTTAAGTGCTGGAATATTTCTTGATGTTGATAGTGCTCTTCTTAAAGTAATAGTTCCATAGTATCCACCATCCCAGTTTTTAATAGATCTACCATTTGAATAACTGTATGGTGCATCATCAAATTGTTCATATGTTGACCAGTTATTGTATTCAATACCAGGTCCATAATCGAATAATGGTTTAGCAGTTGATCCTGGTTGTCTTTTAATTTGTGTTGCGTAGTTGAAACTATTAGCACCGCTTCTATTACGACCATTACCAATTGCTAATATTTTACCTGTATCAGAATCAAGAACTGATACACCAGTTTGTACTTTATCATTGATCCATTCATATGTTTCACCACTAAGTACTTTGTTTACAGCATCTTGTTTTTCAGGATCCATGTTTGTATATATTTTTAATGGTGTTACATATGCGTTTACTCCGTATTTCTCTTTAACTTCTTCAACAACAGTATCAATATAGCCTTGATATTTGTTGGTTGCTTCAGCTTTAGCATCATTTGTTAATGACTCAATAGGAATACTGTTAGCAATTTTTTCTTCTTTAGCAGTTATGTATCCGTGTTTTCTCATAAGATATAAAACTGTTTTTCTTCTCGCTGTTGCATTTTTTGGATTAACAGTAGGTCTATAGAAGTTAGGTGATTTAAACATTCCAGCTAATGTAGCAGCTTCACTTAGATTTAAATCGCTTACGTCTTTACCAAAGTATGCATTTGCTGCTTCTTCAACACCATATATATTTCCACCTAGGAAGTGGTTATTAACATAGTATTCAATAATCTCTTCTTTACTATATTTTTTTTCTAATTTAAATACAGCAAGATATATATCAGTAAATTTACGAATGATACCTTTGATACCACTTGCTTCTGTTGATGTAAAACTATTTTTAATAACTTGCATTGATAGGGTAGAAGCTCCACCAGCATCCGAATTACCACCAAGTTGTCCAGCTGTAGCTTTTATAAATCTTGGAGCATCAAATCCATTGTGTTGGAAGAATCTTGAATCTTCTGTTGCTACTATGGCATCAACTAATACTTCTGGTAATTGATCATATGTAACTTTTTCACGCATCTCAGATCCTAATTTTGCAATCTGTTTTTCATTCTTATCATAGATTATAGTAACTTCACTAGTTTTTAATTTTGATGTATCAAATTTAGGAGCGCTAGCTGTTATATATAATAAGAATGATGCTAGAGCAATTAATCCTAATATTCCTAAACTCAATATAAGAATGAGTATGAAGTTAATTAATCTTCTTTTCTTTTTATCATGTTTATATTTTTTTAGTAGGTGTGATACAAATAATATTACACCAATACCCAATACTGTAAATACTGTAAGAAATAATCCTAATTGTAAGTAGCATAATAGTGTTAATGCAACAAAACCAATCCAACATAATATTTGTATATTTTGATCTTGTTTTGTTCTTTTTTTACTGTAATTACGACTACTGTTATTAGTATTACTATTTGTTACTTTTACTTTGTGGGCTTTAGTTGTTTTCTTTACAACTTTACTATTAGTATTATTACTTTTCTTTTTTACTGCTTTTTTCTGCATTTTTATATCCCTCCAATAATTTTATCGATTATTTTTAAATAATCTAGTCTAGGTCTATATCCATCTTTTAATAAATATGCGTGTTCTTCAAAAAAAGATAAAGGTATAGATTTTCTTGTATTGTCAGTAATAAAATTTATAAATTCTTTTCCTAATAAAAGATATGTTTTGTTTAGTGTTACAAATCTTATTATTAAAAATACAACCCCATTATGTTTATATACATTTTTTATATGTTCTATTTGGTGTGAGTGAATATTTGCTAGAGGAAAAGATGTTTTGTTTTTTGTTTCTTTAGCTTCAAAATCAATATATTTGCCTTTATATATCCCATTATAATCTGTAGTAGATGGTACTGTAAAAAAGGCTTCTTTAATTACAGCTTTATCACGAGATGGATAATCTACTTTTGTAATCTTGATGGGTGTAGGTTTTTTATATATATAAGCTTTATCTATTTCTCTATAATATTCATTTGTTTCGTTTATATCATTTTCTAGTGTCATACCTCTATTTTTATGGGTTAGAATAGAAATGGTATTTTTTCTTTTTATTCCATTAGGATAATTCATCTCATCACCTATTCTATATTATACTATGAATTTTATTTTTTTTCTATAATTTATACTTAATTTGAAATAAAAAATTAAAAAAATATCTAGTATTGTCGAAAAGCTTTTTTTTATTAATAAATGTTGTATATTTATTGTGGTGATATTATGAATAATTTAGAAGTTATTAGACTAATTAACACTATGGTTAACAAGTCTAGAGTTGCTAGTATTTATGTTGAAGTTACTAGTATAAATAGTAGGCTAAGTAATTGACAAAAAGGGGCATTAATGACATAATATTAATGTAAGGGATTGGTGATAAAATGTATCAAAATAAGATTGCACTTATGCCACAAGATATTTTAGAGAAAGATTTTAAAATTGATACTCGTGGATATCGTTTAAAAGAAGTTGATCAGTTTTTGGATATTATCATTAGTGATTATGAACAATTTCTAAATATTATTAATAATTTAGAAAAAGAAAAAGCTGATTTACTTGGAGAAATCATGAATTTAAAGCAAGAACTTCGTAATTCTAAAATGAATATGGAAGTAGCTAGAGGAAATAGTGATACTCCAGAGGTTACTAATGTAGATATTTTGAGACGTCTTTCTCATCTTGAAAAGATGGTTTATGGAGTGATTAATAAAGACAATTAATATATAGACAAACGCTGGTATTCTTGAAATATTAGAGGAAAGTCCATGCTCGCACGCTTCTGAGATGAGCGTAGTGTTCGTGCCGAGGGAAAAAATAACCGAGGGTAGATAAAATCTAACGGCGGATGATAATCTAAGTCTTAGGATATGATTTAGTCCATAAAGTGCCGCAGTGACGAATTTTTAGGAAACTAAAAAGTGAAACGTGGTAAACCCCGCGAGCGAGAAACCCAAATTTGGTAGGGGAGTTCTAACGAAAGAAATGAATGGAGTTAGGAACTGAGTAATCAGTAGATAAATGTTTGTCGCCTAGTAATAGGAACAGAACATGGCTTATTTATATTTATTGTTATTATGTGAGGTGAAGTTTTTGAAGGAATTAGGACAATATTTAAAAAAGACTAGAATTAGTAATGGTGTTAGTCTTGAAGAAGCAGCAGGTGACTTGGAAATTTCATCAGTTCAACTTGAAAATATAGAAAGTGGTAATGTTAAAGCATTTAAAGATGTTTATAGTTTAAAAGAGTATGTTAAACAATATGCTAAATATTTAGGAATAGATCCTGATAAAGTGGTGGATGAGTTTAATGGATTTTTATTTGAACATACTTCTAAAATATCTTTAGATGATATACGTGCTGCGCAAAAGAAAATTCAGGAAAAAGAAGAAAAGAAAATTAAATCACCATATACTATTGAGCATAAGGAAAAATTTAATTTTTGGCCGCTTATAATTGGTATTGCGATTATATTATTATTTTCAATACTTGTTTATTTAATAATTAGTAGTACTAATAAAGCGCCATCTAGAGATACTGAATTAATGAATGTTAAGGAGAATGATATATATGAATTTGCCTACTAAGCTTACTGTACTTAGATTAATTTTAAGTATTGTAGTAATTGGAATTTTATGTTTTCCATTTTATGATATTGGTATTACTTTTCCTAATTTTACTGTAGGAGGAGTACTTGTAGAAGTTCAATATCTAATTGCTGGAGTAATTTTTGTTATTGCTAGTCTTACTGACTTTTTAGATGGTTATTTAGCAAGAAAAAATAATCAAGTTACTAATACTGGTAAAATGTTAGATGCTATAGCTGATAAAGTTTTAGTTAATTCAGTTTTAATTATTTTAGCTGCTCATGGATTTATCAATGTTATTATTCCGGTTATTATTGTATTAAGGGATATAATTGTAAATGCAATTAAAATGGAAGCAGCCGGAAAAGGAAAAGTTGTTGCGGCTATCGGTTCTGGTAAATTAAAAACTGCTACATTAATGGTTGGAATTGTTTTAACTTTTTGTTATAACTTACCATTTGAACTTATTGGAATTAATGTGGCTGAAATCTTATTATATTTATCTTGTGTATTTTCAATAGTGTCTGCTTATCAGTACTATAATATGAATAAGAGTATAATCTTTAATAAATCAGAAATTACTATTTAGTTATATTAGTATTTTAAAATCTTCTTTTTTGTTAAGAAGATTTTTCTTTTTGGTAAAAAATATCATTTTTATTTTTGTAAAACAATTGTTCGAAAAAATACTTGCTTTTTCTTTTTTTATGGGTTACAATAGAATTGTAAGTTATTTAATTAGGAGGATATTAAATTTATGAAGACTAGTAAAACTGTTTCTAAAGATAAGGCTTTAGAACAAGTATTAAGTGATATTGAAAAACAATTTGGTAAAGGTTCTATTATGAAATTGGGTGATAGTAAACATATGAAAGTTGATGTTGTATCAAGTGGATGTTTATCACTTGATATAGCTTTAGGTGTTGGTGGATATCCAAGGGGTAGAATAATAGAAATATATGGACCAGAATCAAGTGGTAAAACTACTTTTGCATTGCAAGCAATTGCAGAAGTTCAAAAGACTGGTGGAAGAGCAGCTTTCATAGATGCTGAACATGCTCTTGATCCAGTATATGCTGAAAGACTAGGTGTAGATATTGATGAATTATTACTTTCACAACCAGATACAGGAGAGCAAGCATTAGAAATTTGTGAAGCTTTAGTTAGAAGCGAAGCTGTTAATATTGTAGTAATTGACTCAGTTGCAGCTTTAGTTCCACAAGCAGAAATTGATGGAGAAATGGGAGATTCACATGTTGGTCTTCAAGCTAGACTTATGTCACAAGCTTTAAGAAAATTATCAGGTACTATTAATAAAACTAATACAATTGCTATTTTTATTAATCAATTACGTGAAAAGGTTGGAGTTATGTTTGGTAATCCTGAAACTACTCCAGGTGGAAGGGCATTAAAATTCTATTCTACAATTAGACTTGATATAAGAAGAAAAGAAAGTTTAAAAATGGGAGATGGAATTGTAGGAAGTAAAACTTCTATTAAAGTTGTTAAAAATAAAGTTGCTCCACCATTTAAAACTGCTGAAGTTGATATTATGTATGGTGAAGGAGTTTCTCGTGAAGGTGAAATTATCGATTTAGCAGCGGATGCTGGTATTGTTGAAAAGACCGGTGCTTGGTATTCATATCAAGGAGAAAAATTAGGTCAAGGAAAAGAGAATGTTAAATTGTTACTTAAAGATACTCCAGAATTAAAAGATGAAATAGAGCAAAAAGTTAGAGAGTATTATGATATTTCATTAACTAATGAAAAGAAAGATAAATAATCTTTCTTTTTTTGTAAATCAAAAAATAATTATTTACATTATATTGTCTGATATATTTAGAAGAATATTATTTTATTTACAAAAAGTAATTTTTGATATTTGTAAATAAAATTGTCAAAATATGTCATATTTTGTCAATTATACAGTAAAAAATATGTCAATTTAATGTATCAAATTATGTAAAAATATATTATCTATCATTATTTTGTTTTTCTTGACATTGTACTTAATTATCTCTACAATATAAGTAGATTACTATTTTAATGGTTAATCTAGATGGAGGAGTTATATGAATAGTTTAGGATTCTCCATTTTACTTGTTATTATTGGATTACTAATTGGACTTTTTGTTGCATTTGTTGTCAATAGTCTAAGAGGTAGTATTGCTTCTAAAAAAGCAGAATCTTTGATTAATCAAGCAAAGAAAGATGTTGAAAAAATTAAAAGGGATGCTGCTATTGAACAAAAAGAAGAAGCTCATAAATTAAAAATGAATTTAGATAAAGAAATAAAAGAAAAAAAGGAAGAGATGAAGGAAGCTGAAGCTAGACTTCTTCAAAGAGAAGCTAATATAGATAAACGTGATGAATTATTTCAAAAGAGAGAAGCTTCTTTAGATGAACGTGAAGAAAAATTAGAGTCACGTCAATTAGAAATTCAAAATGAAAAAAGTAAAGTGGACGACATAAAAAAAGAACAATTAGAGTTGTTACAAAAAATATCAGGATTCAGTAAAGAAAAAGCTCGTGACTTAGTTATGAGTCAAGTTAGAGAAAATATGAGTAAGGAAATTGCTGAATATATTAAAGAAAGAGAAGATGAAGCAAAACTTACTGCAGATAAGACTGCTCGTGAGTTAATTGTTACTTCAATGCAAAAGTATGCTGCAGATATAGCTAGTGACCAAACTGTTACAGTAGTTGATTTACCTAACGATGAAATGAAAGGTAGAATTATTGGACGAGAAGGTCGTAATATTCGTACAATTGAAGCTATTACTGGTGTGGATTTAATTATTGATGATACTCCAGAAGCTGTAGTTTTATCTAGTTTTGACCCTTTAAGGAGAGAAATTGCTAGAGTTACTTTAGAAACTTTAATTAAAGATGGTAGAATTCATCCTACTAGAATTGAAGAGTTATATGATAAAGTTTGTAAAGATATGAAACAGAAGATAATTGAGTATGGACAAGATACAACATTTGAACTTGGACTTACTAAATTTGATCCAGGACTAATTGAAATAATTGGTAAATTATATTTTAGAACTAGTTATGGACAAAATGCTTTACAACATTCAAAAGAGGTTGCAGAACTTTCTGGTATACTTGCTGGAGAATTAGGTGAAAATGTAACACTTGCTAAAAGAGCTGGTTTATTACATGATATTGGTAAAGCAATTGATCATGAAATTGAAGGTAGCCATGTAGATATTGGTGTAGATATTGCTAAGAAATATCATGAGGATGAAGTAGTTATTAATGCTATTGCATCACATCATGGAGATACAGCTGCTAATAGTGTTATTGCTGTTATAGTTGCAATCGCTGATGCATTGTCTGCATCACGTCCAGGTGCTAGAAATGATTCATTAGAAAACTATATTAAACGTCTAAGTCAACTTGAAGAAGTTGGTAATGAAATAGAAGGTGTAGAAAAATCATTTGCAGTACAAGCTGGTCGTGAATTAAGAGTTATTGTTAAACCAGATGAAGTTGATGATTTAGAAGCTCATAAGATAGCTCGTGAAGTAAAAGAAAAAATCGAAGCTAATATGAAATATCCTGGAACTATTAAAATTACTGTAGTTCGTGAAACAAGAGCACAAGAGGAAGCTAAATAAGCTTCTTTTTTTTTAGATTTTTTTATTTAAAATTATAATAATATATTTGAGGAGGTGATTTTATTCAAAAGAAAAATCGACTTTTTTTATTTTGGAAAATAGGTAAATATGTGTTTTTGATGCATAATAAGAAAGAAAATATTATTCCTTATATATCAAATTTTTATAGTTATAAATATGGACTTAATTATACTTTTTCTTATATTAATATCAATTATATGAAAATTTTTTATTTATATTTTCCTATCTATAATAAAGAGTTAGAAAAATTATCTTGGGATCATTATTTAGAATTAATTAAAATATCTAATAGTAATGAGAGAAATTTTTATTATAAAGCAAGTGTCTTTTGTAATTTATCTAGTAGTGATATGTCATATCTTATTAATAATAACTTTTATAGTTTTGTATAACAAAAAAAGAGATATATTATCTCTTTATATCTAATATTATTGGTAGGATAATTGGTTTTCTACCAGTTAAATCATCTATGAATGGATATAAGCTTTCAGTTATATCATTTTTTAATGTTGCGAATGTTGTTTTCTTTTCACTAAGTTTTTGAGTTATTACTTCGTTGGCTTTATCTTCTATTTTCTTAATTAGTTCTTCATTTTCGTTTACTAAGATAAATCCTCTTGTAGTAATATTTGGTCTTATTAATAATTCACGACGTTTCATATCAACATTAACGATTACAACAAGTATTCCATCATTAGCCATTATCTTACGATCTTTTATAACTGCACTACCAATTTCACCGATTCTATTTCCGTCGACATATACATCTTGTCCGGAATAACTTTCTCCTCTTGTTATTACATGGTTTTTAATACTTAATGAATCACCATTTTTTAATATAAAGGTATTTTCTTTTGGTATTCCACAATTTATTCCAATATCTGCTTGACGTTTTAACATTCTATAATCACCATGGAATGGCATTATATATTTAGGTTTAATTAATCTAATCATTAATTTAATTTCTTCTTCGTTAGCATGTCCGGAAGTATGTAAGTCTACTAATGATTTATTTGTATAGACTTTTACTCCTTTTAAATATAGTTTATTAATTGTTTTAGCTATACTTAGTGCATTACCTGGAATAGCACTTGATGAGAATATTACAACGTCATCTGGTCTTAATTTAATTTGTTTATGTGTTCCGTTTGATATTCTTGAAAGTGCAGCAAGTGGTTCACCTTGAGAACCAGTACAAAGAATTGTAACTTCGCTTGGTTTTAAATTATTTGCTTCTTCAGGTGTAATTAGTAATTCTTTGTGATCGATATATCCACCGTTGATAGAAATATTGATATTATTTTCCATACTTCTACCAAATACACATATTTTACGATTATGTTTATAACATGTTTCAAAAATATGTTTAACACGATAGATATTAGATGCAAAAGTAGCGATTATAATACGACTATTTTTACAATTATCAAACATTTCTCCTAAAGTTTCATCAACTACTGATTCACTTGATGAGAATCCTTCATTTAAGGCATTTGTTGAATCACCAATAAGTAGGTCAACACCTTTTTCTCCAAGTGATGCCATTTTATATAAATTTGCCATTGGTCCAATTGGAGTTAGGTCAAACTTATAGTCTCCAGTAGTAACAATTCTACCATCTGGTGTATTTATACTTATACCATGTGAATCTGGTACTGAGTGTGTAATTCTAAAAAATTCAACTTCTATTTCTTGAAATTTTAATCTAGTGTCTTCAGTGTATACGAATAGGTTGTCATATCTAATGTTTTTGTCAGCTAGTTTTACTGAAATTAATTCTTTGGCATGATTTGGTGCATAAATTGCTGGAATATTAATACTTTGTAATAAGAATGGTATTCCACCAATATGATCTTCATGTCCATGTGTTATAAGTAAAGCTTTAATTTTGTCTTCATTTTCTTTTAAGAAAGTAAAATCAGGTAAAACATAATCAATTCCCATAAGAGAACCTTCTGGGAAACTGACACCGGCATCAATAATAACAATAGAGTCTTTATGCATTACACAATACATATTTTTTCCGACTTCTCCTAAACCACCTAAAACAACTAGTTTTGTTTCATTGGTTTTTTCTTTCATATAAACTCCTTTCTTTTATTAAAGAACTAACGAGAGAATTATACTACAATTTTTTCATTTTGTCTATAGTAGTATAAATTAGAATGGTAAATTAATTTATTTTCTGATATAATTTTTATAGGTGATATAAATGGGATTTTTTAATAAAATAAAAGATATGTTTAAGAATGATTCTGTTAAAGAAGAAGTTTTAGATAATAAAGTAGAAGAAAAAAGTAATGATGACGTTAAAGTTTATGAAAAAGGTTTAACTAAGTCAAGAGAAGGTTTTGTTTCTAAATTAGCTAATTTAACTAATAAGTATAGAACTATTAATGATCAATATTTTGATGAGTTAGAAGAAATTCTAATAATGGCTGATATTGGTGTTAATACAGTAATGGATTTTATTGATAGACTTAAAGATAGAGTTGCTAAGGAAAAAATAGATGATCCTGAGCTTTTAAAAGAGATTATTGTTGATGAATTATTTATTATTTATGTTAATGATGAAGTTTTAGTTAATAAAATTAATTTTAGTGATAATGGTCCAACAGTTGTTTTATTTGTAGGAGTTAATGGAGTAGGTAAAACTACTACAATTGGTAAAATTGCTTATCAGTTAAAGAATGAAGGTAAGAAAGTTTTGTTGGTAGGTGCAGATACGTTCAGAGCAGGTGCTGTTTCTCAACTTGATGAGTGGGGAAGTAAAATCGGTGTTGATTTTTATGGTAAAGACCAAGGTAGTGATCCTGCAAGCGTTGTATATGATGGATGTCAAAAAGCAGTTGAAGAAAAATATGATGTTGTGTTAGTAGATACAGCTGGTCGTTTACAAAATAAAGTTAATCTTATGAAAGAGTTAGAAAAGATTAATAGAGTAATTGGTCAGATTATAGAGGGTGGACCACATGAAACTTTATTAGTAATTGATGCTACTACTGGTCAAAATGGCATTAGTCAAGCTAATTCATTTAAAGAAATTACTAATATTACTGGAATTATACTTACTAAGTTAGATGGTACAGCTAAAGGTGGTATAGTTTTAGCGATTAAAGAGAGTGTTGGTATTCCTGTTAAATATATTGGTCTTGGTGAAACTAAAGATGATTTACAGGTTTTTGATATAGAAAAATATATATATGGCTTATTTAAAGATATGATGTAGGTGATATTATGAAAAAAGAAATTAGAAATGATGAAAAGAAAACTACAAAGAAAAAAGAAGTTAATAACGAAGTTAAAACTAAAAAAAATAAAGTAACTAAGAAAAAAGATAGTACTAAAAAGAATATTAATACTATTCATGCATTTAATATTTTATTTGTTGATATTCAAATAGTTATTACTGTACTTACAGTTATTTTAGCAATATTATTTATATTCAATCAAAAGTATATGACTTTATTTGAATTTAGTTTAGGACTTAATTTATTAGTTATGGCATTTAATAATTATAAAATATATAAGAGGAGTAAATTAACTTTAATTTATGCTTTTGTTGGAGTAATGATACTTTTTCTTATATTTCTAGGAGTTTAGTATGGAAGATGTAATATATTATAATGAATTATACGATTTATATGGTATGCTTCTTACTGATAAACAAAAAAAGTATTTTGAAGATTATTACTTTAATAATTTAAGTCTAGGTGAGATGGCTGAATTATATGATGTAAGTCGTAATGCAATATTTAAACAAATTCATAATGTTGTTGATAAGCTTGTAGATTATGAATCTAAGCTTAATTTATATAAGAATAGACAAATTCTTTTGGAAATATCAGAAAAACTTACTGATAAAGAGTTAAAAGATAAATTAGAAGATATTATTAATAACTTCTAATTTTTATTTTGAAATTTTCTTGTAAAACATATAAAAAAAATGTATAATCTATATATGATAGGGTAGAAGGAAAAAGAGGGGATTATATGTTTGATAAAATTGTTTATATTAGTGATCGTTCTGCTAATATAAGACTTAAAGACAGTGAAAATCTTGCTATAAATTTAATGAATCTTCATCTTGTATTTGAAGATAAAGATAAGAAAGTTCTTGGAGAAGTAGATGATTTAGATAAAGATATAGTAAGTGCAAGATTCTTAGGAGAAATTGTTAATGGTAAATTAATAGGTGGTACTATCCGTAAACCTTCTTTGGATGCAACTATTAGAGTTATTGACAAAAGTGAAATTCCTATGATTGTAGGAGAGGATAAGGATGGTTATATAAGATTTGGAGTTAGTCCATTTTATAATGATTTTCCTGTATTCTTAGATGTTAATAATTTTTTTAGTAATCATTTTGCTATTTTTGGTAACAGTGGTTCTGGTAAGAGTTGTGGAGTATCTAGACTTTTTCAGAATATGTTTCATGATAAGAGATTATTTCCATATAAATCAAATATAGTTCTTTTTGATTCTTCTGGAGAATATTATAATGCTTTTTGTAACTTGAATACTATTGATCCTAATTATCATTATAGATTCTTTAGTACTAATGAAGTTGATGGTAAGGGAGAAAAATTAAGAATTCCAATATGGTTATTGAATGCTACTGATTTAGCTCTTTTATTACAAGCTACTAGTCATTCTCAACTTCCAATAATTGAAAGAATGTTAAAATTAGCACTTATTTTTTCTCAAAAAGAAGTAGATGCTGATAAATTTAAAAATCATTTAATTGCGAAAGCAATTATGACTATTTTATATACAAATGAGACAGCTCCTAATAAAAGAAATGAAATATTTTCTATATTAGCTAGTTGTTCTACACCACAGTTTAATTTAGAAGCTCCAGTAAAAGGAATTGGTTATACTAGAAAATTTAGAGAATGTTTTTTAATAGATTCACATGGGCAATTCTCAGAAAGTGTTTTATTAACAGAATATGTATCTTCATTTATTAAAGATGAGTTTGATGATTATGAACCTAAGGGTGGAGTATTCTATGATTTAACTACATTAGAAAAGGCTTTAAACTTTACTTTGATTAGTGAAGGATGGCTTAGAAATGAAAATACTTATGGCGATGCAGTTACTATTAAAGTTAGACTTCATTCATTAATAGTTGGTGATAATGCTAAATACTTCGATGTTAAAGAGTATGTATCATTAGATGCTTACTTATCTTCATTACTTATAAATAATGGACGTAAGTATCAAATGGTTAATATTAATTTTGATGATGTCGATGATGACTTTGCTAAAGTAATTACTAAGATTTATTCTAGATTAATGTTTGAATTTGCTAAGAATTTAAAAGATAGAGCGAGTATGCCTTTTCATATAGTAGTTGAAGAAGCTCATAGATATATTCAAAATGATACTGATAGATTTTTAATTGGTTACAATATATTTGAACGTATTGCTAAGGAAGGTCGTAAATATGGGGTTATTTTGGGACTTATTTCTCAAAGACCTGTAGAACTTTCTGATACAGTTATTTCACAATGTTCTAACTTCTTAATATTTAAAATGAACCATCCTACAGATGTTGATTATATTAGAAAAATGGTTCCTAATATTAGTGATGAAATTATTGAAAAACAAAAAACTTTACAACCAGGTACTTGTTTAGGATTTGGAATGGGATTTAAAATACCATTAATTTGTAGATTAGAAATGCCTGATCCAGCTCCATGGAGTGGTAACTGTAATGTTGTATCTATTTGGAAAGGTGAGGCTAGTAGTAATGTTTCTACAACAATTGTTGAAACTCCTACTGTATCTGAAAATATTGTTCCTACTTTTGAGCCATCACAACTTGTTTCAAATGATGTAGCTCCTAGTCAAGCACTAGTTGATATAGTTGATGAAGATAAAAGCGTTCCTAATGTTAGTGGTAACATAAGTAACTTAGTTGATGGTATTGATAATAATATCACAACTTCTTTACCAGAGATAGGAAATGCTAATTCATTAGTAGATATTTCTGATAGTAGTTCTAGTACTGATAATACAGGGGTTGCTATACCTGATATAACGCCTAGTGATAATGTTGTTTCTTCTGATGTTGGTGGATTGAGTAATTTATCAATGTTAGATGAGGGGGAAGATGACGATTATGATGATGAAGATGATAATGATGACTATCAAGATTCATCTATAGTTGGTGTAAGTCAATCTATTCCAACTGATTTAAAATTGGAAGATGATAATAAAGCAGATGTAAAATTTGATAATGGTGATATACCAAAACCATTAGTTGATATTATTGGTGATGGTGGTAATGATAGTGATAATAATAATATCGCTATGCCTACACTTACGCCATTATCTGATGATAGCGATAATAAAACTACTAGTTTACCTACTACCGATACGGGCATTCCATTAGTAGCTTTATCAGATGAATAAGCAGGTTTTACCTGCTTTTTTAATTTACTTAAAATGTTTTTTTTTGTATAATATATTTTAGGTGATAAAAATGTTTGAAAATTTAGGAGATCGTTTACAAAATGTAATCCATAAAGTAAAAGGTTATGGAAAGATAACAGAAGAAAATATTTCTGAAATGATGAGGGAGATTAGATTAGCTTTATTAGAGGCTGATGTTAACTATAAAGTAGTAAAAGAATTTACTAACACAGTAAAGGAAAAAGCTTTAGGAGAAGAAGTTCAATCTAGTATTAATCCTGGTGATTTATTTGTTAAAATAGTTCATGATGAACTTACTGAGTTATTAGGTGGAGAAAATGTTCCGTTAAATATAAAGGGTAATCCTGCAATATTGATGTTGGTTGGACTTCAAGGTTCTGGTAAAACTACGACTATTGGAAAACTTTCTAATTTCTTAAGAAAAAAACATAGTAAAAAACCTTTACTTGTAGCATGTGATATTTATAGACCAGCTGCTATTGAACAATTAATTCAAATAGGAAAACAACTTAATATTGAAGTATATAGTGAAGGTAAGAAAGATCCTGTGGAAATTTCTCGTAATGCAGTTAAATATGCTAAAGAAAATGGATTTGATTATGTTTTAATCGATACAGCTGGGCGTCTTCATATTGATGAGGCTCTTATGGATGAGTTAGACAATATTAAGAATGAAGTTAAACCAGAAGAAATTTTACTTGTAATTGATTCTATGATGGGACAAGATGCTATTAATGTTATTACAGGTTTTAATGATAAATTGCCTCTTACAGGTGTTATACTTACTAAATTAGATGGTGATACTAGAGGTGGTGTGGCACTTTCTGTTAGACATATTACTAATGTACCAATTAAGTTTATTGGTATATCAGAAAAACTAGATGGATTAGATACTTTTGATCCTGAAAGAATGGCTGGTAGAATTCTTGGTATGGGTGATATTGTTTCATTAGTTGAAAAAGCAACAGAAGCAATAGATGAAAAAGAAGCTGAAAGAACAGCTAAGAGAATGCAGCAAGGTAAATTTGATTTAGAAGATTTCTTGTCTACTATGAAGCAGATGAAAAAGTTAGGACCGCTTGAAAATTTAATAAAATTAATTCCTGGTGCTAAGAAGATGGGACTTAATGATATTAAAATTGATCCAAAACAAATGGCTCATATAGAAGCAATAGTTTTATCAATGACACCTAAGGAAAGACGTAATCCTGATATTATAAAAGCTAGTCGCAAAACTAGAATTGCTAAAGGTAGTGGTACTTCAGTACAAGAAGTTAACCGTTTATTACAGCAATTTGATCAAATGAAGAAAATGATGAAACAAATGAGTAATGGTAATTTTAAAATGCCATTTTAAAAGCATTCATGATGAATGCTTTTTTTGTGTCTAAAAATATTTTTTTACATATTATAAATTAGAGGAGGTATTATAATGTTTGAATCAGGTATGAATAACAATATTGAATTTGATTCTAATGTTGTTGGTAATAATAATGTTGTAGAAAATGATATGAATGTAGATATTAATATGATGAATAATGTAAATAGTATGATGGGTGGGGGATGTCCTATGAGTGAACCAGTTCAAGAAAAATGTATTCATAAGACTATAGTTCATGAAGTTCCTCATGTTTGTCCTATTCATACTAGAATTATTAATCATCATGTATATAAACATACATATAGACCACGTTATACTTGTTCTGAAGAAAATACTGTTAGTAATATCCAATGTGGATCATGTTGTAATTTCCGTTAAGAAAGTTTTACTTTCTTTTTTTTGTAAATATTTTACTGTAAAATAAAATGTCTAATTTTGTCAAAAGCATTGAATATTTTACACTTATCATTTATTCTTATAATAGGGAGTGTGATACAGATGATTTATCCGTCTATTGATAAATTACTTAATATAGTTGATTCTAAATATGAACTTGTTCATATTGCAGCTAGAAGAAGTAAAGAAATTTCAAGAACTGGATATTTACAGATGCCTGAGGCCGAATACAAGAGTAAAAAGAATATAGGAAGGGCCCTTGAAGAAGTTACAGAAGGCTTTATCAAGGTGGAAAAAGAGGGATAACCTCTTTTTTTATGGTATAATATATATAGGTGATAATATGAAAATATTAAAGTATAAGAAGCAAACTAGTGGAAGATATAAAATATTTTTTGATAATGATACAGATCTTTTATTGTATGAAGATGTTATTTTGAAATATGAATTATTATTAAAAAAAGAATTATCTGATAAAAAATTAGAAGATGTATTAAATTATAATATGGAATGTGATGTTTATTATGTAGCCTTAAAAAGTTTAAATAGTAGATTTAAATCTGTAAAGGAACTTAAAGATAGTTTAATAAAAAAAGAATATCCACAAGAGTATGTTGATAAAGCCATTCTTAAGTTATTAAATCAGGGTTACTTAGATGATAGAAGTTTTTCTAAGAGTTATATTAATAGTCAAATTATTACTACTTCTAAAGGTCCAAATAAGATTTCTAAAGAATTAAAATCTAAAGGTGTTAGTGATGATATAATTAATGAAGAAATTTTAGCTTTTAGTATCGAAGAACAAAAGAGTAAGATTGATAAAGTTATTAATAGACTAATAAAATCTAATAAGACTAGAGGAGGAGTAGTTTTAAAGAATAAAATAGTAACTGATTTAATTAATTTAGGATATAGTAGTTCTATTATTAATGATATTATATCTAATTATTCATTTGATACTGACTCTAGTATACGAGAAAAAGAGTATAATAAGCTTTATAATCGATTAAGTAGAAAACACAGTGGTAAAGAATTAGAGTATAAGATTAGAGAAAAACTATTTCAAAAAGGTTTATATTATGAGGAATAAAAAAACAGTTTTAAAAACTGTTTTTATTTTGTAGTGCTTTCATTTTGTTTTTTAATATTATCAATAATTTGTTCCATATATTTTTTATATTCTTTTTTTAGTTCACTATCATTCCATGTTATATGATTCTTTTCTCTTATTTCCATAAGAGCAGTGTAGTGAATAGTTGAATCAGTTAATTTTTCTTCAGTTAATTTTTCTTTAATTTCTTTCTTAACAGATTTTAAAGATGGTTTTTTCTTTTGATCTGTTTTTAGAATTATATGATATCCATATTCTGTTTTAACTGGTTCTTTAGTATATTTATTTTTTTCTAATTTTTTAGCAGCATTAGTAAATTCTTCTACCATATCATCATTAGAAAAATATCCTAAGTCTCCACCATCATTTTTAGTAGTGTCATCTTCTGAATATTTTTTAGCTAGTTTTTCAAATTTTTCACCTTTATTTAATTTTTTTATGATATCTTCAGCTTTTTTCTTAGCTTCACTATCAGCTTTTTTCTTTTCTTCATCTGTTGCGTTTTCTTTAGATTTTACTTTTATTAGTATATGACTAGCTTTCATTTCTCCAGTTATTTTATCATTGTAGTATTTTTTTATTTCATCATCTTTTATTGAATCTTTAACATAATCTTCTACAGCTAATTTTCTTTTATACTCAAGACTTAGCATACTCTTTAATTCATCTTCAGAATTAACTCCAAAGTATTGTTTAATTACATTTAAATAAGTTTCATCATCTTGATAAGTTGATTTTATTTGTTTTATTTGAGTATTAATTTCCTTTTTTTCTTTTTCATCAGTTTTATACTTTTTATCTAGTATTTGATGATCAACCATATCAATTAACTTTGATATATTTGCTTTTTTTATTTGATTATAATAATCTGTTGCACTTATTTCAGTACTACCAATTTTTACAGCTGTTTTGTTTCCACCTTTTAATTCTGCTTTTTTACCACATCCTGTTAATACTAAAGTTAGGGCAGATACAAAAACTAAGCTTTTAATAATTTTTTTATTCATATTTAATCCTCCTGTACTTATTTATAATAGCAAAAAAACAATGTTGTTGCAATAATTGTGATAGATATAATCACAAAAATTAGATTTTTCCATAAAATATTTTGAAAGCATATAAAAAGGAGGAATATTAATGAATAGTTGTTCATCATCTTCGGCTATTATATTAGTTTTATTTATTCTTTTAGTTATAGTTTTAGGTGCTTATATTTAAGGAGGTGTAAATATGGCTTGTCCTGAAAATAATAACAATAATAATAGAAGAGGTGGAAGTGGTTTCTTACTAATAATAGTTTTATATATATTATTGGTTATTTTATTAAATGATAATAATAACTTCTATTAAAAAAATAAACACTAGAATATAGTGTTTATTTTTCTGTTAATTTGTTATAAACTTCATCTAAATCTATTAATAAGTCTTTATTATAGTTATAATCTATTAAATCATTTTCATATCTAGGTGTTAAATGAATATGAAAATGTTTTATTTCTTGACCTAAAAAGTTATTTTCAGATATTGTTAATCCTTCACAATTTAGTTTTTCTTTTAATAGTGGATATAATTTATCTCTTATTATTTTAAAACTATGTGAAATAATTTCTTCTTTAATATCTAAAATGTTTACATAATGTTCTTTTGGTAGAACTAGTAAATGTCCATTAGATGTTGGATTAATGTTCATAATAACTTTTATTAAGTCATCCTCATAAATAGTTTTTGATGGTAATTCACCTTTAATAATTTTACAAAAAATACAATCGTTCATACTAACCTCCTAATTTAAATACTTGTATGTAATATCATATTTATTTAAAATATCACTTGGTTTCTTATTTATTATATCATTAATTACCAAAATTAGATCATTACTTTCTATTAATTCAGATGTAATACCGTTTATTTCAATAGATTTAGTAATATCTTCTTTATTAGTAATAGTAATATTATATGTTCTTGGCGTTATACTCTTACTTTGTAGTGTTTTATATAATTCTAATATTTCATTATAAATATTTTTATTAGTTAACTTATTTACTTCTAATTCAGTATATATATCATAAATTTTTAGGTTAACTAAATTATTTTCATTGATGATTCTTTCTTTTACTAGAGTAGAAAAATCATTTAAGTTCTTATCAATTTTTACGTTTATTTCATATTTAATATTTTTATTTATTTCTTTTTCTATATCTTTAGATATTTTTGATAGAAGTGTTTTTCCTTCTATATAATCTTTTTTATAAGTACTAGATATTTTTCTATCTTGATAGTTTATTTTAAAATATAGATTTTTATTTTCTTTAGATATTACTTTTAGAGTATATGTCATATTTTTATGAGTTGTTTTATTTATTATGACGTCATCTTTTATACTTTTATAGTGTTCGTTAAAGTAGTTGTTTAGTTTCTTATCTACTTTAGGAATATAATAAAATGAGAATTTTTCATTTACTATTATTACTCCAAATACTATAAATACTACTAAAAATAATAGGGCCATTCCAATACTTAGTCTCTTTTCTTGTTTCATATAATCACCTAGTAATATTTTAACTTATAGGTGGATGGATTGCAATTAAATATAAGTTTAATTTTTTTTAAATAGTTATTGTTTTAGATATTGATTTATGATATTATTATTAATAATAGGTGGTGTTTTTTATGATGCAAGTACAAAAAGGAAATGTAGAATATGCAGGAAGAAATGATATAGTTATTACTTATGGTCAATTAGAAAATGGTAAACAATACTATTTTATTGATGGTGGAGATTTAGGTAATGGTAATTATATTGCTACTACAACTTTACTTGAAGCTATCTCTTCTAAAACTGAACCTAAAAACTTAGGTGTTATTAATAGTGAAGGAGAAGAAGTAATTCCTTTTGAACATAAATCTATTAAGATCATTAATGATAAATATTTATTAGTTGTTCTTACTACACCTATTAGTCAATCAGTTATTGATGTAGCTTTAGAAAAAGAAAAAGTTAAGAGTAGTGTTGATTCTCTTACTACTAGTGGTTTAATTACTACTGCTACTGCTATTAAAGAAAGTGTTGGTACTAAGATGGCATTAGATAATGGTAAGTTTATTTTTAATGATCAAGCTAGTGAAGCTACTATCTATGATTATGAAGGAAATAATGTATTAAACGGTGAATATTATAGTTTTATTGGTTTAGGGGATACAGGTTTCTATTTAAGTAAGAATGTTGTTAACTCACCAGTAGAGAAATTTGATTTTGCTGGTAAAAAAGATAATGTTCAAGAAGGAACAATTGAAGAAACTGTACCAGTAGAAGTTAGTGAAGATATATCTACTGAAGTTCAAACTGAACCAGAAGAACAAGTAGAAGAAATGAAAATAGAAGATAGTGAAATATCTATACCAGCTGAGGAAACTTCAGAAGTTGAAAATATTGAAGCAGAAGAAGTAAATACTACTGTAGAAGAGCAAAAAGTGGAAACTGCTAGTGAAGATGATTTAGATATTGCTAATGTTTCAGTTGATGCTACTAAAATAGATGAAGCACTTAATAGTGAAGAGAGTGAAGATGTTGTTGAAGAGGCACCAGTTGAACAAGTAGAAGAAACACAAGAAGTTAGTGAAGATATATCTACTGAAGTTCAAACTGAACCAGAAGAAGATAGTGATGAATTAAATATAGCTGATAGTATGCCTATAGCAGATGATAATATGAATAAAGAGGAGGATGTTATGAAGGAACAATTTGATTCAAAATTCAAATTAAATGTAGATGATTATACTCCGGAAGAATCTAATTATTCTGATGTTGTTGAATCTAAATATTCTGATGATAATCTTTATAACTATTCTGATACATATTATGAAGAACCAGTTAGTAGAGGAGATTCTATTTTACCAACTGCTATTTCTACTATGAATAATTTGATTAGACAAAATAAAGATCAAAAAGAAAAAATAGAAGTATTAGATAATAGAAATAATTCTTTAAAAGATAAGATTTCTAGTTATGAAAATATAGTAAGTAAACTAGAAAATAAAAATCAATTATTAGAAAGTCAAACAAGACAAATGGAAGATAAAATTCATGGTCAATCTGAAATAATTGAAAAACAAAATAGAGAAATAGTTAACTTAAGAGAAAAATTAGAAAATCAAAGAAGAAGTGAAGCTGATTTGGCTAATCTATTAAGAACTGCTCAAGGTGTATTAACTGATAACAGTTATGGTTATAGTGATGATGAGTATACAACTTATCAAAGAGTTGCTTAAAGTGGAGTAATCCACTTTTTTAATTGTTTTATTATGTTTATTGTGATAGAATATAGTTGTTTATTTCGATGTGAATTTGGAGATGATTACATATGTTAGAAGTAAAGAAATTATCTGCTAAGGTTATAGGAGCAGAAGATAATATATTAAATAATTTATCACTTAAAATAAATGATGGTGAAATACATGTAATTATGGGTCCTAATGGTACTGGTAAAAGTACACTTTCTAAAGTTATAATGGGACATTATAATTATGAAGTTACTTCTGGAGATGTTTTAATTGATGGAGAATCAATTAATAATTTAGAAGTTGATGAAAGAGCAAAAAAAGGTATCTTTTTATGTATGCAAGATCCTACTGTTATTGAAGGTGTTTCTAATAGTGAATTTATAAGAACCGCTTTAAATGAGAAAAGTGATACTAATGTTAATTTATATACATTTATTAAAGAAATGGATGAAGAAATGGAGAAATTAGCATTAGATCCTAGTATGTTACATAGATCTTTGAACTCTGGTTTTAGTGGTGGAGAAAAGAAAAAGAATGAAGTACTACAACTAAAGTCTTTAAAACCTAAATATATTATTTTAGATGAAATAGATAGTGGATTAGATGTGGATAGTTTAAAAGTTGTATGTGACAATATATGTGAATATTTAAATGAAAATAAAGATGCATCTGTTTTAATCATTACACATTATCCTAGAATACTAGAATATATTAAACCTGATTTTGTACATGTTTTATCTAATGGTAAAATAATAAAAACTGGTGATATGTCTTTAGCCTTAGATATAGAGAAGAATGGTTATTCTATAGTTAATGGTGATTATAATGAGTAAAACAATATATATATTAGATAACGAAAATAAAGATTATAAATATAATATAGAAGAAGATACTATTATTTATCATTTTTCTATTAATTCTAGTAGTAATGTAGAAATTAATATGAATAAAGAAAATACTACTTTATATTATTACTACAATAATATTAATTATGATAATAATACTTTTAATATTAAAGTAAATCATAATGTAAGTAATACCCATAGTGAAGTTTTTAATCATGGAGTTAATGTATATGATAATTATTTAACTTATAGTGTTGATGGTACAGTACTTAAAAATAGTAGTAAATGTATTTGTAATCAAGATAATCAGATTATTAATATAAATAATGGTAAAAGTACTATTAAACCTAATTTATTTATTGATAATTATGATGTAGATAGTAATCATTCTGCTTATATAGGTAAATTTAAAGATGAGACATTATTTTATTTAATGAGTAGAGGTATAAGTAAAAGATCTGCATATTTATTATTATTAAAAAGTTTCTTAATTAATAGTGATAGTATAGATTTAAATAAAATAGATGAATTTATTTTAGAAATTAATAAAATTTAGGAGGTGAAATTATGAAGCGAGAAGACTTTCCTATGTTAGATGGAAATATAGTATATTTTGATAATGGGGCTACTACATTAAAACCTAAATGTGTAGTAGATGACATATCCGATTATTATTTAGAACATACATCTAATATTCATAGAGGAGATTATGATGCTGCTATTAAAACTAATAAGTTATATGATGAGACTAGAGAAATAGTTGCTAAGTTTATTAATGCTAACAGTTCTAATGAAGTTGTTTTTACTAGTGGTACGACTCAATCTATTAATATGGTTGTATTTGGTTATATGAAGAAGCATTTAAGAAAAGGTGATGAAATATTACTTACTAAGTCTGAGCATGCTTCTAATGTATTACCTTGGATTAAATTAGCAGAAGAGATTGGTGTAGTTATAAAATATATTCCATTAAATGAAGAATATGAATTAACAATTGATAATTTATTGAAAGCAATTACTCCAAATACTAAAGTTATTTCAATAGCGCATGTTACTAATGTAATAGGTGATGTTAGAGATATAGAAGAGATTGGTAGAATATGTGAAGAGAAAAAAATTTTATTTAATGTAGATGGAGCACAAAGTGTTCCTCATATGAAAGTTGATTTTAAAAAATGTAATATTGATTTTTTAAGTTTTTCTGCACATAAAATGTTAGGACCTACAGGGGTAGGAGTATTAGTTGGTAAATATGATTTATTAGAAGATATGGATCCTATTATGTATGGTGGAGGAATGAATCAATTTTTTGAAGAAGATAATAGTTATGAAGTAAAACATAGTCCTATTAAGTTTGAAGCTGGTACTCCATCTATTGCGGGAGTAATTGGTCTTAGAAGAGCTATTTTATATTTAGAAGAAATCGGTATGGATAATATTCATAAATATGAAGTTGAATTAAAGAAATATATGGTTAGTGAACTAGAAAAAATTCCTAATATAGTTATGTATAATAAAAACTCTAATAGTGGAATACTTGCTTTTAATATTAAAGATGTTTTTAGTCAAGATACATCTGTTTATTTAAATCATTATAATATATATGTAAGAGCAGGTAATCATTGTACTAAGATGTTAAAAGATGAAATAAAGATTAAAAATACTGTTAGAGTTAGTCTATATTTATATAATACAAAAGAAGATATTGATAGATTAGTAGAAGTTTTAAAGAATAGTAAAGATATATTTAAAATAGTAATTTAGGTGATAGAATGGATAATAATTTAAGAAGAGAAATTATACTTGATAATTATCAACATCCTATGAATAAGAAATTAGTAGATGATGATAGTTATTTAAGTACTAATTATAATAGTGAAAGTTGTATTGATAATTTAACTATACAGATGAAAATAGAAGATAATATTATTAAAGATATTGTGTTTGATGGAGAAGCTTGTGCTATTAGTACTTCAGCTACATCTATATTTATTAGAAGTTTAATTGGTAAGAGTGTAGAAGAAGCTAAAAAAATTATTATTAATTATAATAATATGTTACAAGAGAAAGAGTATGATCAAGATTTACTTGGAGAATTAGAAGTTTATAGTGAGATAAGTAAACAACCAAATAGAATTACTTGTGCACTTCTTCCTAGTACTTGTATTACTAGAATGTTAGAACAGTTAGAAAAATAAAATTAGAATCGTGGTGATTAGATGGAAATAGTAGGTATTGATAAAGAGAAAGTAGAAAAGATTTCTAGTTTAAAAAATGAAGAAGGTTGGATTAGAGATTTTAGACTTGAAAGTTATAAGAATTTTGTTGATATTGATATGCCTAAATTTGGTCCTAAGATTGATTTAGATTTTAATAAAATTATTTATTATAAAAGAGACGATAAAGATTTAAAAATAGAAAGTGACTGGAATAATGTATTGAAACCAGTTGTTGATGAATTAGATGAACTTGGGGTAATAGAAAGTGAACAACATCTTGGTGGTATGGGTGTTCAATATGAGAGTGAAGTAATATATCATAAGATGTTAGAGGAATTAGAAAAGAAAAAAGTAATTTTTACTTCTATTGAAGATGCTATGAAAAAGTATCCTGATTTAGTAAAAAAATATTTTGGAAAAATAGTAAGTAATAATGAAAATAAATTTTCTGCTTTAAATGGAGCAGTATTTTCAGGAGGTAGTTTTATTTATATACCGCCTAATACAACATTAGATAGACCACTTCAAAGTTATTTTAGAATTAATAGTCGTAATATGGGACAATTTGAAAGAACATTAATAATAGTTGATGATAATTCAGATCTTCACTATGTAGAAGGATGTACAGCTCCTACTTATAGTGAATCGGCTTTACATGCAGCAGTTGTGGAAATATATGTAGGGAAGAATAGTACTTGTCGTTATTCTACTGTTCAAAACTGGGCTACTAATGTTTATAATTTAGTTACTAAAAGGGCACTTGTTGATGAGGGTGGAAAAATGGAATGGATAGACGGTAATATTGGAAGTCGTGTTACTATGAAATATCCATGTTGTGTATTAAAAGGTGATAATTCTACTGGTACATGTATTACTATTTCTGTTGCTACAAATAATCAAGAGCAAGATAGTGGAGCTAGAATGATTCATTTAGGAAAAAATACTAAGAGTAATATAATTTCTAAGAGTATTGCGAGTAGTGGTGGTAATGCTACTTATAGAGGTACTGTTAAGATAAAAGAAAATGCAGAAAATAGTAGTTCACTTGTTCAATGTGATACTTTAATACTTGATGATAAATCAAAGAGTGATACTATTCCCGTTAACTCATGTTTTAATTTAAGTAGTAATATAGAACATGAAGCAACTGTTTCTAAAATAAGTGAAGATAATTTATTTTATATGATGAGTCGTGGTATATCTCGTGAAAGAGCAACTGAATTAATAGTTTTAGGGTTCTTAGAAAAATTTAGAGAAGAGTTACCAATGGAATATGCAGTTGAGTTAAATCAATTAATAAAAAGAAATTTGTAGTAAACTTGTTTATTTATGAATATATTGTATTCAAAAAGAAATTTTCGTTTAGAAGATTTCTTTTTTTTGTTTTTCTAGTGGTTTCAATTATTAAAATCTGCGATTTGATTAATTAAAATTTTGTAGGTATTATACTCGTCGAAAGGAGGTGAAAGATGCTAAATCAGGTGGTTTTGGTTGGAAGACTTGCACAAGATTTGCAACTAAATAAAACAGATAATGGTAAGAAAGTTTCTACATTAACATTGGCAGTCCCAAGAAGTTTTAAAAATATGGAAGGAGAGTATGAAACTGATTTTATAAGATGTGTACTTTGGGATAGTGTTGCAGAAAATACAAAAGAATATTGTAAGAAAGGAGATGTAGTAGGAGTAAAGGGACGAGTACAGTCTCGTGTAGTAGAAAAAGATAATAAAAAGGAAACTATATTAGAAATAATAGGTGAAAAAGTTACATTTTTGTCGAGTAAGAAAGAAGAAAAAGCAGATTAAAATCTGCTTTTATATTGTATAAATATTATTGAACAATTATATAGATTGTGATATCATTTTATTGGAAGGAGTAGTATTTTATGATAGAAGCTTATAAGAAGTTTTTAAGAAACTACACTAACTTTAGTGGACGTTCTACTAGAAGTGATTATTGGTGGGTAGTTCTTGCAAACTTTTTAATTGGATTTGTTATTGGATTCATTTGTGGTCTTACTGGTCAAGTACAACTAGCTAAAACTATTACAACAGTATATGAATTAGCTATTATTGTTCCAGCAATCGCTTTAGTTATTAGAAGACTTCATGATATCAATAAATCAGGTTGGTATTATTTTATGTTTTTAATACCAATTGTTGGTTGGATTATAGTATTAGTATACTTATGTACACCAAGTGTTAATGAAAATAACAACTATGGACCAATTGCAGAATAATTAGGACAATTCCTAATTATTTTTTTTGTATAAAAAATAAAATAAACGTGTTATAATCTATATAAGGTAGGGGATAGTTAGTGGAGATAGTAATTAGAGAGTATAGAGATAGTGATTTAGTATCTTTAAATAAATTGCTTAGTGAAGTATATAACTTAGAAAAGAGTGGTACTAATTCTAATAATATAGAATTAGTAGCGGTTATAGATCAAGAAGTAGTTGGTTATTTAACTATAAATAAGTTATATGATAGTGTTAGAGATATTAATTATGCTTTTATAAATTATGTATGTGTATTAAAGAAATATAGAAATAAAGGTATTGCTTCTAATATGTTACTTAAAGTATTTGATATATGTAGAGATATGAATATTTCTTATATTGAGTTAACTTCTAATAGTAGTAGAGTTGATGCACAGGAATTATATATTAATAGTGGTTTTGTAATTAGGGAAACTAATGTGTTTAGAAAGGAGTTATTATGATACTAGAAATAATTAATAAAAAAAGATTAGGTAAAGAATTAAGTTTTAAGGAATTAGATTACTTTTTTAATGGTTATTTAGATGGTGAAGTAAAAGATTATCAAATGTCTAGTTTACTTATGGCTATTTGTATTAATGGTATGACTGATGAAGAGATTTATGCACTTACTAAAATATTTATTGATAGTGGTGATGTACTTGATCTTAGTTTTATGCCAGGTATTAAAGTTGATAAACATTCAACTGGAGGTGTAGGTGATAAAACTACTTTAGTTATTGCGCCTATTGTAGCTTCTTTAGGAGTGCCTGTTATTAAAATGAGTGGAAGAGGTTTAGGACATACCGGTGGTACTATTGATAAATTAGAAAGTATTCCAGGTTTTAATATTGCATTAACTGATGAAGAAGTAATGAAACAGGCACAAGATATTGGTATCGTACTTACTGGACAGACAGCGACACTTGCACCTATGGATAAAAAAATATATGCACTAAGAGATGTTACTGGGACAGTTTCTTCTATTCCTTTGATTGCAGCTAGTATTATGAGTAAAAAGATTGCTAGTGGAGCAGATAAAATACTAATAGATATCAAAGTAGGAAAAGGGGCTTTATTAAGAACTAAAAAAGATGCTACTAAATTGAGTAGTTTAATGAAAAAAATTGGTAAATTCTATAATAGAGAAGTATCTACAATTATTAGTGATATGAATGTTCCTTTAGGTAGAAATATTGGTAATAGTTTGGAAGTTATAGAAGCTGTTGATATACTAAAAGGTAAAATAAAAAATGGTAATTTATATAGATTATGTATTGAACTTGCTAGTGAAATGGTTAGTATGGCTAAAGGTATTTCAAAGTGGAGCGCTAATGTAGAAGTTTTAGATGCTATTGAAAATGAGTCTGCATATAATAAGTTTTTAGAATTAGTTGAAGCACAAGGTGGTAATTTAGATGGTGTTGAAGTTAGTTCTAATGTAAAGAGAATTAGAGCAAGAAAACGTGGAGTATTAGAGAGCGTTGATGCACTTTCTTTAGCAGAAGTCTCACTTGATTTAGGAGCTGGTCGTAAAGCAAAAGAAGATGAAATAGATTATACAGTTGGTATTAAACTTAATAAAGTAGTTGGTGATATTGTAAAAAGAGGAGATATACTTTGTACAATATACTATAATGAAAAAAGTAATATTGATATAAATAAAATAAGAGATTCATTTTCAATAGAATAAATTTATGATAAAATAAATTTATCGAGGGGATATTATGGAAAATAAAGATTTAAAAAAATTATTAAAGTATAGACCACCACTAGCGGTTTCTTTATTAATAATACTAGGATTCTTTTTAATGTTTATATATATATCTAAAGATAGAAGTTCTTATGCTATTAGTTATGAAGATAATAATTTTAATGATTCATTTGAAACTAAGGTTGTTACTTTTGGAATATCTTCTGATAAGAATATAAAAGTAAGTAGAGTATATGATGATAGTGCTAGACAAGTATTTAGTTTAGATACTAAGGATTATGGTAGTTCTTATGTTAAAGATAAAGAAATAACTGATAAAGGACTTCTTTATATTCTTTCTAACAGTTATCCTAATATTGATATAAAAGATAAGAATGGTAATAGTTTAAATATTGATTTTCAAACTTGGATAAGTCAAGTAGCTATATGGTCATATTTAAATGAAAAGGGATTTAAATTAGATAATAATTTATTAGAAGCAATAAAAACTAGTAAGAAATTATATAGTGATGATCAATCTTTAAGTAGTAATAAAACAATTTATGATAAATATATTAAGAATATAGTTAATAATGCTTTAAATATAAAATTAGATGAATTAAATATAAATGTATTTACAGATGATGATGTTTATATGACTAAAGATAATAAATATTATCAAAGTTCTTTAATTACTGTTAGTTCTAATGATTCAGAAAGATTTAAAGGATATTTAGTTAATTTAGATAATGCTCCTAAGGGTAGTTTTATAGTCGATGAATCTGGTAAGAAAATTGATTTAAGTAAGCAATTAAGGGTAACTGATAAATTTTATCTTAGAATTCCAAAGAATAAATTAAGTTCAGATAATAGAGAAGTAAGATTAGATGTCGTAGGAGTATATGATGAAATAGAGGCATATTCTTATAAAAGTGATGGTTATTCTACTATTATTGCTTCTAGAAAAATTGATAATAAAATCAATAAAAGTTTATATATTAAGTTTTAAATATATAAACTTTTTTTAATTATTTAAAAAAATAGTTTGAAAAACTTGAAAATATGTTATAATAATTTATATAAGGTAGGGTGAATTTTATGGAAAAAATTTATATGGAAAATAACAATAATAAGAAGCAATCAAGTTTCAGTCAAGTTATGAATGCTCAACTTCCACAACATTTAACTGCATTAATGGTGTTAGTAGCATTTGTATCATTTATGGCAATGGGATTTAGTCAAGAATCATATTCAATGACACAAAAAGAATTTGGTGATACTTTTCAGACAGATTATTCAAAATATAGACGTTTGACAGCAACTAACATGGATGCAGATGGTTATGATGGTGTATCTAAAATTTATACAGCTCCATATATTATTGCTAAGAATGGTCAACAAGTTTTCTGTTATGAAAAACAAAGCGATGATCCTAATGTTAATGATCGTCATATACCAGATGTTGATTTAACTTACACTATAGATAAAACAAAGACTGTAGATGGAGGATTAAAATATATTCTTTCTAAACATGGGTCAAATACATCAGAAGCAAATGATTCATATATAGAAACATGGATTACTCAAAATGCTATTTGGAAGTATCAAAAACAAGAAGGTTTTGATAGTTATGATAGTGTATCAGATTATTCTGATGCTGTATTTAGTTCAATACATGAAATTACAGCATATTTTAGTTGTGCAAACCCTGAAAGTAATTACGAATGTAGTGATGGAGATTCTAAGTCTGTTGATGGTTTAGGAGAAGTTGTAAATAGATTAGTAGTAGAAGCAATTTCTGCTAGAAAAGCTGGTTCTAGTAGTATAGCTATTACTAAGGCAGCTGGTGAAATGACTGTTACAGATAATAATTATTATAAAACACAACTTATGACTGTTACAGGACTTACTAAGAATTCAACTTATGCGATTAAATTAACTAATGCTCCTCAAGGAACAAAAATTTATAAAAATGATGGTAATGAAATTAAAGATTTGAATGCTGTTCCTACTGGAACTAATCAGTTTTATGCATTAATTCCAATTAAGAGTGTAACTGAAAAAACAGTTAAATTTACAGTTTCAGTTACAGGACTTTCTTCAACAGCATATGTTTATACTCCTGTATATGAGGGAGGTTATGATCCAGAAACAAGTGGTACATATCAAAAAGTTATAGTTCCATTTGATGAAAATGTTGAAACTGGAATTGATTTAACTTATACTCCAGATACTCCAGATACAGGTATGAGTACTGCACAATCAGTTTACTTTATTGGACTTGTAATCTTATTATGTGGAATTGGAATAATTTATGCTAATATTAAGCCAAGAGTAACAGAATAGTAATAAAATAAAATAGTTGTTAATAACAACTTTTTTTTTGAAAATTTATTTGTATTTATAAAAAGTATGTTATAATGTCAGTATAAGGTAGGGTGATATGATGGAGAAAATTTATATTGATAATAATTCAAATAAGCAATCAAGTCTTATGAAAATTATGAATTATAATATCTCTGGATTTGTATCAACATTTGTTTTATTAGTGGCTTTTGCATTATTCTTTGTTGGAGGATTTGGTCATAATAGTTATGCGCTTACTGAAGAAGATATTGGTGATACATTTGAAACATCCAGTGAAAAATATGCTAGAATTTCTGGTAATGTAAGTGGTGCAATCTCAGCAGGTATAGATGGTGATGAAACTGTTTATCATGGTGTGCCATATATAATTGATAAAACTAGAGATTATCAATACTTTTGCTTGGATCGAAAAGGAAAGGTTCGTACGAATGGTGAGTCATATGGTAATGGTTATCGTATAGATGATACTGGATTGTTATATCTTTTATATCTTAATGAATTTCTTGTAAGTTTTTCTCCAAGTGATAATAGTGATATAAATATTACGGATACAACTTTTTATGGTAGTGCTAGTAATGATTTAGAAAGAGCTTATGTGAGGACATGGCTTATTCAAAATGCAATTTGGATTTATTTGGATGAAGCTAATATGACTGATATTATATCTGCACTTAGTTCAGATACTTCTCTTACTATTACTAAAGGTGAAGAGGTTCTTACTATTAATCAAGGAACTAATAAATTTTCTGATGTGATTCTTGCTCTTGTTACGGAAGCAAAGGAAAAGAAAAATCTTACAATTTTGACACCTAAAATAACGGCATCATTAAAAAGTAAAAATATGACTATTACTAGTGATAATAAATACTATGTTTCTGATGTTATAACATTGGGTGGTAATGATTTATTTGATGATTTAGGTTTCTTCTATTTTAAATTAGATGGTGCTCCAGATGGTACAGAAATTCATGATTTAGATGGTAATGATATTGGTTTAGTTCAAGATAATAGTACTATGAAAGTTGGTACTTCTTCTAAGAAAGTTCGCATTTATATTCCAGTTGATAAAGTAAAAGAAGTAAATAAAAAATTTAAGTTATCAGTTAATTCAGATTATACTGATTTACGTGCATTTGGTTATCTTCCTGATGGTTATGATCCAGCTGCTGATGTTACTACTCAATCACAAAGAGTTGTTAAGTCATTAATTAATGTAGAAACTTTAAATACTAAGGTAGATATTACTGTTAATTATACGCCTGATGTTCCAAATACAGGTATGAATACTACTCAATCAGTTTACTTTATTGGTCTTGTAATGTTACTTTGCGGAATGGGTATAATTTATGCGAATGCTAAACCGACAAAATCACAACAATAAAAAAGGAAAAAAGAGTCAGTTATTGCTTTTTGGCTCTTTCCTTATATTCATTGGAATAATAGTTCTTTCTTATAATCATTTGTTGGCTCTAAGAAATCAAATATTTTCTGATATGCTTATTCAAATGTATAATGATAGTACTAATAATATTAATTCTTCTAATAATGAAGAAAAAGGTAATAATATTTCAAATCAAAAAAATACAAATGACAAGACTGTTTATGAAGAAAAAAATATTGATTATGGTAGATATTTAGGAGTTTTATCAATTCCTAAAATAGGACTTAAGAGGGGTTTTTATAATTTAGATTCAAAATATAATAGTATAGAGTATAATGTTACCTTAGTAAAAGGTTCTATGATGCCGGATGTTGATCATGGTAATTTAATTTTAATGGCGCATTCTGGAGATGCTTATATTTCATATTTTGCTTATTTATATAGACTTGATATAGGTGATGTAGCAACAGTAACTTATAATGGTCATGATTATAGATATAGTTTAGTTAATAAATATAATGTAGAAAAAAAGGGTAAGGTAAGAATTAATAGAAATCATGATAAGACAACGTTAACTCTTATTACTTGTACTAAAGATGATGATTATCATCAGACAGTTTATATTTTTGAATTAAATAGTTAGTGTGGAGGTGATAGTATGAATATGTCTTTTATAGAAAAGCTTGTTACAATATTTAAATATATTGGATCATCTTTTTTATCAATCGAATTATTTGTACTTAGCCTTCTTTTATTTTTATTATTGATTGCCAATATTAAATACAAGAATAAGTATGCTAATTATATAATTGTAATAGTATATTTGGTGTTTTTAGTAGCTCTTTTAGTAGCTGCTCCTTCATATATAGGATATTCTTTTGATAGTTTTATAAAGAAAGTTATGAACTATATTTATTTTCCATCTACTATTGTGTATTTCTTTATTATGATATTTTCTATATTAGTTATTATATATTCTATGTTTAGTAAGAGTATATCTGTATTTAAGAAGGTTTTTAATTATGCAGTGTTTAATTTTATGTTTTTCTTCTTTTTAGCTTTTATATCTATATGTACTTATAATCAATTGGATTTAAGTAATTTAGTTGAATTTTATAAAAATGATACTATTTTAGCAATTGTTCAAATAAGTAATTTATTATTATTTGGATGGTGTTTATTTACTTTCTTTTATAGATTATATTTGTTTTTTAAGAAAACTTTTGATAATAAAATCGAGAATTAATTATTCTCGATTTTTTGTATATAATATTCTTCTAAGCATAGATTGTTTTTGTGTATGTATTTAGCTATTTCTTTTCCTACGTATCTATAATGCCATGATTCATATTGATATCCAGTTTGTTTTGTTTTGTCTTTTGGAAATCTTAGTATGAATCCATATTTATATGCATTATCTTGCATCCAAGTGAATTCTTCTGTTTCTTCAAAGTTATTAAAGTCAATTTTTCCATTATATATATCAGTGGCAAGTCCAGTTTGATGTTCTGAGAAACCTGGTCTAGCAGAATATGTATCGGCAGCTTCTTGTCCATCATTTTCTTTATATCTATTGTATAAATTTACTTGATATTTATAACTTCTATAGCTAGACATAGCTATTATTTTATAACCATCTTTTTCTGCAGCTTTAGCCATTTCTTCAAAAGCATCTTTGGCATAATTAACTAGTTGCATTCCTTCTTTAGCGTATTTTGTATTTATTTTTTCTAGATTCTCTGGAATATAGTTTTCTGTTAAATAATTATATTTATTTACTAAAATAGTTGGTTTATTTAAATTTATACTTTCTTTAGTATGAGTATAGTATTCATAATCTAATCCAATATTTACATCTATTATTATTTGTTTATTAGATAGTTTTGGATTATCTTTTTTATATTTAATATATCTATCTAAATTATTGTAGTTAAAGTATGAAAGTTTCTTTTCAATATGATTTAGTTTTTCTAATTTTAATTCTGTTTTTGTTTTAGTATTTTTTTTGTTGCCTTTTTTATTTATAGTTAATCCTATACTACTAGATATTAGAATTAATATTATTATTAATATGAGTATGGGAGTTTTTTTTAATCTTCTTTTTTTTACTTTTTTCATATTATCACCTAATTCTATAATAGCATTAAATTTTTAATTTATGTATATTTTTTCATAATATGACATAAAAAATAGTGGAGGTATACATGAAGAAATTTATAATAGTTTGTTTTGTTTTATTAGGAAGTTTTATTCCTTTTAGTGTATTGGCTTTAGATAATAGTGATAATAAAAAGAATGAAAATGTCGAAGATAATACACGATTAATTTCTAATGCAGTTAGTGGAATACTCATTGAGGCAAATAGTGGAAAAATATTATTTGAAAAAGAGAAAGATAAACAAGTTCCAATAGCTTCTATGACTAAGATGGTTGCTCAAATAATCATTTTAGAAAATATAGAGAGTGGTAATATAAAGTGGACCGATACAGTTACTGTTAGTAAAAATGCAGCTGATATGGGAGGAAGTCAAATATATATTAGTGAAGGAGAAAAAATAAGTATTAGAGATTTAATGAAAGGTATTTCTATGGCTAGTGGTAATGATGCAACTGTTCAAATGGCTGAAGTTATTGCTGGGAGTGAAGTAAATTTTGTAAAACTTATGAATAAAAAAGTTAAAGATCTAGGACTTAAAAATACTTATTTTAAAAATTGTACGGGATTAGATGAAGATGGACATTATTCTACTGCTTATGATATGGCAATGATTGCTAGAGAATTAGTTGTTAATCATCCTGATATATTAAAGTTTTCATCTATTTATGAAGATTATTTACGAGAAGATACAAAGAATAAATTTTGGTTAGTTAATACTAATAAATTAGTTCGTTATTATGAAGGAGCAGATGGATTAAAAACTGGTCATACGGATAATGCTAAATATTGTTTAGCTGCTACTGCTAAGAGAAAAAAATTACGTTTAATAGCTATTGTTTTAGGAGAAGAAAATGGTAAGATTAGAAACAATGAAACTATGGCATTATTAGATTATGGTTTTAATAGTGTTAAATATAATTTATTAAAGGAAAAGGGGACTATAATAAAACAAATTCATTTAGATAAATCAGATTCTAATTATGTTGATATTATCTTAAATAATGATTTAGGAGTTATTGAAGATAATAAATTAAGGAAACACAATTATAAATATAAAGTTATAGTTAAAGATATTAAATTACCTGTAAAGAAGAATAGTGTTGTAGGAGAAATAAAGGTTTTTGAAAATGGTGAGGTTGTTAGTAGGGGAGATTTAATTATTAGTAAAAATATTAATAATATTGGTTATTTAAGACTGTTACTTGACAGTATTAGAAATATAATTACAGGTATTTATTAGAAAATAAAATAAAGTATTTTATTTTAGTTTGTTCTAGTGTTATAATGAACTAGGAAAGTGAGAATTAATATGGCAAAGAGTAAGAATAAAAAGAAAAATAATAATAATAATAATAATAAACCACGTAGAACAAATAATATAAATAAGGTATTGGAAGAAAAAATAGAAATATTAGATGAAGATGATAAAATATTTGAGACTAGACAACAAGAGTTTGATTTTGGTGATTTAGATTTAACATCTACATTAGATACTAGTTTTACAAGTAAAAAAGGTTCTAATGAAATTAAGGATGAGAGTGAAAAGAAATTTGATTATGTAGAAGAGAGTATTGTAATTAATAAGAGTAATATGGGTACTGTTTGGATTTTAGGAGTTATAATCTTATTACTTATTTCTTTTATAACTTTTCATTTTATAACTTTTAATCATCATAAAGTTAAAGTTGTTACTAAGATAAAAGAAAAAGTTGTTGTGGATAAAAATTATTTATTCTTAGGTGATTCTATTACTGATTATTATGATCTTGATAAATATTATGAAGATTTACCTGTAGTAAATAGTGGTATTAGTGGTAATGTTACTAATGATATTTTAGATAATATGAAGGGTAGAGTTTATAAATATAATCCTTCTAAAGTATTTTTATTAATAGGTACTAATGATTTACAAAAGGGTAAAGATAAAGAAGAAATAGTTAGTAATATTAGAAAAATAATAGAAAATATTAAGGAAAATAGATCTTATGCTGAAGTATATTTGGAATCTATATATCCTGTTGATGAAGAAGGAATATCTTCTGGTAAGAGAAAAAATAAAGATATTAGGGAGATTAATAAAGAGCTAAAAGAGTATTGTTCTGATAATAATATTAAGTTTATCGATATGTATAAAGAATTAGTTTCTGACGAAGAAGATAATCTTAATAGAGACTATACTGAGGATGGGCTTCATTTAAATGATGCTGGTTATGAAATTGTTACTGGTGTAATAAAAAAATATTTAGATTAGTCATTTTATTGTAGGTAAGTACATATATATTAATCATAGAAAGGAATGAATAATACATATGGAAATACTTAAAGTAAGTAGTAAATCTAATCCAAATAGCGTAGCTGGAGCACTAGCTAATGTATTTAGAGAAAAAGGATCTGTCGAAATACAAGCCGTTGGTGCTGGGGCTTTAAATCAAGCTATTAAGGCTGTTGCTATAGCTAGGGGATTTGTTGCTCCTAGTGGAAAAAATTTGGTTTGTATTCCAGCTTTTCAAGATATTGCAATTGAAGGGGAAGAAAGAACTGCTATCAAGTTAATAATAGAGGCTAAATAGCTTCTTTTTCTTTTATATTTTTTAATTTTTATGGTATATTATATATAGGTAGAATAGTTAGGAGAGTATGTATGGCTTTTTTTAATAATGATAATAATAAAAATAAAAAGTTTATTACTTCTAAAGAATATAGATTATGTTCTAAGTGTGGAGCATCTATGGAGGCTAATAAACGTTATTGTATAAAGTGTGGTGCACTAAATTATGAGCATCCAGATAATCAGTATATGAAAAAATATGTTTCTAAGAATGAAGTAAATAAAATAAATAGAGATTATTATAATAATATACAAGAAGATTTTAGTGCTTATAGTTCAGATGATGTTTATGTAGGTGGTCAGAAATTAAAAGAAGTTAAAGTAGAAGATAAAAATGAAGATGAAGTTGTTAAAAATATTAATTATACTAAGGGATTTGGTTATTTAATTTTATTTCATTTAGTTTTGTTTGGTGTAGTTTATTATTTTGTTAAGATGAATCTTAATACTTCTTTATTTATATCAATTTTTTGTTTTATTTCTATGGCTTATTTTGTTGCTACATGTAATTTATATAGAAAAGCTAATTATTCTGGTTTTACTCCTTTTATACCAATATATAATTATTTAGTATATTTAGATATAGTACTAGAGAGTAACTTCTATTGGTTTCTTATTTTGATTCCAGGTGTTAATGTTGTTTTTTTAATTTATTTATTATATAAAACAGGTGAATGTTTTGGAATTAATGGTTTCTTAACTATTATAGGATGGCCAGTAATTTTATTATATATTGGATATAGTAATAATGTTGGTTTTTATGGTAGAGCAAATAGTAAACCAGCTAATAATAAGATTGTTACTATTATTGGTGCTTCTATTTTTGTATTTATAATTATTGTTTTATTAGGTTGTAAGTTATTATGTTCTTGATAAAATTTATATATTTGTGTATAATATATCTGAAGTCGATAATTAGAACTAATAATAAGACTATTTAATCTTAGAGAATTCGTGGTTGGTGTAAACGATATTAAATACTTATTTATCTACTCTATAGACGAGTTTAATATACTCCGGTAATACCGTTATAATTAATTAAGTTAAATAAAGGATGGTACCGTGCATATGCACTCCTTGTACTGTTCTTTTTTTGTTTTTAGGAGGAGTTATGAGAGAGTTTAAAAAAGGAGATATAGTTAAACATTTTAAAAGAGAAACTATGTCTGATGAACAATTGAGTAAAGATTCAAACTTATATTTATATGAGATAATTGGTATTTCTAGACATACTGAGAATCAGGAAGAATTAATGATTTATAAGCCATTATATGATACTGAGTGTGTTAGAGGAGTAGATTATGTTGCTAGACCATTAGATATGTTTGTCTCGGAGGTTGATCATGAGAAGTATCCAGAAATAAAACAAAAATATAGATTTGAGAAAGTAGAGGAAGAATAATATGATAGATATTAAATTAATAAGAGAAAATAAAGATTTAGTAAAAGAAAATATTAGAAAGAAATTTCAAGATGAAAAATTAGAACTTGTTGATAAAGTATATGATCTTGATGTAAGAGTACGTGAAGTACAAGTTAAAGTTGATACTATGAAAGCAGAAAAGAATCAATTAAGTAGTCAAATAGGACTTCTTATGAAAGATGGTAAGAAAGATGAAGCTGATAAGATTAAAGAACAAGTAACAAAGAATGCTGAAGAGATAAAAACTTTAGAAGAAGAACAAGCAAAGCTTAGTGCTGAAATAAAAGAGATTATGATGGTTATTCCACAAATTATGGATCCATCTGTTCCAATTGGTAGGGATGATAGTGAAAATGTAGAAGTACAAAAATTTGGTGAACCAGTTGTGCCAGATTATGAAATTCCATATCATGCAGATATAGTTGAAAGACTTAATGGTCTTGATAAGGATGCTGCAGGTAGAACTAGTGGTCAAGGTTTTTATTATTTACTTGGTGATATAGCAAGACTTCATGAAGCTATGCTTGCATATGCAAGAGATTTTATGATTGATGCTGGATTTACTTATGCTATTCCACCATTTATGATACGTTCAGATGTTGTAACTGGAGTTATGTCTTTTCCTGAAATGGAAGCTATGATGTATAAAATTGAAGGTGAAGATTTATATTTAATTGGAACTTCAGAACACTCAATGATTGGTAAATTTAAAGATCAAATTATTAAAGATAGTGAACTTCCAATAAGTATGACAAGTTATTCTCCATGTTTTAGAAAAGAAGGTGGAGCACATGGTCTTGAAGAACGTGGACTTTATCGTGTACACCAATTTGAAAAACAAGAAATGATTGTTATTTGTGAACCAGAAGAATCAATGGATTGGTATAATAAGATGTGGAAACTAACAGTTGATTATTTCAGAAGTTTAGATGTACCAGTTAGACAACTTGAATGTTGTAGTGGAGACTTAGCTGATTTAAAAGTTAAGAGTTGTGATATAGAAGCATGGAGTCCTAGACAAAAAACATATTTTGAAGTAGGAAGTTGTTCTACACTAGGTGATGCTCAAGCTAGACGTTTAGGTATTCGTAAAAAAGGAGAAAAAGGAACATATTATTTACATACATTAAATAATACAGTAGTTGCTACTCCTCGTGGTTTAATTGCATTTATTGAAAATAATTATCAAGAAGATGGAAGTATTAAAATACCTAAAGCATTGCAACCATATATGGGTGGAAAAGAAGTTATAAAAGTAAAATAGAAAGTATGTAAATATTTTCTTTTTTTATAGTTTTTTTAGTAATAATATGGTATATTTTTATTTGAAAGGTAGGTATATATGATTTATATTTTAATTATTATTTTAGTTATTGTTTTAATAATAGGATGGGTTATTTCAACTTATAATAAACTAGTTAAGTTAAGAAATAATATTAAAGATCAATGGAGTCAAGTAGAAGTTCAATTAAAGAAAAGATTTGATTTAATTCCAAATTTAGTAGAAACTGTTAAAGGATATGCTAAACATGAAAAAGAAACTTTAGAAGCTGTAATCGATGCTAGAAACAGTGCAGTTAATGCTAAAGATGCTAAAGAAGAGATTGCTGCTAATAATGAATTAAGTGCTACTTTAGGTAAATTATTTGCTTTAGGTGAAGCTTATCCAGAATTAAAAGCTGATGGTAATTTTAAACAATTACAAGATAGTTTAAGTGATGTAGAAGAAAAAATTGCATATGCAAGACAATTTTATAACGATTCTGTTTTAAAATATAAAAATGCTACTCAAGTATTCCCGACAGTTTTAATAGCTGGTATGTTAGGATTTAAGGAAGAACAATTCTTTGAAGCAAGTGAAGAAGAAAAGCAAAACGTTAAAATTGAATTTTAAGAGGAGATGGTATAATGACTAAATTTTATAAAAATATTTTATTTAGCTTAATTATACTTTTTTCTTTCTTTTTTTGTGTCAAAGATGTTTATGCCTCAAATAGTATTAATAGCATCGATATGGATGTTTATATTGATTCTAATGGTAATGCAGCTATTACTGAAGTTTGGAAAGCAAATCTTAATCAAGGAACTGAAGGGTATAGACCATATTCTAAATTGGGAAATTCAACTATATCTAATTTTAGTGTAAGTGATGATACTGGAAGAATTTATGAGTCTTTATCATTTTGGAATACATCTTCAAGTTTTAGTGAGAAAGCATATAAGAGTGGTATTCATAATATTTATGATGGAGTGGAGTTGTGTTTTGGTATTTCTAAGTATGGAAGTAGAACATATACTTTAAAATATAATATATCTAATTTTGTTACTCAATATACTGATACTCAAGGAATATATTTTAATTTTGTAAATTTTGATCAAAGTATTGGTCATGTTACTATTAAACTTCATTCTGATAAGCCGTTTTCTTTAGATAATTCTAAAATATGGGCATTTGGAAACAATGGGAAAATTAATTTTAAAGATGGTAGTATATTCTTTGATTCAAAAGGATTTGTATCATCTAGTCAATATGTAGTTGAGTTAGTTAGATTTGAAAGTAATTTATTCAATACTAGTAGTAAATCAGAGCAATCATTTGATGATGTTTATGATTCTGCATTTAGTGATGTAAAAGATGATGAAACAAAATTGTCTATAGGTAAATTAACTTTACCTAAATTGGTACTTTTAATAATTATGATACCTATAGGGTTACTTCTTAGTCCTGTAGGATGGGTTTTAATCATAGTATTAATTTTAAATTTGAAAGGTCCAAAATTATTTTCTGGTACTAGTACAATTAGGGGAGGACTAGATTTTGGGTCTGCTGGTAAAGTGTTACCTGATTATAAAGAAACAAATTATTGGAGAGAAGTGCCTTTAGGTAAAGACTTAGAAAAAGCATATTGGGTAAGCTCTCAATACAATGTAGTTTCTGAGAGAACTTTAAAAGAGGGAATTATTGGAGCTATATTATTAAAATGGATTAGAAGTGGTTATGTTACTGTTACTAAGACTAAAAAAGGTTTATTTAGTTTTAAAGATAATAATTACGCTATAGATTTTACTAAAATGACTGCTGCTGATAATGATATAGAGAATAGTTTATTTAAAATGTTACTCACTGCAGCTGGTTCTAATAAATTATTAGAAGCTAGGGAGTTTTCAAAGTGGAGTAAGAAAAACTATTATAAGGTTAATAATTGGTTTTCATCTATTAACTATAAAGAGGAAGAATATTTAGAAAAAGAAAAATTATTAACATCAACAATACAAGAGACTACTGGTTTCTTTGGTCAAAAATTAAATAAAACTATTTATCATGTTGATCCTTTACTTAAAGAAGAAGCAATTAAGTTAGTTGGATTAAAGAAATTCTTATTAGATTTTAGTATGATGCCAGAACGTCAATACTATGAAGTTCATGTATGGGAAGATTATTTAATATTTGCACAACTATTAGGTATTGCGGATAAAGTTAGTGAACAATTTAGTAAATTATATCCAAAATTTAATGAAGAAACATTACTTAATACTGATGTTAATGCTATGGCTGCTAGAGAGATGGCTCATATTTGTTATTCTGGAGTACAAGCTGGAATTGATAGAGCGAATATGTATAGTGGTTCTAGTAGTAGTTCAGGTGGTGGAGGAAGTAGTTTCTCTAGTGGTGGTTCTTCATCAGGTGGATCAAGTGGTGGAGGATTTAGATAAACTAGTACATAGTACTAGTTTTATTTTGTGGTATAATTGAGTATATATAATAAGAGGTGTTCGTATGCTTGATGATATTTTAAATAGGAACAATTATATAGATAGTAATTGTTTAGATAATATTAAAGTAGTTGATGAATATTATAAACAGATTAGTTTTGATGATTTAATATCTGTTACGAAAGTATCTGAATTATTAATGGGAAAGGTAGACTCTATTAATATAAATAAGCTATATAATAGTAAAATTCATGGTATTAATCATGCTATTAGAGTAGCTATATTAGTTAATTATATTGCTAAAAGTTATGGGATAGATGATGAACAATTAGAGTTATTAATTGATTGTGCTATATATCATGATATGGGAAGAATTAGTGATGTTGAAGATAAAGATCATGGATATCGTAGTAGTATATTGATTGAAAAAATTATAAAGAATAAGGATTTAGAGTATATGAATAGTTTAAAGGCTATTATAACTGCTCATGCATATGATGATAGTTATGATGAATTTATTTTAAGTTATTATGATAACTTGTTTGATAATATTAATTTTTTATTAGCTATTTTTAAAGATGCAGATGCTCTTGATAGAGTTAGAACAGATGATTTAGATTCTAGTTATTTAAGATGTGATATAAGTAAAAAACTTATTAAAGCAAGTTCTAGTTTATATATTAATATGAAAAGAGACTAATACTTTTTATGTGTATTAGTCTCTATTTCTTTTTCTATTTCATCTATTCGTTTATTTAGTTCATCTTCTAATATATTGTTAATGCAGTTTATATTGTTAATAGGTAATTCATCAATTGATATTTTATCGTTTTCCATGCAGTATGTTGAATGAAATTGGTGATAAAATGCATCTAAGTCTTCTAAAGTCATTATTTTTACTGCTGCTTTTAGATTAATTAAATTTAATTTATCTTTTACTCTAACATCGGTTTTTTGATTGCTTTCTAATAATGATTTAAGTAGACCTCTTACTAGCTCTATTAAATAATCTGAATATACATCTTCAACTAGATAAAAATCATGACCATATGTATATAAACCATCTTTTTGAGATTTACGTTTAGGTCTATTTTCATTTAAGTAATATGATTCATGTTCCTTATTAATAAATATTAATGTATACTTTAAATTAGCAACTTGATTTTTTGTAATTCCTTTTTTTAGATTAGGATATACTTTTTCTAATTCTTCTATAAGTGTTTTTGTATAATCATTTTTACATGCTAATGATATAATACTTTTATTTTCCTCCATAAATTCATCATAATCATCTGTTTCGTATGGATATTTATTTTTGAAATTTATTTCATCTAAGTAATTTAATATTCTTTCGGTAATTATTGTACTAGTATTCTCATCATATCCTTGTCTTTTTACATCATATGGTAGAATATTAAATAGTGTAGTGAAATTATCATCGTCTCTTTCTTTTATTTCTTTATATATTTTATTTTCAACAAAGATAGCCAATGAAAGGTTTCTTAGACTTTCATTATATTTTTCTATATCGTGATTAATTTTATTGTTTATTAATTGATCGTATACATTATAGATTGTATGTGTTACTTCTATAAGTCTTTGTGAATCTTGTTTTAATTTTTTGTAATCCATAGTGATTCCCCTTTTTTTTGTTCTATATAATACTATATTTTAGTCAATTTGACAAGTTTTTTATTATTTGGTAAAATTAATAACTGTCAGTTGTAGTGAGGTGTATATAATGTTATATGATGAAAAAACAGCTGTAAAAGCTTGTGAAGAAGAGCCGTCCCTGATTTTTACATTAATTAGGAATGGTAAATATGAGATTGTAGATAAAATTATATCTGATAATATTATTGATATTAATACCATTGATAGTAATGGTGATGATGTTATGATGAAATTATTAAAAGCTCATGAATATGATTTAGTTTTAAAATTTATGAGAAAGAGAAGTTGGAAAGTAAATCATCAAAATTTTGATGGTAATACATTTGGTCATATTTTGGCTAAAGATAATTCTATTGCTGCTTTAAAAGTAGTAGAACAACTTGTTAAGAAGCAAAATTATATTTCTAATATAAAAAATAAGAATGGAGAAACTTCTTTAGATAAGGCTATTAATAGTCATTATACATATACAGCATTTAAAATATTAGAAGATAAAAGATTTAATAATATAGATTTATTATCTTTTAGAAATTTATATAATGCATATATAAAGAATACATATTATGGTAAGTATTCAAAAATCAATAATTTAGAAATAATAGTTGATAGTTTAAAGAAAAAAGAATTAGTACCAAGTTTAGAGGAATTAGTTCAATCTATAATAGATAATATTGATTCTATAAAAAGTGGAATTATGAATAATAATTCATTAGTATTAGAATCTATTATTAATTCATATTATTAGAAAATCGACTGGGATATTGGTTGATTTTTTTTCTTTTATAATATATTATATTTTTGGAAGTGGAAGTGATACTATGCATTTACCTGATTATAAGGAAGCAAGAACTAGAGATAGAAGAGATTATAGACGAATTGATTTTAGTTTTGATGAAAAAATTAAAGATAAGTATAAAGGTAAAAAGTTTTTTCTAAAGACATATGGATGTCAGATGAATGAGCATGATAGTGAAAATATAAGTGCATTACTTATTAAGTTAGGATTTAGTAAAGTAGATGATTATAATGATGCTGATTTAGTATTATTAAATACTTGTAGTATAAGAGAAAATGCTCATAATAAGGCTTTTGGTATGTTAGGGCGTCTTAAACATTTAAAACAGACTAAGCCTGATTTAATTGTTGGATTATGTGGATGTATGGCTCAAGAAGCTAGTGTTGTTGAAGAAATACTTAGAGACTATAAATGGGTTAATTTTGTATTTGGTACTCATAATATGTATAATCTTTCTAATATAATCGATAAGGCAATAGAAGAAAATAAACAACAAATAGAAGTTTATTCTAGAGAAGGTGATTTAGTAGAAGGACTTCCTGTTAATCGAGTTAATAGTTATAAAGCTTATGTTAATATTATTTATGGTTGTGATAAATTTTGTACTTATTGCGTAGTTCCATATACAAGAGGAAGAGAAAGAAGCAGAGAAAAAGAAGATATATTAAAAGAAGTTAAAGCATTAGTTGATGATGGTTATAAAGAAGTTACTTTACTTGGACAAAATGTTAATGCATATGGAAAAGATTTATATGATGATTATACATTAGCTAATTTATTAGAAGAAATTGCTATTATGGGAATACCACGTATTAGATTTACTACATCTCATCCTTGGGATTTTACTGATAAGATGATTGAAGTTATTGGAAAATATCCTAATATAATGCCTAGTGTACATTTACCTGTACAAAGTGGATCTAGTAGAGTATTAAAACTTATGGGAAGAAGATATACTAAAGAAAGTTATTTAGAATTATTTAATAAAATAAAAAAAGTAGTTCCTGGTGTTAGTATTTCTACTGATATAATAGTAGGTTTTCCTGGAGAAGAGGAAGAAGACTTTTTAGAAACTTTAGATTTAGTAAATACTTGTAAATATGATAATGCATTTACATTTGTATTCTCAGCTAGAGTTGGAACACCTGCAGAAAAATTACCTGATAATACACCATTAAAAGAAAAAGAAGAAAGACTTCAAAGACTTAATGAAGTAGTTAATAAATATTTCTTGGAAAATAATAAGAAATTAGAAGGTAGTGTAGTTCCTGTATTAGTTGAAGGAATATCAGATAAGAAGAATATGTATTATGGATATAGTGATACAAATAAATTAATTAATTTTAGTAGTAATAAGTCTATTAATGTTGGTGATATAGTTGATGTTAAGATTACTAAAGCTAAAACATGGAGTTTAGATGGAGAAGTAGATGAATAAGGAATTAGATGAATTAGTTTCATATATAAAAAATACTTCTAGTTATAAGAATGTTATTTCTATAAAAGAAAAGATGGATAGTAATGAAGAAATATCTCAATTAGTAAAGAAAATAAAAATTCTTCAAAAAAAATATGTTAAAAGTAATTATTTAGATTCTGATATAAAGAAAGAATTAGATACTTTAGAAAGTAGACTTAATGAAATACCTATATATGTAGAGTATATGAATAATTTGGAAGAAGTTAATAATATGATTGAATTAGTTAAAGATGAACTTAATAATTATTTTAATGATTTATTAAATGAAAAATAAGATGTTAATTACGTCTTATTTTTTTTTTGCAATTTTCTAATTTGTTTGCATATATTAGTTTAGGAGGTATTACGTATGTCTAATTATAAAGAGATTGTTACTAAAGCAGTTATTTCTAAAGGAAAGAAAAACTTTGTTGATAATGATAGTGTAGAAGTTTCTAATAATCCATCTACTATATTAGGATGTTGGGTAATTAATCATAATTTTAATGGAGTTAAAAGTAATGATCAGATTACTATAAATGGTAGTTATGATATTAATATTTGGTATAGTTATGATAATGATACTAAGACTGATGTTGTTAAGAAGAATAATACTTATAGTGAAAAAGTAAATATGAGGAGTAGAGAAGATTCTTATAGTGGAGAGGAAATTATTGTTAGAAGTTTAAAACAACCTAGTTGTATTGATGTAAATATAGATGGTAATAAGATTAATTATACTGTAGATAAGGAATTGGGTATTGAATTAGTAGGGGATGTAAAAGTCAAAATAGAGGCAAATATGGAAGAAGATCCTTGGGATGAAATAGTTGAAGAGACACATGATGATGTAATAGAAAAAATAGATGAAGTAAAAGAAAATTTTATTGATGATACAATAAATAATAACTCTCTATAGAGGGTTATTTTACTGTTAATAAAAAAAGGTTGACATATAGAATAATATTTATTATAATATATACAGTTATTTGGAAATGGAGGAATTAAAATGGCAGTTAAATTAAGATTAACAAGAATGGGTGCTAAAAAGAGACCTACTTACAGAATAGTTGCTACTGATTCACGTAGACCAAGAGATGGTCAATACATTGAATTAATCGGAACTTATGCACCAGTAGGAGAAGAAGCACAAGTTAATATTAAAGAAGAAGTAGCTTTAAAATGGTTAAATAATGGAGCTATCCCAACTGATACAGTTAAGAGTTTATTCAGTAAAGCTGGTATCATGAAGAAATTTGCTGAAGCTAAAGTAAAGAAGGATAAATAATATGGATTTAGTTAGCTTAACAGAAGAAATTGTTAAATCTTTAGTAGTTGATAAAGACGCTGTTAGTGTAAAAGAATTTGACTCTGAAGATGAGAATACTATACTTATTCAAGTAATGGTAGCAGATAGTGATATGGGACGTGTTATTGGTAAAAGTGGACGTACTGCAAATGCTATTAGAACTTTAGTACAAGCTAGTAGTTCTTTACAAGATAATAAGTATGTAAAAATTGATATTGATAAATTTTAAGGAAGTTTTATACTTCCTTTTTCTTATATATTGGTATATAATTATTTTAGATTATAGTTAATAGGGAGGTCTATATGAAAACACGTATTTTAAGTGCAATAGTTATGATTGCAGTATTTATTCCTTTATTAGTAATTGGTGGAAAACCATTTGCTATATTTATGACATTACTAGCTTTAGTAGGTCTTTATGAAATTTTACATATTAGAGAGAGTAGAAAAGAATTTCCTTTAATGATGAAAATATTTGCTTATTTAATGGTTGTATTCTTTTCAATGACTAATTTTAAATCAATAGAATTTTTATATAATGTTGATTACAGAGTAATGGCTTTTATAATATTTGCTTTTTTAGCACCAATGGTATTTATAAATGATACTAAGAAATATAATTTAAATGATTCATTATTTTTAATAGGGTCAGTATTATTTATTGGTATGAGTTTTAATTTATTAATAATTACTCGTAATTATGATTTATCTTATATTTTATATCTTTTATTAATTACAACAATAACTGATACATTTGCATTATTTACAGGGATGCTTGTTGGAAAACATAAGTTGTGCCCAGAAATTTCTCCTAAGAAAACAGTAGAAGGATTATTAGGTGGAACATTTATGGGAGTTATTGTAGCTACTGCATTTTATTTAACTGTTATTAATTCACATGTATCATTGGTTCTATTGATATTAGTTACAGCAGCACTTTCATTAGTTGGACAACTTGGTGATTTAGTATTTTCAATAATTAAAAGATATTATGGTAAAAAAGACTTTTCTAATTTGATTCCAGGACATGGAGGAATATTAGATAGATTTGATAGTATAATATTTGTTGCTTTAGCATTTATATTATTTTTAGGGATTATTTAAGGAGGAGATTTTTTGTCTGTTATTATTAATTTATTATTATTTGTACTAATATTAGGTTCTATAGTATTTGTACATGAAGCAGGACATTTTATATTTGCTAAAATATGTGGTGTTTATGTATATGAATTTGCTTTAGGTATGGGACCTAAATTATTTAGTAAAAAAGGTAAGGAAACAGAGTATAGTTTAAGAGCAATACCAATTGGTGGATTCTGTCAGATGGCAGGAGAAGACTTAGATACAGATAAATCTAAGAAGGTTCCAAAGAATAAACAATTACAATCAAAAACAGCTTTTCAAAGATTTTTAATAATGTTCTTTGGACCTTGTAATAATTTTATTTTTGCAGTAATTATACTTTTCTTTATTGCTTTAATATGGGGTGGATCTACAATGAAACCTGTTATTTCAGATGTTGAGAAGAATTATCCAGCATATGAAGCGGGTTTAAGAAAGAATGATACTATAGTAAAAATAAATAATCATAAAGTTTCAACTAGTGATGATGTTACATTATATTTTGCCGTTGCAGATCCAATTAAAGGAAGTAAAATTCAAGTAAAAGATAAAGATGGTATTTTACAAACATATAGAGTTATACCAAAGAAAGAACAAGTAAAAGATCAAACAAGTTATAGATATGGTATTTCTATAGAGCAAGAAAAGACAAGAGGGTTTATAAATTCAATTATTTATACATATAAGAAAACATGTTCTATATTTAAACAAATGGCAGTTACTGTTGGATATTTATTTACTGGTGGTATTAAGTTAACACAATTAAGTGGACCAGTTGGAATATATTCAATAGTTGGTAGTCAAAGTAAAACAGGACTTGCTAATATATTATATTTAGTAGCATTTTTAAGTATAAATGTAGGTTTTATTAATTTAATACCATTACCTGCATTTGATGGAGGACATATTCTATTTATAATAATTGAAAAGATAAAAGGTTCTCCTGTTAATCCAGAAACAGAAAATAAAATACATACTATTGGATTATTCTTGCTTATGTTATTAATGATATTTATAACATTTAATGATATTTTAAGATTATTTTAAAAATAATCTTTTTCTTTTTTTCTTTTTTGTAGTATACTAGTTTTAGAATAAGAATAGTTGGTGAGAGTATGTTTGGTGTATTAGTGATAGTTATTATTATATTAGTTATTTCATTTTTAATGGCACTTATAATAAGTAGTAATAAAGATTTCTCTAATAAAGGAAAACTTACTGATGATCCTAAGATTTTATTTGAGGATGAAATTAGACTAAAACAAGAAAAACAAAAAGAAATAGCTGATGAAATTGAAATTGTAGATGATAAAGCAAAAGTTAAAGAAGAAGATAATTTATTTGATGATGAATTAATTTAGTAGTTAGAAGTGGACCTTTAAGTTCACTTTTATTTTTGGTATAATATATATAGCAGGAGGTGATACTTTGATAGTCGGTGTTTTAGTACAGTTATCTAATAAAAATATAGATAAAATATTTGATTATAAAGTAAGTGATGAGTTAAAATCAAAAATTAAAGTAGGTATCAGAGTAGAAGTTCCTTTCGGTTATCAAAAATTAGAGGGGTTTGTTTTAGAAATAAAAGGTGATAGTTCTACTGATATAGAATTAAAAGAAGTTATTTCTATTATTGATTCAGATATTGTTTTAAATGATGAGTTATTAGAATTAGGAAGAAATATAAAAGATAGTACTTTAGCTACGCTTATTAGTTGCTATCAAGTAATGTTGCCTAAAGCTTTAAAAGCTCATCATGGTACTGTTGTTAATAAAAAGTTTGATACTTATTATAAGATTAATTTAAATTATGAATATAAAGTAAATAATACACAACAGAAGATAATTGATTTGTTTAAAGAAAAAGAATTAATATCTAGAAAAGAGTTATTGGATATTTCTTTAAGTAGTTTAAATACATTAGTTAAGAATAATGTTCTTGAACCTGTTAAGTTAGAACATTATAGAACTACATATAGCGATAAGATTACTGTAAAAAAAGAATTAACAACTGATCAGAAAAAAGTAGTAGATGAAGTTTTGGCTAATAGTGGATTTAATACTTTTTTACTTCATGGGGTTACTGGAAGTGGTAAAACAGAAGTTTATATGGAAATAATAGAAGATTCATTAAATAATGGTAAGACAAGTATTGTTTTAGTTCCTGAAATTAGTTTAACTCCACAAATGGTTGAGAGATTTCAAAATCGATTTGGTGATAAAATAGCGGCTTTACATTCTGCTTTATCAGATGGAGAAAAGTATGATGAATGGAGAAGAATAGCTAGAGGAGAAGCTTCTATTGTGATAGGGGCTAGAAGTGCAGTTTTTGCGCCTCTTAATAATATAGGAGTTATCATTATAGATGAAGAGCATAGTGATTCCTATAAACAAGATGATTCATCTCCTAGATATAATGCTAAAGATATCGCTATGTTGCGTGGTAAATATCATAATTGCCCAGTTATCTTAGGTAGTGCAACTCCAACTTTAGAATCATTTGCTCGTGCAGAAAAGGGTGTTTATAAACTTTTAAGTTTACCTAAGCGTGTTAATGGAAAAAAATTACCACTTGTAAGAATTGTGGATATGAATGATGAAATAAGAAAAGGAACAGGGCACTTTTCAAGAAATTTAATTACGGCAATTAGTTCTAAATTAGAAAAAAATGAACAAGTTATATTACTTCTTAATAGAAGGGGTTATTCTTCGTTTATTACTTGTAAAAATTGTGGGTATACTTTTAAATGTCCAAATTGTGATATAAGTTTAACATATCATAAGACAAGTAATACGCTTAGATGTCATTACTGTGGTTATGGTACTAAAGTATATAATACTTGTCCAAGTTGTAATGAGAAGTCTATTGCTGATTTAGGAGTAGGAACTGAAAAGATTGAAGAAGAATTAAAGAGTATATTTCCAGATAAGAAAGTACTTAGAATGGATATTGATACTACTAGTCGTAAAGGTATGCATGCTAAAATGATAAAAGCATTTAAGAATCATGAGTATGATATTTTATTAGGAACACAAATAGTTGCTAAAGGATTAGATTTTGAAAATGTAACATTGGTTGGAGTAATAAATGCAGATACTTCACTTAATATTCCAGATTTTAGAAGTAGTGAAAATACTTTTTCATTACTTTCACAGGTTGCCGGTAGAAGTGGTCGAAGTGAAAAGAGTGGTGAAGTTATTGTTCAAACATTTAATCCTGATCATTATGCAATTGGATTTACAAAAAGTCATGATTATATAGGTTTTTATAATAGAGAAATGCAAATAAGAAAGATGCTTAAATATCCACCATTTTATTTTATTTGTTATATAAAGATAAGTGGTAAGGATGTTAATTATATAGGGAAAGAAGCTGCTAAAATAAAAAGATCTTTAGAACGTAATTTAAGTAATACCATTATTTTAGGTCCTACTCCTCTTAGCGTATTTAGAGTTAATAATATTTATAGATATGGAATTATTTTGAAATATAAAAAAGAAGATATGTTATATCCAATTTTAGAAAAAATTTTAGATCATTATAAAAGTGATAGTAAAATAAGGATTGATACTAACTTTAATCCTAGCCATTTTTAGAAAAATATGTTATTCTAGTAATGAAAAGTAAGGTGATATAATGGATAATAATTTTGGTGAAGAATATCAAGATAATGATTTATCTAATGATATCGATGTAAATAGACAAAATGAGGATTTGTATAATAATTTAATTGAAAATAGCCGTAGAAAAACCGATGATTATTGGGATAGAAATAATCCGGTTGTAAAAGGATTACTTATTGTTTTATTAATCATTGGTGTTGTTGGATTTATATATTATGTAATTGTAGGTTTAAATATGAAATAGTAATAATTTATGGAGGTGATTTTAGTGTTAGATAATATTTTGAATAGAGAAGATTTTTTAGAGTTATTGTCTCAAATCGCTCAAAATAATAGATATAATACAAAAGAAAATTTAGATTCCATAGATTATTTAAATTTTGTTTCGTTTGAACAATCATTATTTATAGTTTTAGATGCAGTATATAAATATAAAGTTATAATTGATGAAGAAAAATATTTAAAAGACTTTATTGAAGAGTTAAATCTTTTAATTAAAAAGATAGATAATTATAGTGATATAGGTATTGGAGTAAATAAATTAATTACTAAATTTACTGTTTTGAAATTAGGGTATAAGGATAAGGAAGCTGAACATAGAAAAGAAATATTAAATTATGTTTATGATAGGTATGTTAAGAATGGGTATTTATTCCATGCTATTTCAGATGTTTATAAAGACGAAATTATAAGGAATGGTTTTATTCCTCAACAATATAATAATCTATATGATGAGTTTAAAAAAGTTAATGATATAGTTGGTGAGGATGTTTTAAATACAGATTTTTCTAATAAAGATGTTTCATTTACAGATAGTTTTTTGAAAGCTTATTATTATGCTATTAATAGTCCATTTTATTTTTATAGTTTATTCTGTAATAATGATTTAATAAAAAAAGCGGAAGATCGTTCTTCTTATATGAAAAATAGCTATGAAGATTGTTTTAATAACTTAAATAAAATAATATATAAACTTGATTTAGATAATAAGAAAGCTAATTTATTAAAAGATGTTTGTAATAAAGAGTGGAACTTAATTAATAGGTCTAATTATTGCCCGACTGTGATGGTTGTTAAGAGAAGTTTGCTTTTGAAGGATGATGATCTTGGTGATATTAATGATGATATCATGTTATTTGAGGCTGTTGGTAAGATTATTTCTAGTAAACAAGATAATATTAAATGTGATTTTAGAATAGATCCTAGTGATATAGAATTTATTATGTTACCTAAATATAGTGATCTTGTTAAGGAAGAGAAAAAGTCTATTCAAAAAGTTAATGAAGATGATGGGTATAGTAATCAATATGGTAGTGTTTCTTTATTATTAGTTGCTGGTTCACTTTTGATTGCTCTTGGTGTTATTATTACTATGATTATGATTATTACAGGAGGTTAGATTATGGATAATATTAAAGTTGTTTTTATGGGAACACCTGATTTTAGTGTTTCTGTTTTAGAAGGGTTAATAGAAAATTATGATGTAGTTGGGGTTGTTAGTCAACCTGATAAAAAAATAGGTAGACATCAAGTTCTTACTAATACACCTGTAAAGGCTGTAGCTTTAGAACATAATATTAAAGTATTTCAACCAGTTAATATTAAAGAAGATTATGAAGGTATATTAGCTCTTAATCCAGATATTATAATTACTTGTGCATATGGACAAATTATACCTAAAGAGATACTTGATTATCCTAGATTAGGATGCGTTAATGTTCATGCTTCTCTTTTACCTAAGTATAGAGGAGGAGCTCCTATTCATAAATCAATTATTAATGGTGATGAAAAAACTGGTGTTACTATTATGTATATGGATGTTAAAATGGATAGTGGTGATATTATAAGTCAAGAAGAAACTACTATTACTGATCAAGATAATTTAGAAACTGTTCATGATAGACTTAGTATTATTGGACGTGATTTATTACTTAAGACACTTCCTTCAATTATTGATGGTACTAATGATAGAATTCCTCAAGATGTAAGTAAAGTTACTTATGCTTATAATATAAAACGTGAGGAAGAGCATATTGATTTTTCTATGAGTGTACGAGAAGTGTTTAACTTAATTAGAGGGTTATCTCCAGTACCTGGAGCTAATGCTATTTTAGATGATAAGGAAATGAAAATATATGCTTCAATTATTAGTGGTAATAAATGTAGTGGTAAGCCTGGTGAAATAACTAATACTTATAAAAATGGAATTGGAGTTTGTTGTGGTGATGGTGAAATCATTCTTACTGATATAAAACCATTTGGTAAAAAAAGAATGAGTGCTGCTAGTTATTTAAATGGTATAGATAAGAGTAGTATTATAGGTAAGGAGTTTAAATAGATGAAAAAGGGTAATATTGATTATAAGAGTATAATTAAATTTATTAAAACACCACGTGGTAAGGCTTTTCTATTTTTTGGATTTTATCTAGTTTTTTTCTTTGTACTAGGAGTAATGTTTAGAACTAGTGCAGTTAATGATAGTTATGATAATGAAGAGATTAAAAAGTCTAATTTTCCATTTTTATTAGGACAGATTGAGAATAATAATTATCATTTTAAATATTCATACGATTTTGATGGAAAAGTTAATGCTTATGAAGGAGACAAGTTTAGTAAAAAAGAGTTGTTTTCTTTTAAAGGTTTAAATTACTATAGAAATGATGATATATTTTTAATTAATAATTCTAATGTATGGGTAAAGTGTGATAATCCATATTATGCATATCAATTTATAGATATTAGTTCTATTAAAAAAATGATTAAGAAAGCAACTTATATTTCTAAGACTGATTATGAGAGTGGAATGAAAGTTTATAGTTATCAAGTAAGTACAGCTACTTTAGTTAAGCTTGTTGATAATATTGATATTGATTTAGATGATAAACCTAATGAAATTATATTGAAGACAGATAAAGATAATAATGTTAATGATATTAAATTTGATTTAACTAGTTATTTTAAATATAAGAAAGTTTCTAATATAAAAGCAGAAATAGAACTTTTATATACTAATTTTGGTGAAGTTAAAGAATTAAATGATCCAGAATAGAGTATGGTGTGAGTATATGTTATTTATTGAATATCCTAAATGTTCTACTTGTAAGAGAGCAAAGAGTTTTTTAGATAATTGTAATGTTAATTATATTGATAGAAATATTGTTGTAGATAATCCAAGTTATGAGGAATTAAAGTCTTGGGTTGTTAAGTATAATTTGGATATTAAAAAATTATTTAACACAAGCGGAATTAAATATAGAGAACTTAATTTGAAAGAAAAATTGTTGTCTATGAGTGAAGATGATAAGTTGAAATTATTAGCTACTGATGGGATGCTTGTGAAAAGACCAATATTAGTTGATAATGATAAATTATTAATAGGTTTTAAAGAAGAGGAGTGGAATAATATAAAATGAAAGATTTAGTATTTAAGAAATGTTTTAAATGCGGTGCATTAGTTCAAGTGTTAGATGATTGTGTTTGTTTTGATTGTGGAATTATGTGCTGTGGAGAAGAGATGAGAGAAGTAAAGGCTAATACTGCTGATTCAGCAGTTGAAAAACATGTTCCTGTTTTTGAAGTGTGTGATGATTATATGAATGTTTCTGTTAATCATGTAATGGAACCAGATCATTATATTGAATGGATTTTTGTTAAGACTGAGAATGGTATTTATAGTAAGAAATTTATGCCTGGTGATGAGCCTTGTATAAGAGTACCATATGATGAAAAAGCTGTTTTATATTCGTACTGTAATGAGCATGGATTATGGAAGCGCGAAGTTTAAGACTCTAGTAATTAGAGTTTTTTTTATGCAAAAAAAAGAGATATTTATATATCTCTTATTCATCAGGTTGCTTTAGTCTGGAATTTATAGTACTGTCATTTGAATCTTCAGTAGTTGGTTGTGGTGTATCAGTTGATGGTGTATCAGTTGTTTCTGTTGGTGTTTCAGTTGGTTCTTTTTCTTCAGTTTCTTCTTCAGTTATTTCAGCTTTTTTAGTAGTTTCATTTCCAGATAGCGTTAATACTAAGGTTCCAACTCGACTTAAATCTGTACCAGCATAATAGTTTTGTGAAATAACTCTTCCTCCAGAACCTCTAAATGTTACTCTAATACCAAGTCTGTTAGCTGTTGCTCTGGCAGTAGCTTCTGTATCACCTGTAAAGTCAGGTAGAGCAGTAGTTGTTTTTGAAGGAGATACAGTAGTTTCTGTATAAGTTCCTTTCCCAATAACTTCTTTTTCATATGGTTCATTTATTGAAAAACTAAATGTTTTAATTTCTTTATGATCAACTAACTCTAAGTTTTCTTTCATTGCTCTTATTATCTCTTTTTTACTTCCTTTATATGGAACATAATCCCATAAGGTCATTCTTGCTCTTTTATCATATATCATTTGACCAATACCAGATAAATATAATGTTTCAATATTAACTAAGTCTGCATCGTCAGCAGCTAAACTTTTCTTAACAATATCTTTACCAATATTATAGAAAGATAAAATTTGTTTAGTTGTTAGATTTGTATCTAAACTATTTGAGATAGTATCTAATATTTCCATAAATTTAGATACATTATTGATACTTTTCATTTTATTAACTAATTCTTTAACAATAATTTGTTGATGTTCAGCACGACCAAAATCTCCATTAGCAAGTTGTTTTCTATTTCTTGCGAATACTAGTGCTTGTTCACCGTTTAAATGTTGTCTTCCAGGATTTATACATATTTCTTTACTTCTTGATGAATCATCTGTACATAATTGTTTTGGTACATCTACATCAACACCACCAACGGCATCAACTAATTTTACTAAACCTTTGAAATTTATTTTTGCATAATAATCAATATTCACATCGAAGAATTCTTCAATAGTATTAATCATACAATCTGTTCCGTAACCAGCAGCATGTGTAATTTTATTTTCAGCTTTGTCTGGCCAACATGCGATTGGTACATAACTATCACGAGGTATAGATAACATAGTTGCATTTAATGTTTTTGGATTAAATGTAATTAATATTAATGTATCACCATTAGCAATAGCATTTTTTCCTAATACTTCATCAGTAGAATCAATTCCCATTAATAGAATAGTGAATGGTTCTTTTATTGATTTACCACTAGATTCTGTTTCAATACTAGAAGAATCTGATTTTCTCATTTTCTTTTCTTTAGAAATAATTATTTTTGTATCATGTTCTATATCTTCATATCCAGTAATGCTTGAGAACATAGATACATAACCACTAGGTACAAACATTGCATCTAAGTCTGATGCATATAAGTCTGCAAGCATTGATGAGTAATCATCATATTTTTTTATTTTATTATTATCTTTTAAATCATATTTTTTAATAATTTCTTGTGGAATAATATATCCTTCAGCAGATTTTTTATCACTCAAAATACCTATTTTATAATCTTTAATATCATCTATTTTAGTAGCGTCATTTTTACTCATCGTAATTAGGTTAGAAGAGTATGTTATAAATACTTTATTTATACTATTAACTTTTCCATAGATGTTATATATTCCATAACCTATACCACTACATATTAATGAGTATATAACCATAAATATTATTAAACGTATTGGTTTTGGTTTCTTTTTATTCTTTTTCTTTTTTATTTTGTTTTTAAATAATTTTTTAGTTTTAAATAATAGAATTAAATCAGTAAATCCTAATAATCCGATAATTATATATCTTATTAAATCTTCTATTCCACTTAATAGGAATAATTCATATATTAAAAAAGTACTAGATACTAAAGCTATTATAAAAAATAATATGGCTATATATTTACTTTTTGGTTTCTTTTCAAGTTCTTCATCTTCAATTTTTTTTGTCATAATTTCCTCCAATCAATTGAATTTTAACAATTATAATTATACTATAATTTTAGTGTTTTTATCAAGTTGGCATTTTAATAAAAAAAATACTATGTAAAAGGTATGTAAATTAGATGAAAAATATATTGAATTTAGGGGTTTTCAAGATAAAATATTGTATAATATAATTGAAAGAATATATGGAGGTGTTGATATGAATAAGAAACGAATAATATTATTTAGTTTATTTTTAGTATTGTTTATTTTTCCTAAGGATATTCATGCTTTAACATCTTCTGATTATAAAAATAGAAAAACATGTAGTGGAAAGTATGAGTTAGCTAGAGCAAATACTAATGATACTATTACTTCTATTAATTGTTATAGTAGTTATAGTGCGGCTAAGACTGCATTGAATAATAGTTCTTATGATGATGTGTTTATTTTTGATGAAGTATCTACTACTAAGATAGTTGATGCGAAATATGCATTATTAGATTTAAGTGTTAATCCTGAAACTTTAACATATTTCTATGAAAGTAAAGATTTAAGTACTCGTAAATATACATATATGGATACTGGTTCATTATATGGTGGAGTAGATGGTGCTTTACTTGATGTTAATTATGGTAAATCAGTAAAAGTTATGATTGGTGGTCTTTCTGCTTGGATAGCAGATGGTACTTATGAAATAGTTCCGCTTAATTGGGTTAAATCTAGTAGTAGTTATACAGTAAATGATTCTATTAGACATAACTATGTTGCGAAAATTCAAAATACATATTCTGGTAGTGCCGGTTCTACTATAGGACCTAAACCAGATATGTTAAATAAAGGTACTTATTATTCTTATGATGGACATTATTTTTATACTAGTAGATTAACTATGTTAAAAGATTATAAAGCAGGTAATAGAAATAATGCTGTTAATAAAAATAATCCATATTATAACTATTATATGTTTTTATCAAATCATTCTAAGACTACATATTCAGCTTTAAATATTGATGAATATATTAGAAATAATTTAGGAGCAAGTAAAGGTGCTTATGGAGATGTAACTAAAGATGGTTCATCTAAGTTATATGGACAAGGAACATTTTTCTATCATGCTCAAGAAAAACATGGAGCAAATGCAGTTTTAGCTTTGAGTTTAAGTCGTAATGAATCTGCTAATGGTAGAAGTAATTTAGCATTTAATAAAAATAATGGATTTGGACTTGATGCAGTTGATTCTAATCCATATCAAGCTGCTAAATGGTTTCCTACATTTGCTAGTAGTATTTTTGAATTCGCAGCTAATTGGATTACTGATGGTTATGCTGATCCAAGTGACTCTAGATATTTTGGTCCTGTATTTGGTGATAAGTATATTGGTATGAATGTTAAATATGCATCTGATACTTATTGGAGTGAAAAGATGGCTGCTAATTATTATAGTTTTGATAGTGCTAAAGGTATGCAAGATTATAATTATTATCAATTAGGAGTTGTAACTGGTCCTACAAAAGCATACATGTCTGCAAATACTTCTAGTACAGTAGTATATACATATCCTGAAAAGGATGATGGAGTATTAATAGTAGGAGAAGTATCTAATAGTCAGGGTAATTGGTATAAATTGCAAAGTGATAAAATTATCAGAGGAACTACTATAACTACTACAGGAGATTATAATTGGGATTCTTATGTTTATGTTAAGAAAGAACAAGTTACTAAGATAAATACAGCTAAGGATGGTTATAAGTATCCAAGTCAGGTTACAGAATATAAAGATAGTAAATATAAATATGATTTATATATTAATAATTCAACTTTTAAACCTAAAGTTGCAACTATTACTAGTGATACAAATTATTATTATGATTCTACATTAACTAGTAAAAAGAGTATGAAAGTTATTAAAGATAAATTAGTTATGGTTTATGGAGTTGCCTATAACAGCAGTGATAAACCAGTTGCATACTTAGTTACATCTGATTATATGTATGATCAAAAAGATTGGGTACCAGCTGGTAATATAAAATTTGTTAATAGTGATTATGGATATCAAACAGTTGATATTAGTGGAGCTTATGAATGGGTATGTAGTCAAGCTATTGATGATGCTAAATATAAGATAGGTGGACAATATACATATTCTTATTTCCCAATAGTAGGAGAAGTTACTGTTAGTGGAGTAAAATGGTATAAAGTACCAGTAAGTCTTTCTAATAATACTAATTCATATGGATATATTCTAGCTAGTGAAGCTAATGCTAGAATAACTAAATCTAGTTTCAAAGTTACAAATGAAAATGTTGTTGTTAATAGTGAACCTGTAATTACAGCTAATAATAGAAGTATAGTTCAAGGAACAGTTATTGATTTATTAGATGGAGTAAGTGCCAAGGATAGTGAAGATGGAGATATAACTAAAAATATAAAAGTATCTGGAACTGTTGATAATAATAAAATTGGAACTTATGAGATTACTTATAGTGTTACTGATAGTGGTAATTTAACTACTACTAAGAAAATAACTATTACAGTAACTGAAAATAAAAAACCTGTAATAACTGCAGAAGATAAAGAAGTAACTATTAAGACTGAATTTAATCCACTTGATGGAGTAAACGCAAATGATAGTGAAGATGGGGATATAACTAAGAAAATTGAAGTTATTGATGATAATGTTGATATTACTAGATTAGGTGAGTATAGTATTACTTATAGAGTAGTTGATAGTTATAATCAAGAAGTTACTAAGAGTATACAAGTTAAAGTAGTAAAAGATCATGATCCAGAGATTGTTGCTAAAGATAAAGAAATTATTTTAAATAAAGAATTTAATCCATTAGATGAAGTAAGTGCAAAAGATAGTGAAGATGGGGATATAACTCAAAATATTGAAGTTATTGAAAATAATGTTGATATTACTAAGTTAGGTACTTATAAAGTTAAATATAAAGTAATTGATTCTAATGATAATAGTGTTACTAAGGAAATTAAAGTTACAGTTATAGAAAAAGTATTAACTAAAGCTAATGGGGAATTTAATTTAGAAAGTCTAGATTGGAATAAATCTGGTAAGTATTATACTATTAGTGGTTATTTAATTATTCATAATCAAAATAATAATGTTGATTCTGATTATGAATTTGTTTTAAGAAATAAGAGTAATGATAATGAGTATAGTATTTCTATTGATTCATGGACTACTGATGTTCCTTATGATTTAGGTGCTACTTATGATAAGAAATATAAAAATTCATGGTTTAAGGGAAAATTAGATTTAAGTAATATTCCTAGTGGTGATTATGATTTATATATGAAAGCTATTAAAGGGGATTATTATACAGAGCAAATAGTTGATAATATGTTTAATATTAATTTTGATAGGCGTGCTCAAGATAGTAATAAGGGATACAGTTTTAAAGTTTTATTATCACTTAGAAGTAAGAAAATTGAATTAAGTATTAGAGATCAATTAATTACTTCATCAGTATCTAATACATTTAGAAATATGATTAATGATTATGAAGATATTTCATTTAGTGGTAATAATATTCATTTAATTGGTACATCATATAACTATGGAGGTACATATAATAGTTCAGCTAATATTACAAGAAAGTTAGTACTTGAAAATGTTGATACATATAAGCAATATAAATTTGATTTAGGAAGTACTAATAAAGGTAGTTATACAGTAACATCTACTGATAAGAAATCTAAAGAGTATGTTTGGTATGATAAACAATTAGATGTATCAGAGTTACCTAAGGGTACATATAGTATGTTTGTTTATACTAAGACTGTTGATGCTGAAGATTATGGTGAATTATATGATTCATTTGGAATGTTAGATACTGTAAGTACTACAATTAATGGTAAAAACTATAGTGTATCTTTAAATAGAACTAGACAAAATAGAGTAGAATTAACAGTAAAATAGAAGGATGATTTTTCATCCTTTTTATTATATAATTAGTAGAGGAAGGTGATATGATGGAAGAATTATTAGAAAAGTATGCTCAAGTATTATTAGAGTCATGTTTAAAAGTAGAAAAAGATCAACCATTATTTATTAGTTATAATATAGAGCGAAGTGACTTTGTTAGAATAGTTACTAAGATAGCTTATAAATTAGGAGTTAAAGATATTTATTATGATGTTGTTGATCCATACTTAAAACATGAGGCTCTTATGAATTTGGAAGTAGAAGAATTAAAGAAACTTAGATTTTGGAATAAAGAAATGTGGAATGTTTATGCAAAGAAGAATGCAGCATTCTTAATGTTGGCATCTGAAATGCCTGGTTTGATGGGTGATGTTGATTCTAAGAAAGTTAGTACAATGACTAAATATGCTTTAGAGACTAGAAAAGAATTTGATAGTTTTCGTGATAAAAGTGAGTTAGCTTGGTGTATTGCTGCTGTTCCAACATATAGTTGGGCAAAAGAATTATTTAAAGATTCAACTAATCCTGTGGAAGAGTTATGGGATAAAATATTTGATATTTGTAGTATTAAAGAAAAAGATCCAGTAAGTATATGGAATAGTAAAATAGAAAAATTAGATCTTAGAAGTAATAAATTAAATAATTATAAATTTAAAACATTAAAATATAAAAGTTCTAATGGAACAGATTTTAAAATAAATTTACCTAAGAATCATTTATGGGCATCAGGAAAAAGTGTACTTGCTGATGGACGTGAAGTACTTGTTAATTTCCCAACAGAAGAAGTATTTACGTCACCTGATTGTATGAGTGCCGAGGGAATAGTTTATTCATCTAAACCTCTTTCATATCAAGATGTAGTAATTGATAATTTTAATATTTCTTTTAAAGATGGTAAGGTAGTAGGCTTTTCTGCTGAAAATGGTTATGATACTTTAAAAGAATTAATTAATATTTGTGATAATTCTAATATGTTAGGGGAAGTAGCGTTAGTAGAGTATGATTCTCCTATATCTAATACAAATCAAGTATTCTTAGAAACTTTATATGATGAAAATGCTGCTTGTCATATAGCGTTAGGGGATTCTTTCCCAGAATGTGTAGAGGATGGACCTAAGATAGATAAGAAAGTATTATTTGATCAGTATCACTTAAATAATTGTGATTCTCATGTGGACTTTATGATTGGTACTAGTGATTTAAATATTATTGGTGTTACGAGTAGTGGAGAAGAAGTGCAAATATTTAAAGATGGCAACTTTACAGAGGAATTTAAGTAATAAAAAAATCCAATTTTATTGGATTTTTATTTTGCTATTTGAATTGTATATGGAGTTGAATTACAACTTGTAACAGATTTACCAGGTCCTGCTGTACCACCAATATATGATCCTGGATTCATACCAGTATCACTTACTCCAACAATACTTATTTTAACATTAGGATAATTACTCTTGAAGAAAGAATTTAATTGATTTGCTACTTCAGAATATCCTGAATAGTTATTAAATATATTTTTAATTGCACCACTTACAGTATATGTTTGTGGAGTACATGTAGGAGTTGTTGGTTTAGGAGTAGGAGTTGTATTATTATTAGTGTTTGTGTTTGTACTTGTATTTTTATTTTCTCTTTTTTGTACAGTTTCTTCTACTTTTTTACCATTACTTAAAGTTACTGTTACTGTAGTACCATTAGATACTTTACTACCAGCACTGATTGATTGTGAAATTACTTTATCTTTTTTTATAGAATTACTATTCTTATATAAAAAATTATAATTTAAGTTAACAGATTTTAATTTTTTTATAGCTTCACTTTTAGTTAAATCTTTTAAGTCTGGGACTTCACATTGTTTACCATCTGATATGGTTACAATTATAGTTTCATTATTTTTAATAGCATTTCCTACTTTTACAGAATATTTAATTACTTCACCTTGTTTAACTGTATCACTAAATTCACGTTTTTCTTCATAATTAATTTCATATTTATCAGCCCATTCATAGAAATCAGCTAATGTTTTAAATTTAGGCATTTTTAATTTACCTTTAGAAATAACAATACTAACTTTAGTTCCTTGTTCTATAACGTCATCTTTTTTATAATTAGCACTTATAACTTTATTATCTTTTACTTTATCATCATATTTATCAGTAATTTCTAATTTTAATCTATTAGAAACAATCCAACTAGTTATTTTTGTTACTGACATTTCTTTCAAGTTTGGAACTTTTATTTTTCTACCTTTACTAATAGTAATTACTACTTCTTTATCATTAGGTTTAATCATAGTTCCTGGTTTTATACTTTGTTTTGAAGTATATCCACGTTTGATTTTACTTGAAAAATCTTTTTCTTGTTTATATTTTATTTTGTGTTGTTTTAAATAGAAAGTTGTCTCAAATTCAGATTTGTTTGTTAGATCTATTAGTTTAGTTTCTCCAAGTTCATCTTCTCCTAAGGAGAATTTTAATTTTATTTCATCATTTCTTTTTAAGTTACCTTTTTTATTTTGATCTATTACTGTATCTTTGATTTTATCAGATTCAGTAAATTCAACTTTTACATTAGATAAGTGGTTATTATTTATAAATTCTAAAACTCTATCACTGTCCCAAGTTACCATATCAGGAACAACAACTTCTTTATTAGGATCAGGTCCTTCACTTATTGAAATAGTAAGTGATTTTATATTTTTTATATCTTTGCCAGGTTTTATATTTTGACTTATTACTTTATATTCATCGATCATATCACTATATTCATATTCTTCTTTTAAAGTAATATTATTTTTAGTAGCCCAATTAACTACTTCAGTTAAGTTCTTTTCTCTAAAATCTTCTACTTTACTTAGATTTGGTATCGTAACAATAGAAAGGGTTGTTAGCACACCAAGAGTATTATAAATAGTTAATAGTAATGCACTTATAAAAGTAGTTGCCTTATGTTTACTATTATTGGTAATTGATGCTGATACAAAAAATATTGTAAATAAGAATAATAGTAAGATATTTATAAGATTTTCTAGTACATTTAAATCATCACTTTTGTATTCTAATGTAGTAATAAAATATATAATACCAGATAAAATTGTTATAAATAACATTATATTAACAAAAGGATGTTTAGTTTTTTTTGTTTGTTTTTTATCAGGTTGCTCTTGTTTTTTTTCTTCTATTTCTATATCTTCAATATTATTTATTTTTTTTGCTATCTTAGCCATATAACCACCTCCAGATTATATATATAATTATATAATAATAAAGAATAAATATAAATATATTTGACGTATTTAGGTGTAAAAATTAAGTTATTCTTGTGTAAAGTGTATAATTTAGTGTTTTTTATAATGGACTATTATTTTATTTTTTGTTATATTATTAGTTAATAAAGTGCTAGTACAGACTTTAATTGTTTGTGCTGGCACTTTTTTTGTAGGAGGAGTAGAAGAAGTGAAAAAAGTAGTAATTTTTTTAATAGTGTCAGTAGTTTTGTTTCCACTAGCTGCTGATGCTCGTAGGGGTTGTTGTTCGCATCATGGTGGAGTAGCTGGTTGTTCGTCATCAGGTAGGCAGATTTGTGCAGATGGCACTTTAAGTCCAACATGTACATGTACCAGTACTGCAGTTGAATCTCCTAAACCAAGTTATGTTTATGGTTGTACCGATTCATCAGCTATCAATTATAATTCGTCAGCAAATGTAGATGATGGTAGTTGTATAGAAAAGAGATTAGGATGCATGGATGTAAATGCAGTGAATTATGATTTAACAGCTAATACAGATGATAATTCATGTAAATATAAGAAAAAGGTCGTAGAAAAAGTAGCTCTAAAATATGAGATAAAATATAAAAAGAATACCAAAAAAGAAAAAAACACTAGACGAGTAATTACAGCAGGAAAAGATGGAGAAAAAGAAATAATATATGAAGAAGTGGTAGATAAATATGGTAATGTTATTTCAAAGGATAAACTAAGTGAAAATATTGTAACAGTAGCAGTTCCAGAAGTTGTTGAAATTGGAACTAAAGAAAATGATGATATTTTTTCTTTTGTTTGGTTAATATCTTTAATAATTGTTTTTGTATATGCTGCGAAAAATAAAAAAGAAAATCTTTTAGTAAATAAAATTTCTATGCAAGATAGATATGCTAAGATTATGTTATATATTTTGTATGTTATATTTGTTATACCTGTATTTATTGATATATTCATTATTATTTATTATAGGGTAAAAAATGTAAATTAGATTAGTTTATTAATAATTTGTTCTGTATTTGTACATACTAATATTGGTGATGTTTATGAATACAAATAGTATTTGGATAAATGATATTACTTTAGGTAAGTCTAATAAATTAAATAAAGATATAGATGTTGATGTTTTAATTATAGGTGGAGGTATTACTGGTATTAGTACAGCTTATCATTTAATGAATAGTAATTTAAAAGTAGCACTTGTTGAAAGAGATAGAATTGGTATGGGAATAACTTCTAGATCGACAGCTAAAATTACTTATTTGCAAGAAAATATTTATTCTAAATTAAATAAGTCTTTTGGATATGATGTTGCTAAAAAATATTTTGATTCTCAAAAAGATGCTATTAAAATTTTAAAGAATATAGTTGATACTAATAATATTTCCTGTGATTTATTCGAAAGTGAATCTTATTTGTTTACTGATGATAAAGAAAAAATAAAAGATGTGAAGTTAGAAAAAGATATATTAAAAAGGTTTGGATCAAAGGTTTATGAATCTAGTATGTTACCTAATAGTAATAAAATTAAATATGCAATTAGTGTTTCTGGTACTTATGTTTTTCATCCTTTAAAATATTTATATTCTTTAAAGAAATTGCTTTTAAAAAATAAAATTAATATATATGAAAACAGTAAAGTTGATTCGATAGAAAAAGAAGATGGTTATTATATTTGTAAAGTAAATAACTTTTTTATTAAAACTAAAAAAGTAGTTTTAGCTCTTCATTATCCTTATTTTTTATTTCCATATTTATTTCCATTTAAGACTACTTTAGAAAAGTCTTATATTGGAGTTAATAAAGTCGATAAAGATTTTCATTTTAATGCTATTAATACTAGTAAACCTACTAAATCAATTAGATATCATAAAGACATTGATGATGTATATGAAATAAATTTAGTTGGTTCACATAATATAGCTTTTAAAAATAATGATAAAAATAATTTTAGTTTGCTTGAAGATAAAAAATATCTTTATTTATGGTCTAATATAGATATCATTACTAATGATTATTTACCGTTAATAGGAAAGATAGATGATAATTTATTAATTGGTACTGGTTATAATACTTGGGGAATGACTAATGGTAGTATAGCTGGTAAAGTGTTAAGTGATATTATTTTAAAAAAGAGTAATAAATATATAGATTTATTTAATCCAAAAAGGGGTATTAATTCTTCTAATATTATTAATTTTCCCGTTACTCTTTTTTCTAATATGAAATCATTTGTAGGTTCTAAAATTAATAGAAATAAATCTTGGTATAGTAATAATGTTAGATTTGATACTATGAATGGTAAAAACGTTGGTATTTATGTGGATGATAATAATATTAAACATATTGTTTATAATAAGTGTCCTCATTTGGGATGTAGTTTAGAATTTAATGAGGTTGAGAAGACTTGGGATTGTCCTTGTCATGGATCTAGATTTGATTTAGATGGTAAATGTATTAATGGTCCTAGTAATTATGATATAAGCTATAAAGATAATTTATAGCTTTTTTTTTGTAATAATAGGCTTGAACATGTTATAATTATAATAGGTGGTTATATGAAAAAGAGACTATTATTTACTGCTTATAATTTAGATTTAGGTGGTATTGAAACTGCACTTGTTAATTTATTAAATAGAATTAATTATGATAAATATGAGGTTACTTTAGTATTGGAGAAAAAAGAAGGAATTCTTTTAGATAAATTAGATAAAAGAGTTAATGTTAGAGAAGTGAAAGTCTCTAATTCGAAAAATATAGTGGTTAGAAAGACTTTAAATTTTGCTCGTAAACTAATATTTAAGATATTTAATTATCATAAATATGATTTTAGTTGTTGCTATGCGACTTATAGTTATAGTTCATCTAAACTTGCATTAATTGGTTCTAAGAATAGTTCATTATATGTGCATAGTGATTATAGAAATATTTATAATGAAGATGAATTTTATAAGTTCTTTAATAGTAGAAATGTAGATCAATATAGAAAAATAATATTTGTATCTAATGAAAGTAAAGATGGATTTATTGAAAAATATAGTTCTCTTAGTAATAAATGTTTAGTATTTAATAATTTTATTGATGTAGATGAAGTTATTAAAAATAGTAATGAAAATATTTCTATTAATAAGAGTAAAAATAAATTATTAGTATTTGTAGGTAGACTTGATGATAATTCAAAGAAAGTTTCTAGACAAATTAATTTAGTAAAAAATATTGATAATTTAGATTTGTGGATTGTTGGGGATGGTTCTGATAGAAGTAAGTATGAACAAGAAGTAGTTGATAATAAACTAGAAGATAGAGTAATCTTTTTAGGAGCTAAGAAAAATCCTTTTCCATATATGAAACAAGCAGATTATATTATTTTAACATCTGACTATGAAGGATTTCCTGTTACTTATTTAGAAGCTATAGCTTTAAATAAAAAAATAATTACTACAATAGGTGTTAGTGATAGTGATATAGATATTAGTAAGTATGCTTTTATAATTGATAAAGATAAAGAAATGATGATTAAAGAAGTAAAAGATATTATTAAAACGAATAAAAAAATTGATTATATTGATATAGAAGAAATTCAAAAGAAGCGTATTAAAAAGATAGAAGAAGTTTTTGATGAGGTGATATAATGCCTAAGTTTAGTATAATAGTTCCAGTTTATAATGTGGAGAAATATATTGAGAAATGTTTAGATAGTATAGAAAAACAAACATTTAAAGATTATGAAGTTATTGTTGTTAATGATGGAACTTTAGATAATAGTATGGATATAGTTAAAAAATATGATTTTAAAATTGTTAATCAAAAAAATAAAGGGTTAAGTGCTGCTAGAAATAGTGGAGTTAAAAAAGCTAGTGGTGAGTATATTATATTTATTGATAGTGATGATTATATTGATAAAGATTTATTAAAAAAATTAAATGATTCTTTAAGTAATAATCCTGATGTTGTTAGATTTCAAATCAGGGAAGTATTTGAAGATAGTGATAAAGTGATCAATTATAAAGAAAATTCTTTTAATAATAAAAATGGAGTAGATGCATTTAAATTAATCACAGGTTATCATTTTGTAGAGAATGCTTGGTGTTATGCTATAAGAAAAGATTATTATTTAAAAAATAAATTTAAATTTGCAGAAGGTATGATTCATGAAGATTATGGTTTAATTCCTCTAGTTATTATAAAAGCTAGTGTTGTTAATAGTATTTCATATGTAGGTTATAATTATTTGCAAAGAAGTAATAGTATTATGAGTAATAAAGATTATAGTAAGACTTTAAAGAAGGTTGATGATTTTTATAATCATTATAATTATTTAATTAGTGAGATTGATAAAACTGATTTGGATAAGGCATATTTTAAAAGTTTTATATCTAATAGTTTAATAATTAAAATATGTGAATTAAAAAATAAAGATTATAAAAAATATTTAAAATTATTAAGAAAAAATAAAGCTTTTGATAATATTTTAGTAGATACTTTTAGTAGAAGAATAAAGAAAATATTAGTATCTATTTCTCCTAAGATTTATTACAAGATAAGGAATGATTAAGTGGAAGGTTATAAGGTTTTTAATAAAGGTTTAATTAATAGATATGGTTTAAAGTTTGAAGAAAAAGGTATATATACTTTTAATGAGAAAAAAGATTTAAAATATGGTAATAATGGTTATGGTTTTCATTTTGTTAAAAATTTAGAAGATGGTTTAAGATATTTTGATGGTATAAATGGAGAGATAGATATTGCGAAGGTTAGAGCACTTGGTAATGTTTTAGAATCTTTTGATGAGTATTATGATTATTATGGTTTATGTGTTACTGATAAAATATATATAGATCATGTTTTAACAAGAGAAGAAATTATTGAATATGCTGTTAATTTACCAAGTATTAGATTAGAAAGATTTGTACAGGGATATAGATTGAATGATGATGAGATTGATTTGATAATTAATAGAGTATGTGATAGTGATGTTAATAATGCTATTTTATATTATCAAAAGAATGATAAAGATGTTTATTCTAGAAAATTAATAAAATAAGGATGTGGTATTATGGCAGATATTAGTATAATAGTTCCAATATATAATGCAGAAGATAGTTTGAATAAGTGTATTGATTCATTAATTAATCAGACTAAGAAAGAATTAGAAATAATACTAGTTAATGATGGTTCAACTGATGATTCAGAAGATATTATTAAAAGTTATAAAGATAAAAGAATTAAATATTTTAAAAATAAGAATCAAGGTATTGGTAAGACTAGAAACTTTGGTATTAGTAAAGCAACTGGTAAATATATAATGTTTGTTGACTCTGATGATTATTTAAGAGAAGATGCATGTGATATATTATATAATTATGCTACTAATAATTCTTGTGATTTAGTTGTTTGTAATTTTTATAGAGTAATTAATGATGAATTATTGGAAGAAAAAATAGATACTATAGGTCATAGTTTAAAAGATGATCCTAATATTTTATTAAAAGTAAATTTGTCACCATGGAATAAATTATATAAGAGAGAATTAATTATTGATAATAATATTAAGTTTGTGGAAAATTTAAAATACGAAGATGCTCCATTTGTAGTAGAGGCTTTAGATAAAGCTAAAAAAATTGGGCAAGTAAGTGAATGTTTAAATTATTATGTAATACATGATAATAGTGAGACAACTGTTAGAGATAGAAGATGTTTTGATATTTTAGATATTATTGATATAATTAGAGTGTATTTTCAAAATAAAGAATATATGAAAGATAGTGTTTGTGAATTAATAGTTAGAATAATTACTAATTATAATATTCAACAAAGAGTACAAAAAGATAAAAAAATAGGAATGGAATTTATTGATAAAAGTTTTAGTTATTTAAATGAGTATGTTCCTAATTACAAAAGAAATGATTATTTCAAAAAGAGAAATGTATTTAAAGCAATTATTGAAAAGAATAAGTTAATTACAAAGATGTATTGTTTTTTATATAGGAGGTAGTAGTGTGAAAAAAGTCTGTATTTATATCATTATTGTTTTTTCAGTTTTTATTATAAACGTAAATGCAGAGAATCTTAATGGATTAGTAACTGTTGATGGTAATACATATTATTATAAAGATGGTGTTAAACAAAGTGGATGGCAAGAAATAGATGGAGCTAAGTATTATTTTGATTTAAATACAAAAGAAAGATATCAAGGAATAAGAGAAGTAGATGGAAAATCATATTTCTTTGGAATAAAATATGGAAAGATAATGAAGGGTTGGTTAAATTATAATGGTTTAACTTACTATATGAATGAAGATGGGGAAACTTCTAGTGGAGTTACTAAGATAGGAAATACTCCATACTTCTTTGGTATTACAACTAAGAAATTAATGGTAGGGCCAAGAACAATATCATATCAAGGTGATTTATATTATACGAATAAAGATGGTATATTACAGACTGGTATGCAAAAGATAGGAGATAAATGGTATTATTTTGAT